>CALVNZ010000009.1 GCA_944350115.1 uncultured Clostridia bacterium | reverse complement strand
GGCCTTTAGCTCAGTTGGTTAGAGCAACCGGCTCATAACCGGTCGGTCCGGGGTTCGAGTCCCTGAAGGCCCACCAGTCTTTTAAAAAGACAATGACACAACCAATCAAGTAAAAAACGACATGGGAAGGTTGCAGAGCGGCCAAATGCAACGGACTGTAAATCCGTCGACTTCGTCTTCGATGGTTCGAATCCATCCCTTCCCACCATCGCGAAAGCGAACGACAAATCAACTTCCCCTTTTGGCTCGGTAGTTCAGCTGGTTAGAACGCTAGCCTGTCACGCTAGAGGTCGTGGGTTCGAGCCCCATCCGAGTCGCCATCGTTGATTTGTCGTAAATTCTCCTTTAAAGGAGTTTGCCCTGATAGCTCAGTCGGTAGAGCAAAGGACTGAAAATCCTTGTGTCGGTGGTTCGATTCCACCTTAGGGCACCATTAAATGAAAAAAGTGAAATCTTTTATTTTCACTTTATCGCAACACCTTAACAAAAAAGTTGACATACAATATTAACAGCTTTTCGTTAAGATATGCTGGCGTGGCTCAACGGTAGAGCAGCTGACTTGTAATCAGCAGGTTGTAGGTTCGATTCCTATCGCCAGCTCCAAACAAACTGGATTATTCCAGTTTTTTTTATTTCTCTTGATTACAAGTCAGCGCTGACTTGCATATTGAAAAAACTAAATTTAAAAAACCACTTTTAAAAAGTGGTTTGTCTTAATAAATTATTATCTTTCTTTGCTCTTCTCTTCTCTCTTTTCTTCCCTTTCCGCAACGTTTCTCATGTCTTGTAAAAATCTTCTAAAAGCTTTTCCAGCCGAAGCAAATTTATAACTTTTAGAATCAAAGTATATTTTGTTAGCATTTTCTTCGTCATTTGGATTATTGCCAAACACAACTTCGACAAAAGCATCAGGTTTTTCTAAAAAATAAATGCTATTCCCTGTTGGTGCCGAACCGACTTCTCCAAAAAAGCCATGATTTAAATTGTAGTTAACAAACATTTGTTTTAAAACTTTTAAAGCGTTAAAAGCTGGATTCCCAGGGTAAAATTTTATTCGAGTCTCTTTATCTTTAAGGTTTCCGCCGACACTAACAACCATTCTTTCTGTATCTTTAAAATAAATAACACAAAAAGCTTTTTCTTTATCACCACCAGACCAAACTTTTACTGATTCAGCAAAAGGCGTGTTTGTGTAATAAAAATTGCTCATACTTCCTCCTTAAAACTTATTTTATTTAACAATAAAAAGATTTTTTTCCCAACAAATTTTTCATCAGCCATTTCATTAAGCGCCCAAATAGAATTGATTTGAAACAAGCCATTCATGCATTCTTCAATTTCTTTCATTGTATATCTTTTTATGTATAGCCTATAAGGAACTTCAGGTGCCAATGGCTGAAACCCTTCTCCAAAACCTTCCGGAAAAGAAATCAAAAGTTTGCCAGAATCTTTAAGAGCTTTATGAAAGTTTTCTAAAACTATTTTACACTGTTTTGCAGAAAAATGGAAGAGGCAATCGTGTGCCAAAATCCCATCATATTTTTTCACAGATGCAAGATTCAAAACATCCAATGTTTGGAATTTGCATTTCCGCGTTGATTGACTTGCAAGCAAAATCATCTTTTCTGCAATATCCACGCCTTCAACATTAAAACCGGCTTTTGCCATATATTGAGAAATTTGACCTATCCCACAGCAAGCATCTAAAACATCTTTTCCTTGAAGAGAAGCTAAAAAATTATCAATAAAAAACTTTGGCATTTGCCTTAACAAAACCGAACGCGAGCAATCTCCTGCAATTGAGTTATAAGTAATCCGATTGTTTTCAATATTAAAATATCTCATCTTTTGTCCACTCTTCACTTTTTATTTGTTTTTATAATAACCATTATCTATAAACCAATCAACTGAATCTTCAATGCTCTGTTTTGCAGGCCTTGAAGAATAACCTAATTCTGTCGTTGCTTTTTGATGGGAGAAATTACAATTTTTTGTAAATGCAGAAATAGAATAAGCACTAAATACGGGTTTTTTACCTCTTAATTTGTAATACAAACTAGAAACTTTTGCAAACAATTTAACAAACCAAAGCGCAAATTTAGGTGGCAATCTTTTCCTTCCAAGTTTAGCATTAATAATTTGAAGAAGCGACTTAAAAGAGGTTATTTGTCCACTTAAAATATAACTTTCGCCTTTTCCGCCTTTTATTGAAGCAAGGCGCATTCCTTCTGCCACATCTCGCACATCAACAAAATTATATCCCCCACTGACATAGCCATACAGTTTTTTGTTCATAAAATCCAAAATGACTTGTCCAACTTCTGATATTTTAAAATCAAACGGCCCAATAACCGCCGAAGGATAAACGATAACGGCATCTAAATTCTCGGTTCTATATTTTTCAAGTATGTATTTTGTTGCTTCAATCTTTGTTTGTGCATAGGGCCCCTCTGCTAATTCTTCTTTTAGTTCACTAGGTTCAAAAAGCACCACATCTTTTACCGCTTCAATTATATTGACGGTGCTTGCGTAAACCAATTTTTTTGCTTTGTTTTTGACGCAAGCATCAACAATATTTTTTGCGCCTTGAACATTAACATTGTAAACTTTTTCATAAGGAATATTACCAATGTCAATTATTCCAGCTAAATGAAAAACAATAGCTTTCGGTTTAATTAATTTAAACATAAATTCTCTATCCGTCACATCACCATAAACAATTTTGACATCCAGCCCTTCAATCGGCTTTAAGTCTTCATTTGGCAAAACAAGTGCAGTGACTTTATATCTATTTTCAATTAAATTACGAATCAACACATTGCCGATGTGCCCAGTTCCACCAGTAACAATGCAGTTTTTTCTTGAATCTAATTCTTCTTTGACTAAATCAAAGCATTGCTTTAAAACTTCTTCTGTGTTTTTAGCCGTTGTGTCTATATAGACAGCATCTTTAACTAAACGCAATTTGCCATATTTTCTTTTCTCATCTCTTCGATCTCTTTCTTTCAAATCTTCTAAAACTTGCTCATAACTATGCGCTGACGGAGAATTTTTTTGTTGCTCAAACCTTCTCTTTGCTCGTTCTTCCGGCGTTGCCGTTAAGAAAAATTTAATATCAGCTTTTGGCAAAACATGACTCGTTATATCTCTTCCTTCCATAACACATTCATTATTTAACGCAAAATTTCTTTGCAAATCCAAAACCGCTTCACGCACAAATTTGTATGGAGAAATTTTAGAAGTAAGCAAACTTATTTCTTCCGTTCTAAGATTAGGAGTTTCATCGATTCCATTTATAAAAACATGTTGTTCGCCACTTTTAAATTCAACTTTCAATTTTAATGTAGCGATAAATTTTTTTAAATTACTTGCCGAAAAAGACATATATTCTCTTTTATATCCACAAGCTATACCACGATAAATCGCGCCTGTGTCAAATCTTTTCATTTTCAATTTTTCTGCAAGCAAACGCGCGATAGTGCTTTTACCACTGCTGGTTGTTCCATCAATCGCAATATTAAACATAATCGCCCTCCGTATATTTTGTGTGCTTTATGACATAATACACAAAATATTTTGTATTTTTGATTCTATGTAGAAAAATTCTTAATATGTAAAAGCCAAACATTTTCTCAAATATTTTTTTGTATTTTGCTTTTTACTTATAAAATAGTTTACCACATTTTACAAAAACAAGCAATTAAATATTATTATAACGCTTGATATTTTCAACAAAAATGTGTTAATATAAAATGTTTAAAAAATTTGCTGGTGTAGCACAGTTGGTAGTGCATTCGATTCGTAATCGAAAGGTCATGGGTCCGAGTCCCATCACCAGCTCCAAAAATTTAATTTTATAAATAATATAAGTTAATTTAAAAATTTTTGTAGAGGCAGTAAAGTCAACTAAAACAAACGAAAAGACTTGTCCAACTTTAATTTTATAAATTTTTAAAGGATTGTTAAATGATAAAAGCAATAAAATTATATTACAAAATAATGCCATTAAAAAATCTTTTGCGATCAGGTTTTATTTTTTGGGGAGCCAACGCAGAAAGAATTGAAAGCGTAGCAGAACATTCATGGAGTTGTTGCCTGCTTGCTTTAACGATTCAAAAAGAAACAAAAGCTAAACTAAATCTCGAAAAAATTTTAAAAATGCTTGTAATACACGAATTTGAAGAAGTATATATAGGTGATTTAACCCCCTTCGACAAGCAAGACAAGCAAATCGCAACAGCAAAAGCCCGAGATTTCTTTGTGAACGATTTAAAACTGGACAAAGAATTTCTTTATTTAATTGACGAATTTAACGAATCAAAAACCAAAGAAGCGAGATTTTGCAAAATGATAGATCGCCTTGATGCCACCTTGATGACAAAATATTATGAAGATAAAGGACAACTTTCTATAACTTCTACAAAAAATTCACCTGAAAAATTGCGTTCCATTTGCGAAAAAGAATCTCTTAAAGACAAATTTCAATCCAATTGTGATGTTTCTGATTTATTTTACTTTTACAGTCAAGATTTATTAAGCGAATTTGGCATAGATGAAAAAATGTGGTTTGAAAAAATAAAAAAGATTAAAACAAAATAAAAGCTTCGCAATTTTGCGAAGCTCTTTTCTTATTCTTTTTCAACAAGTCCAAAGGAAACTTTTTTATTTTGCGAATCTTTGTTTAAAACTTTAACATTCAAAACATCCCCTAAATGCACAAATTCATGCAAAGATGCATTTTTGCGATCTGTGATTTCAGAAATGTGCAACAAGCCACTAACGCCACCGCTTAATTTAACTATTGCACCAAACGCCAACAATTTAACAACTTCACCTTCATATATCCCGCCAACTTCAAGTTTTGCAATTTCGGTCTCCATCGGATCTGTTTGAATTTGTTTCAAGCCTAATTTAACTTTTTTGTTTTCTCTGTCAACTTCTATGACTTTAAATTGCAAGATTTCGCCTTCTTTTAAAACTTCGTTTGGGTCTGAAATCCTATTATATGACATATCAGAAATATGAATAAAGCAGTCCACTCCGTCAACATCAATAAATGCACCATAATTTAAAATCTTTTTAATTTTGCCTTTAACAATTTTATTTATAAAAATAGAACTCCAAAACAACCTTTCATTTTTTTCTTGTACTTGTTCTTGTAACAATTTGCAACTAGCAATGATTTTTTTATTATCACGATCGAGTTCTGTCACAATCGCTTCCTGTTGCTTGCCTACCAGACTTTTAAGATCAATCCAACGCATGCTTGCTTCGTCTTTTGGCACAAATATATCAAAATCCCCCATTTTCCCATTTAATCCGTGTTTAGCATCAATTGGAACAAATGTAAAAACACTTCCAAGTTTGAGTTTTTGGGCATTTTGCATGCCTACAACTAGTGCATCAGCATCTCTTTTAGAAGCTTCAATAAGGCCTTCTTCGTTTCTACTCTTAGTAATAACCACTTTAAATCTATCGCCAATTTTAACTTCTTCAAAATTGTCAAAATCATTGGCAGGTATAAAAGCATCGCGTTTCCCACCAATATTAAAAATCACACCATCATCTCGTTTTATTACGACTACACCACTATGCAAATCGCCCGCTTTTGCATTTAAAAAAGTGTTTTCAACAGCCTCTAAATCAAACTTTTGCTTTTCCATTTTTTCTCTCTTTTTTATTAAACATCTTTTTAGCCTCTTCTTTTAATTCGTTAAGTTTTTCGGCTATTATTTCACTTGCCTTACCCAAAACTTCATCTGTCAATTTTTGACCGTAAAATTCAGACAATTCATAAGGCTTACCAATTAATATTTTAGTCATACGAAAGGATTTTGGTCTGTTATTTATCCACAATGGAACAATTGGTGTTTTTGTTTTTATAGCTATCATGGCTGCACCATGTTTAACTTCTTGCAAAGCAAGATCATCTGATTTGTTTCTGGTTCCCTCTGGAAAAATAACCAACTTTTTGCCTGCTTTGAGAACAGAAAAAGCCTCTTTTATAGCATTAACATCCGCGCTAGCACGATCAATTTTAATGGCGCCCATTTTTTTCAAAAACCAACTGCGAGCTTTAGACTTAAAAAGCTCTTTTTTTGCAAGAAAATATTTCTTTTCATATGTGTTTAACAAAAAAACAATCGCATCAAGATTTGATGTGTGGTTCATGGTTATAATAGCCTTTCCCTTTGGCAAATTTTTTCTTCCAACAATTTTTGTTGGATAAACCATTGCCATTGGAAGATATGCTAAACCTCTAATAAAATGAAACATTTCCGCCCCCTTAAAAATTTTCAGCAACCGCGTTTGCCGTTGAAAATGCTATTTGTAAGTTAAAACCACCTGTAAGAGCGTCAATATCTAAAATCTCTCCGGCGAAATAAAGTCCATCGACAATTTTGCTTTCCATTGTTTTTGGATTAACTTGTTCAAGTGCTACACCACCACTTGTAACAATTGCGCTATCAATAGGATACAACTTTTTAAAAGTCAAAGTAAAGCATTTTAATTGACTTAATATTGATTTTCGTTCCTTTACAGTTATAGATTGAACAGGTCTGTCACTTTCTACATTAGCCCTTTGCAAAACAATACCGATAAGTCTTGATGGCAACAAGCTTGTCATAACCGTTTTGATTTGCTTGTTTTTGTTTGCATCAAATTCTCTTAAAAGCCTAGCTTCAAGCTTTTCCATAGAAAGTGCAGGTTTAAAATCAATATTTAAACTTTTACATTTTTCTCGATTAATACGACTTGACATAGACAAAACAATCGGTCCAGAAACACCTTTGTCAGTAAAAAGCATTTCTCCAAATTCCGCAATTTTTTTATTCCCTAAATTGCAACTTAACAAAACGTTTTTTAAACTTAACCCTTGCAAATCCGCAACGAACTTTTCTTCAACTTCAATTGGGACAAGCGCCGGCACTAAATCAACGATTTTATGCCCAAATCTTGAAGCCAAATTATATCCAGAACCATCACTTCCTGTTGCAGAATAACTTTTCCCACCAGTCGCTAAAACGACTCGATCAAAAATTTCACCATCAACACTAAATTGATTGTCTCTTTTAAAAATTGAAGATACTTTGTGATTTAAATTGAATTTAACGCCTTGACAAGCCTTTAACAAAGTTGCAGTCACATTACTTGCCTTGTCTGAAAATGGGAAAACCCTATTTCCTCTTTCTACTTTGGTTTTAAGCCCCCAAGACTCAAAGTAATCCACCGTGTCATACGGCGAAAAATTTGCAAGCGCACTTTGCATGAATTTACGCCCACGTATAACATTATCTAAAAAAGTTTGATTGTCGCAAAGATTAGTAAAATTACAACGCCCTTTACCTGTTATATATATTTTTTTACCACACTTTTCGTTCCCGTCAAAAACTATCGTCTCATGCCCTTTTGAAACAATTTGCGCTGCCGCCATAAGCCCTGCTGCACCGGCGCCAATGATTGCAACTTTCATTTCCCCTCCATAAGACTGGAAATTTCGTCTTCACGCAAATCTCGAAATTCTCCGCGTTTTAATCCACCAAGCTTAACTGCTCCAACACGCACTCTTTTAAGAAGTTTTATCTCTCTTCCAATTGCCTCAAACATTCTGCGAATTTGTCTGTTTTTACCTTCATCAATAATGACACTAACTTTTGTAACCTTCCCATCAAAAGAAACGGGCTTAATTTTTGCCCCAGGCATACGCTCGCCATCAACGACAACACCTTTTCTTAAAACAGCAAATTCACTTTCTTTCATTGCACCAACAACGGTCGCGACATATTCTTTTTCAATCTCAAAATTAGGATGCGCCACCTTATTTGCAAAATCTCCATCGTTGGTGAGTATTATAAGTCCTTCTGTGTCATAATCTAAACGACCAATAGAAAAAAGTCTTTCTTCGGTTTTGACAAGATCATAAATGGTTTTTCTGCCCTTTTCATCACTTGCCGTGCAAGCATAGCCTTTAGGTTTGTTAAGCTTTATGTAAACATGTGAAAGAGGAAGACGAACTTCGCTTCCTCCGACTTTCACCAGATCTTTTTTTTCATCTATTTTTTGCCCTAATTCTGTTACTATCAAACCATTGACTTCAACTTCACCAGCCAAAATCATTTGGTCGGCTTTGCGTCTTGAAGCGACGCCAGACGCACTTAAAAATTTGTTTAATCTCATTTGTCTTACCATTTTTCAAGAATGTCCTGCAACCGTTGCGCAAGTGTTCTTGTCCTTACGGTTTTAATTGTAACAATTTCTCCTGAAAAACGCAACTCATTATTGAAATATATTTCATAAGTTCCAACCTTACTTCCTTCATCCATAGGCGGAATCAATGAATTCAATAACTCGACTTTAATTTCCACATTTTCTTTTTCGTCTTCACTTAAAGGAAAATAAAACGATCCTTTGCTTGCAATTTCCACTTCATTAAGTTCGCCTTGTTCAATTGGCAAAGTTTTTGGCAAGACTAAACCTTCACAAAGATTGACCATTTTATAATTTGCAAATCCCCACTCTAAAAGTTTAGAACAATCTTCAAACATAGACCCACAATTTAAAACAACACAAACAAGTCGCATTCCATCTCTTTCAGCAGCAGACACCAAACATCTGCCAGCGTCATCAGTATAACCAGTTTTAACGCCTATTGCTCCATCAAAAGTTTGCAAAAGTTTGTTTTTATTGTGCAGGTATCTTGTTTTACCTTCCGCCGAAACAACTTTAATATTTTGTGTTGAAACAATTTCTTTAAAAGTTTTATTTTTCAGAGCATAAGCAGAAATTAAAGCCAAGTCATGAGCACTTGTGTAATGACCTTTTTCATCTAAACCGTGCGTGTTTTCAAAATGAGTTGAATCAGCGCCTATTTTATAAGCTGTAAAGTTCATTAAATCTACAAATCTTTCAATCGTTCCCCCAACGTGCATACCAATTGCAACACTCGCATCATTTGCTGATACAGTCATAAGCGCATAAAGCAAATCCCTCATTGAAAGAGTTTCTCCTTTACGCAAATACATAGAAGTGCCAGAAACGCCAACCGCTTTCTCATCAATAACAAAAGGCGTGTCCAAATCTTCACAATTTTCAATTGCTGTAATAGCAGTCATAATTTTTGTTGTGCTGGCCATTGGCAAAGATGTTTCTGCATTTTTTTCTGCTAAAACTCTGCCAGTTTCAGCCTCAATTAAGCACATAGCTTTGGCAGAAGTGTAAGGAGTTGCAATATAATCAGTTTGTGCGTTTGCATGAACAAAAGTTAATCTAAATGCGGAATAAAAAAACGAAAACAACATCGCAGATACAAGCAAAAAAATCAATGATACTGCTAAAACAGATTTAATCTTTTTCATTTTTCACAGCGTCCTTTTCCGCTTTTTCCACTTTCATAAGAAGAGTATTAAACATGTTTAATATTGTTTGATAAACTGATTTATTTTCAACATTTACAAAATTAATTTCACCATTTGATTCAATCAAAAAACCAACGGGAGTTACACTCATGCCACCGCTTGAACCCCCTGCCATAGGAAAATGATTTGCCACCCTTCTTGAAGATAAATCTGCATATTCGCCACCACCGACGACATAACCAACGCTAACTTTTGAAATAGGAATGATGGTTGTTCCGTCATCAGTTGTCACTTTTTCACCAACAATCGTTGAAGAATCAACTATTGTTTTAATCTTGTCCATAGAAGAATTAATCAACTTATTTAAAGACTCGTTTTCGGTATAAAACTTCATAATACCCCCATATCTTGTGTGTATTATTTCATAATTCACACATATTCTTTTATTGCTTTGATTTCTTACTTAGAATGAGCGAATTTAAAAAAGAATATACAACATCAAACAAAGAAAGACTTATGCAAATATTTGAAGCCACTTCAAACCTTTTTGCATTGTATGAAATATTGTCATACACACCCAACGATGCAGTCGGCCTATTATCTTTAATCTTAGTAAATAAAATTAATAATATGATGTTTATATAACCGCAAACCATACTTGTTAAATAAGCATCGTCAAGCCCTATGTGATAATAAATTTCAAAAAATTTTAGTCTAGCTTTACTCTTTAATTCTTTTCCAAAGTTTTCTAGCAAGGCAATTTCTGGGGAGTTAAATTCAATATCTTTTTCAGTTGTTTGTTTTTCGTTTTTTAGTTTTATTTGACGACCATGAATTTCAAATAAAAAATATTTAATTTTAATTTTAAAAACATACAAACAAAACGCTCCGCTGTTTTCTAAAATATTATAGGACACTTTAAGTCCCAAGAAAATTGGCAACAGCAACAATAGAATAAAGAATGTTGGAATTAAAAAATATAAACTTTGCACAAACCTATTTTTTGTAATTAAAGCATTTTCATTCAAACCTAAATTGACAAATTGTAAAATTTTGTTATAATAACTATATGGAAAAAGCATATAACGCTATTTTAAAATCAGAATATAAGAATGTTTTAAAATTTGCCAATTCTAAACATATTGGTCAAAAAAGAAAAACGGGCGAACTTTACATTCACCACCCTATAAGAGTTTTTATTTTGGCAGAAAAATTTACACAAGACAAAAATGTGCTTTCTGCCGCTCTGTTGCATGATTGCATTGAAGACACGGACACAACACTAGAAGAAATTGCTGAAAATTTTGGGCCTAAAGTCGCAGGTTTGGTTAAGGAATTAACACTTCCCAAAGGTTTAAAACACGCCGATCAAAGCAAAGCTGATTATCTATCAAAATCAATTATAAAGCTTTCTGATGATGCCCTACTACTAAAACTATGCGACAGACTGGACAACTTACACGACATTAAAATATTGTCATTAAACAACGCATCTTATTTAAGGATGGAAACCCAAGAAATGTTACACGGCCTCGCGGAAGGACGCATGTTAAACAATTCTCACAAAGAATTGATTCGAGAAATTTATGAAATTATAAAATAAACCAAGCCTATTTCGACTTGGTTTTTTTAAGCATTTTTTTAATTTGATCATTGACTTTATCATAGTCTACTTCTATTTCAGGATATTCACAAGAGCAAGCCATCATCTCATCAGCAACCTTTTTTGTTGCATATGGTCTTCTAATGCGTTTAACATTTTCTCTCATTTCAACAAGTTGTTTTGGATCATTTAACAAACTTCTTAAAATAGCAATCAATTCCTTATCGTTTTTATATTGTTTCGCAGCGCCTTCATTCACCAACATATCCGCATTAGCCTTTTCTTGTTCTGGTAAATTTGCACAACAAATAATAGGAAGTCCAATATTTACAGCCTCTGTAGTAGATAGACCTCCAGCTTTACCAATTATTATATCGGATGCGCTCATAATTAATTCAACATTGTCGACAAAGCCAAGATTCAACAAATTAACGCAAGACGGTTTTTTTAATTTTTCAATTTTCTCCTTGCCTTTTACATCTCTTGCATTTGCAACAATAATTTGCATTTGCCTATCTTTGATGTTTCTTAATATATTTTTAACTATATTATAATTTCCGCTCCAAAATCCACCACCATACATAACAAATATAGTAAAAACATTGTCTTGTAAATGTAAAATTTCCCTTGCCTTTATTTTATCTATTGCTTTTGAAAATTTGTGTTTTACAGTAATACCAAAAGGGAGCAACTGTTCTTTTTTATAGCCTTTTTTAATCATTGTAGGAATATATTTTTCACTAGGAATTAATAAATAATCAATCCCTGTTGCCGCCTCCCAAAATGGACATATTGTATGATCTGTAACAACTGCAAAAGTAGTAGCTGGAATAGGATAAATTTTTCTCAAATTGCTTATCATGATAGCTGGCAAGAAATGTGAGCAAAAGATGGAATCAGGTTTATAAGAATAAATTAATTTTAAAACTTTATCATAAAATTTATACAATCCTGATTGAACTGGCGACTTATAATATTTTTTTGGATCAGCTTTTTGATAGTGTCTAAAAAACCAATTATAAACACGTGTTAAATATTTTACTGCAATTCCATAACCTGTTTCCTGAACCCAAATAAAACTTTTGCTTTTGCAGAATTCATGTAAAAGGTCTACAACCTTAACCTCTGCTCCCTGTTTTTCTAATTGTTCTTTAACTGCATTGGCTGCAGAATTGTGCCCATTGCCTGCCGTAACTGTGAAAATCAAAAACTTTTTCATGTAAATCTCTCTTTTAATTTATTGCATAATTGATTTTACATTTTTTTAAAAATCTTTGCAAATGATTATGGGGTTTTTAAAAAATTGAGTATACTTTATTTGTGGGGTGTACGTATGAAAAAAGCTTTTGACAATAAAAAATATTTAGAATTACAACAAAAACATATTCAAAAGAGAATAAACTCATTTGGAGGGAAACTTTACCTTGAATTAGGTGGCAAACTTTTTGACGATTTGCACGCATCAAGAGTTTTGCCTGGATTTGACCCAGGAGTGAAAATTAAACTCCTTGAAAAGATGAAAGACAAGGTTGAAATCATTATGTGTATTTCGGCTAATCACATTGAAAAAAACAAAATACGTGCAGATTTAGGTCTTTCATATGATGACGAAGTTTTGCGCCTAGTTGACAAATTCCGTCAGTTAGGACTGTATGTTTCTTCTATTGTTATAACATTGTATAAAGGGCAATCTTCTGCTCAAAAATTTGCTCAACTTTTACAAAATAGAGGTGAAAAAGTTTATTTCCATAAATACACAAAAGGCTATCCAAATGACATAGACACAATAGTTTCAGAAGAAGGATATGGAGCAAATGATTACATAGAAACTTCAAGACCTCTTGTTGTTGTAACAGCGCCAGGGCCATCAAGTGGGAAACTTGCCACCTGTTTAAGTCAGCTTTATCATGAGAATAAACGTGGCATAAAAGCTGGTTATGCAAAGTTCGAAACATTCCCTATTTGGAATTTGCCATTAAAACACCCTGTAAATGTTGCATATGAGGCAGCAACTGCCGATATTAAAGACGTCAACATGATTGACCCTTATCACTTCAATCATTATGGAAAATTGGCAGTAAATTACAATAGAGACATCGAAGTTTTCCCTGTTTTAAAAAATATTTTGAGAAAAATTTCTGGAAAAGATATTTATTTTTCCCCTACTGACATGGGCGTGAATATGGCTGGTTTCGCAATTATCGACGACCAAGCAGCTTGTGAAGCAAGCCTTCGGGAAATTTTAAGAAGATACTATTCTTATGCTTGCGCTTACAAAAAAGGTCAAACGCCTTATGACGCAGTAGACAGAATGAAAATGCTCTTAAACGAGCTAGAAATCTCCCCTAATGATTTAGACGTTGCACAAGTTGCAAAACGCGTAAGTAAAGAATCAGGATTCCCTTGCGTTGCGATAAAGCTTCCAAATGGCGAAATTTTGACTGGCAAATCTAAAACTTTAATTTCTGCCCCAGGGGCCGCAATATTAAATGCACTAAAAGTTCTTGCAAAAGTTGAAGACAAACCTTTGATTAGTGACGAAATTTTAAAGCCAATTTTAAAACTAAAAACGGAGTTCTTAGGATCATCGGCATCACAATTAACATTAGATGATGTGCTTATTGCTTTATCTATAACAGCAATAAAATCTCCGAACGCAAAAAAATGCATAGATGCTCTTCCAAAATTAAAAACTTGTGAAGCACATTCAACTTTCATTCTTGCCCCATCAGATGAAGCAACGGTAAAAAAATTGGGGATTTATTTGTCAAGTGAGCCACAATTTTTAGATTCAAATTTGTTTGGCAACTAAATTTAAAAAGTTTAAAGCAAATTCATAACAAATTTTATTATAATTTTCAAAAAACAAATAAATTTTTCATAAAAATAATTGACAAATTTTAACAATATCATGTATAATAAAGTCAGCCTTGCAAAAGGCTGGCTTATTAAATAGTCGCGTAGCTCAGTCGGTTAGAGCACCACCCTGTTGCCGAGGTTTCGTAAGAAACCGAACGCCAAGGTTCTGCCGACAGGCAGGTTCTTCTAAGGTGGGGACACCTTACAAAAAAATCTAAGTTAAACAATCATATATAGTCGCGTAGCTCAGTCGGTTAGAGCACCACCCTGTTGCCGAGGTTTCGTAAGAAACCGAACGCTAAGGTTCTGCCGACAGGCAGGTTCTTCTAAGGTGGGGACACCTTACAAAAAATCTAAGTTAAACAATCATATATAGTCGCGTAGCTCAGTCGGTTAGAGCACCACCCTGATAAGGTGAATTTGACCACTTTGAGCATACCAACGAGAGTTGCTAAACTCGTTAAAACAAACCATATAGAGATGTAGCTCAGCCGGTTAGAGCACCACCCTGATAAGGTGGGGGTCGGTGGTTCGAGTCCACTCATCTCTACCA
>CALVNZ010000008.1 GCA_944350115.1 uncultured Clostridia bacterium | reverse complement strand
AGTTTGGGCCATTCGGCATCTGTTTGCCTCCCGGCAAACGCCTCATACGGCGCTCCCCTGGCGATCCACCAAAAAAGACCTCAACTGATATTTTTTTTAATAAGAACAAGAAAATCATTAATAAAACAATTTTATTTTAAAATTTTATGTAGTATAATAAAATTATGAATAAAAAAGGCATAAAAGCAAAATTTCCTTTTATTATGTTGTTGTCAATCATAATAATATTTTTTGTGTTGTTTATATTTAATTACAACTTCTCTACTACATTAGAAGATAATTCTAATGAATATCAAATAACACAAATGACAATCAATGCTGAAATTCGTGAAGACAACTCTATAAAAATCCATGAAACAATCGATGTAAATTTTGATGTTTTAAGTCATGGCATTTATAGAACTATGCCAAAATATCAAAAAATTGCTTATTTAGAAAATGGTAAAGAAAAACACGAAACATATGAAATAGAATTAACTGACATTTACTGTTCAACAAAATACAAAACACAAGTTTCATCAGAAGGATATGTAATACAAATCGGCGACCCTTACTCTTATGCAGATGAAAATATGCGATACGAACTTTCTTACATCATTCATCTTGGCGACGATAAAATCACATCATTTGATCAGCTTTATTATAATTTTGTAGGCGATGGCTGGGACACAACTATTTCAAATGTGACAATAAACTTAACATTTGAAAAACCAGTTGAAGATAGATTGGTAGACTTTTACATTGGAACAAACAATGAAGATATTGTTTTGCAAGTTCCTCTCACGAACTCTTCCGTTTCATTCACTTATGATGGCACACTTCCAGCAAACCATGGAATAACTGCAAGGACATTATTTGAAGAAGGTTTCTTTGTCACAGAAAAACAATCATTTGTCGTGGATTATGTTTTGCTTGGTTTAACTTTAGCAGTCTTGCTTACAGCGCTTATTGTGTTCTTCACGCAAAACCATAAAAAACGAATCATCCCAGTTGTTGAATTTACGGCTCCTGAAGGCATCACGCCAGCAGACGCAGGTTACATTATCGATCGAGCAAGTGACCGTGGAGAAGTCAGTGCTTTGTTTGTTTACTGGGCAAGCAAAGGTTATGTAAACATCAAAGACACTGACGGAAAAACAATAATTGTCAAAATTAAAGACGCTGACGATAAAATGAAAGACTATGAAAAATCAATTTTTCAAGCGATGTTTCCAAAAGATGTCACAGAATTTGATCTAGCAAGTGAAAATATGACCGTTGCAAAAGCCATCAATTCCACAAAAGATTTAATTAAAAACGACAACGAGAAATTTTTCTCATCAAAAATAAATGCTTTTAAAAACTTTTATTTAGTAATTTTTGCTTTGATGAGCGCACTTGTATTCTATTTTACTTCACGCCAAGTGTTGTTCGTGGAAATTGGAATTTTTGATTGCATATTGATTGGATTAGGTCTTTTCTTATCTGCCAAAATGATACTTTATGCTCAAACAAGAAAACTAACCATGGGCAAATTTAGTCACTTTATGACTTGGCTGCTTGGCTTAACTTTTATAATAGGAACTTATGTTGTTTTTGCATATTTTTGTTTTAATTCATATTCAAACCCACTTTACAACACAATCACGCTTCCTATTTTATTATTCATATTAGTTGTTTTGGCACTAGCATTTAATGACAGAATAGAAGGAGAAAACAAAGAAGTAGGAAGAATACTCGGTTTAAGAAAATTTATTTTATTGACGGAAAAAGACCGCATAGAAAAATTAGCACAAGAAAATCCTGAAATGTTTTATGATGTGCTTCCCTTTGCTTATGTGTTCGGAATTAGCGGAGTTTGGATAGAAAAATTTAAAGACATTGAAATCCCAGTTCCAAAATGGTATATTGGCGCAGATGACATGTTGAGAATTTACATTAGCATTAGGCTGTTAGGTTCGCTCAATGCTTACAATCTTGCTCTCAACAGAATGCTTGGAACAACTTTTGGAAAAATAATTACGATAGGTCGTGTAATCGGCGGAAGCTTCGGCGGTGGCGGAGGCAGAAGTGGCGGAGGCCTTGGCGGTGGCGGAGGCGGTCGTTGGTAACAAAAAAAACAGCAATAATTTGCTGTTTTTTATTTTTCAATAAAAACCACTTCTCCTTCAAGCCAGCTATTGAAAAAGCCTTCCATTTGTCTGCCACACTTGTCTTCAAACACGGAAATAAAATCTGCTGTGGTGGCAATTTTATTTTTAAACTTTTCGAAATAAGTGGAAAGCGCACTTAAAAACTTTTTTTCGCCGACTTGTGAACGCAACGCATCAAACATTAAAACTCCCCTTGCGTAAATATTGTTGACATACTCTGGTTCAGTGTCAAATTCATCTAATGATCTTAACATTGATGTTTCCACACTGCCATTTATTTTTTTGTATATTTGCAAAAAGAATTGATAAGTGTTGTTTGCTCCGCTCACAATTTGCGAATATGAGAGATTATATTCAGGGCATGCTTCGAAAAACAGCACCGTCGAATATTCTGTCAAACTTTCATCAAGCCATGCTTCATTAAACTCATCATTGCCAACTAGGCCATACCACCATTGATGTGCAGTTTCATGCACAATGACATAATCATAATCCTCGCTTTTTAAAAAATCCGAAATCATGATAAGCCTTGGATATTCCATACCGCCATGGACAAAATTTGTTTCTACAATAGTAAATGAATTGTAAGGATAGCCTCCAAACATATCGCTAAATTTTTCAATGGCCTTACAAGCAGTGTTTAAAGATTTTTCTGCATTTTGATCGTTATAGTAAAAATATTTTACTTCCACACCATTAGTCGTTTTTGAAAGCACAGAAAATTGATTTGAAAGCACAAATGCAAAATCTCTAATATTGTTTGAAACTATGGTCGTTGAAGTTAAATCTCCATTATTTTTTGTGACAACTTTATCGCCACTGCAAGCGATTGTGTAATCATCAGGATAACTCACCGTCACATTATAATTTGCGCAGTCAGAAAAAAATGGGTCGCCATTTGACGAATAAGAATCAGTTGAAAAACCTTTTTCGTCATCATACACACACGCGATTGGATAAAAATTTCCAAAATTTACAGCGCCATCACCATAGCCGAATCTATGATTCGCATTCGGAAGCGTAAGCGCAAAATCTATTTGTATTTTTACTCTCTCATCTGGGAAAAGCTCTTCATTTAAATCAACCTGCAAAAGCATTTGTTCTTCATCAACAATTTGAACATCTTTTTCTTCGCCATCAACTTTTACTGACAAAACTTCAACTCCCCCAAAACTTTTCCCATTTGGATAGGTTTTGACTTCGTTTGCTGTTGAACAAACCATGCCATCGTTGCTTTCTGAAAAAGCATTAGGATAAAGATGAAACATGACAAAATTCAAAACATTTGAAGAGTTGTTCACATAATCAACCACCATTCCTGCTTGGGCAGTTTGAGTTTGATTGTCATAAGTTATGACAATTTCATAGTTATTTAAATTTTGCTCACTTGCTTGACATCCTGCAAAACAAAAAAAAGGCAAGATAAAAAGCACTGATAATAAAACATATTTTAACTTTTTCATATTGTATTTATATTTTTCAATAACAAAGAAAATTCTTTGACAAATTAAATTTTTGTGATAAACTTATTTTGTTTGGAGAAATAAATATGGCTTTTTGTAAATTTTCAACCGAAATGGTGGCAAATAATAAAACAGAAATCGACAATGTTTTCATAGATTCCTTCATGCCTTCGGCACCAGAAGAATGCACAAAATGTTATCTTTATGGTTTGTTTTTGGCATCTAGCGGTTTAAAAATTGACAACACGCTTGAAAACTTTGCAAAAAAACTCAACATGACAGAAGATGATGTTGAGTCTGCTTTTAGATATTGGGAAGAACAAGGCCTTGTTCAAGTGCTTTCCACCCACCCTATTGAAATTCTATATAACCCATTAAAAAACATATTCAATGGGACAAAACTTTATAAGCCTGAAAAATACGAAACTTTTAACCGTCAAGCGCAAGCGCTTTTTGAAGGCAAACGCGAAATAACCAAAACAGAATATGGTGAATATTATGACTTTTTAGAAAGGTCGCACATGGAACAGGAAGCTTTGATTATGATTATGAAATATTGCATTGATTCAAAGCAAAAACCTGTTGGTTATAATTATATATTAACAGTTGCAAGAAATTGGGCAAATGAAGGTGCTTTAACGGTCAAACAAGTTGAAGAAAAACTTTGTCAAATGGAAGAAAGCACTTCCAACCTAGCTCAAATTTTAACGGCACTTGGAATAAAGCGAAACTCTTACATTGAAGAAAGGGCGCTTTATCAAAAGTGGACAAGAGACCTTGGTTTTGATGATGAAGCAATACTTTTTGTTGCAAAATCCATGAAAAAAAGGGGCGGATTTGAAAAATTAGATTCTCTCTTGGAAAGTTTTTATTCTGCTCGCAAGTTTTCTGTTTCAGAAATTAAAGATCACATGCTAACACAAGAATCAATGCGCGAACTTGCAAAAGAAATCAATCGCAAATTAGGCCTGTTTTATGAATCAGTTGACAGTGAAATTGATTCTTACATTTCCCCTTGGCTTTTAATGGGTTTTGATGCAGAAGCAGTGTTAAAAATTGCAGATTATGCTTTTAAATCATCAATAAGAAACTTGGAAGGCATGAACAGTTTAATGCAAAAACTTTACAAACTTGGCGTGCTAACTTGCGAAAGTTTGGAAGAATATTTGTGGCAAATCGTCAGAAACGATGAAGAAATAAAATCGGTGTTAGAATCTCTTGGTTTATCCAGAAAAGTCAACAGCTTTGACAGAGAAATGTTTAAAACATGGAAAAGCATTTGGAATGTAAGTGATGATCTTATAAATTATGCGTCCAGTCTTGCCGTTGATAAAACAAATCCGTTGCAATACATGAATCGTCTTTTAGCCACTTGGAATGAAAAAGGCGTGAAAAATGTTGAAGAGGCTAAAAAGCAAACACCAAAAACTTCAACTTTTGCAAATTCTTCATCATACCCTATCGCTGGCAAATCATTTGTGTCGGAAGAAATAAAAACTGCCAAGAAGCAAAAAGAAGCAATGGCAATTTTACAAAAGAGAAAATACAGCGCAGAGTTAAAAGCTAAAAACGCTCTTGTTTCAGCTTTGCAAGATGATGAATTTAAAAAACTTTATCAGCAATATAATGCTGAAACAATTGCGCTTGCAAAAGATGAAGCATTTGGAATAGAACATGACAAAACCAAACTCCAAAAAATTGAAGAGGCCATGAACAAAAGGTTGTCTTCACTTGGCATTGAATCTATTAAACCTGTTTATTCTTGCTCAAAGTGCCATGATGAAGGTGTGGTTGACGGAAAATATTGTGAATGTTTTAAGAAGGAATTAAAAAAATTGATGGACACCACCACAGATGAAGCCGACGCTGCCAAAAAACTAATTCAATCAATAGATGAAGTTCAATTATAAAAAAACGACATGATTGTCGTTTTTTTTAACGCGAAAGAAAGCGCACAAATGTTTTTAAATTGCGTTCTTGTTCTAAGCAAGAACTATCTTCCCCATGTCCGCTGTGTAAAATTTCAAAATTTATCCCTTGAACTTTTTTCAAACTTTCAAGCATCTGTTTTTTATCTCCGCCAAAAAGATCTGTTCTTCCAATGCCTTGCTTAAAAACCAAGTCGCCTACAAAAAAATCATTTCCAACTAAAAAACTCATACCGCATTTTGAATGCCCCGGCGTTGAAAAATATTTCACTTCAAACTCACCAATTTCAAGTTTTCCGTCTTTTTCTAAAAATATGAAATTTGAAAAGTCTGATAAAGAGAGTGCTCCTTCACTATAATTTTTATCAGCATCAGATAAACAATCTTTTATATCTTTGGACGCATAAATTTTGCATCCAAAAAATTTAGCATAACCATTTGCAAAAAAAGCGTGATCATAATGGCCATGTGTTAAAAAGACTGCGACCACTTTTTTATTCCCTACGACATTTGCCACTTGCATGGCATCCACGCCAGCATCAAAAACAATCACTTTGCCGTGGTTTTCTAAAACAAACGTGTTGCTATCTAATAAATTAGAAACTATTTTTGTCAATTTCATGGCTTAATTATAACACTTTCAAAAAGAAAAACAAATTTTTAAACAAAAATAAAAACAAAAATTAAATTTCTTCACAATTCATTGACAATATTATAAAAAAAAGGTAAAATTAAAAAGTCATTTTAAAGGGGTGTAGTTTAGTGGTAAAACTATGGTCTCCAAAACCATTGTCGAGGGTTCAATTCCTTCCACCCCTGCCAAATCCTAACTTGGTTAGGATTTTTTTTAACCAAGCGCGACATCCAAAATCATCATCAAAACAAAACCTACAATTGTTGACCAAACACAAAAGGTTTTGTTTTTTTCATAGCCTTCTGGCAACAACTCTGTCAAAATGACTAAAAACATTGCACCAGCAGCGAAGCTTAAAAACCACGGCATAATTTCGCTTATTGAAGAAGCTAAAAAGAAACCAACAACTGCCATAATGGGTTCGACGATTCCGCTTGCGACTGCAAGTAAAAAACCTTTAAACTTACTGCCCGTCATTTCTTTCATCGGCAAAGCAACAGCGGCGCCTTCTGGTATATTTTGAATACCAAGGCCAATTGACAAACTTAAAGCCATCGCAAGCAAATATGGATCTGAAAGAGACCAGGCACTTCCAAAGGCAACTCCAACTGCCAATCCTTCTGGCAAATTATGAATGGTCATGGCAAGAAAAAGTTTACTAGATTTTTTCATACCAAATTGACCACGATCTTTATTTATAAGTTTGCAAACAAAATCAACGAGCAAAATAAATGCACACCCTATCAAAAAGCCTATCGCCGCCGGCAAAAAAGAAAGCTCGCCAAAGCCTTCAGATTGCTCAATAGCTGGCAAAATTAGTGACCATATTGACGCTGCAAACATAATTCCTGCAGACAGCCCTGTGATAAGTGCGGATGTTCTGTCATTCACTTCTTTTTTAAACAAAAACACCGCCAAAGCCCCAAGACTTGTCATTGCAAATATAAAACAAAATCCAAAAATAACCTGCCCAATTTCACTCATGCTTTCCTCTTTCGTGTTAAACTGCTATTACCACTATATGAAGAAAAAAGTGAATGGTGACAAAGATTAATTATATCCAAGCGTTGAAAGTTTGCTTGGTTTATTATGCCAATCTTTTTCAACTTTCACAAAAAGTTTTAACGTTACTTTTTTGCCCAAAAATTGCTCACATGACAGGCGGGCTTTCATACCAATTTTTTTAAGCATTTCTCCGCCTTTGCCAATAATAATGCCTTTATGGCTTTCTTTTGAGCAAACAATGTCCGCTTGAATAAAAGTTTCGCTCGGTTTATCATTAAATTCAATTATATCAACGGCAATACCATGTGGTATTTCTTTATTTAAATAGAAAAGCGCAGATTCTCTAATAAACTCTGCTACAAAATATTTTAAAGGTTTGTCTGTGAACTCATCCTCATCAAACAAAAAATTTTTAGTCTTGGAGGGGGTCAATCTTTCTAAAATTTTGTTAATTAATTTGTCCAGTCCCTCTCCTGTAACAGAAGAAAACTCTACATCGCAAACAAATTCATTTTTTGCTGTCTTATCACATTTACTTTTCGCAACAATGACATCAAGCCCATCTGCTCTCATTTTGTCAATATGTTCAATTTCCTGCTTGTCAAAAGGTTTGCTGGAATCAATCAAATAAAGCACAACATCAGCACTCGCCTTCGCTGTCCTTACATTTTTCATCATGTATTTATCCAAAAATGTTCCAGATTTATGTATGCCAGGAGTATCAACAAAAGCGAGTTGAAACTCCTTTGTCGTCAAAACACCTAAAATATTATCGCGAGTCGTTTGTGGCTTATCAGAAACAATTGCCACTTTTTCACCTACCAAACGATTAATTAAAGTGCTTTTTCCAGCGTTTGGCTTTCCAAGCACTGCAACATAACCAAACTTAAACATTATCTCCCCTTAAAACTCCGCATTGATTTAAAATTTCTTCTGAAAGTTTCTGCATCTGCTTTTCGTCTTTTGATTTAATGTGGTCAAATCCAAGCAAATGCAAAAATCCATGTAACATCAAAAAACCGACTTCTCTTTCAAAAGAATGCCCAAACAATTTTGCTTGTTTTTTAGCGCGAGTCTTGCAAATGACAATATCTCCCAAATATAATTCTTTTGAAAAAGGGTCTCTTTCTTCGTCACAATCTTGCAAAAATTCAAATTTTTTACCTTCAAGCATAGGAAAAGAAAGCACATCTGTAACTTTATTAATTTGCCTTGCTTTTTTGTTTAACTTTTTAATTTTTAAAGCAGAAACAAATAAAACGCCAACAGCCAAATTGTCGACATAATTGCCTGTTTTTTCAAGAGCCACTTCCAATAGTTTAGCTTTAATCAATTTTTGTTTATTTGAATAAACTTGCATTAACTCACCTTTAAAGTTGCTGTTATAACATATTTAACAGTAGTGCAACCAGCACCTTCAATAATTTTGTAATTTTCGTTCTTTATTATCGCATAACTTGAAAGATTTTGCAAGCAGTTTTCTTTTGCTTGATTAATAAAGTCATCTTTTACATCTTCAAAGTTTGAAACAATTTTTTCCGTTTTTGTTTCATAATAAATGTTTTCTGTCAAAATAAAAGGCAAAATATTATTTTTTGTTAGTGGTTTTGAAAAACTTTCCATTTCATATTGTGAAAATGAAATTTGCTTTTTATTAGTGTAAAATTCTTGTCCAAACAAAACAACACTTGTCACCACTTCTTTTTTCCCAGTTCTAGTTGTCACCAATTCTTCATCAAAATGCGTGCTTTCGCCTTCTGCCCAAATTTCCAAAACTATTTCAGCTTTGGGTTCTAAATTAAACACTTCTCCTTCTGAATTGACAACTTTGCCTTCAACCAAAATTTGTCCTTTTTGAATGATATCGCCTACTTCAACTTTAAGAGTGCCTTGAATAAGGTTGATTTCTCTTACAATGCCATCATATTCTGAAATAATAGATTCAAATTCGTTGTCCATTTCAGGAGGAATAATTGATGTTTTAACATTGACAACAAGTGTTTGGCCAACAACAGCGACACTGACAAACGAAAAGTTTTCGAAATGATCACTTAAAGATCTTTCAAGGCTCTGACAGTCAATTTTGTTTTTATATTTCGTATTTAAATTGTTTTCAATATATTCTTGCACGAGGGCTTGGTCACAATCTCCCCAAACTTCTATTCTCTCAATTCTAAATGATTGCAAAAAGTAAAAAATAGAGCATAAACATATAGCCGCCAATATTCCATAACAAGAAAAAAACTTAAAAAAAGAATAAATTGGTCCTTTTGAAAACTCTTCTTCAATCATAAGACCATTGTTTTGAATTAAAGATCGAACTTTATCTTTGTCTTTTAATAAGACTTTAAAAGAACAATGGGTTTTATCTGTTCTGTCAACATCAAATATAAAAAAAGATTTTGATAAAGCATTAAAAAATCTTTCTTGATTGACACCTTTGATTTTGAAAAGATGATAGTTTTTTCGTTTCATCACATAGCCTCAACTCTTTTGATGTCGCCTACAATTTTTAATGTCGTTTCACTCAATTCATTTAAAATCATGTTCTGCCCTTCAACAAAAATTATTCCACCTTTAACTTTAAAAGTGATGATTTCTTTTGAAAGTTGACAAATCCCTTTATGTCCTTCAACATACAAAATTTTGCCCGACATATTAATAATGTTATATTTTTCAATAAGCTTTTCTTTTTCGACAATTTTTTTTAATTCAGAAAAAAAATTAAACATCTATTTTTCTCCCTTATATTATTATGAAAATAAATGTTTAATTAGAATAATTAATTTACAATAAAAAATAAAATAAATAATATATTAAAAAAATAATTAAAAAATGCAAAAAAAATAAAAAAATAAGCAAAAAAATTGCTTATTTTTTAAAATTTATCTTCTTTGTCTAATTTTGTATCAAGCACATTAGCAAATAAAATCGCTTTCATTTCTGGTGACAAAGCTTTAATTTGATCTTTGATTGGTTCTCGCGTTTTTACAAAATTTTGGCTTCTGTTATAGTCTCGTCTTTGATCAAACATCGATCGTCTTCTTCTGTAAGATGGTTGAATAACGTCATAATTTGGTGTGGTTTCAAAACTTTGATCTGGCTGATAAGGTTCACACTCAAGCTTCTGCCCATCTTCATTTATAATAATTTCTTTTTCCGAAAAACTAATTTCTTCATCATATTGAGTTTTTGTTTCTTGATCTGATTTTGAAACTGATTTATTTTCTTTTATATTTTTCTTTTTTTCTTTAATTTTTTTTGTAGGCTTTTTAATTTTTAATTTTTCTTTGATTTTTTTTAAAAATTCTTTTCTTTTTTCCATAAAGAAAACAATTAAACAAAGCAAAATTGCTCCTAAAACTATTAAACATATCAACAACCATGTTGGCATAATTAAGCCTCCCCATCTCCACTGTCAGGTTCAACTCCTGCTATTGAAGATCTCATTGCAGTGTCTGCTTGAAGGTTTTTGAGTTTATAATAATCAAGCACTCCAAATTTTCCATCTCTTATTGCTCCTGCAATTGCTTTTGGAATTTCCGCCTCAGCAGCAAGAACAGCAGCTTTCATCTCTTGAGTTTTAGCTTTATATCTTTGTTCTTCCGCAACCATCGCTGCTCTTGTTTTTTCTGCAACTGCGTTTGCAATCTGTTTGTCTTTTTCTGCTTCGTCCATTTCAAGCTTAGCACCCAAGTTTTTGCCAATGTTCACATCAGCGACATCGACAGAAACTATGTCAAATGCGGTGCCATCATCAAGCCCTCTTCTCATGATTTCTTCTGCAACGGCAGTTGGATTTTCCAAAAGTTGAGTGTATGTTTCAGCTGCACCAATGCAACTTACCACACCTTTACCAACTCTCGCTACGATTGTCTCTTTTCCTGCACCACCGACCAATTCATGAATGTCGGTCTTAACAGTAACTTTAACGTTGATAATAACTTCAATGCCATCTTGTGCGATTGCAGCTATGTCGTTTACTTCAATAATTTTAGGATTAACACAAGTTTCAATAGCCTCAACAACGTCACTGCCTGCGAGATCAATAGCTTTCGCTAGTTCCACCGTCAAATCAATTCCGGCTGAGTGAGCGGCAATCAAAGCTTTAATAATATTGTCTACTCGTCCGCCAGCCATATAGTGAGTTTCCAAATCTACGACACTTATATTAATTCCGCCTTTTCTCGCCATAATATAGGAATCTATGATAAGTCTATAATTAACTTTTCTTAATTTCATTCCGACCAATCTTGCCATTGAAACATGAGCACCAGAAACTAACGCTACAAACCATGTTTTTAGAGGCACTAAAATAAATATAACAATGAGACCCACTGCCAATAAGCATGATAAAACGATCAATGCAATTGCCCATGGTTCTATCGCACAAATCAAACTATTCATTTTTGCCTCCTATTAATTCTACTAAAATTGTGTTATCTTTAATATCAACAACTTTAACTTCTTCGCCGACAAAAATATTGGCTTTTGTCGATCTAACAGTGTAAGTAACGCCGTCAATTGTTGCCTTTCCTGTCGGTTTACAAAGAGAAATAACTTTCCCTGTTTTACCAACTAATTCTTTTAATTTTTCTGAATTTCTATAATCTTCTGGAAGTGCTGATGAATTTTCAACCAAAGGAGTTTTTTTCAAAACACCTTTGCTTAACAATAATGAAAATAAAATAAAAACTAAAGTAAAAACAAGCAACACCAAGAAAATCATTAAGAAAACATCAAACAAAGATTTTGTAAAAACTGCTTCGCAAATTATTGCTGCAACCCCACACATTATTCCAAGTATTCCCCAAACTCCAAAACCTGGAACAACAGCTTCAATAATAAAAAATGCAGAACATACAACCAGTAAAACGATGACAATCCAGTGCATTTGCGTAAAAAATTCAACAAACTCCACCGTTTTTCCCTCCTTTGCTTAAAGTATATCATGGTTTTTGTCGAATGTAAATACCCAAAATAAAAAAAGGTCCTTTTATTTGTATAACAAAAGGATCTTATTTTTTTAAAAAACTTCTTTGATAATAAAACAAATATTGTTGAGCATATCCTGAATCTTCGCCAAAAATTTTAAGTAGATTCTCTCTTATTTTTTCCCTGTTTTCTAGTTTTGGATAAAACATGTTGTACATCTTGTATATCCATGTATCCACAGGAAAAACATCTTTTCGAGAAAAGCCAAACAACAACACACAATCAGCCACCTTTGGTCCCACTCCAGAAAGTGAAATAAGTTTTTTTCTAATTTCATCAGTAGGCAAATCTGACCAAGACTGTAAATTTTCACCTTTTAACTGCTTTAAAGCCTTGACCATTTGCGATGAACGATAACCTAAACCAAAACCATAAAAATCTTTTTCAGTTAAAGTTAACAATTGCTCTAATTTTGGAAACGAATTAGAATTAAAATGCTTTTTTATGGCAAACAAAGATTTTTGAATTCTTTTTATGTTATTGTTTGCGGAAATAATAAATGAAATCAGCACTTCAAAAGCGTCATTTTTTAATATTCTTATTCCCTTACCAAATTCAATTGGGTTTCTCATGATTTCAAATTGCAATAATCTTTTCTTGATTAAGGAATAATCTGTTTTTAAATCAAAAAACTCAACAAAATAACCCGTGTCACTTGTCAAAATTTCATAGCCCAAATTAGTTTCTTTGATTTTAGCTTTTTTATCAAGAGATTCAACGACAAAATCGTCTCCATCTTTATAGTAGCAAAAAATCTGTCCACACTCCAAAATATGCTGTGGATTAAAATCTTCTTTGCCAAAAATTATAATTTTGTTTTTACTGATTTTGTAGTTCATCTCTCTTAAAAAAATTTCCGCTAAAATCAGCGGAAATAATTAATTGTTTTCAATAACTGTTGCAATCTTTTTGCCATTGTGTTTGCCAAATTTAACAGCGCCATCAATTAAAGCAAACAAAGTGTAATCTTTCCCCATTCCAACATTTTTCCCTGGATAAATTTCAGTTCCTCTTTGTCTAACAATAATTGAACCTGCCAAAACATATTGACCTGCAGCAGCTTTCACACCAAGGCGTTTACCACTTGAATCTCTGCCGTTTTTGGTGCTGCCGCCACCTTTGTGGTGAGCAAAAAGTTGAATATCAATTTTCATTTTTAACCTCCAACTTAACATATTTTTTTTCATTTTCACATATAGACAAGAGCGTCTCATAAAGCGTTTCTAAAATGAGTTGAGTTTCACTTGTTGGGTTTTCAATATACAAACTCAAAAAACCTTCCTTGATTTCAACATCTGCCTTAACTTTTGCAACTTCTGTTATGCCACAAACTGCCATTTGTGAAGTTGCAGAAATTGCTGCACAAAGCACATCTTTGCCGTTTACATCTTTGCCAGTGTGCCCTGTGATTTTCAAGGCAACAAACTTGTCGTTCTTTTTTGTGAAAAATATTTTTGTCATTTTTTTAGCCCTTCACAGACAATATTTTAAGTTCTGTAAATGGTTGTCTGTGACCTTGTTTTTTTCTTTCATTTTTCTTTGGCTTATATTTAAACACCACAACTTTGTCTTCCTTGCCCTGAGCTAACACTTCGGCTTGGCATGCAGCATTTTTGAGTTTTGCACCAACTCTTGCGCCATTTTCATCAGAAATCATCAAAACATCAAGATCAACTTTATCGCCAACATTTTTATCAAGTTTTTCAACTTTGATGATGTCGCCTTCTTGAACCGTGTATTGTTTTCCACCTGATACTACAACTGCAAACATATTTTACCTCCTCTAACCAAACTCGCTACGATAAGGCGTTTTGCAAGCAAAATCTTTGAAGCCTTCCATATGCGGATACTTTGCAAGTTTATCATATTTCGCGATTCTTGTCAAGCGATTAAATAACAAAAAGTGTGCTTATTTTAAGCACACTTTTTATTTATCAATCTTTCTTTTTGCTATTTTTTTTAGCTTCTGGATTTTTAGCTTTTGATTTTTTGTCTTTTTTAACTTTGCTGATAACAAAGTAAAGTATAACGCCAACTAAAACAGCCACAGCTAAAACAATCAAAACAGTTCCAACAATTTTGTAAACTTCTGAACCGCCGTCTGCTTCTGTCGAAACTTCAAATTGAGTTGAATCATCGGTTGTTGTCCAACCAGCTTCGTCAGTAACTGAAATTTCAATTTTGTAAGTTCCAGCTTTATCTAATTTATAGCTAAATCTAAATTCTGAAGCATCCGCGATATTTTCAAGTTCTTCATTAGTTGATGTGTTAATAACTTTGATTGTCAAAGTTTTAAGCAATGCATCATCATCCGTAACATTGTCAGAGAATGCAAGTTTTCCAAAATCAAGAGTTAAAGTTTCATCTAAACCATAAATTTCTTGAACAAAATCTTTTTCAATTGTAATTTTTGGAGACTCACAGTCGCCAACTGGGATTGAATAAGAAAGAGATTCGTTTACATTGCCTGCATAATCATAAACATAATAAGAAATTTTATAATTTCCATTTCTTGTCAATTGATAGTCAATGTCCCCTGTCACAGAATTGTAGCCTGTTGCTTTTTCCCATTCTGACATGTAATAAGATGTTGAGAATGAGGTTTCACCACCGCTGTATTCAAGAAGAACATAACTCTTTGAAACATCAATTCCTTTAACAGACAAATCTTTGGCTTCTATTTTCTTAATTTGAATTGTGTCGTTGATTTTGGCACTTGTTGGATAGTCATATTTGGTCAACATTTCTGGAGCTGTTGTGTCAGAAACTGTAAGTGAAAGCACTTGGCTTGTCCAATCAAAGACAAAGTAAGCATCTTCGTCAATTGAGCCTTTTGCAGTAGCCGTGCCTTTGCTGTTGCCTTTTATTGACACATTGCCGTCAGTGGCTATCGCGAAACTTAATTCAGCGCCATTTGGTGCGATAAGTTTTAAGCCTTCAACAGTGTCAACATAATATTTAATTCCTGCGTCTTCAACATAGAATCTTGTATCATCTTTTGTAAAGAAAGATGTCACATCAAACAATTTATATTCTTTTCCAACTTCGCCAGCTTTATCTGAAAGAACGCCATACCAAATTGCGTCAACAGATTTTATAACGATGTCACCATTTTCAGCTTGAGAAACTTTTCCTTCAACGCCTTCGCTTATGTTGTAATAAACACCATCATCTTTTGCTGTAAATTTTGTTGTGTCATAGATTGCAAGTTTTACAAAATATTGCAATTCATAATTTCCAACTTGATAAGCAGTAAAAGTGTTTTCTTCTTTTTCGTTAAACTTGTAAGATGTTGGAGCCGATTCATTGACAACTTTGATAGCATAGTTTGTCACAGCATTAGAATCATCATCTTTAACTCCAAAAATTGCTTGATTAGCTTTTAAAGTATAGTTAACGATAGGTGTTGGAAGGTCAACCGCTGTGCCAAGTTCGGCTTTCCCAGCATCTCCAAGTGAAGAAGAAATGCCCGTGATGACAGGGTCTTCAACAACTGTTGCACCTTCGACTGTGTAGTTGTAGTATGTTGTGATTTGGTTTCCGCCTGCATCACTTACCACAATTTTAACTTCATACTCCCCTTCATAAGAAGCAATGAAATTGCCTGCCGAAACAGTAAATCTTCCGTTTAAGACATCTCTTTCTTCAGTTTTACCTCTAACAGTAATTGGAGTTTCAACTCTAATTTTATTTGCTTCATCGGTTGAGTCTGTTTCATAAGAAATCCGATTTACATAAACTTCTGCATTCATGTATTTCACATAATCATCTTCAAAAACTAAAGTTGGCAAAACAACTTCTTGATTTTGTGAAATAACATCCGCGTTTGAAGTGTTATATTTTTCAGTGATAATAGTTGGTGATGTAGTGTCAGTCACATCAGCGATTTCAATTTTCTTTGTCCAGATTCCTTCGTTGCCATAGTCATCATAAGCTCTTGCACGAATAGTCACAGAAACTGGCTTGTCTTGATCAACAAAGAGTTCGTTAATTTCTGACAAATCAATTTCATAATTTTCATCAAGAACAACCCATTCACCCATAGCTTCACCGGTTGCCCCGATATATTGATAATCAGTAATAACGGTCATTCTCGTATCATTATCGTCAGAAGCCGTTGGAGCTTCAAAAGTGATGACTGCGTCAGTTCTATAAGAATTTTTTAAGTTTGTCACAAAATTGATCTCTGGAGCTTCTGCATCGGCAAAAGTTGGATCGTTTGTGATAACGACTTGATAAGAAAGTGTTGTGCTTGAATTGCCTGCAGCATCTTTTGCAGAATATCTAACTGTGTAAGTAACACCAGAACTTGTGCCTGTAAGCATAAGTTCACCTGTTTTGCTTACATTCAAATAAGCATAGCCATCTTCAACTGTTTTGGTTGAGTCGTTAGTGACAATTAAATATTTATTTTCTTTCAACCAGTTTTCAATATCTGCTTGTTTATTTACAGCGTCATCGTCTTCTGAAACAACACCTTCAGCGATCAATTGCTGTCTCAAAGTTTCATTATTAGAAAGAAGAGTGTCAATAGAGTAATCAAAAATCAAGTTGTATTCTGCGTAATCATTTATTTCAATTGTTTTTGAAGATGATCTTATAGATCTAGTAAGCGTCATTTCGTCAACTTTTGAAACATTGTCAGTTGCACCAACCGCATATATGATCACATTACCTGTTTGAGTTTTCGATTTTAATTTTGTTGAAGCATCAACATATTTTTTAATTGATCCGTCTTCGTTGTAATTGCTTGCATCTGAAGCGTCATAAACAATGGCTTCAGGGTTTCTTGAATCTTTTACATTGTCAATGTACAAATCTTTTGTTATTGTTTCATTGCCATAGAAATCTTTGGCTGTGTAACGAAGCATATAGTATCCATCAGCCCAAGGAGTAAACTTGCCATCGACAATTGATCCATCTTTTGTTTCTGTGTATTGACCATTGCTTGCTCTCTTATAAGCTACAACTTCATAAGAAATGGCAACTGTTTCTCCGCTTGGTGTTGCGCTAGATGATGTTTGAGCCGTAAGTTCTGGAATTTCAACTTCAACACCTGTTATAGCCGAAGTCAACGACGAAGCAAACAAAAGTTCATAAGCATAGTCTGCATAGTATTCTTTTTCAACTCTGTAAGTCTTTGTTGTTGAAGAAATAAACTGCCCAGATTGTGTGTAATAAGCATATTTTATTGTGAAGTTTCCTTCCCCAGCGTAAAGCGTGTCATCTGGATTAAAATAATTTGAAGGAATATAAAACTCTCTATTATTTTCTTGAACAGCGATTGGCTTACCATTTCCACCAGTTACGCTGATTTTAACATAGTCGCCTGAAACTGATGAAGTGTCGTCACCAAAAATAAACTCAACATCGGTGATTTCTTCATCTTTGTCGTTATAAAGCTTTGGCAAAGGAAGTGTAAGATCTTTTAATGCACCATTGTTTACTGATTTTGTGAGAGCTATATCATAAACAGTTGGAATTAAATTATCGTCATTTTCATTAAACTCAAAATATGCGTCAGCTACTTCGCAGTATACAGTGTAAGTTGTTGAATAATGTTTTACTATATCCCCTGTCAAAGTGATGTCCATAGAATATTCAATAACATACTCGCCAGCATTATCCAAAACAACAGTTCCATAAACAGCCTTTTCAGGATCTGTTTTAACTTTTGAAATTTCATCATTTGTGTTTTTGTCAATTTCAAGTTCCAGGTTTGAATTTTTGTATGTTACAGTCACATCTGATGTAATGTTTGTGATAGTTTCGGAAGCTGAATAATTAATGGAATAATAACTTTCATAAGCATCGCTATCTGCCGTTGAAACAAGGCCAACAGGGATTTTGCTGTCTGTTCCAAAATAAGCAGCGCGAATTTGATATTCTCCACCTTTTGTTGCTGTTGATTGATTGTTTAAACTGATAATAGCTTCAGAGCCTATATTATTCCCAACATAATCAGCGTGTGTTTGAATTACACTGGTAGGAATAAGCGTCAAAGAAAACATTGCAGCAAGGGCTGCGGCTGAACCTTTTAATAAATTTGTCTTTTTTGTTTTGCGTAATTGAGTCATAATTTGTCCCCTTGAAAAGTAAAATTGCAAATTAAAATTTGCCTTATGGTTTATTTTAATATATATAGACAAATAAGTCAAACATTTTCTTAACTTTTGGCAAATGTAACGGCAAAATTTATAATAGAAAAGCAAATATAGTTTGTGAAACGTCAAAAATTATATGTAAAAATTTTTAAAGAAAAAATAGTTAAATTGTAACAAAAAAGGTTTTACATTAATAATATGTTAATGTGTAAGCAATAACTGCACAAAAATGCATAGGACAAAAATTTCAGGAGGTACATATGAACTTTTTTGGAGGTTTCGGCAATGGTGGTTGCGGATGCGACTGCTGCTCGATTTTAATCCTACTCATGCTCTTACAATGCTGCGGTTGCGGCAACAATGGTGGCTGTGGGATTGATATTTGCACATTACTTCTTATTTTATTGCTTTGTGGCTGCTGCGGTGGCTGCGGTTCAAACTGCATGAATAAATGCTAATTGCAAGTTAAATTATTAAAAAAAGGCTCAAAACAAAAATTTTGAGTCTTTTTTCTTTACTTTTTTGACAAAATATTTTAAACTAAAAGAGAAGTAAAAAATCTATTGAGTTTTTAACACAAAAAGGAAGAACTATGTCTAACCAAAGCAAAAAAATAAAAATGAGATATGGAATGGGCGCCGAACTTTTATGGAAAGATAGAAAACGTTATTTTGGGTTGCCATGGTCTTTTACTCGTTATCGTTTAATTAAAAATGAAGACAAATGGTTGAAACTCTTTTCTGACATAGGTCTTTTATATTCTTTGGTTGAAGAACTTAATCTTTATCGTGTTCAAGATGTCACCTTACACCAATCACTTTTTGACAAAATTTTTGGAACTGGCACAATAATTTTATATTCTAATGATGAGAGAACACCTGAGTTTAGATTGCGTCATATAGCTCACCCATACAAAATTCGTGAAATGCTATCAAATTTAGTAGAAGAACAAAGAAAACTTCACAATGTTAGAGTTTCTGAGTTTCAGTATTAATAAATTAGTTGAAAATAAAAACCGCAAATTTTGCGGTTTTTTTATTCTTTATAAGGTTTTTGCTTGTCAATGTATCTTTGGAAATAGTCAGGCAATGCAGAAACAAATTCCATTTCTTTTCCCGTCCTTGGATGCAAAAAGAACAAATGATATGAATGTAAAAGTTGCCCATCCAGCCCCTTTTCACTGGTGCCATAAACATTGTCTCCAACAACTGGATGTCCTATATAAGACGCATGCACACGAATTTGATGAGTTCTGCCAGTAATTAAAGAAAATTCAACAAGCGTGCAACTTTCAAAACGTTTAACAACCTTAAAATTCGAAATTGCAAGTTTGCCTTCATTTGAAACAGCATACTTTTTTCTATCTTTTTTATCTCTGGCTAAATAAGTTGTAATAACGCCTTGATTATCCCAGACGACACCTTTCAAAAGTGCCAAATACTGCCTTGAAAACGTTTTGTTTGCAATCATTTCTGCAAGCTTGACATGAGCAAAATCATTTTTAGCAACAATCATAAGTCCCGATGTATTTTTGTCAAGCCTGTGCACGATCCCCGGTCTTAAAACTCCATTTATTCCACTTAAATTTTTAATACGGTCTAAAAGTCCATTCACAAGAGTTCCATCTTTTGTGCTTTGACAAGGATGAACAACAAGACCTTGTGGTTTATCAACAACAACGAGGTCATCATCTTCATATACAATTGAAAAATCAATTTTTTGTGCAACAGCATCAAGAGGTTTAATTTCTGTTTCTAAAAATTCAATTTTTTCACCAAATTTAAGTTTATGCCCCGCTTTGACAATCTTGCCATCAACTAAAATTTTTCCATCTTCGATAAGATTTTTAATATAAGATCTAGACAAAACATTCAAAAAATCGGTTGCAAACATATCCAACCTTTTCCCGACAAAAAGTTCATCAACAATAATTTCTTTACTATTTATCTTCTCCATTTTGCTTCTTCTTTTTATAATGTTTTACAATTTCAACAATAACATAGACAACAAACAATAAAACGCCAACTGTCAAACAAACATCAGCAATGTTAAAAACAGGAAAATTAGGCATAAATTCAAAATGCAAAAAATCACGAACATAACCAAAAGCAATTCTGTCAAACAAATTTCCCAAACATCCTGCAACTACAAATCCTATTGCAACATGATAAAGTGGATGCTGAATTTTTTCTGCCAATGTGTACCAAACCAAAGCCAACAAAAATAAAAATGTCAAAACAATAAGAAAAATTTGAAAACCGGCAAACAAACCCCATGCAGAACCATCGTTATGAACAATAACTATATCAATAAAACCAGGTAAAAATTTTGCACTTTCACCAACTTCCAAAGCCCCATCTATCAAATATTTAGAAACAAGATCAGCAGTTAAAAAAACAACAATTATTGGCAAAGCGATTGTTAAAAATCGTTTTAAAACAAGCTTTTTATTCAATTTCAACTCCTTCCGGAAGCAAAATAATCAAAGTTTTTTCTTCAATGGTCTCTGTTTTGCCTCCAGTTGCTTCTACATATCCTTCAAGATAGCCCAAAATTCTTTCTTTATCTTCTGCTTCTTGAACATTTACAAGCACAGGTTCGTCTTTTTTGTAAATCTCCAATGCCTTTTTAGCACTAAAAATCCCTTCAACATACAAAACTTTAACCCCATCAATAACATCGGGCTTTTCTATTTTGCCTTTTTTTAAATTGTAAGAAGCTTTTGGCTCTGTTTTTTTTGTTTTTTTCTTAACTGGCTTGCTTTCATCATCTTCGCTTTCAAAACCTAAAGCTCTAAAAAGTCCACCAAATATTCCCATTGCTATTCTCCCATAACATTTTAACATAGATCAATAAAAAACTGCAAATCAACTTAACAAAAAACTCGACTAATTTAGTCGAGTTATCTTGCAACAGATAATTCTGTTTTTCTTTCACAAGATTTAAGTCCCAAAACTTCTTCAAAATCTCGGCAAAGGTCAACTTCCTGCATTCCCTTTCTTTCTCTTAATTCCTGTTGCACTTTTGCGATTAATGTTTTTGTTTCTTCAATTGCTTTCCTTGAACAAGTGGCATGCTTTTGTCCTTTTATCAAATTAATGCAAGTGCTATTGCTTTTTGCGCTGTAAGAAACAACCATAACAACCGGCGAATCTTTTGCTGCTTTTTTTGATAATCTTTCCAGAAGCTTTTCTGCAATTTTTTCTGAACATGCAATAATTTTTAACGAAGTGCAACCACTAAAAGCATCTGGATCGAGATATTCCAAACTTTCTGGCAAAACAATAGTTTTTAAATGTAAATTTCTTTTAAAGCCATGGCATTCAATTTTTTGAAGACCTTCTTCAATTAACACTTCACTTTCAGGTAAACATGAAAACGCAAATGGTGTAACAGTTTTTACTTTTGGTCCAAGTTCTATTGTATCCACATTTTCATACTTTACATCATGAGCATAATTATATAAATTGTAATTATCTCCGTTAATTTCTAATTTTTCAACTTTTTTGTTCATTATCTTCTCCTTAAATTTATCACCTTTTTATTATAAACTATATTTCGACAAATTACAATAGGGAAAATAAAAAAAGCAGTCGTTTTGACCGCTTTTTTTAAAAATTTCAATTAATCTTATTCAATAATTGTTGAAACAACACCTGAACCAACAGTTCTGCCACCTTCACGAATAGCGAAACGCAATCCTTCTTCGATAGCGATTGGTGTAATAAGAGTGATTGTCATTTTAACGTGGTCACCAGGCATAACCATTTCAACGCCTTTTTCAAGTTCAATTGTTCCAGTAACGTCTGTTGTTCTGAAATAGAATTGAGGTCTGTAACCATTGAAGAATGGTGTGTGACGTCCGCCTTCTTCTTTCTTCAAAACGTAAACTTGAGCTGTGAATTTTGTATGAGGGTGAATTGAACCTGGTTTGCAAAGAACTTGTCCTCTTTCGATTTCTGATCTTTGGATACCACGAAGAAGCAATCCAACGTTGTCCCCTGCTCTTGCTTCGTCAAGAAGTTTTCTGAACATTTCAACGCCAGTAACAACTGTTTGTTTTTTAGCTCCCATTCCAACGATTTCAACTGGGTCGTTCATTTTAATAACACCACGTTCTACTCTACCAGTAGCAACTGTTCCACGACCAGTGATTGTGAACACGTCTTCAACAGGCATCAAGAAAGGTTTGTCAGTGTCACGTTGTGGTTCAGGAATATATGAGTCAAGAGCATCCAAAAGTTCTTGAATGCAAGCACATGCAGGATCATTGAAATTTCCTGATTTTCCAGCTTCAAGCGCTTTCAAAGCTGAACCTTTAACGATAGGTGTTTTGTCTCCTGGGAAACCATATTCAGTAAGAAGGTCTCTGATTTCCATTTCAACAAGTTCCAAAAGTTCAGGATCGTCAACTTGATCAGTTTTGTTCATGAAAACAACGATATATGGAACACCAACTTGTCTAGCAAGCAAAATGTGTTCTCTTGTTTGAGGCATTGGACCATCTGTTGCAGCAACAACAAGGATAGCGCCGTCCATTTGAGCAGCCCCTGTAATCATGTTTTTAACATAGTCAGCGTGGCCCGGGCAGTCAACGTGAGCATAGTGACGTTTTTCAGTTTCATACTCAACGTGAGCGGTGTTGATTGTGATTCCGCGCGCCTTTTCTTCTGGGGCCTTATCGATTTGGTCATAGTCCATTTTTTCAGCTTGACCTTTTCCTGCGCAGTACATTGTAATAGCAGCAGTAAGAGTGGTTTTACCATGGTCAACGTGACCAATAGTTCCAACGTTTACGTGTGGTTTTGATCTATCAAAAACTCCTTTAGCCATTTTTAAAAATCTCCTTTTTTGTTTTACTTTGATATTCTATCACATTAAAATTATTTTTCCAAATGTTTTAACGACATTTTTTAAATTATCTTTTTGCTCTTTCGCCGACAATTTTTTCAGCGATAGATTTTGGAACTTCTTGATATTTCAATGGTTCCATAACATAAGTTCCACGACCTTGTGTTTGAGAACGCAAGTCAGTTGCATACCCGAACATTTCAGCAAGAGGCACTTCTGCATTGACGATTTGAATGCCAAGCGTTGACTCTGTCCCCGTCAAAATTCCACGACGAGATGTAAGGTTGCCCATAACAGTTCCAAGATAGTCATCAGGCACTTCAACTGAAACTTTCATAATAGGTTCAAGCAAAACAGGATTTGCTTTTTTTGCACCATCTTGGAATGCAAGAGATCCTGCAATCTTGAAGGCCATTTCAGAAGAGTCAACTTCGTGGAAAGATCCATCAACAACTGTAACTCTGAAATCAACCGTTTCATAACCAGCGACAACACCATTCATTCTTGCTTCATTGATACCATTATTAACAGGTTGAATGTATTCTTTAGGAATAGAACCACCAACGGTTTTATCAACGAATTCATATCCTGAGCCAGGTGCAAGAGGTTCCATTTCAATGATACAGTGACCATATTGACCTTTACCACCGGATTGACGAACGAATTTACCTTCAGCTCTAACGGCTTTTCTAATAGTTTCTCTATAAGAAACTTGAGGATTACCGATGTTCGCTTCAACTTTAAATTCTCTTAAAAGTCTGTCAACGATGATTTCAAGGTGCAACTCACCCATACCAGCGATAAGAGTTTGACCTGTTTCTTGGTTTGTTGTAACTCTAAAAGTAGGGTCTTCTCTCATAAGTTTAGCAAGAGCCAAAGCCATTTTTTCTTGCATATCTTTTGTTTTTGGTTCGATAGCCAATTGAATAACTGGCTCTGGGAAATCCATGCTTTCAAGTTGAATAGGATGTTTTTCATCACAAAGTGTATGTCCTGTGATAGTGTCTTTCAATCCTACGATAGCAGCGATATCACCTGCCCCAACTTCTGTGATTTCTTGTCTGTTATTAGCGTGCATCCTAATAAGTCTTCCAACTCTTTCAGTTTTTCCTGTGATTGAGTTGTAAACATAAGATCCTGCCTTCAAAAGACCGCTGTAAACACGGAAGAATGTAAGCCCTCCAACAAATGGGTCTGTCATGATTTTAAATGCAAGACCAGAAAATGGTGCGGTTTCGCTTGCCTGTCTCACTTCTTCTTCCCCTGTGTCAGGGTTAATGCCTTTAATAGGTGGAATATCAACAGGTGAAGGAAGATATTCAACCATTGCATCAAGAAGCATTTGAACACCTTTGTTTTTGTAAGAAGAACCACAAAGAATAGGTGTAAATTTTCTTTCGATTGTTCCTTTTCTTATTGCAGCTTTAAGCTCATCAACACTGATTTCGTCTCCTTCAAAATATCTTTCAAGAAGCGCGTCATCAGTTTCAACAATTTTTTCAATCATTTCATCATGAAGTTTTTGCGCTGCGGCTTTGTATTCTTCTGGAATGTCAACAACTTCATATTGTTGTCCCATTTCATCTTTATAAATTTCAGCTTTCATATTTAAAAGATCAATAATTCCGCTGAATGTGTCCGCTTCACCAATATTTAATTGAATTGGAAGTGGAACAGTTTTAAGTCTGTTTTTAATTGAATCCACGCAAGCCATAAAATCGGCAGCGTCTCTATCCATTTTGTTAACATAAATGATGGTTGGCACTTTGTATTTAGTAGCTTGTCTCCAAACGGTTTCAGTTTGAGGTTGAACTTTGTCACGTCCACTTAAAACCAAAACTGCTCCGTCAAGAACTTTCAACGATCTTTCAACTTCCACGGTGAAGTCCACGTGTCCCGGAGTGTCGATGATGTTGATCTTGTGACCTTTCCAAGTACAAGTGGTGCAAGCAGAAGTGATTGTGATACCTCTTTCTTGCTCTTGCGCCATCCAGTCCATGGTAGCTTGGCCATCATGCACTTCCCCGATTTTGTGGCTTTTACCAGTGTAGAACAAAATTCTTTCAGTTGTCGTTGTTTTACCAGCGTCAATGTGAGCCATGATACCAACGTTTCTTGTTAATTTTAAATCTGTGGTAGCCATGTAAATTTTCTCCTATTTAAAATTTTTATAAAACAATATTGTAAATTGTAACCATTTTCAAAACTTTCAAACAAATGCAAATTTGAGCAATTGTTGAAAGAAAAGAAAACAAATTTTACCAACGATAATGAGCAAAGGCTTTGTTTGCTTCTGCCATTCTGTGAAGTTCGTCTCTTCTTTTGATTGAAGCGCCGGTTTCATTGTAAGCGTCCATAATTTCCCCAGCGAGTTTTTCGTCCATGTTTCTTTCACCTGAACGTTTTCTAGCGAAGCTAACAATCCATCTAATAGCAAGAGTTTGGCGTCTTTCAGGTCTGATTTCAACTGGGACTTGATAGTTTGCCCCACCAACTCTTCTACCTTTGGTTTCAAGCACAGGCTTAACATTTTCAAGAGCCTTATTGAACACATCAAGAGGCTCCAATCCTGTTTTTTCCTTAATTATATCAAAAGCGCCGTAAACGATTTTTTGAGCGAGAGACTTTTTGCCATCATACATAACTTGATTGATAAGTTTAGTCACGGTTTTGCTTTTATATATAGGATCAGGAAGAACAGGTTTTTTAACGGCACTATTTCTTCTAGCCATTTTAATTTCCTCCTAAAAATTTAAATTTATTTCTTTGGGCGTTTTGCGCCATATTTAGATCTTGATTGACTGCGTTTAGCAACGCCAGCGGCATCAAGAGTGCCTCTAATGATGTGGTATCTCACACCAGGAAGGTCTTTAACCCTGCCACCTCTAACAAGAACAAGGCTGTGTTCTTGAAGGTTGTGACCAATGCCAGGGATATAGCAAGTCCCTTCTTGCCCATTTGAGAACTTAACTCTGGCGATTTTACGAAGAGCCGAGTTAGGTTTTTTAGGTGTTGCGGTTCTAACAGAAAGGCAAACGCCTCTTTTTTGAGGGCACTCATTAAGAAGAGGTGCTTTAGATTTTTTTTCAAAAGTTTTTCTTCCCTTATTAACAAGCTGATTAATAGTAGGCATCACATTCCTCCTTATATAGATTTGTCTAGCATAAAGCGTTAAATTTCTTTTTATTTAAACATGAACAACACAATTACACGAAGTTGTAACTCTACAAAGCGAGCGATGTAGATCAGTGAAAAGGCTGGTTTCGCCTCCACTTGCTGTTTGTTTATGCCTTACAAAAAGACAGTCTCCGACAACGAGACTTAGATACTATATCAATTTACCCAAAATTTGTCAAGAAAATTAGCAAAAAACACAAAAAATCTTTTAAAAAAAGAGCAAGTTTTTGCTCTTTTTTAAGTTAATGAATTGATTTGATCAACAATTCCGGTGGTAATGCCGTAATCTAAAATGTAGTAGATTCCAATTGGAACAGGTTTGCCACCATTGAAGTTTTCAAGATAAGCAAAATTCCCATCCATACCACTTGTTTCGTCTGTTATTGTCAATTCTCCATTAATAAGCCCATAACTATTGATGAATGGCACTGCAACGCCATCGATTTCAACATAAAGTGCACCTTGTCCAAGGATCATTCCTTCCTCTGCAACAATAGTCACATCAGATGCACAATTGTAAACTTGTAAGCCAGTAAAGCTCGAATAATCTCCACCTGATTGACCAATAATGCCTCCTACAAAAGACGCTTCATTTAGTGTAGCCGTGAATTTTGAATAACAATTTTTTAAAGTAAATTGTGAAGTTTCACCTTCTACTTGAATTAACCCAACAACGCCCCCAATTATAGCATTCCCTGCACTCGACGTGATGTTTCCAAAATTTGCACATGTGTCTATATAATATGAAGTAGAAGAAGTCGACATCGCCCCAGCAACAACTCCTCCAACAATTGGTGAAGTTACATTTATGTTTCCAAAATTATAACAATTAACAACTCTAATATTTCCTTCTTGTCCAGGCATACAATAAATTCCAGCAACTGCCCTCTCTGCCGTTCCTTGAATATCTCCCATGTTATAACAGTTTTCAATTGTAACATTCATGTCAGATGTCGCAAGAATTCCGCCAACGACACCGCCCAGCCCTGTTAGTTTTCCTTCGTTTCTGCAATTTGTGATTGTTACATTCATACCTAGGGTAACTATTCCCCCAACATAACCATTACCAATAATATCAGAATAATTCGTGCAGTTGTCAATCACAGCATTAACAGCATAACCGGCGATGCTTGAAGCATACCCACCAAAACTTAATATAACTGAATCGGTTATTGCAAGATTTTTAACTATTGCTGGCGTGCTTTCATTTACACCACCAAGAAAACCAAATAGATTTTGGAACATATCAGAATCAGATCCAAGGCCTATTAAATTTATACCGGAAATGGTGTAACCGTTTCCATCATAAACGCCAGCAAAACCACTTGGTATTCCGGTTGATATTCCGCCAATTGGCACCCAGTCGTGTGCCGATAAATCTATGTCCGCCGTTTGTTTAAAGTAAACACCACTATAATAACAAATAAATCCCAGCACTTCGTCCACAACATAGTCTAATTCACCGCTTGACACCATGTATGAAAGCCCTGCTAAATCTTCTGCTGAAGAGATTAAATATGGGTCTTCTTCTGTTCCAGAACCTTTCCACTCTGATTGAACATTATAGTATGAAGGGTCTGAAAGCCAAGTTGATTCGCTTTCCCCTGTTAGAACAGGATAACCGTCATTTTCGCCAGTGCTTATTTTCCAAACTACATCAAAATACCATGGCTTAATCCAATTTGATTCATTTTGATACCATTCAATGGTTTTAGCAATCGAACTTAAATTTGAAAGATAGGTTGCTCCGTCAACATCACTTCCAGCAATCGCCCCAATGTTTCCACATTCGCCACCATAATATGAATACATTACATTTCCACTTCCAGCGACACCTCCGACATTTGTTCCTGTTGCAGTAACAGAGCCAACATTATATGTGTTTATCGCAATGCCTTCAATTTGTCCGGAAATTCCTCCAACATAATCTGCTCCACTTATTGAGCTTTTATTATAACAAAAAATTACAGCTTCAGCTTTCCCACTGATTCCCCCTACATAATTGCCAGTACTTATAATTTCTCCAGAATTAAAACAATTTAAAAAATTATCCCCTGAACCAGAAATACCGCCAGCAGAATCGCCACTACAATAAACAGGACCATTATTATAGGAATATTCAACTGAACCCCTGCCAGTTATTCCACCCACATAACTTGTGCCAGTTACAGAACCTATGTTAAAACAATTTTTTATTCCATCTGACATCGTACGCCCTACAACGCCACCTACCATGTCTTGTCCAGTAATATCTCCAGTGTTATAGCAATCTATTGCCCCACCACTTCCAACAATTCCGCCCACTGACGAAACACCGACAACAGGGCTTGTGTTATAGCAATCTATTGCCCAACCATCTCCAACAATTCCGCCCACTGACGAAACACCGACAACAGGGCTTGTGTTATAACAATTTTTAACGATTATATTTTGAGAATCGCCTATCCATGATCCTAAAATTGCACCAACAGAATTATAACCTTGAATATTTGAATTAATCACTCCAACATTTTTTATTTCAACTTGATTTGTAGAACTCTCTCCACTAACATATCCAAATAATCCTTGACATGAATATGCCTGGCTAGTTCCTGCTGGCGTAAACATTCCCGAAATCGTAAATCCTCCGCCATCGTATTTACCAGAAAAATAATGATTTATATTTTCATTATCTCTACCAGAACTTATCCCTATTGGTTGCCAATAGTGTGCCGATAAATCAATGTCTGCTGTTTGTTTAAAATACACTCCGCTAAAATAATAATTGCCGTTTATGTATTTTTCTTCTGCTGTGCCATAGTAAACCAAATATGATAGCCCTGCAAGTTCTTGCGCTGTGGATATTTCAAAAGGCTCTTCTTCCGTTCCTGAACCTTTCCATGTAGTAATATAATATGAAGAATCCGCAAGCCACCAATCAAGTGGATCTAAATAAGGATAGCCATCATTTATTTCAGCATCTATTGCCCAAACGCAAGCAAAATCCCATAAACCATTATTTGACCAATTCGAAAAATCTTTATACCAATCTATATTTTTCGCATCAGTAGCAAGAGTTTCAGAATAACCTTCTAATGTGCAGTCTCCACCATAATAACAATTTGTTGCATTTCCATCCCCAGCAATTCCTCCAACAGAACTTGAAGATCCTGTCACACTTCCTGTGTTATAACAATTCATTATGGTTGAAGAATAAACCTCACCAACAATCCCTCCAACATAACGCGATCCTGTAACACTTCCTGTGTTATAACAATTCATTATGGTTGAAGAATAAACCTCACCAACAATCCCTCCAACATAACGCGATCC
>CALVNZ010000007.1 GCA_944350115.1 uncultured Clostridia bacterium | reverse complement strand
AGGCATTTGACAAAAAGTCGGGTGTCACCAAAGTATTAAAACCCTTTGGTTTTTATTTTATTTCCTTATTTGATAACTGTGCTTTTTCCAATTTTCAATTTAAAAAGAAGACCAAATTTGTTTGGTCTTTTTTTTTTATTTTATTAAATCCTAAGAATTTTTCAGTTTTTATTTTTTTGACAAAATTTTAAAAATTTGATAAAACTTGTGATATAGTTTTGATATTTTTTATTTTTATGCTAATCTAATTATAGTTAAAAGGAGGGATTAAATGAAAAATATTAGAACAATCGTTGGCAACTTATTGCTTTTGGTGTTCGCAGTTGCTGGTGTTGCTTTCATGGCAATGCCTTGGTTCGCTTCAAGAATGATTATAGCTGGCGAGGCAGGAGATTTTGTTTCAAGCGGAAGCGTGTTTGAAGCAATGGGCGAAATTTCAAACACTCCTGACACAGCAAAAGCAGCTCTTGCATTTTACATTATGTTTGCCATCATCACATGCATTTTGGCAGTGACAACAATCATCAGCCTAGTGGGATATTTCACAAAAAAGAAGGCACTTGATTTCACTTTTATTAACAGAATTTTATCTCTTGTGCTCATCTTATTTGGATTGATTGCTCTTGGATGTTCCGTTGGCTATTTTGCTGATTTAACAGTTGTTGAAGAAATTTTTGGGGTGAAAGGTGGCGTTGAAACATTTGTAAACGGCGGTGCTGTTGCTCCACTTGTTGCGGCAATTTTGTGTGCTGTGTTTGCTTATGTTGTTCCTAAAAACAAAGCAAAAAGCAAATCAAAAAAATAATTAGGTGAAAAAAATGAAACAAACTAGAATGGTCGTGTCTTCAATATTAATCATTGTTGCTTTCGCATCTTTATTAATGGCATTTACTTTGCCACTCGTTGAAGTCGCGGGTTTAGGGTCTTTGTCAATTTATCAATATTTGGCAACGATTGAAACCTACAAAGAAAACAAAGCAGTTTTTGCATCAATACTCTTGTTTGTTGCTGCTGTTGCTTTATGTTTCTTTTGTTGTATTGCAGCGATTATCAACATTGGGAAAGGTGAAGAAGCAAGAGGGGTGATGTTTGTCAGAATAGTATCTTTTCTTGCACTTGCTTGTTCAATCAGTGCAACCGTTGTTCTGGCGATTGAGAATTCAAATATTGCAGGAGCTGGAACGATAGTGCCTCTTGCGTGCGTGTTTGTTTTGTTTGCTGGTTCACTTATCATGCCAATTGGAAATAAAAATTAATTATTAAAGAATATTAAAAGCCTTCTTGAACAAAATAATGTCAAGGAGGTTTTTTTATGAAAAAATCACAAATTAGATGTATTGTGGGGAATGTTTTAATTTTCCTGGCAAGTATATTAACAATTTGTCTTTTTGCTTTAAACATGGTAGAAGGCGTAGGGAGAAACTCAATTTTTAATGAAATCACAACATTAAACACTTTTGAAGGAGCAAATAAGGCTTATTATCTTGTAGCAGGAATAAGCTTGATTGTCATTTTAATTTTATCCAGTGTTATGATAATTTTGAGTGCGTTAGGTCTTTTTGGCGGAATATTTGATATTAAAGGCTTAAATATGGCTGTGGCAAATAGAACCATTTCAATCATTTCCTTAATTCTTTCAATTATTACTTTGTCGATGATGATAACTTATGTCGTTTTGTTAGGCGGAGCAACTATGATTGGCGCAGGAATAATTACAACATTTATTTTGTCAATTGTATGTGTTGTAGGTGCATTTGTTTCACAAAGCAGAAAAATTTACAGAGTTTAAAAATCTTGCAAATGCAAGATTTTATTTTGATTAAAATGAGAAATAAAGTATAATAATTTTATATAAAAGGATAAAATTATGAAAGAATTAAAGATAAGGGGAATTGTAGGGAATTCCGTGCTCATTTTAACAAGTCTGCTCATGATAGGTTTTTTGTTTATGCCAATGCTTGCTTCAAAAAATGGAGAACAAGTTTATTCAATCTTCGAATCTATGTTTAATATGAAAAGTATTTCTCAAACTATGGGTTCAAACGCGTCCTACTATATTATTGGTGGCGCATTTATGATTTCATTTTTCATTTTTGCTATTGCCTTGTTAGTGCTTTCAATTATATCTTTAATTGGCGTTTGCTTGCAAAAACCAAAATTTAGTATGGCTGTTGCAACAAGGGCGTTGTCACTTATCTCAGCGGTTGCCTCATCACTTGCGATTGTGTTTGTAGCACTTTATCATCAATCAAACGATATCACGACGACGACATTTGGGTTTGGACTTTTTGTAGAACTTGCAATAAGTTTTTTAGCTGTGGCTGGAAGTTTTACCGCACCAACAAGACAAAATTATATAACAATGACAAGAGCAAAATAAAAACCGCACAAGCGGTTTTTTTAATCTAAAATTTCAATGTTGGATATTTTTTCGTCTTTCACTTCAAATCGCACGACATAATAGCCTGATTTTTTAACAACTAAAAATTTTGAAATAGAAAGAGGAATAATTTTTTTTATTTCACCAAAATAAGCGGAAAGTTTTTCTTCAGAACTGTTTAAAGAGTCGCTTAAAAACGTTGTTGCAACTTTAAATTCATGGTTCTTGATTTTTTCTAAAAATTTATAAGCAATTATTTTTTCATTTTTTAAAGCAGGTTCAAAAGTTTTTGATTTGACTATTTCGCCGTTGACAATGCTGTATTTTTCTTCTTTGCCATTTTTTTGACATGAAAGTTCACCGCTGTTAAATTCAATAATATTTGCTTCTTCACTGAAAAGTTTTGCAGAATCAATGTTAAAAAGTAAAATTTGTTCTTGTGAAGAATCTTTTATTTTCAAAATAGCAAAGTTTTCGAAACTTGAAAGCTCATAAGTTTTTGGGTGAATGGTTTGAGCTATTACAATTCGATCATCAGTTTCAAAAGATGTTTCATTTTGTGAAATGCAAACGCTCACTTCTTTTCCTTTTACAGAGGTTTTTTCTTTGACTTTTAAAATATTTTTTGACTTACTTGTAAGAAGGCAAAGAGTTTGTTGATCGAGATTGTAACATTCACAAAAGATTTTTGAAGGTTGTGACAAGTCAAGTGTGAAAGCAATGTCACCACGACAACCTGTTGCAGGATAAACATATAAAATTTCTGCGGTTTCAAAAATTAAACTGCTGGCCTCATCTAAAAAGGCTTCTGACTCTTGCCATTTAATTAGACAGGGATATTCACTTCTCAATTCAAATTTTTTCATATCACAATATATGCAACAATTTATAATTTTTAGTATTAATAATTAAATTTTGTCAATAAATCTTTTAACAATTTTAAAAGGGGTGGAATTGAATGAAGGGATTTTGGAAAGACGAAGAAGTTAAAAGCTTGTTTGATGAAGTTGAAAAAGTAAAAAAGGATGCAAAGCCTATTAAAGAAGCTTTTGAAAACCATGCAAAAAATTTTAAACGAAAACCAAACAGCGTTCGAAATTATTACTATCATGAGATAGAAAATCTGAAAAAAAATAAGGAAAGGGCAAAAGCGCTTAGCATAAACATCTCAAAACATAAAAAGAACAACAGAGTTCTTTTTAGCGCAGAAGAAAAAGCGGAAGTTATTGAAAAAATAAAAAGTCTTGTAAACAAAGGATGTTCTGTTAGAAAGGCGTGCCTTATGTTAAGCAATGGAAATGTTTCAACTATGCTTCGATATCAAAACAAATATCGAACGACAGTTGAAAACAAACCCGACAATATTTTAAAATTTAAAAACCGACCTTCGCAGATTACAGAAAGTGATTTGCATGGACTTTTTATGGGGCTTGTTAAGCTTATAAAAAGAAATGCAATTGAAGAATTTAAAATGCAATTTGAAAAAGAAAATGAGAAAATAAATAATGAAATGAGAAAAATGATAACTTTAATGGGGCAAAAAGACCGAGAACTTAATTTTTTAAGACAGGATAATTCTAGATTAAAAACGGAAAATTTGAAGTTAAAGAAAAAAGAAATGCAAAGTTTGTGCGCAAAAGCGGGGAAAATGACATCAGCAAAAGCTTAACTAAAAATTCTTTTAAAAATTTTTCTTTTGTGTTAAAATCATAAATATGAAGATAAAACTAGTTACAGGAGCAAATGTTTTTGAAGCGTCAAAAAATGCTGTAAAAACGCTTGGCTCCAATAATACATACATCATTGTTCCAGACAGGACGACTCTTGAAATGGAAGAGCTGGTTTTTAACACGCTTAACTTAACTGCATCTTTAACATATAATGTCGTTGGCTTGTCAAACTTGGCGTCAAAGTTTATAAAATCTGACAAAACTTCTTTAAGTGAAATCGAATGCGTTTTGTTTGTTAAGAAAGCTTTAGAAAGCGTTAAAAAAGATTTAAAATATTTTAAAGCGGACAATATTAATTTTTGTAGACAAGTTTACAAATACATTTCTCAATTCAAAAGTTCTGGAATTTCTGCCAAAGATGTTGTTTGTAAAAGCCAAAAACAATCTTTAAGGGACAAATTGACAGATATAAAACTTATTTATGAAAAATTTGAACAAATGACTTTTGACAGGACTGATCCCAGTGAAATTTTAGAAGAATTTGCCGAATGTTTCGAAAGTGATGAAAATTTAAAAAATTCTGATTTCATGTTTTTGGGTTTTGATAGTTTTACCGCAAAACATTATCAAGTGTTACAATCAATTATAAAACATGCAAATTCATTGACTATTTCTATTGCTATGTCACAAAATAACAACAACAGCTATATTTACGAAACAGATATTTTTGAAAAAGTAAAAAAAATAGCAAAAGAATTAGGAGCCGTCGTTGAAGTTGTTTCACCTGCTTGTCAAATAAAAGGTTCTGCAAAAGCATTACTAGAAAACCTTTTCGGCGCTTTGACAAAAGCTAAAAAAACAAATGCCGTGGTTGTTAAAGAAGCCGACAGTGAAAAAAATGAGGCTGAGTTTATTGCGAAAGCAATTTGTTATCAAGTTTATCATGGCGCAAGGTATAAAGATTTTGCGGTCGCTTGCGGAGATATAAAAAGGTATGCTCCGCTGATTGCTGGCGAGTTTGAAAAAAACAATATTCCTTATTATATAGATGTTTCATCCACGGCTTTGGAAACTTACAGTGCTTTGTTTTTTCAAAAAGTTATGGCTTTTGCTTATCATAGATATCGCAAAAACGATTTATTATTTTTAGTTAATTCTCCATTTTTTGACTTCGACAATTCAATCGTTGAAAAAATTGATGCGAATTATGATGAAAAAGCGGAAACATTTTTTAAACTCGATTTGGGAAAACTCAAAAGCCTTGTAAAAGATGTTTCTACTGATATTTTTAATGGTGCAGAAAAAGTTGTTGCGTTTTTAAGAGAGAATCAAGAAAAGCTGGAAACTTTAAATTTAGATGCCAAAACACTGTCGTTTGAAAACCAAATCCCAGATGTTTTAGACGAAATTTTGGAAGCTATCAAACAAGCTGGTGCTTTTACAACACTTAAAGAATTTCTGTCAGCGCTTGAAATTGCATTGCAAACCAAGGAAGTTTCCGCGTTGCCAAGCTATTGTGATCAAGTTTTTATAGGCGATGCCACAGATAGTTATTTCGGACAAGTTGAAAATTTGTTTTTAGCAGGCGCAAATTCCGGCATACTTCCAAAATATGAAACGGAATCATCTTTTTTGTCCGACGAAGACTTGGAAGAGGCTGGTTTCATTTACAAAGTTGAACCTACAATAAAAATGATTAATAGAAGAAATAGATTTAAGCTATTTTCTTTGCTAACTCAATTTAACAAACGACTTTTCATTTCTTATTGCATCAGCGACAATGAAGGAAAGCCTTTAGGAAGAAGCAGTTTGGTTTCTTCTATAATGCAAATTTTTGACATTAAAGACGAAGATGTTGTGAGAGGCTTGATTAACTCGTTTGACCAAGATGTTGAAAAACTTGTTTTTGCTTTGGGCAAAGATCGTCTGTCTATTGAACAGCTTCTGGTTTCAAAAAAAGCTCAAAACTTTGAAAAAGAATTGGTTGAATTTTTGAATTTTGATTTTGATAAGTTAAAACTAGAAAGAAATCTTCCAGATGCAAAAAATTTAGTTGAAGACATTGCAATCAAGCCAACTGTTATTGAAAAGTTTTATGATTGCCCGTTTAAAGTTTATTGTGAAAATTTTGTTAATCTGACTCAAATTCAAAGGGGAGATTTTTCACCAGCTGAACTTGGATCCGTTATTCATGACATTATTGCAGATTATGGCAAAAAATTTAAGTTTGCAAAAATTGAGGCAAAAAAGCTTGAATGTTTTTTAATTCAACAAATTGAAAAATATATTGGGCAAAGAAATTTGACTGACAAACAAATTATAAAAGAGCGCTTAACGCAAGATTTAAAAAAGATAATAGCCAACATTTGTTATGAAAACGACAAAACAATATTTGAGCCATGGATGATTGAACAAAAAGTTGAAGGCAATATAGAAAAAAAGAAAATAACAGGCAGGGTGGACAGAGTTGACAAATTCAAGAACTATTTTCGCGTTATTGACTATAAAACCGGCAGAATATCTACAAACATTTTAAATGATTTAAAATTTGGAAAAAAACTACAACTTTTTGTTTATTCAAAACTTCTTGAACAAAACACCGGATTAATTTGCGGAGGAGTTTATTATTTTGATGTTAAGCCAGGGTTTAAAGTTAACTCAAAAGCAACAAAAAAATCCTTTTTAACAGGATTAAAAATAAAAGAACTTGAACAAGAAGGGTTAAATGAAGAAGGTCAAGTGATTTCTAGGCAAGAGTTGAAACAGGGAATGGATGAAGCCGAAAAACTTTTAGAAAAAGGCGCACAATTAATTGAAAAAGGACTGCTTCAGCCTTATCCATGTGAAAGCTCTTGTGAATATTGCCCATATAAAGCCATATGCCTTTATGATGATTTGCGAGGGGAACGAAAAGGAGGGAAAGCGTGATGTTTACTCCGTCAGATGAACAATCAAAAGTTTTTAAGTTTATGAAAAAAGACATGGTCGTAAGCGCTTCCGCCGGTTCAGGGAAAACTACAACCCTTGTTGAATTTATTGCGCACCTAATTATCAATCGTCAAGCACAAATCAAAAAAATGTTAATTTTAACATTCACCAAAGCAGCTGCAAGTGATATGAAAGAAAAGTTGATGGCAAAAATGCTTTCTGAAATGCAAAATGAAAGCGTAAGAGAGCAACTTGATGACTTAATGGTCAGTGACATTTCAACGATTCATGCTTTTTTAGAAAAATTGTTAAAAAGAAATATCGCGTTTTTGCCAGAGTTAGAAGGTTTTTCTGTCCTTGATGAAAAGGAAGCTCAAAAAATAATGAGCGAAGCATTTGCAGAAGCGATAGAAGCATTTAAAACTGCTCATCTTGAAAAGTACAAAAAACTTGTTTTTACAATAAGAAGTCAAGAAACAATTAGAGAAATAATATTTTTAATGAATTCGTTTTTTTCAGCCCAAGCAGGAAGAGAAGAAAAATTAAAATATTTTTGTGAAAATATTGACCTGTTTGTTGAAAAAAGCAAGCAATATTTAAATGAAAAAATTTCAACCACAGTTAATAAAATTTTAAATAAGTTAAATGATGTTTTTGAAGAAAACGATAAAATTAATTCATATTTAAATGAAATAAAAGATCTTTTGAACAAAATAAAATCTTCTTCGTTAGTGGAAAATTTAATCACTTTAAATGAAATAAAGTTGCCAAGACAACCAATTTTAAAAAATTGCTCAAGTGCTGAACAGATTACAGAAATAAAAGAAATGACAATGGCGCTTTTAAAGTTGCCAGAAAAATTTAATTTGTTTAACAAAGATTATTGGTCAGGAAAACAAACGAAAGAAAACACATTGGCTCTCTACGATCTTTACAAAATTTTTAATGCGAAATACAAAGAAAGAAAAGTTGAAGTTAATGGTCTTGATTTTAATGACCTAGAATGGCAAAGCGAACTTGTTTTGTCAAATCCTGTTTTATTGGAAGAAATTCAACAAAGATTTGATTTCGTTTTTATTGATGAATATCAAGATACAAATCCAGTTCAAGAAAAATTGATGAAAGCTATTGCGCAGAAAGCAAAATTTATCGCATTTGGAGACCCTAAACAGGGGATTTATGGTTTTAGAAATGCAACATCAAAAATAATTCTTTCAGATAGTGAAACCTTTTCACAAAAAAGTGATGGCGAAACTATTTATTTAACGAACAATTTTAGAAGTGACAAAAAAATTTTAGAGTTTGTTAATTCGGTGTTTGTTAATGTTATGAACGATGAAAATACTGGCATAGACTATAGAAAAACATCACTTTTAAAAGGTGAAAATAACACGGCAAAAACAAAATTTCCTTCGGTTGAAATAGATGTTGTGAAAAAGGTAAAAGCGACGAAAAGAGATTGGTCAGACGGATATGATATTTTTGATGATCCGCTTGTTTGTGATGATAATGCCATGATTGAAGCAAAAGTTGTTGCAATCAAAGTAGAGGAGTTTTTATCTCAAAAATTTTATAACGAAAAAACTCAAGAGTTTAGGCAAGTTAAACCAAGCGACATCGCAATTCTCACAAGAAATCGTAGTGATGTGAGCGAAGCTGTCATCAACGAATTAAGAAAAAGGAAAATCCCATTTGTATCAACCTTGCGTTCTGACTTGACAAGCAAAGCGCATGTGAAACTTTTGTTGTCTATTCTTTCACTTTGCACTAATTTTCGGGACGATGTTTCTTTGGCCGCATTTTTGCTTTCGCCGTTTGTGAAAATGAGTTTAAAGGATTTGGCTGTATTAAGAATTAAAAAGAAGGAGCCTTTGTGGGCGACAGTTGAAGTGAGTGATAATGAAAAAATATTAAAAGCTTTAACAATTTTTAATGAATTTAAAAATAACTGCTTTTTCTATGGTGCAAAGAAAGCCTTCGAAAAATTAATAAATCAAACAAATTTTTATTCTTATTTATATAATGAACTAGGCGAAAACGGGGTAAAAGATATAGAAGCATTTTTGTCGGTTGTTCAAAGCTATAAAAACGACAAGGACTTGCCTGAACTTTTGGCGTATTTGAATGGCGGTGTTATGTTGTCATCGACAGTTTCTGCTGATGCTGTAACCATTTCTACTATTCATGCTTGCAAAGGTCTAGAATATCCGATTGTTATTTTAATCGGGACAGGGAAGCCCCTTTTAAAAATAGATTCATCAAGCTACAAAATAAATGAAGAGTTAGGCTTGGCTTTAAGTTTTTATGACAGTGAAAACTATGAGAAATTCGCTTCGCCACTTTTGTTGGTTGAAAAAGAAATGGCAAAAAAACAAGAACGCATAGATGAACTCATGGTTTTGTATGTTGCATTAACTCGCGCAAAAGCACATTTGGTGATCACAGGCTCGCTGGGAGAAGGGAAGTCAAGTAAGCAAACGTTAAGTTTTGAGCGATACTCTTCTTTTATGTCTTTGATTTTGTCAAATCAAAAAGGCGCTGTTGTTAATGAAATTGAAGATGTCCAAGAAAATGAAATGTTAAGTTTGAAAACAAATGCAAAGGATAAGGATGACTCTGTTATTCAAAAAATTAAAGATTATGAAAGTTTTGTTTACCCTTTCGAAGTTCAAACTCAAACAAAACAAAAAACATCTGTCACAGAACTTTCAAGCGTGGGGAAAGAATTTGTTGGAATCGATCCTATATTTTCAGAAACCGGAACGGCTTATCATGAAGCTTTAAAAACAATCGATTTTGAAAAAGTTGAAAATAAAGAAGATGTTAAAAATCAATTAATTAACAAAAAATTTGATAAAAATTTAATAAATTTAATTAATTTTGATTTAATTTTTGAAAATATAAAAATAATTCAACCTTTAATAAAAAATAAAAAAATATTCAAAGAAAAGCAATTTGTTTTAAAATTAGACAATGGACAACTTGTTCAAGGAATTATTGACCTTTTTGCAATTGGCGAAAAAAACATTTTAATTGATTATAAATTCACAAAAGAAAAAGATGAAAATGTTTTAAAAAACAGATATTTTACTCAACTTATGCTTTATAAAAATGCAATTGAAAAAGCAGAAAATATAAAAATTAATAATGTTTATTTAATTTCACTATTAAATAAAAAAATAATTACTTATTAAATTATTTTTAAATTAATTAAAAAATTATTAGTAAATTATTTTTTCTTGTGTTATACTAAGGGAGAAAAGGAGAGAAAAATCATGAATTATTCATTGTTAGCAGACGTTGAAAGCGCATTTGAATCATTCTTTGCAAGTCTTACTTCGTCAACAAGTTTCAATCTTTTGTTTTTCATTGGTTTAGGATTGGAATTATTTTTCATTGCTCTTTTTGTTGTGAAAAGCAGATTTTCCTATGAAGCAAGAATGCGTCGTTCTCTTGACGGACTTAACAGATGGCTTTTCAAATACAAAACTTTGGACAAGGAAAATATTAAAGAATTTAACGACATGGTCAAAAAAGCTCCAAAGAGATTGGCTATTAATTGGCAACAATACATACTTTACAGAGAAAAAGCTCCTTCTGAATACATGTCAGTTGAAAACATTATTGAAAAACCTTTAAGAACAAGTTCTTATGCATTAAACATTAAAAACCTTGTTTGGTGTTCAGTGGTTTGGATGCTTGTGACTTTTGTTTTAGGTATATCATATAACAACATTTCTGACACGGTTTTGAATGCAACAATGGTTATTGTGGCTTTGATTGTTCCTTTGTTTATTATTTTGATGTGTGCTATTGCTGTCGCAATTTTGCAAGCTAGAAAAAATGCAAACCTTGATGAACTTTATCAAAACCTACATTTGTTTGATAGATTTATTGATAATGCATGCGTTGAACTTCCGCCTTATATTGATTATTCTTTACTGTTTACAGCAGAAGAAATTGATAAAGGCATTCCTGCTTTAAGAGAATACTTGGAAAGCCGTGCAAGAAAAGAAAAAGAAGAATTTGACAAAATTGCAGAAGAAGAAGGTGTGGTTTACGAAAAATATGACTTTTCAAAACTTGGTATAAATGGGCAAAACATTTTAGAAAGAGCTATGAAAGAGTCAGAAGCATATCTTTCAAAAAGAGATAAGACTTTGGCTAAAATTGCTCAAATTGAAGCAACACTTGAATCTTTAAAACGAAATTTTGAAAATGTTCAAAAAGACTATCAAAAGAAAATGCAAATTACAAAAGAAAACATTGAAAGACTTCGTCAACAACAAGAAGAAACAACAAACAGAATTGAAAGCAACTTCCTTAGAAAACAACAAAACCAAGAACTTACTAAACAAGAAAAAGATGAGGCAGATTTTGAACAACAAAAACGCCGTTATCTTGTTGAAAAGAACGATTATGAAGAAGTTATTAAAAACTTAAACGAAGAACTTGAAGCCGGGAAAGGCGTTGTTGAAGAAGCTATGATGAGTGAGTTTGAAACATTCTATGGTCAGCTTTTCAATGCCGCACATGCTAATGCTGAAAAGAAAGTAAAAGACAAAATTGAACAACTTAAAGAAAGCAATGCAACAATCGAAGAAGATTTGACAATAAAAGAAGCTCAATTAAAACGAGTTATTGATGAAAATGAAACTTTGAAAAGAAAATTGGGTGTCGAATATGAGCCTATTGAAATTGAAAGCGCTCAAAAGGAAGAACAAAAGAAGCAAGAAGAAATAAAAGAAAATTCTGAAGAAATCAAACTTCAAAGCCCTGAAGAAATTTCAAATCTTATCAAAGAACATAAAAAAGAAGTTCACGAAGAACTTGCTCAACTTGCCAAAAGGCCTGAACCAAAAATTGCTTTCCCTGACGATGAAGATTTCGATTTTGCTGACTCAAACCTTGAGGAGCAAAACCCAAATGATTCTGAAATGAAAGTTGAAGAATATGTCCCATCTGAAGACTTGACTCAAACTAATGATGGAATTATTTCAAGCGAAAATGCTCCACAAACTAAGAGAAGGGGACGCCCTAAAAAAGGTCAAGAAAAAACTTTGGAAGAAATCGTTACAGAAAAACGTCCGCGTGGCAGACCTAAAAAACCAACTTCACAAACTCCAAAAGTTCCTGGCAAAAGAGGTCGCCCAGCTGGATCAACCAAAAAGAAAGTTGAAAAACCAGCAGTCAGCAGGGGGAGAGGGAGACCTAAAAAGGAAACGACATCAAGCAATTTGAAAACTATAAACAAAAAAATTGCTGACGCTCAAAACGAACTATCAGCAAAAAAAGATGAACTAGACAACGAAATTAAAAAAGTTTTTGAAAGCTTGGAAGAAAAATCTAACAATCAAACTCGTAGAGATGAAATTTTGGCAGAAATCAACGAATTGAAAGCAAATGTAGACAAAGCTAAACAAGACTTAAAATTAAGCCAAGATTTGGAAAAATTCAACAAAAGAATTGAAGAACTTTTGGAAGAAGTTAAAAGTTTGAATGATTAAGAAAAACCTCGCAATAAAAATGCGAGGTTTTTTGTTGCCAACATATTTTTGTCATAAAAGCAATCCTGTCAACACAAAATATTTTAAGAGGTGTGGCATGAGCTCTTTTTGGGCGCTTATCATTTTAGGAATAGTGCAAGGTGTGACAGAATTTTTACCAGTGTCTTCAAGCGGACATTTGGTGCTTTTGTCAAAAATTTTTGGCATTGAAAACTCTTTGTTTGTTTCTATTATTTTGCACGTTGCCACCTTGTTGTCTATTTTAGTTGTTTTAAGAAAAGAAGTTTGGCGGGTTGTTAGACACCCATTTAGAGACGAAGGAAAAAAACTTATCGTGGCGACAATTCCCACATGTTTGATTGTTTTGTGCATTTACCCATTAATCAACGAAGCTTTTGAAGGGGCAATTTTGCCGATATGTTTTATTATTACAGCTATTTTATTATTTGTTACAAGTGCGTTTTGTCAAAAAAAATCTTTTTCAAATTTGAATAATGAAACTCAAAACTCAGGCATAAGTTATAAACAGGCATTATTCATGGGCATAAGCCAAGGTTTTGCTACATTTCCAGGAATTTCAAGATCTGGCGCGACTATTTGTACGGGTGTTATAGCAGGTGCAAAAAGAGAAAAGGTTGCAAAATTTTCATTTTTAATGAGCGTGCCAGTCATAGTTTTATCAATGGCTTTTGAAATTTTTAAATTTGTGACTAGCGATGAACAAATTGTGGTTAATGTGCCCGGCCTAGTGCTTGCATTTTTTCTTGCTTTTGTTGTCGGCTTGTTGTGCGTTAAGGCTATGATAAGACTGACGCAAAAATTAAACTTTAAATGGTTCAGTTTGTATCTTGTAATTTTGGCTATTTTAACTCTTTTTATATAAAAGGAAAATATGGAAAATTGTTTTGCAAAAAATATAAATTTCTGTTTAAATGAATTTTCATCATCTTTGGCAGGGTTAAGTAAAGATGAAGCACTTTTGCGCGAAAAAAAATTTGAGTGCGAACGAATAAAACCAGCAAAACATGACAACTTTTTTATTAAATTTATAAAACAATTCTCTGACCTGATGATTATTATTTTGCTTTTAGCTGCAACAGTTTCCTTTGTTATTGGAATCATTTCTTCATCAACAAATGAACTTTTCGATGCGCTTATTATCATGGCGATCGTTTTAATGAATGCAATTTTTGGTGTTGTTCAGGAAAACAAAGCAGAAAAGTCCATAGAAGCATTAAAAAATATGACAAAACCAGAGGCAAGGGTTATAAGAGATGGCGAGCAGTTGACTTTGCCAGCAGACAGGTTGGTTCCTGGCGATTTAATAATTTTAGATGCTGGAAGCATTGTTCCTGCGGATTGCAGATTGGTTGAAACGGCATCTTTGCAAATCAACGAAGCTTCGCTTACGGGGGAAAGCTTGCCTGTTGAAAAAGATGCCAACATTGTTTGTAAAGAGACTGCAATTTTGTCAGAAAGAAAAAATATGGCTTACACCGGAACAGTTGTTGTTTGTGGAAGAGGTCAAGGAATTGTCACGGCTGTTGGCAAAAGCAGTGAAATTGGGAAAATTGCAACTGTTATTGCTTCGACTGAAAAAGAAATGACGCCACTTCAAAAAAGCATAAAAGAACTTGGCAAAGTTATCACGTATTTAATTTTGGGGATTGCTTTAGTGACCTTTATTTTAGAAGTGGCAGCACACACTAAACCCCTTAATGCGTTTTTGACTTCGGTTGCGATTGCTGTCGCTGCAATCCCAGAAAGTATGCCCGCAGTGATCACTATAATCATGAGCATGGGAATAGCTAGGCTTGCAAAACGAAAGGCAATAGTAAAGCACATGCATTCTGTTGAAACACTCGGTTCGTGTGATGTGATTTGTTCTGATAAAACGGGGACAATAACACAGAACAAAATGACTGTGAAAGCTATTTATTGTGATGGCAAATTAAGTTATTCAAGAAGTCTTTTAGGCGTTGATTTTGATTTGTTGCTTGCAGGAATGGCACTTTGCAATGACACTCGCAAAAGTAAAAACTTATATAAAGGTGATCCAACAGAAATTGCTCTTTCTGAATTTGTTGGGAAGTATAATATCAACAAATCAGATTTTGAAAAACTCAATAAAAGATTAAACGAACTTCCTTTTGATTCTAATAGAAAACTTATGAGCACAATTAATGAGTTTAAGGGCGGGGAAATAGCGTTTGTTAAAGGAGCAGTTGACGTTTTAATTTCAAAATGCAAAACCATTTTAGAAAATGGAGAAGAAAAACAATTAAATGAAGCCATGCTTAAAAAGATCATTTATGCTAATCAAGAAATGGGAGAGAAGGCCTTGCGCGTGCTTGGTTTTGCTATAAAAAAACTTTCCCATGGTGAAAAGTTCGAGGAAGAAAATTTGACTTTTGTCGGCCTTGTTGGAATGATTGATCCACCAAGAGTTGAAGTTTGCAAAGCTGTTGAAAAATGCCAAAAGGCTGGTATGCAAGCGATTATGATCACAGGTGACCATAAAGAAACAGCTTTCGCCATTGCAAAAGAAGTTGGAATTTTGCGAAATAAAAATGAACTTTTAACCGGGCAACAGATTGATAAACTCACTGATGAACAACTGACTGAACTTGTTGACAAAATTAAAGTTTACGCACGCGTCAGTCCTGAACACAAAGTTCGAATTGTGGCGTGCTTAAAAAACAAGGGGCATGTTGTTGCTATGACAGGTGATGGTGTCAATGACGCAGCCAGCATGAAAAAAGCAGACATAGGAATTGGCATGGGGATAACTGGCACAGATGTGACTAAACAAGTGGCAGATTTGATGCTTACCGATGACAATTTTGCTACTATCATTGTCGCCATCGAAGAAGGAAGAAAAGTTTATAAAAACATTCAAAAAACTGTCAAGTTTTTGTTTTCGGCGAACATGGGCGAAATTCTTGCGTTGTTTTTAGCTACAATAATTTTTCCGCAATACACCTTTATGCTTCCGGCACAAATCCTTTTTGTAAATTTGATAACTGACTCTTTGCCTGCCATAGCGCTTGGCACTGAACCAGCAGAGACAGATTTGATGATTGAACAACCTAGGGCCAAAGACAAGGGGCTATTTAGTGATGGTAACGGCGCTGTGGTGATTATTATGGGGCTTGTGCAAACATTTTTAACTTTGTCAGCATTCGTGATAGGCCTTTATGTTTACAATCCACAAAGTGCTATGAGCATGGCCTTTTACACACTTAACATTGTTCAATTCTTTTATTTGCTTTCAATTAGAACAGAAAAATCAATTTTCAAATCTAATCCTTTCAAAAACAAGTTTATAATTTGGGCGATTTTATTTGCAGGAGGACTGCTTACTTTGATTGCGTCAACTCCACTGCATAAGATTTTGGGGCTTGCGACCCTAAATGGTTGGGAATGGCTTTATATTTTGTTAGTTTCAGTGGTTATGCTTATTGCAAGCGAACTATGTAAATTGGCATTAAGGTTAAAGAAAAAAAACCAATTAAAACAAAATTAAACTCATGCTTGGAAATTTTATAGATTTATGCTAAAATTAAGTCATGTTGGAAAATCTTTTTAAAAACATGACTTTTTATAAATCGTTTCTGAACACCATAAAGAAAGGTGGGCATGTTTTTTCATATTTAATTGTAAGTAAAGATCTGCTTTCTGCTCAAACAGTGGCAAAGTTGTTTGCTAAAACTATTCTTTGCACAAACGTTTGTGGCAAATGCGAGAACTGTCAAAAGATAAATGCAGGAGCTCATCCAGATGTAAAAGTTTTTCCTGAAAAAAATGACAAACTCCTTGTTGAAGAAAGCAAAAGAATTGTAGAAGAAAGTTTTGCAAAGCCAATCTTTGCAGATAAAAAAATAATTATAATTCAAAATTTTGAAAATTCCACAGAAGAGGCACAAAACAAACTGTTAAAAAGTTTGGAAGAGCCAAATGAGAGCGTGGTTTACATTTTAACAGCTTCATCAACTGAAAAAATATTGCCGACAATTTTGTCAAGATGTGTTAAAGTTGAAGTCCCACCAATAAGTGAAAAAAGTATTTTGCCTATGATGCAAAACATAGATGATGAAATCAAGCAAATTTCTATTGTCTCGGGGGAAGGCTATATTTCAAAAACATTAGAGCTTTCAAAAAAAGAAAATTTAATTGACATCTTTAATTTGGCGTTTGACATTTTAAAATGTTTAAATTCCAGTAGGCAAGCAGTTTTATGGTCAAAAAAGGTTTTAGATTTAAAAGACGATTTTGATTTGTTTATTGAAATTTTTAGTTTGATTATTGAAGATTTGCTTCTTCTCAAAGCGAACAAAAATGCAAAAAATAAATTTGGGTTTGCTAGGAACAAACTTGAAGAATTGGCGGAAGAGCTGTCAATTAAGTGTTTAATTAATTTAGCTAAATTGGCGGTTAAAGTTGTCAAAGAAAAATATTTTAATGTTAATTTTTCCTTGATTGTTGATAATTTTATCATGGATATTTTGGAGGTTAAGTATTTATGCAAATAGAAGTTGTCGGAGTGCGTTTTCGTCATGGCGGAACGATTTATTCTTTTAGCCCAAATGGTGGGAATTATAAAAAAGGGGACAAGGTTATTGTCGAAACTGAAAGAGGAAATGATCTTGTCACAGTGGTTGAAGATGAAAAGGTGATTGACGCATCAAGTTTATCTGACCCTTTAAAAAACGTTTTGCGAAAAGCAACAGAAAAAGAGATTGAAGACGCTGTTATTTTTGATGAAAAAGCGTCAGCTTATTTGCCAGAAGTAAGAAAAATGGCAAAAGAAAGTGGGTTAGAGATGAAAATTGTGTCAGTTGAAGCGAACTTTGACAATTCAAAAATAACTGTCAATTTTACTTCTGATGGCCGTGTAGATTTTCGCGCTTTTGCCAAAAAATTGGCTGAAAAGTTTAAAAACAGGATCGAGCTTCGTCAAATTGGCCCCAGAGATGCTGTTCGAAACATGGGCGGGCTGGGACTTTGTGGAAAAGAATGCTGTTGTGCACAAGGCTATGGAGAATCTGATCATATTTCAATCAAAATGGCGAAAAATCAAAATTTGTCATTAAATCCAAATTCAATAAGTGGGCTTTGTGGAAAACTTCTTTGTTGTCTCGCATATGAAAACGATGCTTATGTTAAAGCGTTAAATGAAATGCCAAAAGTGAATTCTTTTGTTGTCACGCCAGACGGGAAAGGCAAAGTGGTTTACAACAATCTTTTAAAAAGACTTGTCAGCGTGCGTTTTGAAAGCGAAAATGTGGCTGAAGTTAAGGAATACAAATTAGATGAAATTAAATTTGAAAAATAATCAAAGACTTGACGATTTGCAATTTCATGGCTTAAAACTATTGCAAGACACAACTCTTTATTCTTTTACATCAGATGCTGTTGTGCTTGCAAATTTTTTGCGTATCAAAAAAAATGAAATGGCTGTAGAAATAGGCGCAGGAAATGGTGTCATTTCTATTTTAGCAACTCACAAAACAAACGTGAAAAAAATTGTCGCTTTTGAATTACAAGAAAAACTTTGCAAGCTTGCACAAGAAAATTTAAAACTAAACAATATTGAAAATGTGCAAATTATCAATGACAAGGTGCAAAATTTTTCAAAATATCTTTCCAAAGGCAGTGTTGACGTCGTTTTTTCAAATCCGCCTTACAAAAAAGATGGTTCGGCAATTTTAAATGAAAATGAAAGCAAAACCATTGCAAGACATGAAAAATATTTGCCATTAAAAGATTTGTGCCGTTGTGCGAGCGAGATGCTGAAATTTGGCGGAAGGGCGTTTTTTGTTTATGATGCGGACAGATCATGTGAAATGATTTATGAACTAAAACGTTGTGGGCTAGAACCTAAAAAAATGTTTTTTACCGAAAATGGCAAGGGTAAAGTGGTGCTTTTTGTTGTTGAAGCGGTAAAAGGTGGCAAACCTAGCGTTAAAGTTTTCCCAAATCTTGTGACTAATGATAAAGAAGGCGATTACATCGAAGCAATAAAAAACATGTCATTAAACCAATGACATGTTTTTACATTATCCTGCAAAGCAAGCAAGCTACGATTGCGCCCACCATTGAAGCGATCAAAGCGCATGGTATTGCGTAACCTAGTTTTTTTACTTTTGTTTGAGAAAAATAAACGGTGGCGACATAGAATATTGTTTCACTGCAACCTAATATAACACTCGCGCACCTGCCAATGTAAGAGTCTGGACCATAAGCGACATAAACATCGTTTAATAGCGCGTAACTGCCAGATCCAGTAAAAGGACGCAACAAAATTAGCTCGCAAAGTTCAGTTGGAATTCCTAAAAAATTGAATACAGGCGCCAAGCATTTTGCTAAAAATTCAGTTATGCCACTCACTCTTAAAAGTGCAACAGCAACCATAATGCAGGCGATAAACGGGAAGATGCTGACCACCAAACTGATTGCACCTTTCGCACCTTTAACAAATGTGTCATAAGTGTTGATTTTTTTTGAAAAACCATAAATAAATAACACAATAAACAAAACAGGAAGAATATAGACACTCATTTTTTCTTCCTCGCAAGCCTGGTTTTTATTTTGTTACATAAAATTGCAAGCAAAATCCCAACCGAAGTTGTCACTATTGTTGCAAGAATCGTTGGTAAAATTATGTCCGCAGGGTCGCTACTTCCAGCGTTGGCTCGAAGACCTATCACGGTGCTTGGCAAAAGTTGTATCGAAGTTGCATTGACAATCACAAGCATCATCATTGAATAGGTTGCGACCCCACTTTTATCATCCATCGCTTGCATAGCCTTTATTCCCATCGGTGTGGCAGCGTTGCCTAAACCTAGCATGTTTGCAGACATGTTTAGTGCAATCATTTTTTCGATTTCTTCATTGTCGATTTTAAATAATTTTTTTATTATCGGACGCAACAATTTTGCTAGTTTTTTACCAAGCCCAGACGCATCAACAATTTCAAGCAAGCCTAGCCAAACGGCATAGACGGCGCAAAGCTCAATGCACAGCGTCAGTGCATCTGTCGAAGCATCAATCATCGTTGTTAATGTGGCTCCCGGATCAACATATATAAGCACAAATAATGACGCCAACATCATTAAAAGCCAAATCTTGTTCATTAAAATAAATATATGTGTCAGCAAGATATTTCTTGACAAAACAGATCTTTAAGTGTTAGCATACTGGTATGTTTGTAGACGCGCACGCACATCTTTATGATGGAGATGTAAAAAAAATTGTTGAAAATGCAAAAGAAAGGCTTGTAGGACGCATAATTTGTGCGTCTTCTGACGTGGAATCAATGCAGAAAGCTGTTCAAATTGCAGATGAATTTGACATTGTTTTTGCAACGGTTGGAATTCATCCACAAGATGCTGAAAACTATAACGAAGATGTTGAAAGATTAATAAAAAAACTTGCAAAAAACAAAAAGGTTGTTGCGATTGGTGAAATTGGTCTTGATTATCATTTCGATGGGCCGGAACACGAACTTCAAAAAGAAGTTTTTGTGAATCAATTAAAATTGGCCGATCAGCTTAATTTGCCAGTTCAAATTCACATAAGAGACGCTATGAATGATGCTATTGAAATTTTAGAAAAAAACAAGGATTTGTTAAATCATGGCGGAGTGATACATTGTTTTAGCGGAACAAAAGCAGAAGCAGAAAAACTTTTGGCTTTGGGGTTTGATTTTACAATCGGGGGAGTGTGCACATTTAAAAATGGGCGTGCGTTGCAAGAGGTGGTTAAGTGGTTGCCTATTGAACACATCATGACCGAAACCGACAGCCCTTATTTAGCACCGGAACCTGTTAGAGGAACGGTTAACGAGTCAAAAAATGTCGTTTATATCGCTGAAAAAATTGCACAACTTAAAAACCTTTCTGTTGAAGAGGTCGCAAAATGCACAACCGAAAATTTGAAAAGGGTGTTTAAAATATGAATAGTTTTACTTTCAAAAAGAAATTCGGTCAAAATTTTTTAACAGATCAAAATTTGTTAAAAAGCATTTGTCAAGATGCTGGCATTTCTAAAACTGACGAAGTGTTGGAAATTGGTCCTGGAATGGGCGCGCTGACAAAACATTTATGTAAAGCAGGCAAAAAAGTTGTCGCTTATGAAATTGATGTTGATTTAAAAGATTATTTAAATAGTTTAGAGCAGGACAATCTAAAAGTTGAATTTAAAGACATTTTAAAAGAAAATATTGAAAATATTGAAAATAATTTTAAAAATAATTATAAACTAGTGGCGAATTTGCCTTATTACATCACAACCCCGATTTTGTTTAAGTTTTTTAATGAAGCAAAAAAACTTGAGTCGTTAACGATTATGGTGCAAAAAGAAGTTGGAGAAAGGATGTGTGCAAAAGTTGGGGAAACTAATTATGGGGCATTAAGTGTGTGCTGTGCTTTTTTTGGCGAGCCGAAAATTATGCGCATTGTGTCAAAAAAAATGTTTCATCCTCAACCTGATGTTGATTCGTGTATTGTAAGACTTGATTTTAATAAAAGGTTTGATGTTGACAAAAAAAGTTTTTTTGAAATTGTGAAGATTGCTTTCAAAAGTCGTAGGAAAACCTTGTTAAACAATTTTGCAGAAGGTTTGAATTTAAAAAAAGCCGACATTGAAAAAGTTGATTTTGATTTTTCTCGTCGTGCTGAAAATTTAACTGTTGATGAATTTGTTTGGCTGACAAATATTTTTGGCAGATTTATCAGCGCGGGGGAAAAGAACAAATAGTGCCAATTGAACAGTAAATGTGCCAAAGCAAAGTTTTAAGCTCCGCTATTTCTTGCGGGGTTTTGTTTTTGCATAATTCAACTGCAATAGCGGTGGAAAGATAAAGCATTTGTGTTGACGGAATGTCTTTCATCTGTTTTTATTTATGAATTCTTGTTAAAAATGTTTCTTTATTAAAAATATTATGATAAAATAAAGAAAAAGAAGGGAATTATGGAAAAAGATTACAAACAAGAATTTTTAGACATTTTTTATGACAACATTGATCGCGATGGTGCTGAAAAACTTTTAGATTGGCTTGAACGATCGGATTTTTTTGTGGCTCCTGCAAGCTCAAAGTTTCATAGTTGTCAGGAAGGCGGGCTTTGCATGCACTCTGTTTTGGTTTATCATCGTTTTGTAAAGATTTTACAATCAGAATTTGGAAAAAATTGGCAAGAAAAGGTTTCGCCTGAAAGCGTGGCAATAATTGCACTCTTGCACGATGTTTGCAAAGTGGGTTATTATGTCGCAGACACTAAAAATGTTAAAGATGAAAACGGCGTGTGGCAAAAGGTTCCTTATTACAAAGTCGAAGATTCGTTGCCTTATGGTCATGGAGAAAAAAGTGTTTACATCATCAGTTCCTTTATGAAACTTACAAGAGAAGAAGCCATGGCAATCAACTGGCACATGGGTGCTTTTGATGAAAGGGCTAGAAATGGTTATGTGCTTCCACAAGCTTTTAAGCAATATCCTTTATCACTATTATTTCATATTGCAGACCTTGAAGCCACATATTTAGACGAAAAATCTTAAAAAAGGGTATTGACATCTTGTTAAATTTGGTTTATAATTAACTCGACATAAAAACATTAAACCAGTCAAACAGCAATTATTGAACTAAAAATTTTGCTTATCTAATTTGACTTGTCAATAATTACTTTAAAAAGTAAAAAAGGAGAAAAAAACATGGCAACTAAAAGACCAGGAAAAGCAGGATCAGACGTGACTAAAAAAGAAATAAGTATTGCAGATTTACTAAACAAAGATATTGATGATAAAGTTTTTAAAGGTTTGGATGATTCTACCCTAAAGGACTTGTTTTTAGAGGCAAGAGAAAAATTGAGTGTGGGCGGTTTTGTGGCTGATGGTACTCGGAATAGACTTGTGGGGAATATGCAAAAAATGGGGGCTATCATAATTGAAAGACCAAGTTTTGAAGAAAGCGACCCAGATTTTTTTGGGGAGGTAGTTGACTGGGAAATGCGGTCTGGGTCTAGCGGTCATATAAGGATAGAAGGAACTGAGGGTATAGCAGAGACCCCTGCAGAAACTCCAACAGAAACTCCAGAAGATCCAGGAACTCCAGAAGATCCAGAAGATCCAGAAGCTCCAGCAGATCCAGAAGCTCCAGAAGATCCAGCAGATCCAGAAGCTCCAGAAGATCCAGAAGCTCCAGAAGATCCAGCAGATCCAGAAGCTCCAGAAGATCCAGAAGCTCCAGGAGATCCAGAAGCTCCAGAAGATCCAGAAGCTCCAGGAGATCCAGAAGATCCAGAAGATCCAGAAGCTCCAGAAGAAACTCCAGAGGCATCAGATGACTCAAAAAAAGAAAAAGTAAAAAAAGCCGTGAAAATAGGAACGGTGATATTGGGAGGAATTTTAACATTAGGGTGCTTACATCATGCTGGGAAAGAATTAGTACTTAAAAACGCAGGCCAAGACGTTAGTGAGCCGCCATCGATTACGCAACCGGTTGACCCACAACTTCCAGAAGGATCACATTTTGATTTTACCCAAGAACAAAACACTGCGATTCATGATTTGCTTGTGAGCGAAGGTCTTATAAAATCTTCAACACAAATTCTTGGCGTAAAAGAAGTTGTTTGTGAAGAAGATAAAACAACTATGTACTTTAAAACAGTTATTGATGGCAAAGATGGTGTTATTTCAATGCCTATTGCACAAAACTACACAGCATTGGAAGCCCTTGCTAGTGCAGATAAAAATAGCATTGAAACCAAAGGGTTTGCAATGACACTTGTTGAAACAGCTGTCGCATATAAAGACGAAAATGGACAAGTGAAAAAATTTGTTTCAGTTGCAGACATGCCAGCATTAAGTGATTATTTAGCAGGACAAACAGGAGATAGCACTGTTGGAGCTAGAGATATTTATGTTTGTGTAGATAAAACTAGGAATATAACTTATGGTTATGATTATGGGAATTTAAGTGCATTGGCTTTTGGAGATGACACAGTTTATTCATCTGAAAAAGTTGCTTCATTTAAAACAAACCATGGTAAACATATTTCAGATATAATACCAGTTGCAAACATGGCTGCCGGTGGAGACGTTGTACCTTATTCAGGGCAATTTGACTTTAATGAAATTGAAATTTCAAAACTTATTGCGCTTGGAGTTAATGCTAATGCTGAAGCAGCAACGCAAACAACAACTTCGGCAAGTTCATCATTAGAGTTAAGTAGATAAAAAATTAAACCACAAAAGAAATTTTGTGGTTTTTTTTATTTTTAAATTTAAAAACAAAAAGTGGGATAACTCCCACTTTTTTCTTTGGTGGAGAATATCGGAATCGAACCGATGACCTCCTGCTTGCAAGGCAGGCGCTCTAGCCAGCTGAGCTAATCCCCCTTATTGCCTAGTTAATATATCATAAAATAATTAAAAAGTCAACAGATTAAAAAGAAAAAAATCAAGAAAATTAAAAAAATTTTTAAAATAACTTTTAATTTTTAAATTACGAAAAATGTTGGCTTTTGTAATTTATTTTGCTATAATGTAAAATATAATAATAATAAACAAATACATATTGTTTATTTAGTGGGAGTTGTGGGTGAGGATTTCTTTACTTGGTGGTTTATGGACAAACATAACTGATTTTATCACTGGAATATTCGCTCTTATTCCACAGTTTATTTATTTCTTTTATACTTGTATTGCCAGTTTGCTTGATCTTTGTCAATTTGTTGTTCGAAAATTTGCAGGGCTTGATGTTTATTATGTTGGAGAAAGTGCCACGGCTGTTGAAGGGGATTTAATTTCAAATTTTATCAATGGCATTCTTGGAATTAATGGCGAATATTCAACCCTTTCAACTGTTTTTTGGGCGCTTATTATTTTTGGTGTCATAATTATGATTCTGTCTCTAATTTTGTCAATTATTAAATCTCATTATAATTATGACGAAAAAAAATCTTCACTCAAATTTATTTTTAAACAGCTTTTTAAAGGTTTGGCTAATTTTGCAATCGTTCCGCTTTGTGTTGTTTTTGGTGTTTTGCTTTCCAATTATTTGTTACAGGCTTTAGACTCTATTACGGGTTCAAAATCTAACAATAAAATGGAGCAGGTGTTTGCATCATCAAATGGGAACTATACTGATGTGTTCAAAAGCGCGGATGATGAATGGGGTAATAAAACTTATTATTCTTATGATTTTTTTGGTTCATATTCTCCAACGGCTCATCAAACATTTTCAGGTTTAATTTTTCAAGCGGCTGCTTATGAATGCAACAGAGTTAGATATGGTGGGTTTACTGCATCGACCGCAGGGGAAACATGGTCTGATATCGGCGTTTTTAATTCAAACTTAGATTCCCCAGAAGATCAAAAAGAAGCCGTTGCAACTATGATTGATTTTGCGTTTGCAAACAATTTAACCACCAAATCTCCGCAGACTGCGAGCGTGCTTAAAGATGAATCCGCAGTTTTGATTTCGTCTTACAGATATTTGCAAAGTGCCGTTTGGTATGCCGGCACATGGAATTTTAACAATTTTTCAAAGTATAATGTTGGGCTGGTTTGGTATTATTACAATCTCTGGTCGTTTAATTATATAATCGGTTTTGTTGGTGTCATTATTGGTTTGTCTATTTTAGGTTCAATTGTTTTAGGTATGGCCGCAAGGCTTTTAGAGTGCGTTGCATTGTTTTTGGTTTATGGACCTGTTGTGGGAATAACGCCACTTGATAATGGGGAAGCCGTAAAAAGTTGGAGAAAACTTTTTGTTGGTGACGTTCTAATGGCTTACAGCGCAGTTTTAGGATTTAATTTTTTATTTTTAATAATGCCTTATCTGCAAATGATCACCTTTTTCACTAAACCTATTTTAAATTACATAATGAACATGATTATAACCGTGGTTTTATTGTTGGCACTGAAAGATTTAGTGTCAATGTTTTCTTCGTTTATTGGAGCCGAAGATCCTGTTAAAAGAGGTTCAGACATTAAAAACGATTTAACCAAGCCTTTAAAACAAGCAGTTGCCAAAGCAGCGACATTAGCAATGCTCGGCGCTAAAGTTTTAAAATTTGTGCCTGGTGTCGGCGCTGCAGCCAAAGGTGTTGAAAAAGTGGCAACGAAGATTCATCAAATTAATGCCAGAAAAGCAGCAAACAAAGCGGCAAAAAAAGGCCAAACAAAAGTTATGAAATCCACATATAACCAATTAAAAAAAGAAAATGAAGAAGAAGCGAAAGTTTTTGATGATCAAGCCGCTAGTTTAAATGCTCAAGCAGATGAAGAAGATAAAAAATTAGATGAAGCACTCCTTAACGAAGACAACGAAAAAGCTGCTGGAGAAAATGAAGAAAATGCAAGAGTTCAAGCACAAACGCAGGCGAATAAAGAAAAATCTCGTGCTAGCCTTGCTGAAACTGAAGCTAATAAATTGGATAAAGATGCGAAAGATGAGAGAGATTTAGAAGCTGCAGAAAGAGCTACGTTAAAAACTTCGTTGGAAGCTTCTTATGGTGTGGGTGATCCTAGAGTTGCAGCAGAACTTGCAAATTTTGATGCTACAAATGCTCACGGACAAGCTGCGGCAAGACTTGAAGAAGAAGCCAATAAAAAACGGCAAGAAGCAATTGAAGCTAATACAAATGCAGAAAAATTTCAAAATGAAGCTGACCAGCACGAAGCAAAAAGAGATGAGCACTTGGCAAATTTAGAAAATTTTAGCAAGGAAGTAAAAGAAGCACATGATAATGCAACGCGTTTAAGAGAGCAAGCTGATCAGGAAAGCGCCAAAGCAGCAGAAGTTCGAAGCAAGATGAATCAATATCAAGTTCGAGATTTTAGCGGAGCAAAAAAAGCCGTAAATTTGACAGGCCAAACATTTAAGGTCGCTGGATCCGTTTTAGGTTTTGATTCGTTTATTGAAGCATTGAAAAATGAAACGGTTGCGGTTGACAATGGAAAACTTGCAATTAGAGAGTTTGCACAAGCTGTTACTGGAAAAGATTTGTCAGACAAATCATTTTTACAAACAGCAAAAGAAAGTGAAGCTTCTGGTAAAGAAAAATTAAGAAAAGAAACAAGTTTCAGCTTAAGAGAATCAAATTCACAAATGTTGAATGAAGTGAATGCTTTGGGAAGGGCTTTTAGGGCTAGCAAGAAAAAATAAGAAAAGGAGGAAAGCATGATTGGCATAAATGCTGGAATGATGGCAGCAAGCGTTTGGACAAAATTGGGCGATATCTTCGCTGGTTTTTTTGCGATTATTCCACAAAGCATGTATTTCCTTTACACATCTATTGCCAGTGTTTTAGATATGTTTCAATATATATTCAGAAAACTGGCAGGGCTTGATTCTTACTATTTTAACGGCAATGAAAAGACAGGAGACATGGTCATAGATTTTATTGAGGGCATTTTAGGAATAAACAAAGAATATTCTGCGTTGAACACGATTTTTTGGTCTATGATTATATTTGGTGTTATTGTTTTAATATTGATGACTATATTAACTTTTATAAAATCGCATTATAATTATGACGCTACAAAATCTTCACCGAGCTATATTATAAAAAATTGTGTTAAATCTATTTTTACAATGGCGGTAGTTCCGCTTGTAACATTGTTTGGACTTTATATATGCCAAGCGCTATTTAAAGTTATTGATTCTTTTACGGCTCAATCTTCAACCGATAATATAACGTCAACATTTGAAACAGACGCAAGCCAATCGTTTGATTATGGTGAAGGCGAAAAAGGTGCAATTTATTACAATTCATATGACTTTTTTGGCGAAAGGGAATGGGCAAACACAACCACATTTTCAGGTGTTATGTTTAATGTTTGTGCAAATCAAGCGAACAGGGTTCGTTATGGCGCTTACACTCCAAATGGCTCGGAATGGGATAATGCTGGCGTTTTTTATACAACTAAAACAGAAAATGTGCAAGAAATTATCGCCAATCAAATAGACTACGCATTCAAAAACAGTTTAACATTAAAAACATCTAGGACTATCACTTTTGCTGGGCTAGATGAAGCTTCTGCAGCAATTGGGTCTACGCTGACATACGGTCCTAGTGCAACGTTTGCCGCAGGTTTAATTAATGTTAAAACATTTTCAAAGTATAATGTTGGTTTAGTGTGGTATTATTATAATCTTTGGTCATTTAATTTCTTTTTAGGGTTTGTCGCAATTATTGTTTGTGTAAGTTTGTTTTCAAACATTTTATTTGGACTTATAATGCGCATAATATTTTCAGCCATATTGTTTTTGGCTTATCCTCCAATTGTTGGGCTTGGGCCGTTCGATGATGGGAATGCTTACAAATCATGGAAAAAAAGTTTTATCTCTTATTTGATTTCAGGTTATACTACCGTCATTGCGATGAATCTTTTGTTTTTAATTTTGCCATTCTTTTATTCGATTCAATTTTTTAACGTTTCTTTATTAGATGGAATTGTGCATTTGCTTATTATGCTTGCAGGACTTTCAATGGTGAAAAGATTTATATCAATTATTTCAAGTTTTGTCGGAGCGAAAGACATTCAAGAGCTTGGCGCGAATTCAAAAAAGGCTGCTTCTGAGCCTATGTTTAAGGCGGCAGGTGCAACAGCTGGTTTGGCTGGAGCCGCAGTTGGCACAATGAGACTAGGTCAAAAGGCATTTTCCTATACTGCAAAAAAGGGTGGGGAATTTGGAAATAAAATAGCCAAGAGCGAAAAAGTTCAAAATCTTAAAAACAAAATAAATTCTTCTAAACTTGGCAAGGCGGTAGAAAAAGGGTCAACCGCGATATCAGGTGCGATTAAAAAAGCTGGAGATAAAATTAATTCTTCGAAACTTGGCGTGGCTGTAGAAAAAGGATCAACCGCTGCGTCTAATGCAATTAAAAAAGCTGGAAATGCTGCTAAAAAGGCAGCCAAAACCAAACCTATGAAGTTTATTGGCTCTGTGCTAGGCATCCCTGTTGATCCACATAACGAAGAAGACTATGAAGATTGGGTTAATCCAGAGACCGGAGAAACTGAACAAGTTCTTAAACTTTCAGACAAAGAAAAGGCGGAAGGTAAGACAAAGAGAGTTAAGAGACAATCTGGCGTTGGCATGCTTAAAAAGCATTTTGTGGACATTTCAAAAGTTGCTTTTAAAGGTGTGGGAACAGTTTTGGGATTTAAAAATGCATTCGAAAAATTGCGCGATTCGAGCAAAGGCGTTGACAATTTAAAGAGCAACCTTAATGAATTGACTTCAGAATTAAATGCTTTTGGTAAAAAACCTGTGTTCCAAACCATGAAGGATAAAAAAGACGCTGAAAAACAATCGCAAAAAGATCTGACGATTCCAATGATAGACATGGATATATCGGCATCTAGACAGACATTAAGTAAAGTGCAAGAAATCGCGAAGGAAATTTCTGCTCATCCTGAAGATTATTTCTAATCAAGAATTGTTGCGTTAAAAAAAGAAATTTGTTATAATCTAATTTATAAGGGGGAAAAATGAATATTTCATTACTAGGAAGCTGGTTAGATAAAATTATTAACTTCATTCTAGGCTTTTTTGCTTTCATTCCGCAAGTAATGTATTTTCTTTACGCCTCCATTGCTAGTTTGCTTGATGTCTTGCAATTTTTAATTAGAAAATTGGCTGGACTTGATGTTTACTATGTTAACGGTGTTCAACAATCTGGAGATATAATTACTGAACTTTTAAAAGGAATAGTTGGCATTAACAAAGACCCAACATATTCAACAATTGCGACTGTTTTTTGGTCATTTGTTATTTTTGGTGTCATTTTATTGATTTTAACAACCATTGTTTCAATCATAAAAGCTCATTATAACTATGACCAAAACAAATCTCATCCGTTAAAAATATTTTATGGGTCTTTAAAGTCATTGGCTTTGATGGCAATAGTTCCTATTGTCACTATTTTTGGCATTTATTTGGCGCAGATTCTTTTGCAAACATTAGACAGAGTTACTACTTCAGGTTCTTCAGGTGCAATTGAAAGCGTGTTTGAAGAAGTTCAAGTTGGACAAGATGATAATGGTAATCCAATCATGAGTTCTGTCGCTCGCGAAAATTTTGTATCTGGGGTCGATGCTACAGGCTACGAAACTTATGTTAGGTATGATTATTTTTCCTTTGGTGATTACACGAGCACAGCTACTTTTTCTGGAATGTTGTTTAATATTGCTGGTTATTCATGCAACAGAGTTAGGTTAGACGAGTTCAGGGTTCAAAATTCTCCTTCTGCTGATGCATGGGATACAATGGGCGTTTTCTATGTTTCAAGTGAATCAGAAAATGCCAAAGAGGTTTTGGCAAAACAAATTGATTATGCTTTTGCAAACAACTTAAAATTGAAAAACTCAAAAACAATTTTAGTCGCAGGCGATGACGCTTCTGTTTTAGGGCCTTCCTTTGCTTTTGGATTTTCTGCCACAGTTGGTGCGCAACTTATTAATGTTGGCAGTTTTTCAAAATTTAATGTAGGTGCTGTCTTCTATTATTATAATTTGTGGGCTTTCAACTATTTGTTAGGTTTCGCAGGTGTTATTCTTTGTGCGTTGATGCTAGGAAACATTGTGTTTGGTCTTATGGCAAGGCTTTTGCAAGTTGTTGCATTGTTCATTGTTTCTCCAGCTCTTGTTGGGATTATGCCTATTGATGATGGATCCGCCTTTGGAAGTTGGAGGAAACAATTTATGAGCGACATTCTCATGGCTTTTGGGGCAATAGTAGGATTAAACATTTTCTTCTTATTGCTTCCATTCTTCCAATCAATATCTTTCTTTAATAATGATTTTATAGACATAATTATTAATATGATCATAGTCTTGGCAGGTTTGTCTCTTGTCAAAAAGTTTATTTCAATCGTTTCTAAATTTGTCGGTGGCGGTGATGCAAACGAAACTGGAAGTGCTGTCAGAGAAGATGTTAAAAATTCTGCGATTAAAGGTCTAGTAGGGACAGCTGCAGCTGGAGCTCTAGGTGTTGCGACTTTTACTCCTCAATTTGCGGCTATGAAAATGGGGGCTAAAGGTGTTGGAAAAGGTGTTGGAAAAGTTGCTGGCAAAATTGCTAAAACTAAAGGAGTTCAAAAGGCAGTTCAAAAACGTCAAGATAACAAAATTAGAAAAACTTTGGGCTTAAATAAAGATACAGCTATAGATAGAGGGCACAGAAAAGAATATGAAGCTTATAATTCTCTTGACAGAAAGAGCAAAAAGAATGTTAAAGAGATGCTTAAAACAACGGACGCTTCAGGTAGAACTTTGTCTGAAAGATTGAGCGCTGGAGGATTGGCATCTGGATCTGCACATAATGCATTACAAAATGGAATATTAAAAACCGAAGCGCAAGAAACACAAAAGAGAAAGGTTGACAAAAATAACAAAAAAGTTGAAGGAAGATATAAACGTGCCAAAGTTGTTTCAATGCTTACTGGTCAAGATCCTGATAAAGTTAAAAAAGGTGCAGTTGATGCACAAGGCAACATCACGGATGAAGGATCCGGCGGTGGCTTAAAAGCTTTTGGAACTGCGTTTGTTGATTTCAGTCAGGTGGCGATTAAAACCATGGGTCAACTTACTGGCGCTTCTTCTGCTTGGAAACAACTTGGAGATGCTGGTGCTGTTGATCATGGTAAGAGTGCTTTAAAACGAGCGGCCAATGCTGGAGGCTTTAAAACGCTTGCAAATTCTAAAATGCTTGCAACCAAGAAAGAAAAAGACGATAAAGAAGCCGGTGAGTTAAAAGAAATGAGAGCAGCACAACAAGCAGCCCTTAAAGAAATGCAAAGCAACACTGAGGCGACAACACAAGCGGTAAAAGAAATTGTCAGATTATTATCATCTAGACCTGGTGGCGGAGGAACATCTGGCGGTGGCGGAGGCGGAACGCCTTGATGATTCAGATAAGTAAAAAAAGCGAGTAAAATTTTGCTCGCTTTTTTCTTTTTATAAAAAAAACGGATATTTTTTAAACTTTTTTTGATTGTGCTACAAGAAAAAATTTAGCAAAAAAGCATCAAAATCATATTAAAAATAGGCGATTTTGTGAACACGCGGTGGCGTTGTGGCAAGTTTTAAAAAAAAATAAAAAAAAGTTTAAAATTTTTAAAAATTTTTTGAAAAAATTGTTGACAACTTTCTAGCGAATGTGATAATATAACCATGCTGACCCAAAAAAGTGGTGGAGCCACTGGTCAGTAAGAACCTTGACAACTACATAACAGAAAGATATCAAATATCAGTATGTTACAAGCTAATTTATTTAGAGTAATACGAATATTTGCATATTTTCAATTTAACGCTAAGTTCAATATTGAACATTGTTATCTTTAAGTTTAACTTAGATAATAGCGAAAATGCTAAGAATCCAATCTTATATGATTAAGCTACAAAGAGCATATGGAGGATGCCTTGGCACTAGGCGCCGATGAAGGACGTGATAAGCTGCGATAAGCTGCGGTGAGGTGCACATAACCTGTGACCCGCAGATTTCCGAATGTGGCAACACAGCACCATTAATACGGTGTTATCATTGCACGAACAAAATAGTGTAATGAGGGGAACCCACCGAACTGAAACATCTTAGTAAGTGGAGGAAAAGAAAGTAAAAAAACGATTGTGGGAGTAGTGGCGAGCGAAACTGCAAGAGCCCAAACCTAAAACAGAAATGTTTTAGGGGTTTAGGACCTCATAATGGGAGATAGCGCGATAGGTGAAGATGGCTGGAAAGCCACTCGAAACAGGGTAATAGACCCGTAACCGAAATTGCAAAGTCCCCTGGGGTATCCAGAGTAGCACAGGACACAAACCCGGTGTGAAGACGCGAGGACCATCTCGTAAGGCTAAATACGACCTAGTGACCGATAGCGAATAGTACCGTGAGGGAACGGTGAAAAGAACCCCGGGAGGGGAGTGAAAGAGAACCTGAAACCGTATGCTTACAAGCAGAGAAAGGCTGACACAACACGAGTTGTTAGGCTGATCTCGTACCTTTTGTAGAATGGGCCGGCGAGTTACGGTATGTAGCGAGGTTAAGTGTTTAAGGCACGGAGCCGAAGCGAAAGCGAGTCTGAATAGGGCGACTTAGTTGCATATCGTAGACCCGAAACCCGACGACCTAACCATGAGCAGGTTGAAGCGGTGGTAACACACCGTGGAGGACCGAACACACGCCTGTTGAAATAGTCGGTGATGACTTGTGGTTAGAGGTGAAACGCCAATCGAGTCGGGATATAGCTGGTTCTCCCCGAAATAGCTTTAGGGCTAGCCTCTGCATTTACAGATTACTGGGGGTAGAGCACTGAATGGGCTAGGGGCCTTCACGGGTTACCAAACCTTATCAAACTTCGAATACCAGACAATTGATAGCAGGGAGTCAGACGGTGTGAGATAAGTTTCATCGTCAAAACGGAAACAGCCGAGATCTACAACTAAGGTCCCAAAGTAATGGTTAAGTGGAAAAGGATGTGTTATTGCTAAAACAACCAGGATGTTGGCTCAGAAGCAGCCACTCATTAAAAGAGTGCGTAATAGCTCACTGGTCGAGTGATAGTGCGCCGAAGATTCAACGGGGCTAAAACCATACACCGAAGTTTAGGAATTCTAGTTTACTAGGATTGGTAGGGGAGCAATGTAAATGGGCAGAAGCAGTATCGAAAGGGGCTGTGGACTGTTTACAAGAGAGAATGCCGGCATGAGTAGCGAGAGCGTGGCGAGAAACCACGCCGTCGAAAGTCTAAGGTTTCCTGGGGAAGGTTCGTCCGCCCAGGGTAAGTCGGGAACTAAGCTGAGGCCGAAAGGCGTAGGCGATGTCCAACTGGTAGATATTCCAGTACCACCAAAATACGATAAAGAGCGATGCAGTGACACAGCAGGATAGCGGATGCACGGTGATGGAAAGCCGTGTCTAAATCATGAGGGGTCTTGTGAGTGAAGTACCATGAGAGCACACCCTGGGTGATGATGGGGAGTGAAATTTAGTAACGAAGTCCGTGAATTCACACTGGCGAGAAAAGCTGCTAAGTAGATTTAGGTGCCCGTACCGCAAACCGACACAGGTAGACGATGAGAGAATCATAAGACGAACGGGATAACCCTTGTTAAGGAACTCGGCAAAATGACCCCGTAACTTCGGGAGAAGGGGTGCCAGCAGAAATGTTGGCCGCAGCGAAACGTCCCAAGCGACTGTTTACCAAAAACACAGGTCTCTGCTAAATCGTAAGATGAAGTATAGGGGCTGACGCCTGCCCG
>CALVNZ010000006.1 GCA_944350115.1 uncultured Clostridia bacterium | reverse complement strand
GGTGGGCCTTCAGGGACTCGAACCCCGGACCGACCGGTTATGAGCCGGTTGCTCTAACCAACTGAGCTAAAGGCCCTGATGCATCACTCTTCTTTCTTTAATTCCTTTTTTTTAAAAAGGTAAAGCCTAAGAAGATGGTCGGGGTGGAGAGGCTCGAACTCCCGACCCCATGGTCCCAAACCACGTGCGCTACCAACTGCGCTACACCCCGACGTTTTTTAGGCTTGCGAAGATATTTTACACTAATCACAAAATGATGTCAAGAAAAATAAAAAACTTTTTGACAAAATCTAAAAAATTTTTTAACTTATTTATTTATATATTTTTTTAACAAACTTTGTGAAAAAAATAAAAAAATAAAAAAAATGCTATTATGTTATGTTTTAATAACATAATAGCCAAAAAATAATATTTTTAAAAAATATTTTGGTCGGCGTGGCGGGATTTGAACCCACGACCTCATGGTCCCGAACCATGCGCGCTACCAACTGCGCTACACGCCGATTTTTGTGATTTTATGAAAACGTTTTATAATATTTTAATAATATAGGTTGATATAATTATGTTTTTTATATTTAAATATTAGTCTTTACTTAAAATAATGTCAAATTATATTGTTAAAAATGTTGGAGAAAAAATATAATTATGTTAAACTAACATAACTTGGAGGGTTTTATGATTAAACTTATTGTTGATTCAACAGCGTACATCCCGAAAAATTTTATAAATGAAAATGATATACAAGTGATACCTTTGCATATTCATTACATGGATCAAGAGTTTGAGGAAGGTCTTCCTGGCTCTTTTGACAGCTTTTTTGAAAGTTTTACAAAAACAAAATTATTTCCAAAAACTTCACAGCCTTCGCCAGAATCATTTATTAATGCTTATAACAAAGTTATTGATGAAGGAAATGAAGCAATAGTTTTTACAATATCTTCATCACTTTCAGGAACTTTTTCTGTTGCAAATTTAGCAAAAGAAAATTGCAAAGATCCTGAAAAAATTACTGTTTTAGATTCTATGAGCACTGGCCAAAACATTTGGGGTTATTGCATGGAAGTTATTGATAAGGCAAAAGAAGGTTGGAGCCGTGAACAAATCGTAAAATATATTTCTCAGCTTCAAATAAACAGCCAAATTTGTTTTGTCCCAGACAGTTTGGAGTATTTAAAACGTGGTGGCAGAATTGGCAAAGTTTCTGCTACTATTGGATCGCTTTTGCAAATTAAACCTATTTTAACATTTAAACAAGGCACGCTTTTGTGTGCTAAGAAAATTTTTGGAATGGGAAAAGCTATTGCGGATTTGATTGCTATGATTCCTCAAAAAACTAAAAGATTGTTTGCTATTCACATTGCCAATACAAAATATTTTGATGCGCTTTTTCAAAAAATGAAAGAAGTTTTTCCAAAAACTAAAATTTATGAAGGAGAGCTTGGCCCAGTTGTTGCCGCGCATATTGGACCGGCAATTGGAGTTTGCTATATATGTTAAGAAAAACCGCACTAGTTACAGGCACATCTGGCGACATAGGAAGAAGCATAGCCCTTGCTCTGTCAGAGAAAGGATATGATGTTTTTTTGTGTGCTTTTAAAAATCAAATAAATATGCAAGGCTTAAAAACAGAAGTCAAGACGTTTAATTTTGACATTTCTGATCCAAACGAAGTAAAAGAATTTTCTGAACTATTAAAAAGAAAAAATCAATTTTTTGATTTGATTGTGTGTAATGCTGGAATTGCAGAAAATGAATCTATGCTTATTGACAAATCAGTTGTTGAAATAGATGGCATTATAAAAACGAATTTGAATGGAACAATTTATTGCAATAAATACTTTTTGCCGTTAATTAAAAAAGGAGGATGTTTAGTGAACATTTCTTCTTTTTTGGGCGTTTATGGGGGAAGTTGCGAGGCTGTTTATTCTGCAAGTAAGGCAGGCATTATAGGGTTGACAAAAGCTCTGGCTAAGGAATGTGCCCCATTACAAATTAGGGTAAATTGTGTAAGCCCTGGATTTATTGATACTAAGATGAACGCGTGCTTTAATAAGCAAGAAAAAGATGAAATAACAAAACTTACTCCTTTAAGAAAATTGGGTGAAGGTCAGCACGTTGCAAAAGCAGTTTTATATTTAGCTGAAAATGATTTTGTGACGGGTGAAAATTTGATTGTTTCGGGTGGCTTGATAATTTAAAATAACACTTTTAATCATTCTTTTAAATAAGTGCTTTTTCAACAAAAGCGCTTATTTTTTTTATGTCTAAAACATTTAAAATTAGTGCTGGTGGGAGGGAATAATGAAAATCAAGTCGCGAATTTACAATGGCACTCTTTATGTGCTTTTATGTGGCGAATTAGACGAACATACATCATCATACACTCGGGAAGAAATGGATAAAGCTTTTGGAAGTGGAATATTTAAACAAATCATAATTGACCTTTCAGAGTTAGATTTTATGGATTCGACAGGTATTGGTGTTTTGATTGGAAGATATAAAAAAATGAAAGATAGAAATATTCCGATTTATATTTGCAATCCGTCATCTCATGCGGAAAAAATTTTTAAAATGACAGGGCTTTATGACATTATGCCCAAAATTGTTTAGGGGGAAATTATGAAATTAAAAAATTTTATGGAAGTGGAATTTTTAGCTGATTCAATTAATGAAAGCTTTGCTCGTATTTGTGTTGCGACATTTTGTCTGCCATTAAATCCTTCGATTGAAGAAATCAGCGACATTAAAACAGCCGTTTCAGAAGCTGTCACTAATGCTGTTGTGCATGCTTATCCAAATGGGCAAGGTGTTGTTAAGTTAAGAGTCGAACTTGATGGTTCAGATGTTGTAATTAGTGTTTCTGATAATGGCGTTGGCATAAAAAACTTTAATAAAGCGCGTGAGCCTTTCTACACAACAAAGCCGGATCAAGAAAGAAGTGGAATGGGATTTTCTGTCATGGAAACGTTTATGGACAATGTTGGGTTGTTTAAAAATGGAGAAAAAGGGGTAAAAGTAGTGATGAGAAAAACGTGCAGAAGCGCCGTTTTACAAGAAGGAACATATGCTGGACGCAGATGAAATTAGAAGTCTTGTTAAAAATGCCCAAAATGGTGATGAGATTGCTAAAAACAAACTCATTGAAGAAAATTCTCCATTAATAAAAAGCATTATAAAAAGATTTTGTGGAAAAGGGCTTGAATATGATGACCTATATCAATTAGGTTGTCTAGGTTTTGTTAAAGCTATCAAAAATTTTAATCCAGAATTTAATGTTAAATTTTCAACCTATGTTGTTCCTATGGTTATTGGTGAAATTAAAAGATTCATGAGAGACGATGGAGCCATTAAAGTTTCGCGTGCTATTAAATCTTTAAATTTGAAAATTAATAAATTTGTAAATCAGTTTATAATAGACAATAAGACAAGCCCAAGTGTTTTGGAAATTGCAAAACATTTTCAAGTTGAAGAAGGGGAAGTTGTCATGGCGATGGATTCTTCTCGTATGCCGGTTTCGCTTTATGCGCCAATGGAAAATTCAAAATCCCAAAGCAACATGCTAGTCATCGATGGAGTTGATGCTCAATATAACGATGAAAGTTTGATGGATAAAATAACAGTTAGAGAAATATTAAATGGACTTTCGAAACGAGATCGTACAATAATAATGATGAGATATTTTTATGATAAAACTCAAAGTGAAATTGCCGAGAAATTGCACATATCACAAGTTCAAGTTTCCAGGCTTGAAAATCGAATTTTAAATGGATTGAAAAAAAAGCTGTCATAATGACAGCTTATTTTATTAGTTTTTCAATTTTTTTATTTATGTCGGCGCTTGTAGTTTGAGTGTGTCCTTTTGGCTTGTCTTCGCCAAAACTTTTTTCTATGTCTGTGCTTACAGAACGAATTTTTAAATCGTTTGTTTCTGTGTTTGTTGTAAGTTCTCCTTTTTCATCATCTTTGTTGTCAATGGGATTTACTTCAAAATCGGGTTCTGAATCGTTTACACCGTTTTGTAAATCCATATTTTTTCTAGGTTTTATATTTGGTCTTAATTTTGGAGAATTCGTTTGATTGTCGATTATTGATGATTTTGTTGCAATTTGAGATTTGTTTAAATTATCGGTGTTTTCTTCATTTTCTAAAATTGAGCTGTCTACAAAAGATTTTTCTGCTGACAAAGATTCATCTTCTAAAATTGCTGAATTTTCATTTTCAGTGTCATCTTGTTGGGTTAAATTTTCATCATCAATCATTGTTATTCCATTAGAACCTTGGAATCTTCTGTTGTTGCCGTAAAACTTATAAGTGTCTATGTTTGTTATGCCTGGGCCATATGTGTCAGTGTTCCTGTCTGGATTAAATCCACCGCGCCAATTGCCATTATATCCATAACCAAAGCCGTTTGTTCCGGCAAAATTTGGATAGCCGTTTAAGCCATTATTATATGCGTTGTTATTTAAAAAATTGTTGTTTGCTGGATAACCATTAGGAATGTTTTGATTGTTTAGATTTTGACTTGTATTTTCATTTATTGTTTGAGCTTGCTCATTTAGATCATCTGAATTTTGAGATGGAATATTTATGTTTTCTTCATCGGTGTCTTCTATTGATTTTAAAATATTTTCAATGTTTTCAAGTGTAAGTAAAAGATTTTGCATATAACAATTTCTGGCTTCGACACAGCAAGAAAGTCTCGTTAATTTGGCTTCTAGTTCGCTTGAATTTGTGTCGTTTAATTTGTTTATGTTTTTTGCAGTGTTTTTATAATCTGATTTTGTTTTGTTTAAGCTGGTTGTATATTTTTGCATGCTTGTAGTCAAGTCGTTTATAGCGCTAGCGTTTTCATTGCCAAGCTTAATTCCGCCTGCCAAAGACTTTTTTATGCTTTTTATTTTCCTATGAATTTTGTTTGATGATTCACTAGTGCTAGAAGCAGATTTTGCGGATGCTTGATAGGCATTTGAAAGCGTCGTTAAATCTGTTTGAGTTGCTTTGTCGTTGAAAAGTTTTGATACGCCTTCAAGTGTTAATTCGTTTACATTATCATTTGCAACTAAATTTACAGCATTTGTTGTTCTGTCTAACTGATGAGAAAGGCGGTCTATGATTGCTTTTTCATTTGAAGTTGAGCAACCAGTTAAAGCAAAGGCCGAAACAAGAGTCAATCCAAAAATTAATGTTTTTTTCATAAAAAAATACTCCTTTTACACAGTTAGTTTGAGCAATAAATTATAGGTTTATTCGTGTAAAGATTTGTCAAAAATTTTATCGGAGATTATTGAAATGAAAAATGAAAAATTAAATGAAGCATACAACGCGTATGTGGAGGCAAGAATACCAAAAACAAAACCATGGCCAAGCCTCTTTAATGCTTTTTGGGTTGGAGGTTTGGTTTGTCTTTTAGGGCAGGGAATAAACGAATTAATTCTATATTTGTTTCCGTCTATGGCTGAACAAACAGCGTGGGCTTGGACTTTGGTGGCATTAATTTTTATTGCATCATTTTTAACAGCGGTTGGTGTGTTTGACAAAATTGGGAAATTTGCTGGTGCAGGAACCATAGTTCCCATAACCGGGTTCTCTAACTCTATCGCTTCTCCAGCGATTGAATTTAAGCATGAAGGCATCATTTATGGCACGTGCGTAAAAATGTTTAGTATAGCTGGACCAGTAATTGTTTCAGGTGTGGTTTCAAGTGTTTTAGTTGGAGTTATTTATTATATTGTGGGGTTGTTTTAAAATGCAGACATTTAAATTAAAAAATAGGCCGAAAATAATTGGCAGTTATTCAATAGCAGGGCCCAAAGAAGGAAAGGGCCCTTTTGGAAAGTATTTTGATTACATCATGAAATGTGATAGATTTGGAGAAAAAACATATGAGCAGGCTGAAAGAAAAATGCTTGAAATCGCTGTAACAGGAGCGATTCAAAATGCAGGATTAATGGTGAGCGACATAAATCTTATGCTTGCAGGTGATTTGTTGAATCAAATTATTTCTTCTTCATATACGGCAAGAGCTTTTAATATGCCGTTTTTAGGCCTTTTTGGTGCATGCTCAACTATGGCGGAATCTTTGGCGGTTGGCGCAGTTTTGATAAATGGAGGGCATTATAAAAATGTCGTTTGCGCCACTGGTTCTCATTTTTCAACAGCAGAAAGGCAGTTTAGATTTCCTTTGGAACTAGGTTGCCAAAGAGTGCCAACTTCTCAATGGACGGTTACGGCTTCAGGCGCAAGTGTGTTGTCGTTAGAGGGCGAAGGGCCTGAAATAGCAATGGTTACTTTTGGTAAAGTTATTGATCTTGGCATTAGCGATGTCAATAATATGGGTGCTGCGATGGCGCCTGCCGCAGCTGACACGCTTGCAGCACATTTTAAAGAGACAAAACAAAATCCTGAAGATTATGATTTGATAGTGACTGGTGATTTGGGAAAACTTGGCTCAGAAATTTTAATTGACATGTTGGAGGCAAAAGGCTTTAAATTAGGCAAAAATTATAGCGACTGTGGGCATAGCTTTTTTACACGAAAACAAGATGCAATGTGTGGGGGAAGTGGATGTGGGGCAAGCGCCTCTGTTTTGAATGGCTATATCATAAAAAAAATGAAAGCGGGGGTTTTTAAAAGAGTTTTATTCGCTCCTACTGGTGCCTTAATGTCGCCAACTGCATCTCAACAAGGCGAGTCTATTCCTGGAATAAGCCATGCTATTGTTTTGGAAATGGGGGTGTGAAATGGAGTTTTTGTGGGTGTTTTTAATCGGTGGGCTGGTTTGTATGCTTGGACAAGTTTTAATTATTACAACAAAAATCACCTCTGCAAGAATTTTAGTGCTATTTGTTTTAATAGGTGTTGTTTTGCAAGCCTTTAATATTTTTGATCCCATATCTCAATTTGCACAAGCAGGAATAAACGTCCCGATTATTGGCTTTGGAGCTTCTCTTGCCAAAGGGGCAATGTCTGCGGTTGAATCAAGAGGACTTTTGGGAGCTTTCACTGGTGGGCTAGAAGCGACTGCTGCTGGAATTGCCGCTGCTGTTGGTTTTGCATTTTTGTTTTCTTTAATTTTTAAGTCAAGAACAAAATAAATTAAGTATTATGTCATAATACACACTATATATTGAGTAAACTTTTTTTAAAAGACTTCATATATATAAAATATGAGAAAAGTCAAGAACAAAAGATTAAGCCTAAAAACCAAGGCTTACATTTGCCTTGGCTGTGTTTTATTTTTTGTGTTAATTGTTTTTTTATATTTTCATTACATTGTAAGTCCTTTAGTTGTTGAAGTTTCAAGAGCACAAGTTGATTCAATTGCGACCACAGCAATAAGTGATGCCATTTATGATGTTATTCAAGAAGAAAATTATGAATATGACGATTTTATGAAAATCAGTTATGCGCAAGATGGCGTGGTTTCTACAATTACTGCTGATCCGATTGAATTAAATAATTTTGCAAGAGAACTTTCAACAAAAGCACAAATTTATCTTGATGAGGTGGGACAGCATAGTGTTGATATTCCGCTTGGATCTTTTACTGGAATAAACGCTTTGTCTGGTTTAGGCCCAGATGTAAAAATAAATATTGTGCCAATAGGTTCAGTTATTACTTCATTTACCTCCTTGTTTAAAGAGGCGGGAATTAACCAAACATTGCATTCAGTTTATATTGATGTTAATGTGACAATTAGCGTGATTTTGCCTTTGACAACGAAGCATGTTGATTTTGTAACGCAAGTTTTAATTTGTGAAAACCTGATAAACGGTAAAGTTCCAGAAGTTTATTTAAATTTTGGAAATGCCGTTTTAGGTGAAGCTCAAAACAGTTAAATTTCTTTTATTCAATTTAAAAACTTTTTAAAATCTGTAGGAATAGGTGTGTTTATAGTTTTTGTAAATTGAAAAATAGGCAAGGTTAATTTTGCTTTTTTGCAGTGTAATTTTGTGCGAGCTTGTGTGGTTGAACTGCCATACAAGGCATCGTCTAACAATGGAAATCCAACAGCTGACATATGCAACCTTATTTGATGAGTTCTGCCTGTTTTTAAAGTAAATTCAAGCAAAGTGCAAGTTTTGTATTCTTTTACTTTTTTGACAAAAGTCAATGCAGGTTTTTCATCTATTTGAAAGCCTTCTTCTAAAAGTTTTTGTTTTTGCTTTTCTGTTAAAAACTCTCGTTTTTGTTGATTGACACCATTTTTAGAAATAGTTGAAATAGGCAAATTTATTTCTAAATTTTCAAAAGGGAAATGACCAGCGCATAGGCCAATATAAGTTTTTTCTATTTTTAGTTGTTCAGCGACCAATCTGTTTTTGGCAATAATGATAACGCCAGAAGTGTCTTTATCTAAACGACCTAAAACTCTGTAAACAAAATTTTTCGTGTCTTTCATATAAAAGCAAACGCTGTTTGCTAGATTTTCCTTATAATGCGATCTTGAAGGTATGCATGAAATTCCATATAGCTTGTTTATTGCAATTAAATCACCGTCTTCAAACAATATGTCAAGCTTTAAATCGCTCTTTGGCAAATCGGTTGATGCGTCGTCTTCGACATCTAATTTTACAATATCACCTTTTTTTAAAACACTTTGAGTGTTTGCTGTTTGTTCGTTTATTAAAATCCTTCCGGCCTTTGAACGCAAAAAAGAGATAAGGCTTTCTGAAAACTGCAAGTCTTTTAAAAACATATAAAGATGTTTATAATTTTTGTCGGCTGTAAAAGAATAGATTTTCATAGAAAAAGTATATCATATTGGTTGACTTTTATTAAGTAAATATGTTAAATTTTATCTGTAAAAAGCGATGATGAAGGACAAGTATTTGTTTTAAAAGCATATTTCAGAGAGGTTCAACTTTGCGCTGTGATTGAGCTATTATGCGAAAACAAAGAATTCACCTTTTAGCTGTCTGGCTGAAACTTTAAAAAGCGAGTAGGTTGGATCGGGGGCGACCGTGATATCGCGAATTGAGAACCTTTTGGTTGAAGTTAGGTGGTAACGCGTGAGATGCTCTCGCCCTAATGTTTAGGCGAGGGCTTTTTTGTTAAAGGAGAGAAAATGGAAGAAAAATTAAACCAGATTTTAACAGAAAGTTTAAAAGAGATTGCAAATGCAAATGACAAAACCTCTTTGACAGAGATTAAAGTTAAAGTTTTAGGAAAACAAGGAGAGCTTACAAGCATTTTGCGTGGCATGAGAGATGTTGCGCCAGAGGACAGGCCAAAATTTGGCGCACTTGTTAATGAAGCTCGTGAAAAAATTGAAAGCGCGATTTTGGAAAAAGAAGAAGTTTTCAATAAAATTGAACTTGAAAAAGAACTTGCAAAGAGTGCTGTTGACATTACCGAGCCGGGTATTAATCATGAAAAAGGGGCTTTGCATCCAACGACAAGAATGTTTAACAAGCTTATTGATATTTGTGTGGCTATGGGATTTAAAGTTGTTGAAGGCCCTGAAATTGAAACAGATTATTATAATTTTGAAGGACTGAACATTCCTAAAAATCATCCTTCAAGAGATATGCAAGATACGTTTTTTATTACTGAAAACATATTGCTTCGATCCCAAACATCTTCTGTTCAAGTGAGAGCAATGGAAAAACTTGCTCCACCTATAAAAATCATTTCACCTGGAAGAGTTTACAGAAATGATAGTGATGGCACACATTCACCTGTGTTCCACCAACTTGAAGGATTGGTGATTGATGAAAATGTTTCTATGGCTGATTTAAAAGCAATGCTTACAAGCATGATGAAAAAGGTCTTTGGTGAAGAAACGACAATTAGATTTAGACCTAGCTTTTTCCCATTTACTGAACCAAGTGTTGAAGTTGACGTGAGTTGTCCAACTTGTCATGGGAAAGGTTGCAAAGTTTGCAAAGGAACAGGCTTTTTGGAATTGCTTGGTGCAGGGGTTGTCAATCCAAAAGTTCTTGAAATGTCAGGAATTGACAGCAAAAAATACCGAGGCTTTGCATTTGGCTTTGGTGTTGACAGGTTTGCAATGGTTTATGATGGCATTACAGATTTGAGAAATATGTTTAAAAATGATGTAAGATTTTTAAAGCAAATGAAATAGTATTATGTTATAAAAACATAACATAATAGCAATTAAATTAAGGAGATAAAAATGAAAGTAACATATGGTTGGATTAAAGATTTTGTTGATATTGATTTGCCACCAGAAGAGCTTGCTCAAAAATTGACAAATGCCGGAATGGAAGTTGAAGAGATTATTTATCTCAACGAACATTTGCATGATGTTGTTGTGGGCAAAATTACAAAGATTGAAAAACATCCAAACGCAGATAAATTGCAAGTTTGTCAAGTTGATATTGGAGACAAAAATGTGCAAATAATCACAGCCGCTACAAATATTTTTGAAGGCGCGGTTGTTCCTGTTTCTTTGCCAGGCGCTGATCTTGCCAATGGTGTGAAAATTGAAAAATCAAAATTGAGGGGAATTGATTCGGAAGGAATGTTTTGCTCTGGCGAAGAACTTGGAATTGATGAAAACTTTTTTGAGGGTGCATCCGTTTATGGAATTTTGATTTTGCCAAAGACATTTAAAATTGGGCAAAAAATTGATGAAGCTCTTGGACTTGATGATGTTGTGTTTGATGTTGGCATCACTCCTAATAGACCAGATTGCATGAGCGTTGTTGGTCTTGCTCGTGAAGTTTGTGCGGTGACAGGAGCAAAGTTTAAATCTCCTGACTTGACATATATTGAACTTGGCGAAAAGGCAAGCAGGCAACTTCAAGTCGAACTCAAATCTTCAAAATGTTCACGATATATGGCTTCTGTTATTAAAAATGTTAAAATTACGCGTTCTCCAATGAAAATCAGACAACGTTTGTTTGGAGTTGGAATAAAACTAATCAACACGATTGTTGACCTTACGAACTATGTGCTGGTTGAAATGGGGCAACCGCTTCATGCTTTTGATAAAAAGAATATATTTGGAGATAAAATTGTTGTTCGCGATGCAAACAAAGGTGAAAAAATTACTGTTTTAAACCATAATACTTACAAACTTGACTCAAATGATTTGGTTATTGCTGACGAAGAAAAGGCGATGGTTATTGCAGGGGTCATTGGCGGAACAAACTCTTGCATTGAAAATGACACAAAAACAGTTGTTATCGAATCTGCTGTGTTTGATTTAAAGTCTGTAAGACTTACAAGCAAAAAAATTGGAGTGCGAACTGATTCATCTGCCAGATATTCAAAAGGTGTTTATTTTGGCAGTGCAGAGCAAGGAATTAAAAGATTGTTGCATTTGGTTACAGAGTATGATTTGGGTGACATTTATGGTGGAATTATAGACAAAAATAACGGAGCTCCAAAATCTAGACAAATAAAGAGCACAGCTGAAGAAATCAATGACATTTTAGGCACAAACATCAAGATTTCGGACATGTCTAAAATTTTGAATGATCTTGGAATTAAAACTGAAATAGAAAATGGTGCGCTTATTTGCGATATTCCAGATTATAGAGAAGACATTGAAAATAGTTATGATTTGGCAGAAGAAGTTATAAGAATTTATGGCTATGATGTTTATGATAATGGAAGTGTTAAAGAAGCATATTCGGGTTGGAAATTGACCGAAGGAGATTTAGGCGAAAAGACAATCCTTGAAAGAAAAATTAAGAATGTTTTAAAGCATGCTGGATTTTTTGAAGCAATGAATTATTCTTTTATTCCGCCTGACGCAATCGAAAAGCTTATGATTACTGACAATAGAAAATTTATGATAAAAATTGCTAATCCAATTGGGGAAGAACTTTCATGTATGAGAACGACGCTTGCTCATTCAATGTTTTCATCTCTTGCTTACAATTTTAGAGTTGGAAACAAAAGCGTAAAACTTTTTGAGAGTGGAAAAACTTTTCATCCTAATTCTTTGCCACTTACAGAACTTCCGTTAGAAAAAAATAAAATCAGCTTGGGCGCGTTTGATATGTCTTTTGCTGAATTTAAGGCTTGTTTGGAAAATGCAATTTCAGAAACAAGTTTAAAATTTAATTTAGTTCGATCAAAAGAGTGTTTCTTACATCCTGGTATTTCTGCTGATGTTGTTGATGAAAAAGGTGAGGTTTATGCGTCATTTGGTCAAATTCACCCGACTGTTGCAAAAAATTATGATTTACCAAAAAACACAATGTTTGCAGAAATAGATTTAGACAAATTGTTGGCTTTACCTGAAAAGCGCTTTGTGGTTAAGCCCGTTCCAAAGTTCCCAATTGTTGACAGAGATTTAGCGATTATTGTTAAAGAAGAAATCACTAACGAGGATTTGATTAAAGCAATTAAATCTGCATGTGGAAAGCTTTTCTATGAAGTAAAACTATTTGATGTTTATAGAAATGCATCTTTGGGTCAAGGCATGAAATCAATGGCTTATAATATAAGGCTATCTGATGAAAATAAAACAATGACAGACGAAGAAGTGACAGAAGTTGTTGGAAAAATTTTGAAAGCGTTAAAATTTAGGTACGGAGCAAGTTTAAGATGATTTATTTAGACAACGCTGCAACAACTCCACTTTGTGAAGAGGCGGCAAAAGAGCAAGTTTTTTGGGCTTGCTCAAATTTTTATAATCCGTCTGCAACATATATTGAAGCGGTAAAAGTGTCTCAGGCGTTGAAGGAGGCGCGTGAGAGATTGAAAGCAATATTTGGTGCGAAAGAAGGAGACATAATTTTTACAAGTGGTGCAACGGAAGCGAATAATTTGGCTGTTCGTGGCTCTTGTCGAGAAGGAAAAGCTGAATATGTTTTTTCATCTGTTGAACATGCAAGCGTCAACAACCTTGCAACTCAACTTATAAATGAAGGTAAAGAAATAAAGTTTGTTAAAACTCAAAAAAATGGTGAAATTGATTATGAAGACCTGCAAAAACAATTAAACGAAAAAGTAAGGCTTGTTAGTTGTATGTTCGTTAATAATGTTACGGGCGTCATAAATGATATTGCAAAAATTTCTAAAATCGTCAGACAATACGCGCCGAAGGCGCTTTTCCATGTCGATGGGGTTCAAGCATTTTGTAAATTGCCATTCAAACTTTCTGCGTTGGATGTTGATTTGTTCTCAATAAGTGCCCACAAATTTCATGGGCCAAAAGGTGTTGGGGCGTTGTTTGTTAATAATTTGGCGAAGTTAAAGCCATTAGTTTATGGCGGTGGCCAAGAAGCAGGGTTAAGGTCTGGCACAGAAAATGTGGCTGGCATTATGGCAATGGTGAAAGCTGCGGAAAGTGTTGATATAACCAAAAATTATGAAAAAGTTTTAAAATTAAGAAATGCTTTTTTGAAAGAAATTAACATGGAAGGGTTGACCATTGTTAAAGCAGAAAATCAAAGCCCTTATATTTTGACAATTTTATGTAAGGGAGTGAATGGAGAGACGATGGTGCGCATGCTTGAAAATGAAGTTATTGTTGGGCGTGGAAGTGCTTGCTCTGCTAAAAAAGCGGGAAATCATGTGCTTGAAGCAATGGGCTACAGACAAGATTTAATCAAGGGCGCTATAAGAATTAGTTTCGATGCATCATTAAGCGAAAGTGATGTTCTAAAAGCGGCTAAAATTATAAAGCAAAAATATGCTGAACTTGTGGAGAAGTTGAAATGAGAGCGATACTATTAAGATTTGGTGAATTATTTTTAAAAGGTGAAAACAGGCATTTGTTTGAAAATGCTCTTTTAAATAATATTAGAAAAAAACTTTCAGGACAAAAATTTAAATTGTATCGCACGCAAGGGCGGATTATGGTTTCCGATTTTGAAGATGAAGAAGAGGTGGTTGGCCTTTTAACAAAAGTTTTTGGGCTTTATAGTTTAAGTATTGCTGAAGAGGTTGATGCCACTGTTGAAAAAATAATAGATTATATAAAAACCATAAAATTAGAAAAGGGAACTTTTAAAGTTGAAGTAAATCGTGCAGACAAACGTTTCCCAATTAAGTCTATGGATTTTGCGTCAGAGCTGGGCGGGGTTTTGCTTGACAACAATAAAAATGCAGAAGTTGATTTGTATAATCCCGATCGCAAAATAGTGGTTGATATTAGGAATAATGGCAAAGCATATGTTTTTGACAAAACGATTTATTGCCAAGGCGGTTTGCCACTTGGAACATCTGGAAAAGCACTGCTTCTTTTATCTGGTGGAATAGACAGTCCTGTGGCTGGTTATCTTATGGCAAAAAGAGGATTAAAATTAGAGGCACTACATTTTCATAGCTATCCTTACACAAGCCCGGAAGCAAAACAAAAGGTCTTTGATTTGGCAAAAAAGCTTTCGGTTTATAATGATGAGGTCAGAGTGCATTGCATTTCTTTTACGCAAGTTCAAGAATCAATTCATCAAAATTGTTCACCAGAATTTATGATTACAATAATGCGTAGGATCATGATGCGTATCGCAGAGAAAATTTGTCAAAGAGAAAGCCTTGGCGCTATTGTCACAGGTGAAAGTTTAGGGCAGGTTGCAAGTCAGACGATGCAAAGCATGACGGTGACGGAAAGTGTGCTAAAAAAGATTCCTGTTTTTAGGCCTTGCATTGGAATGGATAAAGAAGAGATTGTTTCTATTGCAAAAAATATTGACACATTTAAAATCTCAATTCTTCCTTTCGAAGATTGTTGTACTGTGTTCCTACCAAAAAATCCGGTCATAAAGCCTAGGGTTGCGCAAGCTGAAGCAGAAGAGGGAAAACTAAATTTAGAAGAGTTGATTGAAGGGGCGTTGGCTACAGAAGAAATTGTTGTTATAAAATAAAATTTAATATTTGATATCCTACCGCATCAGCGGTAGGTTTTTTTTGTAGCTTGATTTATTGAAGTGATAGGGGGATTTGTCGAAAAACAAAAAATGCATACGAGGTTATAATTATAAAAACAAAATTTATAAAGTTTCACATTTCATAATTCTTATAAAAAATGAGTGAATAAATATACAAAAAACACTTGCATAATTATAAATCATGATGTATAATAATGAAAAGTGGTGTTATAAATATAAATTTATAAATATGCATAACGCCTTAAATCCCTTTAAAATAAAGGGAAATAGCGATTTGGAGGAAAGAAATGGCACGCAGTGCAAGACAGTCAAAAATTTTGGAACTTATTTCTGTCAAAGAGATTGAAACGCAAGATGAATTGGCTAGAGAATTAAAAAATGCGAATTTTGAAATCACACAAGCAACAATTTCAAGAGATATCAAAGAGCTTGGATTGATCAAAATTTTGTCAAACTCTGGCAAATATAAATACGCAATTATTGGTTCCGATGAACAACAAATCTCCAATAAGTTTGTTGCAATTTTTCGAGAAGCTGTCATTTCTGTTAAGTCTGTGCTTAATATTGTTGTCATAAAAACTTTAAAAGGTCTTGGATCAAGTGTATGTAGTTTTGTTGACAAATTAAATTTAAATGAACTTGTTGGAGCCGTAAATGGCGACGACACTGTGATGTTGATTTTTCCTTCCGCAGGTTTTGCTTCAGAATCCGTTTCAACTTTAAGTGCTATGTTAGGATAAGGTGAGATATGCTTAAGAGTTTAAGTTTACATAATTTTGCTCTCTTCAAAAAGCAGGAAATTAATTTTGGCGACAATATGAATGTCATTTTAGGCGAAACTGGTGCAGGTAAAAGCTTGATTTTTGACGCATTGAATTTTGTTTTAGCTTATAAGACAGATAAAACCTTGCTTCGATTTGGCGAAAATATGATGAGAGTTGACGCGGTTTTTGAGCCTATCAGTGACAGCGCAAAATTGGTTTTGAAAGATGCCGAAATTGATGATGAAGAAAACGAACTTGTTTTGACCAGAACTTTGTATGCTGATGGCAAATCTAATTTAAGAATAAATGGAGTTGTTTGTCCGCAAACAATCATAAAAAAACTTGCGCCAGAACTTGTAGACACATTTTTGCAACATGAAAGTTTGCAAATATTAAAAGCAAAAAACCATTTGTCTTTGCTAGACAAATTTTGTGATTTTTATGACCTAAAAGAAAAGCTTTCACAAACCATTGATTTGAGAAAAGAGAAAGAAAAAAAATTAAATTCGCTTGGCGGTTCCGATGAAATGCGTTTGCAACGAAAAGACATTTTAGAATATCAAATCAACGAATTGGAATCTGCGCAATTAAAATTAGGTGAAGACGATGAACTTGATGAAAGAATCAAGTTTTTAGAAAGTTCTGAAAAAATAGTAGAAAACATAAGTGAAGTTTTAAGTATGCTTGAAAATGGCTCTGCAAGTGTGATTTCGCAAATAAATACTTCTTCAAGATTAATTTCAAGGCTTGGTGATTTGGAAGATTTGTCAAAATTAAGCGATAGGCTTGAGAGCGCATCGATCGAACTTGATGACATAGTTAGTGAACTTAAAGAAATTTTAGCACAAGCAGATTCTGATCCAAAAGAACTTGAAAGATTGGATGCGCGAAAAGACAAGTTAAAATCTTTAAAAAGAAAATATGGCGGAAGTATTGACACTTGTTTAAAAACTCTTGAAAAGTTAAAACAAGAACTGGACGATCTTTGCGATAGCGAAGATCTGACCAAAAAACTTTTAAAGGAAATTGAACAATTAAAAATTGAAGAAAATGATCTTTGTGAAAAGATAAATTCTATAAGAAAACAGCAGGCTGAAAAAATTAAAAAAAGGCTTGAAGAAGAACTTGTGGATTTGGGTATGAAATCAACTCGTTTTGAAATTGTATTTGAAAGGAAGCCTGTTTCATATGATGGTTTTGACGAGGTGCTTTTCGTTTTTTCAGCGAACAAAGGACAAGAGCTTAAAGACCTTGCAAAAACAGCATCTGGTGGTGAAAGTAGCCGAATAATGCTTGCTATGAAAAATATGTTTGCCAAAGAAGGCGACTTTAAAACCATGTTGTTTGATGAAATTGATTCAGGAATAAGTGGTGAAGTTGGAAATATGATGGCACAAAAACTTTCAAGTATAGCTAGACGCGATCAAGTTATAACTATCACACATTTGCCACAAGTTGCAAGTGCCGGTGACAACTTTTTTAAAGTTGAAAAATATGTTGAAAATGAGCAAACTTACAGCAAAGTAACAAAAATTGAAGGGGAAGAGGTTGTTAAAGAAATTGCTCAAATAATAGGTGGAAATGATGTGACTGACGTGATGTTAGAAAATGCTAGACAGCTTTATCTGCGCGGAAGAAAATTTGGGAGATGATAATATCCAAGCGTATAAAATCAAAGAAACGAAAGAAACTACCTTTTAGGTAGTTTTTTTTGGAGGGTTGATGAAAAAGCGAGTTTTATGGATTATTGCGTTGTGTGCCACTATTATTGTGCTGTTTGTTTGTAATATTCGCTTTTCTGCTATATATTCTTTGCCAGAAGGTTTTTTAGCCACTCAAGAAGAAATTGAGCAATCAAACAAGAGCGCTTATTTTGGAAGTTTTGTTTCAGCTAATTTAGAAAATCTTACTCAGTCAGTTTCAACAGATAAACATTCAGAGGGGACAATTGTTTTTAAACTTTTTGGATTTATTCCTATAAGAAAAATCAATGTGGTTTGTGCGAATGAAGAAGATGTTTATGTTGGCGGTGTGCCAATAGGAATTAATATTTCAACGCAAGGGGCAATTGTTATAAATGAGAAAATGGTGGAAACGGAAAACGGATTGGTTGACACAGATAAAAACGTTGAATTTAAAGAAGGTGATTTGATTACAAAAATTAATGGGCAAGATGTTTCTTCGCTTGAAAACTTGACAGAAGTGATAGAAAACAGTGAAGACGAAAATTTTGAAATCACTTATATGCGAAAAAACAAAGAACACAAAGCGCAAATAAAAGGCGTTAAAGACGTAAACACTGGCAAATATAAATTAGGTCTTTGGGTTAAAGATGATGTGACAGGTGTTGGCACATTGACTTATGTCAACAAAGAAACTCACAAATTTGGTGCGTTAGGTCATGCGGTGACAGATGCAGAAAACAGTGTTTCCGTTTCAGAAGGAAAAGTTTACGCTTGCAAATTGTTAGGTATTGATAAAGGTGAAAAAAATGACCCCGGTGAACTGCGCTGTATGTTTTTAAATTCTGACAAAGTTAAAGGAGAGCTTGAAAAAAATACAAAATATGGTGTTTTTGGGAATTTAACTGATTTAGAAGATTTGGTTGATGAGAATTTGAGTTTGAAAATAGGTGGGCGTCTTTCAGTTAATCCAGGGAAAGCGTATATTGTGTCAAGTGTCAGTGGAATTCGAGAGGAATATGAAATTGAAATAATAAAAGCATCTTATCAGGCAAAAGCTGATGATAAAAGCATTGTTTTTCGAGTGAAAGATAAAAGGCTGTTGGATTTAACAGGTGGAATTGTTCAAGGCATGAGCGGTTCTCCGATTATTCAAAACGGAAAACTTATTGGGGCAGTGACACATGTTTTTACAGCAGATCCAACAAAAGGCTACGGAATTTACAGTGATTGGATGGTTGCGAATGAAAATTAAAAAGCCTAGGTTTTTGCCTAGGCTTTAATTTAATTTAATTTAATTTAATTTAATTTAATTTAATTTAATTTTATCTGCGACTGATTTTCTCATGTCTTCGCTTATTGCCGCATAATGTTTTTTTGTGGTGTTAACGTCTTTATGTCCTAAAACGTCTGCCACAATGTAAATGTCTTTTGTTTCTCTATATAAATTTGTGCCAAAAGTGCTACGTAATTTATGCGGAGATATCTTTTTTAAAGGGGTTGCTTCTTTTGCAAATTTTTTAACTAAATCTTCAACAGCCCTAACAGATATACGCTTTTTTTGCAATGATATAAACATAGCTTTTTCTTCGTCTGGCAAATCGAGTGTGGCTCGCTTTTTTAACCATGTTTTCAAAGCATCTGCTACTTCTTCTGAAAAATAAAGAACAGTTTGATTTCCGCCTTTTCTTGTTACTTTAAAAGCATTTTGCGAAAAGTCAAAGTCTGTTATATTGAGCCCCACACATTCTGAAATACGAATTCCTGTGCCTAAAAACAAAGTTACGATGGCATTGTCTCTTTCCAACGTGTTGTGGTTGTATGCTTTTTGACGTTTTGAAAAAGTGTTGTTTGAATTGACAGCGTCAAGCATTCGAGAAACCTCATCTTTTTCAAGTCTGATAATTTCTTTATTGTGGAGTTTTGGGGTTGGGACTTTGCTTGCCACATTTGATGAAATTAAATCATGGTTAAAAAGATATTTGAAAAGACTTCTGACCGCAGCAAGTTTTCTAGCTTTTCCTCTTTCGCCATTTTTGTTTATTTTGCCGTCGTTTTCATAATAATTTAAGTAGGAGAGATATTGTTCAATTTGTGTTGAACGCAATTTATCAATGTCTTGAAGTGAAATTTCATTTTTATTTTTGTGTAAAATTTGAGTTAAAAAATCAAAAAAGATGTTTAGGTCCATAGCATAATTTCTTCTTGTTAGTGACGAAGAATTGTTTTCAATGCCGATGAAATAATCATAAACAAATTCAGGCAAATCTGAAACAATTTTTCCTATCTTTTTTTGATTAGTCAAATCTCTCTTTTCAAAATAATTTAAACTTTTCATATTTTTATTATACTATATTAAAATAAAATTGTAAATCAAATTGCAACACAATATATTGTGGCTATTATAACATAACAGACACAACTGAACCAAACTATATTGTTTTAAAATTGCAATTTATTTGACATAATATTAACAAATGTTATAAACTTATTCTGTTAAGGAGCAACCTATGATTGATATAAACATATTAAGAAACAATCCAGAATTAGTAAAAGAAAATATTAAAAGAAAATTTCAAGACAAGAAGCTTCCTTTGGTTGACGAAGTTTTAGATCTTGACAAAAAGCTTCGTGCGATTAAAAAAGAAGGAGATGAATGTCGTAGTAAAAAAAATCAAATATCATCGCAAATAGGCAAATTTGTTGCGCAAAAGAACTTTGAAGAAGCTGAAAAAGCGAAAAAAGAAGTTGGAGATTTAAACAAAAAGATTGCAGAACTTGAAGAAGAAGAAAATGTGATTTCTGCCAAAGTAAAAAAGATTATGATGACTATTCCAAACTTTGTAGCGAAAGATGTTCCGGTTGGAAAAGACGACACAGAAAATGTTCAACTTGAAACCTTTTTAGAAGCAAAAACAAAACCTTTTGATGTGCCTTATCATACTGATATTTTAGAAAAACTTGGCGGAATTGATTTGGATAGTGCAAGAAGAACAAGTGGACAAGGTTTTTATTATTTAACTGGAGATGTCGCAAGACTTCATTCTGCGATTTTAACATATGCACGAGATTTTATGATTGATCGTGGATATACTTATGTCATTCCTCCATTTATGATTAGAAGTGATGTTGTAAGTGGTGTTATGTCCTTTGACGAAATGGACAATATGATGTATAAAATTGAAGGGGAAGATTTGTATTTGATTGGAACTAGCGAACATTCAATGATTGGAAGATATATGAATACGATTTTAGATGAGAAATCGCTTCCGCTTAAATTGACGAGTTATTCTCCATGTTTTAGAAAGGAAAAAGGCGCACACGGAATTGAAGAGCGTGGCATTTATCGAATACATCAATTTGAAAAACAAGAAATGATTATTATTTGCAAGCCTGAAGATAGCGAAAAATTTTATGACGAACTTTGGCACAACACAGTTGATTTCTTTGTGTCTATGGAGATTCCTGTGAGAACGCTTGCTTGTTGCACGGGAGATTTGGCAGATTTAAAATATAAAAGTTTGGACGTGGAAGCATGGAGTCCAAGACAAAAGAAATATTTTGAAGTTGGATCTTGTTCTAATTTGACAGACGCTCAAGCAAGAAGACTTGGAATTAGATTTAAAACAGAAAAAGGCAATGTTTTTGCACACACATTAAACAACACCGTTGTTGCTCCTCCAAGGATGCTTATTGCGTTTATGGAAAATCACTTGAACGAAGACGGTTCTGTTTATATTCCGCCTGTTTTAAGACCTTATATGGGTGGTAAAGATAAAATAGAGGTTAAAATTTAAGGGAGATATATATGAGGGGAATTTCTAGAAAATTAATAGAATCTATCGCAGAAGAAAGAATCGATGAATTTGCTGAAGCGACAGAAAACAAAGTCACAAATTTGTGTAGTTTGGCTGTGGCAGAACTTTCTAACATTATTCCTTTTGTAAGCCTTGATAAAACGATTTTACAACCGGTTAATGAAACATTTAACGGAGGTCTTTCCGCGGAAAGTGAATATGTTTATTTTTTAGGAATTGATAGCCCTCAGATTGAAATAAATTGCTTGCAGTATAATGATTGGTGGAAAAAATTTAAAGAAAGATTGGCTTTTGCATGGAAATCTTCAAAGAAAAAAAAGAAGAAAAAAAGAAAAAAAGAAGAAGATTTGGACGCAAATGGACAAATAAAATTTGATGCAGAAAGATATAATTTAGATAAATTTATTGCAGATTTGCAATTAGCTATGGTTCATAATTTGTCAGAGACGAGCATCGTTTACAACGAAAGCAGATTTTTAAGAGTAATAGGCATTGATGATTTTGGCCCAAAAACAAAAATCTTTATTTATCCAACATTGTATGAAGATGGCAATTTCAAGTTTTTTATAAGCAAAAGAAAAGGATTTTATAAAATCAATTTTGATAATAGAGCAAAAATGGTAAGCGATAAATTTGAAAGAGTTGGATATAATTTTGTTAAAATGATAAAAATTATGAATGCACTTTTTAGGAATTCTTCCAGATCTTATATTTTACCAAATCAAATTTATATTGAAAGTCTTTTATACAACACTCCAGACGAATTGTTTGGTGGAGAAGATATTTATTCGGTGTTTGTTAAAATTATAAATTACTTAAATCTTTCAAATGTTTCAAAATTTAAAAGCATTTTAAATCCTGACATAACACTTGACAAAGAAAAAGCAGTTAAATCAAATTTGGTGATTTTGTCAAAAATTTTAAACAACATAAACGAAATAAAAGAATAAAAATAAATTTTATTGTTTAAAAATAAGTTATATAAAAATAACATAATATATGAAAAAAAGCAAGTATTATGTGCTTATCTCTGCGTAAAAGCTGTCTTTTACGCAGAGATATAGGTGTAAAAACGCACAAAATTTTTGGGTATTATGTCTTCATAATACCCCCTATTTTTGTTGACATCCCCCGTTTTAAAAATGTATAATCAAAATAGAGGGTGAAAAATATGGAAGTTTTAGCAAAAGGACAATTGTCATACATGATTCTCTCCTGTTTAAGTGAAAGAGATATGTATGGGCTTGAACTTATTGATGAAATTCAAAAACGATATGGAAGAGAAATAAAACTTCCAAGCTTGTATTCTAACATTAATCGTATGAAAGAGTTAAAATACATATCGTCTTATTTAAAAGAAAGCAACAAAGGGCCAAAATGCTCTTATTCCAGCATCACCGAAGCCGGTCGCAAAGCTTTGGAAAATTTAAAACAAGATTTTGGCGGACTCAATGTTGTTAAAGAAACCATAAAAGAAGAAAAACCTGTTGTTCAAGAAACAAAAGAAGAATTTGTTTCGAAATATGATGAAGAAGATGAAATAGAAAAAAGTGATGATTATGATGATTATTTTGCTATTGCAGACGACGAGGAAGAATCATCAACACAATCCCTAGAAACAAAACAAGAATCTGTTTTTGATGAAGAAAAAGAGGAAGACTTCCCTATTGAAAAGGAAAACATTCCTCCATTAATTCAAGAAATTGAAGAAGAAAAAGAAGAAGAGCAAGAAGTTGAAACAGTCGAACCTGCAAAAGAAACAACCAATATTTCAACAATTGATTCAGCAGAATATAACAGAAGACTTTACAATGCATCTCGTGATTTTTCTAGAAATAAAAATAAAAGAAGTTACACAGAAAATCAAATTGAACTTGCGATATCCCCTTCCATTGCTAAATCTACATCGCAACAAGAGCAGGATTTGACAGAATTAAAAACTGCTTTATTGCAATCTAAAGAAGGTCACTATCAAGAAATAAAGCGAGATTTTAAAACTTATAACGCTTTACAAAACGCTTTGAGTGAAGAAAATGAGAATGTTGATAAAGAAATTGTTGAAGTAAAACAAGATGATGGTGTGTTTATAACTGACAGACTGCCAGATGAATTTATTCCAAAGCCAAAACGTATTGAACCACCAAGACTTAACATCACTTTACCATCATCAAATTATGATAAAAAACTTCCTGCTCCAAAAAGAAATGTGGCTGTTGATCCAACATGTAGTGATGTCAGATCAAAAATTGAAAGCCTTTATGCCAAAGCAGAAGTTAAGAAAGAACCAGAAAAACAAATGGATGAAGATTTTGAAGATTATGATCAGCTTTCTTCATATTACCAGTCACAAGGCGTAGATTTTAAGGTTTATGAACGCCCTGAAGCAAGACCGCGCCATAACACAAATTTATTAAACTTTTATGTTAGTTTGTTTGTTTTTGGGCTAATTGGGGTTGGATGTGGTTTAATGTATTTGATTTTTAGTTTATGTAATTTAACAACGGCTTCAACAAATTTTGTTTATTATCTCTTCCCTATTTTCGCTTTGATTTATGTTGTTTACAGCTACTATAATTATAAAACTTCTGTCAGCAAAGTGCCGAAACAGATGTGGCATCCAGTTATAGTTTGGAGTTTGTTTGCATTGTTCGTTGCTTTGATTTTCTTGCTTAATTATGCTTGTGGTGCTGCATTTGATCAAGTTGGAACATATTTTTCTACTATTTTAGTTCCAATTTATGCCGCAGGATGTGGAACGATAGGAATTTATTACTCACAAATTTATGCTTATAAAAAGTTTTGGAAATAATGAATAAAACTTTATATTCTGCACAAAACAATAATAGATTGAGCGGTAATGCTTGATCTTAGAGGAAAAAACGCGATTAATTAATTAGTTTAAGACGCGTTTTTTCTTTTTATTTTATTTATAATAATCTTAATAATTTCAAATAACAAAAAAGCACCTAGCAACATTAAAGAAAAGTATAAAATATAAATAGACATACCTTCAAAACATAAACAAACCAGCAAAATGATTGAACATGCAATTAAACTTCCAATTGCAATTGCTGTAAAACATTGCCAATATTTTAAATTCGTTGCACCAGCTATAATGCTTCCCGACCATACACCTGTCAGTGGCAACGGAATAGCAACAAACAAACTTAACAACAAAAGCTTTTTGACTGTTGTTTGCTTTAAAGAAAGTTTTGTTAAGTTTTTGTTGTATCTTGATTGAATAAAACCCGTTATAAACCTGTTTTTAATTTTTCTAGTTAAGATCATCACAGGTAAGCATGGAATTAGACTACCCACAAAGGCACATAAAAATGCAGCCCAAGCAGGCAAAACATTATTTTCAAGTATTGAAACTGACAATGCAAAAGGAATGGCTATTCTTCCCTCTAACCCTGGAATTAACGCAATTAAAATAACAGCAAGAAAAACATATTCCCCAAAATAATTGCTGATTGCTTCTAAAATAAAACACCCCTTTTTAGTATTCTATTCGTTAAGAGGTGTTTTAGAATAAAAAAGCCTTAACATATCAATTAAGGCTTTCTTTTTTTTGTTATTTTGCAGTTTCACTAAATCGTGATTCTCTTATAACGTTAACTTTAATTTGACCTGGATATTGCATTTCGTCTTCAATTCTCTTTGCAATATCTTTTGCTAGGAACATAGCATCATTGTCAGAAATTTCTTCAGGTTTGACAATAATTCTAACTTCCCTTCCAGCTTGAACAGCATATGCTTTATCAACACCTTTAAAGCTGTTTGAAATTTCTTCAAGTTGTTGCAAACGCTTGATGTAGTTTTCAAAACTTTCGCGTCTTGCTCCTGGCCGTGTGCTTGAAATCGCATCTGCTATTTGAACTATAACTGCTTCAACTGACTTAAATTCTACATTAAAGTGGTGGGCTTCGATGCAGTGGATTACAGCAGGATTTTCTTTGTATTTAGTTGCTAAATCAACGCCAATTTGAACATGGGTTCCTTCAATTTCATGATCCAAAGCTTTTCCAATATCATGCAAAAGACCACCGCGTTTTGCTATTTTTGCATCAGCACCAAGCTCTGTGGCAATTTGCCCTGCAATAATTGCCGTTTCTATGCTGTGCTTTAAAGCGTTTTGACCATAACTTGTTCTAAATTTAAGCCTTCCTAAAACTTTGATTATTTCTGGATGCAAGTTAAAAATTCCAACTTCTTCACATGCGTTTTCACCTGCTTCTTTGATTGTTTTGTCAACTTCTTTGGTCATTCTTTCAACTATTTCTTCAATTCTTGTTGGGTGAATTCTTCCATCTACAATAAGTTTTTCTAGACTTAATCTTGCGATTTCCCTTCTTATAGGATCAAACGAAGAAACGGTTATACTTTCAGGTGTGTCATCGACAATCAATTCAACTCCTGTTGCACTTTCAATTGCACGAATGTTTCTTCCTTCTCTTCCAATAATACGCCCCTTCATTTCATCGGTTGGCAATGGTACAACTGAAACGGTCATTTCAGTTGAAAGATCAGTCGCACATTTTTGAATAGCACTTGCAACGATGTCTCTTGCTTTTCTGTCGCCTTCTTCTTTTGCCTCTTCTTCTATTTTTTTAATAATGTTTCCAGCTTCTTTTTTTGCTTCATCAGTCATGTTTGCAATAAGCAAATCTTTTGCCTCTTGTTTTTTCATACCGCTTATTTTTTCAAGTGCTGACAGCATGTCTTGTTTTATTTGAGATTGCTGTTCAATTTCTTTTGCCAGCTTTTCGCGATCTTCTGTGATTTTTTGTTTTTCACTTTCAATTTGTTCGCTTTTTCTATCAAGAGTAAGTTCTTTGTTTTCGATGAACTTTTCTCTTTCAGAAAGTCTGTCTTCTGACTTTTGAATTTCTGCCCGTCTTTCTTTTAATTCATTTTCAACATCTTCACGATATTTATGACTGGCTTCTTTTGCCTCTAAAGAGGCTTCCTTTTTTATTGTTTTGGCTTCTGCGTATGCCTCTTCGATAATACGAACAGCGTTCGATTTCGATTTACCGAGTTTTTTTGTTGCAATTAATTTATACAATCCTATGCCCCCGCCTATTCCGACGGCGAAGCATGCTAATGCAATTACAACGGCAATCGCAGGAGTCACAACAGCACATAATGTTGTTATGCTCATACTTTTACCCCTTTTATTTTAAGTAAGATTTGGTTGCACAAATCCTCATTAAAAAGTATATCTTTTTTTTATTGACAAGTCAAACAAATTTTACTCAGTGGATAAATTATATATACTTAATATTTAAAGTTAGACAAAAAGTTTTCTTTAAATTCTGGAAAAGTTCCGTTTAAAATAGACAAGCGGGCTTGCTCTGAAAGTCTTGTCAAAAATCTTAAATTATGAATTGAAAGAAGCGTCGCACCAAGCATTTCTCCTGCAACAATTAAATGACGAATATATGCTCTCGTATAGTGTTTGCACGCATAACAATCACACCCTTCTTCTAAAGGAGAAAAGTCTTCTTTGTATTTTGCGTTTTTTATAACAAGTCTTCCAGAACTAACAAATGCAGTTCCATTTCTTGCAATGCGTGTTGGCAACACACAATCCATCATATCAATCCCCCTTGCAAAACCTTCAATTAAACAATCGGGTGAACCTACCCCCATTAAATAACGAGGTTGATTTTTTGGAAGAAATGGTTGCATATCAGACAAAATGTCATACATGACCTCTTTTTCTTCTCCAACACTTAAACCGCCAATAGCAATTCCACATTTTGCATAAGGAAGACAGTCGTTTATACATTCTCTACGTAAGTCTTTATAAACGCCACCTTGAATTATTGGAAATAACATTTGTTTAGGATTTTTTTGTGCTTGATAGCATCTCTCTAGCCAAAGTTTTGTTTTTCTTTTTGCTTCAACAGCTTCTGCGTACGATGCGTTTGCGTCACTGCAAACATCAAGTTGCATAACAATGTCAGAACCCAAAGCGTTTTGTATTTCGATACATTTTTCAGGTGAAATAAATTTCTTTTCCCCACTTAAATGAGAAGAAAATTCAACGCCATCATCAGTCAATTTTCTTAATTTTGCCAAGCTGAAAACTTGGAACCCACCACTATCGGTTAAAATTGGTTTGTTCCAATTCATAAACTTATGAAGTCCACCTGCTTTCTTTACAATTTCTTCACCTGGTCGTAAAAATAAATGATAAGTGTTTGAAAGAATAATTTGTGCTTTCAACTCGTTTAACATTTCAACAGTCAAGCCTTTGACTGTGGCTTGCGTTCCAACAGGCATAAAAACTGGTGTTAAAATATCTCCATGAGGCGTGTGAAAAGTTCCAGCACGAGCACCAGTTTGCGGACATTCTTTTTCAATTTCAAACCAAAATTCTTTATTCATTGTAATTCCTTATATAGTAAGATTTATTAAATAATAGCCACAATATTTTGATTATATAAACAAGCAAGCATCACCAAAACTGAAAAAACGATATTTTTCCTTTACTGCGGTTTCATATATTTTTATTGTTTCATCTCGTCCTAAAAATGCAGAAACAAGCATAATTAAAGTGCTTTCTGGCAAATGAAAGTTTGTGATTAATCCATTGATAGCTTTAAATTTATAAGATGGATAGATGAATATGTCTGTTTCTCTTTTAGCTGGTGTAAACACGCCTTGATTATTACATGAACTTTCTAAAACGCGAACACTTGTTGTTCCAACAGCGATAATTCTTCTTCCCTGTGATTTCGCCGAGTTTAGCTTTTCAGCATTTTCTTCTGAAAGTTCAAAAAATTCCGAATGCATTTGATGTTTTAAAATATTGTCTTCTTTGACAGGTCTAAAAGTTCCAAGGCCTACATGCAATAAAACTTCTATTATTTCAACACCTTTTGCTTTTATTTTTTCAAGTAGTTCAGGTGTAAAATGCAATCCAGCAGTTGGTGCTGCACTTGAACCAGAAATTTTTGCGTAAACAGTTTGGTAACGATTTGAATCTCTTAATTTTTCTTTGATATAAGGTGGTAATGGTATTTGCCCTATTTCAGACAATCTATGTTCAAAAACTCCTTCAAAATTAAAACGCATAACGCATAAACCATCTTCAAGTTTTTCAAGTAGCGTGCAAGAAAATTCTTTGTTAAATGTGACAGTGTCGCCTATTTTTAATCTTTTTAGAGGTCTTGCAAGACATTCCCATTCTTTCAAATTTTTTCGCTTATGTAAAAATACTTCGATTTTAGCACCAGTGTCTTTAAAACCAAAAATTCTTGCAGGAATGACTTTTGTGTTGTTGACAACAAGCACGTCGCCTGCTTTTAAATAATCAATAACATCGTAAAAATGCTTATGTTCTATTGTTTTGTTATCTTTATGATAAACGAGCAAGCGAGAACTATCGCGTGGCTCAACAGGGCTCTGCGCGATTAACTCTTCTGGCAAATCGTAGTAATATGACTTTTTGTTTAATAAATCCATGTAAAACCTTTTATTTGTTTAAATTCAAGTGTTTATATGCAAGGTCTGTTGCAACTCTTCCTCTTGGTGTTCTGGCAATAAAACCAAGTTGTAAAAGATATGGTTCATAAACATCTTCAATTGTGCTGGCGTCTTCACTGATTGTGGCTGCAAGAGTGTCGAGACCGACAGGTCCTCCGCCAAATTTGTTTATGATTGAAAGTAATATTTTTCTGTCGATAAAATCAAGGCCCAATTCATCTATTTCCATAATATCCAAAGTAGAATCGGCAATCTCTTTCGTGATCTTGCCTTCTCCATTCACTTCTGCGTAATCACGAACGCGTTTTAAAAGTCTGTTTGCAATTCTTGGTGTTCCCCTAGAGCGTTTAGCAATTTCTTCGCTTGCAGAATCATCAATTTGAATGTTTAATATTTTTGCCGAACGATTGATGATTATTTTTAATTCTTCTGGCGTGTAAAGTTCTAAACGGCAAATCACTCCAAATCTATCTCTCAACGGGTTTGTAAGCATTCCCGCTCTTGTTGTCGCACCAATCAAGGTGAATGGCTGAATTTTCAAACGCATATTTTTAGCCGATGGCCCTTTGCCTACGATAAAATCCAAAGCGAAGTCTTCCATTGCCGGATAAAGGATTTCTTCGACAGTTTTATGCAAACGGTGAATTTCATCAATAAAAAGCACGTCGTTAGCGTTTAAGTTTGTTAGTATTGCCGCAAGGTCAGCTGCATGTTCGATTGCTGGGCCAGAAGTAATTTTTAATTGTGATCCAAGCTCATTTGCTATTATGTGTGATAATGTTGTTTTTCCCAATCCAGGAGGGCCATAAAGCAAAACGTGATCCAAATGTTCTTTTCTAGATTTAGCAGCTTTGATGTAAACAAGCAAACTTTCTTTTACTTTTGACTGTCCTACATAATCTTGAAAACTATTTGGTCGCAAACTATTTTCTATTTCTGCATCGGTGAGATTTTTTGTGCTTGTGATAAATCTGTCTTCCATATTAGCTTCTGTACCCCCTCAAAGATTTTGAAATAATTTCTTCTGCGCTTGCACCATTTCCTGCATTGCTTTTTGCAAGCAAATATGCTTCGTTTTTATTTATTCCCAAAGATATCAATGTTTCGGTTGCAAGACTTACTGCTTCTTCATCATAATTGAAAGATGGTTCGTTTGGTATTTCTCCAACTGGTGAAAGTTTGTCTTTAAGCTCCAAACACATTCTTTCTGCTGTCTTTTTCCCTAAACCTTTGATAGAAGAAAGCGTGCGTAAATCTTCTTTTATGATTGCAATGATCAAATCAGATAATGTTAAACCTGACAGCACGCTCATTGCCATTTTAGGACCAATGCCACTGACGGTTGTAAGTTTTAAAAACAAATCTTTTTCTTCTTTTCCAGAAAATCCGTAAAGAGAAACTCCATCTTCTCTGACAGACATAAAAGTCAAAAGCTTGATTGTTTCTCCTTGTGCTGGTAAGGTTAAAAATGTGTTTTTTGAAATTGCAAGTTCATAGCCAACGCCATTTACATCTAAAACCACACTATCTTCATTTTTTTCTTCTATTACTCCAACTAAAAAAGAAATCATAATCTTGCTCCTTAAACATGATTTATATTAAGCCTTGGGCTTGTCTGCGCGTGCGTCAAAGCAACTGCCAAAGCATCAGCAGCATCATCTGGTTTTGGAATTTCTTTTAAACCTAAAATGCTTTTAACCATAAATTGCACTTGTTTTTTTTCTGCTCTGCCTTGACCTGTCAATGCTTGTTTGATTTGCATTGGAGTGTATTCATAAATTTCGGTGCAATATTTTTGTGATGTCAAAAGAATAACTCCCCTTGCTTCTGCCACAGGAATGATCGTTTTTTGGTTTTTAAAATAAAAAAGTTCTTCAATGGCTATTGCATCAGGTTTATATGTTTCAAGCAATGAAATAAGCGCGGTTTCTATGTTTTTTAATCTAACCGCAATCGAATCTTCTTTTGGAGTTGTGATGACACCATAATCAATCACCAAATTGTTTTTTGCTGTGTCAATAACGCCAAAACCAATTATGGCATATCCAGGGTCAAAACCAAGAACTATCATGATTAAATTATAATATATAGCAATAATTTAGTCAAACAAAAAAGTGACTTGCAAGTCACTTTAATTATTCTTCTTCATCTGGCAAATTGACGTTGTGATAAACTTCTTGCACATCGTCTAAATCGTTTAAAACATTAAGCATTTTTTTAAATGATGCAAGTTTGCCTTCGTCTAAATCTACATATAGATCTGGAACAAGTTGAGATTCTGACAAAACAATGTGATATCCTGCGTTTTCTAAGGCTTGTGCAACAGCGCTAACTTCGTTTGGTTCTGTTATTATTTCAATTTCATCATCTTCTTCAACAACATCTTTTGCGCCCGCTTCTAATGCATCCATCATAAGTGCGTCACTATCAAGTCCTTCTTCCCTTGGCACTATGATGATCCCTTTGCGTTGGAACAAATAACTAACACAACCATTTGAGCCTAGGCTTCCACCATGCTTGTCAAAAGCGTGTCTAACATCACCAGCGGTTCTGTTTTTATTGTCAGTCAAACATTCCACGATAACGGCAGATCCACCGATCCCATATCCTTCGTAAATGATTGATTCATAGTTTACAGAGCCAAGTTCGCCCGAAGCTTTTTTAATACTTCTGTCAATGTTATCATTTGGCATATTGTTTTGTTTTGCTTTTGTGATGACATCACGAAGTTTCGAGTTAGAGGCAGGGTCAGGGCCTCCAAGTTTTACAGCAACAGCAAGTTCTCTGCCAATTTTTGTGAAAATTTTGCTTCTTGCAGCATCCATTTTGCCTTTTGTGGCTTGAATGTTATGCCATTTTGAGTGTCCTGACATTTTTTCTTCCTCCTAATTAATTTTTTGTTATTTCAAACATAATGATTGAACCGCTAACACCAGCGTTTAAACTCTCAATTCCTTTTTTCATTGGAATTGAAACGGTTTTAAAGCAAAGATTTTTTATTTCTTCACTTACGCCATTTCCTTCATTCCCAATAACAATTCCAACAGGTTTTGCAGTTTTAAATGTAAATATGTTTTCTCCTTGCATATCCGTGCAAATAAGATTGAGATTGTTTTGTTTAGCAAATTCCAAAAATTCCGCTCTCTGCATCGAGAAAATAGGAATATTAAAAACTGCACCAGCCGAACTTCGAACAAGTTTGGCGTTAGTTGGATTTACTCCTGATAGAATAAAAACACATTCAATTCCGCTTGCCAAAGCACTTCTCAAAAGAGTTCCAACATTTCCAGGGTCTTGCAAGCCATCTAAAACTAAAAAATGTGACTTTGGAACAATTGGCTTATCTTGTGTGTATTCAAATAGAACACACACTCCCTGTGGTGTTTTAACATCCGCAAGGTCTTTTATGACAGAGCTTTCTGTTATAAAAGTTTCGCACGAGAAATCTTCATTTGCAAACTCTTTTGTAACCAATGCTAGTTTTGGTTTAAAACCATTTGAAATGGCGTCTTTTATTATTTTTACATTATCTAAAAAAAGCAAAAAATTGTTTTCCCTTTTTTGCTTTTTTAAAGTTTTGACAAGTTCTCCGCTTGCCTTCTGCATGTTAAGCTTTAACCTCATTTACAAGAGCTGTAAAAGCTGCTGGATCTTTAACAGCAATGTCTGCAAGAACCTTTCTGTTTAAATCAATATTTTTTGCTTTAAGTCCTGCAATAAATTTGCTGTAAGAGATGTCATTTAATCTGCAAGCAGCATTGATTCTTGTAATCCAAAGACTTCTAAAATCTCTCTTCTTTTGTTTGCGCCCAATATAAGCATACATCCCGCTTTTCATAACTTGTTCACGAGCTGTTCTGTAAAGTTTTGATTTTGCTCCACGATATCCTTTTGCTTGTTTAAGGATTTTTCTTCTTTTCTTTAATGCAGTGACGCTTCTTTTAATTCTCATAACTCACCTCTCTTATTTTGCAAGCAAAGTCTTTATATTGTCAGCGTTCTTTCCTGCAATATAAGAGCCTTTCCTTAATTTTCTTTTTCTAGCTTGTGATTTTGTTGTCAAAAAATGACCTTTGGTTGGTCTAGCATATTTTACTTTGCCTGTTGCGGTAAGACTAAACCTTTTCTTTGCACCACTGTGTGTTTTTTGTTTTGGCATGTTTTTTCTCCTTTTAGTTATTTTTGAGGATTTACAACGGCGATAATGTTGCGACCATTAACCTCTGGCTCTTTGTCACATGAGCCGTAGCCAGCAAGTTTTGCTATGAAATTTTTGACAACTTCAACACATGTGTTTGTGTAAGCTTGCTGTCTTCCGCGCATTCTTAATGTGATTTTAACTTTGTTTCCATCATTTAAGAATTTGATTGCGTTGGTCACACGATAAGCAATGTCGTGATCACTGATTGTCATTGAAAGTTGAATCTCTTTCACTTCAATCGTTTTTTGATTGCGACGAAGCTCTTTTTCTTTTTTGATGGCGTCAAATTTGTATTTGCCATAGTCCATCAATTTGCATACAGCAGGTTTTGAACTAGCATTCATTAAAACTAGATCCAAGTTTTTTTGGTCTGCAATGCTTTGTGCGGTTGCAAGTGAAACAACCCCTAATTGAGCACCGTCTTCACCGATAAGTCTAACCTCATCAGCTGTAATTTGGTCATTGATTAATAATTCCTTAAAAATGGCCGTGTTCTCCTTTTATAAAAAAATTTGGTGGAACGCAAAATTCCACCAAAAAAACAAAACAAAAATTTTATTTTTTTAACTCGGTCTAAATCCTATGTTTGACCGGTGAGAAGTGGTCTTCTGCTTTCAACATGCATATATTAGCACACACTTAACTTAATTGTCAAGCGATTTTTTGCGTTTTTTATAAAAAAAACTTTTTTCAATCAGTTTGCCAAGTTTTAAAATTAATTGATTTGCATTTTTTATTGCGAAACCTTTCATTAAAGCTTTAAATAATATTGTTAGCCCTGCTATTAATGAGCTAACAAGCGTTGAAATCAAAATGACGATGCTTGCAGAAGAAAGATTTTTAGAAATTGACATTATTATGCAAGCCCCTCCTGCACCACTTAATATGCCACAAATATCTCCAACCACGTCTGCACAAAAAGAGCAAACTTTTTCAGAATGCTTGCACAGTTTTAAACCAACTCTGCTTCCAGGCTCGTCACTTAAAACCTTTTCTTCGAAAAATGATTCTTCACTGCTTGTTACAGCAATTCCAATCATGTCAAAAACCACGCTTATAAATATAAAAATTAAAATCATGATTCCCGCTACGATTGCGCCCAAGGCGTTTAAAACAGACTGACTTAAAAGAGAAAACAAGCTTGAAAGACAAATTGAAACCACGAACATTTTAAATGCCCATTTGTATCTTTTAATTTCCAAAGATTGCGTTTTTACTTTTTTATTTTTGCTTTTCACAATTTTATTATATTAAAACCCCACAGCAAATATGTGAGGTTTTGTGTTTTTAATTAGTTATAAAAGCATAACATAATAGTCTTAATAAACTATAATTTCGTCTAATTTCTTTGATAAATTTTCTTCTGTGACGAAGAATTTTTCTCCTGTTGAACGAATGGTTATTTCTATATTTCCATTTTCAATGGTTTTTGGACTTATTACTATTCTTACAGGAATTCCCATAAGTTCGCTGTCGGTGAGTTTAATTCCAGCAGAAGCAACCCTGTCATCATAAAGGACTTCAAAGTTTTCTGCTGTCAACCTTTTATAAAGTCTTTCGGCTTGTGCTCTCACTTTTTCGTCATCTAAACGAATTGGACAAAGATAGATGTGCCAAGGAGCAATGGACATCGGCCAGACAAGTCCTTTTTCGTCGCAATTTTCTTCTGCTATGCTTGCTAAACTTCTGCCAACTCCAATTCCATAACAACCCATAACAGGGTTTATTGTCGTCCCGTCTGGCATCGAAACTGTTAAACCCATTGATTTTGTGTAACGAGTTCCAAGTTGGAAAATATTTCCAATTTCAATTCCCCTTTTGACAAGCAATTCATGTCCACAAACTGGACATTTTTCACCTTCTTTTACTTTTGAAATGTCCACATATTTTTCAGGTTTAACATCTCTTGTCATGCTTACGCCAATGTAATGATAGCCTTCTTTGTTCGCCCCTGTCACAAAACTTTCAAGACCTTCTAATGATTTGTCATAATAGATTTCTGCACCTTCAATATTGAGGTCGACGCAACCGATGTTTCCTTTTACAAGACCAGAATCAGCTAAATCTTTTATTGCAATGTCTGCACCAACGAGAGCTTTCAATTTTGCTTCATTGACTTCTTTATCTCCTCTTAAAAAGGCAATAACAACTCTCACGCTGTCACCTACAACTGCATAACAAACTGCTTTTGCAATTTGTGAAGGTTGTTTGTTTAAGTTTGAGCAAACTTCGTCTATTGTCTTTGCTTCACCAGTGAAGACTTCGGTTTTTACTCCAAAAATATGATCATTTTCTTCTGGCAAAGAAGTCGCAACATCCACATTTGAGGCAGTGTCACAGTGTGGGCAAACGATGATCGTGTCTTCCCCAACATCAGTTAAAAGTTGAAATTCATCAGCGACTTTTCCGCCCATCATGCCAGTGTCTGAATGGACTGCAATCACTTTTTTCATTCCCATTCGGTTGAAAATTCTAAAATAAGCGTCGTAAACTTGTTTGTAATATTTTTCTAAATCTGCCTGATTTTCATGGAAAGAATAAGCGTCTTTCATGGTGAATTCTTTGACTCTTATAAGTCCAGCACGAGGTCTCGCTTCATCTCTATATTTTGTTTGTATTTGGTAGATCATAAAAGGAAGTTGATCATAACTTTTTAGTGACCCTAGTGCGGCGTGAACTGCGGCTTCTTCGTGAGTCATGCCAAGCACCATATCATGATCTGAACGATCTTTAAATCTTAAAAGTTCTTCGCCAACGCTAGTGTATCTTCCTGAAAGCTCCCAAAGTTCTTTTGGCATAACAACAGGAAACAAACACTCTTGTCCGCCAAGAGCATCCATTTCTTCCCTAATAATTTCTTGAAGTTTCAAATTGATTTTTTGTGCAGGAGGCAATAATGTGTAAATTCCATTGGACACTTGTTTTATGTATCCTGCTCTGATCAAATAAGAATGACTTTTTGACATTACGCCAGCTGGAGCATCTTTTAGTCTTTCACCCACAAGTTTTGAAAGTTTCAATTTTCCACCTCCTCAATTTTTAAGCCATCTAAAGTGTTTTTGATTTCAAGCATTTTGCCTTTTGCAACGTTTAGCCCAGCGTAACAAATTTTTATCAATTCGACGCCTTCTTCAAAAAGTTTTGTTGCTTTTTCAAGCGTTACACTTTGTGATGACAAAGTCTCAACTATTTTTGTTAATTTTTCTATTGCTTGTTCGTAACTTAATTTTTCGTCATTCATCTTTCACCTCAATTGGTTGTGCAATAACTTTACCATTTTGAAAAATTATATCTAATTTTGATGATAACACAACCTCTTTAACATTGTCAACAACTTTACCATTTTGCTCAATCTTGGCAAAGCCACGCTTTAATATTGCCATAGGATCAAGTTGTTGCAATGATGTTTCCAATATTCCAAGTTCATATTCCTTCGTTTTTATAATTCCATCAGCCAAATTTTCAAATGATTTTTCAAGATTTGTCAATTTGTAAGTTTGTTCAGTTAGAAAACTGTTTAATTGCAGTTTAAACGTGTCACAGAGCCTTTCAAACACCCCTCTTTTACTAGATAATTCGCTTGTCAATAATTCTGCCGCAGCGGAAGGAGTTGGAGCACGAAGGTCGCTTACAAAGTCAATTATTGTAAAATCTGTTTCGTGACCAACAGCGGAAATCAATGGCTTTTCACAAGCAAATACTGCTCTGGCAACTTTTTCAGTGTTGTAAGCAGAAAGATCTTCCATTGAACCACCACCTCTGGCTACAATAATGACATCGATTGGTTCAAAGTTAGATAAGTTTTCAACAGCTTTTGCTATTTCATCTTCTGCACCATTTCCCTGCACTTTTACTGGATAAATAGCGATGTTAATTGACGGGTCGCGTCTCCAACAAACACTGCAAATATCATGAATAACGGCCCCTTCTTTTGATGTGACCACGCCAATAGTTTTAATATTTTTTGGGATAGCCTTTTTTTTGTCGGCATCAAACAAACCTTCTTTTTCAAGCTTTTCCTTCATCATTAAAAATTGAAGATAAAGTTCGCCTTGACCATATTTTTCAATTTTACTTACATTAAAAGACAGTCTGCCACCTTTGACATAATAGTTTGGAGATCCTGTTAAAATGACTTTTGCGCCTTCTTGTAAGTTGATAAAAAGTGGTTCGATAAAACACACGCAGGATATTGTTGCAAGTTCGTCTTTTAAAGAAAAATAAACAACATTTCGAGATCGAGAAATGCCAAAAACTTCTCCAAGAATTTTTATGTTATGGAGAAGTTCTTCTGCATCAAATATTTGCTTTATATAGTTGCTGTATTGCGAAACCGTTAAAGTGTCAAGCATTGCCCTCACCTTTTATGGCAGACGCCAACACGCCGTTTAAAAATTTTGGAGAATCGGCTGTTGAATAGATTTTCGCAATTTCAACAATTTCATTTATTACAACAGGTGCTGGAATAGACAGATATTCAATTTCTGTTATTGCCTCACAAAGCAAAGCAAGGTCAATTTTATGAACACGGTCTAATGAATAACCAACAAGTAAAGTGCTGATTTTGTTTTCTATTTTTTCTTTGTTTTCAGTGTAAGCGTCAAAAATTTCCTTGGTAAAAACTGCGTCTTTTTCATTTAACTCTTCCCATAGTTCGTCGTCAACGGGAGCTGTTGTAAAGAAACGCTCAAAAATCATTTTAAAGGCTTGGACGCGTGAATTTCGTCTCATTTTAAACTCCGCTGTCAATCCTATCGCAAATAACTTCCATCACATGAACATTGATGTTTGAAGCTTTGATTTCGACCATGCTTGACAAGTTGTTTTTGATGTTTTCTTGTATTTTAAAAGCAACTTCTGGCACGCTTTCACCAATATAAACATCAACATAAACATCAATTTTAACAGCGCCATTTGCATCAAAACGAACTTTGACGCCTTCTCCATCTTCCTTTGAAAAAAGTTTTTTATACCATGGAGTTTCAGTTTTTGATAAACGAGCCACGCCTTTGATTTCTTTTGTTGCTAAACTTACGATTGAGGTCAAGATGTTTTTGTCACAAGTGATTTTCCCACCTTCACCATAAAGTTTTGTGTCTGCCATAAATTTTTCTCCTAATCTATGACAATTATATCACATTAAAATACTTTTTGCCAAATTAATCAACAGGTATAATTTTAATATTTTTTAAATCTAAATTAAGGTTTTCTTGAATAATTGAAACAATTTGAGCAACTTCACTGTCAGTAAGAGTAGCAGCGTCAACTAAAACATTGACATTTGAAGAAGTCATTGTTATCACACAGTCATTGTATCCTAAGCCTTTGATAAGGCCTTCAACTATAAGTTCTGTGTCCATTTGAGCAATGAGTGCTTCTCTTGCTGCGTTAGCATTAGTCACTGCTTCTGGAGTTGATGATTCACTTTCAGCAATTGCTTGATAGTAAAGAAGCATTTGATCGCGTTGAGCTTCCCTGTCTTGTCTATATGCGGCAAAATAACTTGTTGTTGTGGTGCTTGTTGGCGTTTCATCAACTGAATTATTTAAAGCAATATTTAAATATCCTGTCACACCTAAAAGCACAATCATAACTGCTAAAATAATTATTTTTGTTCTTTTTTTCATTTCTAATTCTCCTTTTATTAAGAACGAGTTAAAATTGTAATATTTTCGTTTGCAACTTCAACAGCAGTTTGTATTGCTGTTATAAGATCTACTTTGACAGAAAAATCGTCAGCCCCAGTTGCCGTGATAAGCACTCCTTTTATTTTTGGAAAAAGCTCTTGCGTCACAACAGGTTCGCCATCCACCAAAATAATTGAAGTTGTGGTTTGTGTGCCAGACGAAGTTTCTTTTATGATTTCTTCAGTAGCGTAAATGTACTCAAAACCGCTTTCTAGGGTGACGACAACTGTCACATCTCCAGCACCTTTAACAGTTGAGAGTAAGCTTTCCAGCTTGTCTTCCAACGAAGAGGCATATTGTTCAGCCGAAGTTTGTGCAACTGCTTGCTGTTGATCATCAGAGCTTTTAGATGGCGAATGAAGGAAGGCGAAATAACAAACAACCAAAATCAAAGCAAACAAGATGGCCAGTCCTATTTGAACTTTTCTGTTGGCTTTTATTAAGGAAAGAAGCTTTTCAATTTTTTCTGAAAATTTATCTTTCAAAATACACCTTCCCTTTATCGACATTCGTGTGAGCTTGAATGATCAAAAGAATTTCCTCTTCGATGTCTATAATATTTGTATGTTCTGCCTTGTCCAATATGACTAAATTTTTAAGTTCGACATAAACCGCCTTTATAACAAAAGTTGTGCTGTAATTTTCACATGAGATGCTCACTTGCACATTTTCATATCCTGCATTTTTAACATCGTCAACAATTTCATTTTGCAAAGCTTCGGTTTTGTAAACATTGAGTTGAAACAAATAATCTTCCTGTAAAGTATAATTTTCTTCAACTGATATTTGAGAAAAATCAAAATTTTTTCCAACAAGACTTGGAAGCGGAGCAATAATTACAAGAACAATGATGAACGAAAAAATTGATCGAATGTATTTGTTAAGCGAGCCTTCTGGAAGAATAAGTTCAACGATAACAGAAATTGCTATTATTCCTGCAATAGAAAGCACCCAACTTGAAACTGATGAAAACATTTTGGCCTCCTTTTATAAAATGTTTGCACTGCACATAACAAGTCCGGTAAGCAAAACATACATGAATGAAACGGCAGCCAACATTGAAATAAGAAGAGTCATATTTTTTGACAGAGTGTTGACAAACGACGCAATTTTTCCATCGCCTAATGGTTCTATAATTCCTGCCATAAGTTTTAAAGCGAGCATGAATATAATGAGTTCGATGATTGGAGAAAGTATAGTTCCCACAAGAAGCAATAACCCAGCAGCCCCAACAGCATTTTTAATTAAACTTGAAGAAGCCAAAACGATGTAAAACCCATCAGAAATATAAGATCCAACTATTGGAACATAACTTTTAATAGCAAACTTTGCCGTTTTGATGGACAAACCATCAATTGAACCAGCAGTGATTCCTTGTATTGCTGAAAAACCTATAAAAATTGTAAAAACAATTCCAACGATCCACTTAAATAGCGAATTCAAAAAGCCAATAAATTTGTCGAGTTTAACATTGTTTGAAAGATTTGAAACCAAAGATAAAACTGTGGATATTAAAAATAAAGGCATGAGAACCATGGTGAAAATGCTTATGATTAAGCTTGAAAGAAGAGCCATGGCAGGCTGATAAACTGAAACAGAAACAGTGCCCCCAACAGCTGTCAGCATGGTCAGTAAAATTGGAAAGACTGCGTCCATTTGAGTTTTTATTGAATTTATTGTGTTTGCTGAGATAGACACCATTCTCATGACAATTGTGAAAATCAAAATAATGACAACGCCATAAGTTATAAAGTGAATTACAGAGCCTATTGATTTACCTGACAAATTCGGTTTTAAATTTTGAATCATACCGCCTAGAATAGACACGGCAATCACTGTTGCTATGATCGGTAAAAAAGCTAAAAGATTGTCAAAAATTAAATTTAACAAAGCTTCCCAAACGGAAGAAGAATCTTCGGCAAAATCACCATTTATAATTGATGCAAGTTTTTCAAGAAAACTCATGCCACCAAAAAGGTCTTGTCCACCTTCTGAATTATTTAAAATATCCTCAAGTTCAGAAAAATCAAGGTCGCCAAGTTGATCTTCAACATTTTCATCAATTTTGTCTGCCAAATCCTCTTCTTCTGAACTAGCAGAAATAGAAATGGTCGGTTGTGACGAAACATTAAAAAAACTTATTGCGGGAGTTAAAAGCAAAAAAGCAATAGTTAAAAACAAGAGTAGTTTTTTCATGATGGCAAAAGCTCCAAAACTATGTTCATGATGCTTGTAATGATTGGAATAGCCATAACCATGATTACAATTTTGCCACCCAGAAGCATTTTATCACCCAGCCCTGCACTACCCGCATCAGCGCAGATGCTTGCAGAAAATTCTGTTAAATAACCAACCCCTATAATTTTAAACACAAGAGATAAAAGTTCACCATTAACGCCTGTTCTTTCAGCGATTGAATTGATAAGTGAAATAGCATTTGTGATTGTGGAAAGAATCATAACTAAAATCACCACTCCACCCACAAGTGAAATAAGCATAGCAAAATCTGCACGCACTGGCTTGAGTATTAGTGCGGCAATGCAAGTGATCATGCCTATGCCGATGATTTTAAAAATCAGTTCCACAAAAATCTCCTTCGCTAAAAATCAAACATTGTTTTGATTGTCCCAAACAAATCACCAATCAAAGAAAGCACCATAACAAGAACAATAATCAGTCCAGCCAAAGTTGCGAGAGTGCCAATTTCTTCTTTGCCAGTTTGTTTTAATATTTGAGCGACCACTGCTGTTAAAATTCCAATGGCAGCAATTTTAAAGATGATTTCAACTCCCATTTAAAACCTCCTATATTAAAATAACCAGCACAAACAGCCCAGCTATAATGCCAAGCTTAAAACAAAGCGACCCATATTTTTTGTTTTCATTTGCGCAAGTTGCCAGGTTTTCGTCAAAGCGTTTTGAGAAGTTTGCGATTTCTTTTGATTGACTTAAAACATCGGTTCTACCAAGAGATTTAAAAAATAAAAATATGGTTTCTTTTTCTTCTGACTTTAAAAATTGAATGTTTTTAAAAAGAGCTTCATGCGTTAATTCAGAGCTTCCATCAAGATAAGTTAAAAAATTTTTATCAATGCCAAACAAATTTTTTTTGCTTTTTTCATCCATTGTTTCAATAAGTTTTTTTAATCTTTCACGCGAAAAATTGATTTCTACATCAAGTTTTTGTGCGAACATGATTAAAGACGAAAAAAACGCTTCGCGCTTTTTATATTTCATTGAGAAAAACCAGCCAAGCCCAACACAACCTAAAAACATTATGATAATTAAAACCCATTTCATATTTTTTCTCCTTTTACCATCGCATCAGCCTTGAAAAATTTTCATCATAAATTCCTTCAAGCGTGCCAGGGCCTTCTCTCATTGACAGGACAACAAAACGCTTGAAAATTTTTTCATCTAAAATTTCTTTAAAAGCAAGTTTACGAACAAAAGATTCAATAGAATCAGAGTGAACGGAAGCAATAATGTTGACGCCTGAATTTGAAGCGTAACGCACAGCCTCCATATCTTCCCATTCTCCAAGTTCGTCAGTGATGATAAGATTTGGAGCGAGTGATCTTATTCCGTTTTCAAAACCTAATTTTTTACTAGAAAAACTTATCACATCAGAAAACAAGCCTAACCCTTTTCCAATGTTTAATTCACCACGCTCATCTAAAACTAAAATGTTGTAAGCAAGGTTTCTTTCTGAAATCTGCCAAACCAAATCTCTTAAAAAAGTTGTTTTCCCTGCACCGGGAGGAGAAATGATAAGGGTGTTTAAAACTCCGCTTTCTTTGACGATTGAAGAAAACGCTTTTAAAGAGCAGTTTTTCACTTCGTGCGGAATTCTTATATTGACAGAAGAAAATGAAGTCATAGTTTTTAGATCGCCGTTTTCTTCAATTACATTTCCGGCAAGTCCAATTCTGACACCTTCTTTTGTGACGATATATCCTTTTTTAATCTGTTCGTTGACGGAATAAATAGAGCATTCACTTGCACGAAAGATAATTTCTTCAATCATAGATTTGTCAGCAAAAACTGCACGATTGAGTTCTTTGCAGGCACCAAGTTCAGACAAGAAAAATTTTTGTCCTAACGACGAAATTAAAATAGGCTTGTCCGCCCTTATTCTAATTTCATTTATTCTAGAAAAACCAACCTTGTGTGCAAGTGGTTTAAAAATTTGCTCAGGCAAAATCCCTTCAAGCATTTTCGCCTCCTCTATCCAAAGTATATGAACGAGTGGCAAGTTGCTATGATTGTGTAAGGCGCAAATTTTGTCATATGAATTTTTTGAAAAAAACTAAATCATTATACTAATCATTGTTATCGTGATAATGTTGGTTTTTGTCATTACTTTAAAAGTTCTTTTAAAAATTTTTTTGATTTATTAATAAATTTTTAGTATTGACTAACATGTGTTGGTTTGGTATAATACAAACAGCAAAGGAGCATGTATTATGAAAATCAAATTTGAAGAATTAATTATATTGTTGAGAGCAGAAGATAAAAAAGGACAGAGAACAATAGATAGTAAGGTTGAACCAACACAAGCTTTTGCTCTGCTTGAAGAGAAATTATGTAAAGAATGCACTGCAGAACAAATTTATACAATTGCAAAGTTAGGTTTAAGATCAACAAACATCAAAAAATTGGCAAATGCGATTATTGCTAGAAAGGATCCTTTAGATAATTTTATATTTGCAGATGAAATTCCAGGAGCTGATATTAGAGCTCATGGACAAGTGGTTGTTGAAAGTAAAGATCCTCAATATAATTATTGGTTTGCAAATGATATTCCAGGAGCTGATATTAGAGCTCATGAACAAGTAGTAATCGAAAGTAAAGATCCTGAATATAATTATTGCTT
>CALVNZ010000005.1 GCA_944350115.1 uncultured Clostridia bacterium | reverse complement strand
TAATTATTGCTTTGCAAGGGATATTCCAGGAGCTGATATTAGAGCTCATGAACAAGTAGTAATCGAAAGTAAAGATCCTGAATATAATTATTGCTTTGCAAGGGATATTCCAGGAGCTGATATTAGAGCTCATGAACAAGTAGTAATCGAAAGTAAAGATCTTAGATATAATTATTTGTTTGCACAGGATATTCCAGGAGCTGATATTGGAGCTCATAGACAAGCAGTAATCGAAAGTAAAGATCCTATAATAGATATTACAAAAATTTATCAAAATACTAATAACTTGGAGATTAAATAAATCCTTTTATTCCCTTTTGATAAATAAAAAAAGATAATGCAAAATTCTCGCATTATCTTTTTTTAATTTTAATCTTAATTTTAAGTTTTTATTTATAATTTAACTTAATAATTTAGTTTTTGCATCTTTCCAAATAACTTCCGTCTCTGGTGTCAATTCGAACTTTGTCGCCTTGATTTACAAACAAAGGAACATTGATAACATATCCTGTTTCAAGTTTTGCAGGCTTTGATGCCGCTTTTGATGTGTCACCTTGAATGCCTGGTTCACAATCAATAATTTCAAGTTCAACAAAAGTTGGTGGATAAACTGCAAAAGGTGTTCCTTTGTAAAAATACATTGTCGCGTTCATGTTTTCAACCATGAAATTCAAAGCATCTTCAACTGCGTCTTTGTTGAGTGGAATTTGGTCAAATGTGACAGTGTCCATAAAGTAATAAAGTTCGCCATCATTGTAAAGATAAGTCATTTCTTTCTTTTCAATAACTGCTGATTGAAATTTATCTGATGGGTTGAAAGTGTCTTCACGAACTTGACCTGTCATAACATTTTTAATTTTTGCCCTAACAAATGGTGAGCCTTTGCCAGGTTTAACATGTAAGAAATCAATAACAGTGTAAACCGCTCCGTCCATTTCAAAAGTTGTTCCTTTTCTAAATTCTCCTGCTGTAACCATAAATTTAACTCCTTTTTACTTTCCATTTTATTTTATCACATAGATTTCTTGTCCGCAAGCATTTTTGTGTAAATTTCTTTCATTTCTTTGGCGTCTTCAGCCATATGCCCCGCAGATTCGCAAATTATGTGTGGTTGAAGGTTAAGTTCAATGATTGCTTCAGCCAAAGGTTTGAAGTTTGGTCCGAAAACATTGTCATCAAAATTTAAATGTCTGATTTCTCCTTTCCCTGCAAATTCAATTTTTGAAAAATGGATGTGGCAATTAGAAGTGCGCTCTCTTCCCAGCATTTCGATAGATCTATTAAATATTTTTAAAAAGTCTTCTTTTGTTTTAAGTGAGCCTTGCGTTAAGGCATTGATATGACCGAAATCGAAAGTTGGAATCAAATGTTTGTTTAACGAGCATATTTGCAAAACTTCTTCATAAGTTCCAATTTGTTGTGATTTTCCCATAGTTTCAGGACATAGATAAATTCCTTCCAACAAGCCTTCTTTATCTAATGAATTAACGAATTCTCCTATGCGTGATTTTGCAAGGTTAAAAGCTTTTTCACGATCCATTTTCCCCATTGACCCAGGGTGAAAGACAAGTCTTTTTGCACCAAAAGCTTTTAAAAATTTAATTCCTGTTGTTATGTAGCCATAAGTTTTTCCTAAAAGCACAGGATCTTCTGTTGCAAAATTAATAAAATAAGGCGCGTGCAAAGAAATTTCAATTTGATGTTTTGCAAATTCATCACCAATCAATTTTGCAGTTTCAAAATTCATTCGATAGCCTCTTCCAAAGGAATATTCAAACAAATCAAGCCCCTTGTCTTTAAGCCATTTTCCTGCTTGCAAAGTGCTTTCATTGCCTTCTGCATAAAATGATTCGCTGTTGCCAGATGGACCAAATAATGTCATGGTTGCTCCTTTTAATTTAATCTCAGAGATAAATGCAAAATTTGATTTTTAATTTCACCTAAACCTAAAAATTGATTTTTATAAAACACTTTAAAGGTTCCGTCATTTTTTAATGTTTTTATGTCAGCACCATTTAAAAGTTTGTTCATTTCATTTTCTGTGACTTTAATTTTATGAAAGTTAAATAATTTTTCAGGTTTAATTAAATTGTAATGACCTTTTTTTATTTCTTCCAAAGATTTTGAGTTTTTTAATTTAAAATTTCCACATCTTGTGCGTATTATTTCATAACAAACGCCACAAGTTGAAAATTCCTTAGCGATGTCTCTTGCAAGAGCTCGAATATAAGTGCCAGCGGAACAAGAAATTTCGAGTTCGAAAAAGTCTTTTGCAAGTTGCTTAACAACTTTTATGTCATAGATTGTTATTCGTTTTGGTTTTAACTCAACATCTTTCCCTTCCAAAGCGAGTTGATATGCTTTTTTCCCATTTATTTTTTTTGCAGAGTAATTTGGTGGGATTTGATCAAAGCTTCCAATAAAATGTTTTAAAACACTTTTTAGAACTTTTTTATCAATCACCACTTCATCAATTTTTTTTATTTCCCCTTCCAAATCATAAGTTGGGCTGTATTCTCCAAATTTTATTTTTGTTCGATAAGTCTTATCTTTATTTAAAAACATATCAAAAAGTTTTGTTGAAGAATTGAGTGTTATAGGCAATAATCCTTCCGCTTCCACATCTAATGTTCCAAGATGTCCTGCTTTTAAAGCACCAACACTCTTTTTAACAACATTGACAGCAGTATTTGAAGACAAACCTCTTGGTTTATTTAATAAAATTATTCCGCTATTGTTCATCTTTCTTCTCTTATTGTTTTTAAAACTTTTTGTTTAACCGATTTTAGTGAACCATTCAAAATGCACGCTGCGGCTTCTTTATGTCCACCTCCACCAAGTGCTGTTGCGATTTTTGCAACATTAAAACCTTTTTTGCATCTAAAACTGCAATTGATTTTGTTTGAACCTTTTTCTTTTATAAGGCATGCTATATTGATTTGGTCAATGCCAGTGAGTTCATCTGTAAAGTTAAGATTGTTAAAACTTAAACCATATTTTTTCAAATCTTTTTGTGATATAAAAGAAATAGCAATGTCATTATCATATATTTTAATTCGATCGAAAACAAGATTTTTTAATTTATGCAAAGCCAAAGATTTCGTTTTAAACAAAATTTGATTAACAAAAGATATGTCTGCACCATAATTTGCAAGTTTATATGCATTTTCAAATGTTCTTGTCGTCACGCTTTCTGCTTGAAAAGACACCGTGTCACTTGCAAGTCCAGCATATAAGTAAGTTGCAATTTTTTTTGTAGGTTTATCACCCATTTTTTCAATTAGTTCTAATATAACTTCGCATGCAGAAGAATATGGCATTGTGATTTCAAGTTTTGCATCTTTTGATATTCCGCTGTGATGGTCAAGTCTGATTGAATTTTTTTGTAATTTAAAAAAATCAAAATATTTTCCAAGCCTTGTCCCATTTGCACAGTCAACCATAATAACTAAATCATAATTTTTAGGCTGATCACTTAATAATTTCGGATCAAATAATTTGGCATCTACATCTGTAATTTTAGAATCCAAAAAAGTCTCAACTTTTTTTCCTTTGGTTTTTAAATATTCTGTTAAACCATACAAAGATCCCAGAGCGTCGTTGTCATAATTCATATGAGAAAATACGGCAATAGTTTTTGCCGCATTTATTTGTGAAATTACTTGTTCAAACTTCGTCATTTTCTTCCCCTTCGTCTTTTGGTGGAATTTTTAAGCCGTTTAAAAGCTCATTTATTCTTATGGCGTTAAGCATGTTTTTATCAAAAATGAAATCAAGTTTTGGAATGTGTGGCATATCAAGCATTTCACTTAAAAGGTGCTTGATGTAACCTTCTGATTTTTTTAGCACACTTATGACAGTGTCAGCTTTTGAATAGTTTCCATCTGTAATAGAAATTTTGACTTTACAAAAGCGAAAATCTGGCGTAACTTTCACTTCGCTTACTCCAACGAAGTCATCAATTCTTGGGTCGTTCATGTGATCATGTAAGATAGTTTGCAAAGCTTTTTGAATTTGAGAATTTGCTCTGTCTATTCTATTTGACATTTCTTACCCCCTTTTGATTGGTTCGCTTACATAAAACTCAATTGTGTCGCCTTCTTTAAAGTCTATGTTGTCTTTAAGTTTAATTCCGCATTCATAGCCTTTTACGACTTCTGCTTTTTCATCTTTCACGATTTTTAATGATTCAACTGTCGTTTTTCCTATTTCTTCATTACCTCGCATAACTTTTGCAATAGCACCACGAGTTGCTTTTCCTTCTTTAACCATGCATCCTGCAATTTTACCTGCTGAAGAAAGTTTGAATACCATGCGAATTTCTGCCATACCTATGAATTTTTCTTCATATTTTATTGACAGCATTCCATTGATTGCTCGCGTAACATCATCCACAACTTCATAAATGATTTTGTATTCTTTTATTTCAATTTTTTGTCTTTCTGCCATTTGTTTTGCTTTTGCAACTGGCTTCACATTAAAGGCAATAATGACAGCTTTTGACGCATCTGCAAGCACAAGATCTGATTCAGTTACTGCCCCAGGTGCTGCATGAACGATGTTGACTTTGGCTTCTTCATTCATAATTGGAGAAAGAGTTGCGATTAACGCTTCCATTGAACCTTTTGTGTCAGTTTTTACAATCAAATTTAAGTTTTTAAGTGAGCCTTCATGAACTTTGTCCATAAAGTCGTCTAAACTAACACCACTCGTTTTCAAAGCATTAGCTTTTTTAATCTTATCTATTCTTTCTTGTATAACCTGTTTTGAAAGAGATTCGCTTACTTCGTAGAACGCATCACCAGAAGATGGCACATCATAAAATCCTAACACTGAAACAGGTGTTGATGGAGGTGCTGATTTAACAGGCTTGCCATGTTCATCAAACATAGCTTTAACTTTTCCATAAGTCAATCCAGAAAGGAATGGATCGCCAATGTTTAACGTCCCATTTTGCACCAAAACAGTTGCAACTGGCCCTCTGTTTTTGTCAAGTTCTGCTTCCAAAATCACACCGGTTGCCATATGTTTTGGATTTGCTTTTAATTCTTCCATTTCAGCGACCAGCAAGATCATAGATTTTAATTCATCCATGCCTTGTCCTGTTTTTGCTGAAACAGGCACACAAATTGTCTTCCCACCCCATTCTTCTGGGAGCAAATCATGTTCAGCAAGTTGTTGTTTAACTTTGTCTAAATTTGCTTCTGGTTTGTCAATTTTATTTATCGCAACAATCATTGGCACCCCTGCAGATTTAATGTGATTGATGGCTTCAACTGTTTGTGGCATGATTCCATCATCAGCTGCAACAACCAATATTGCAATATCTGTTGCTTGTGCACCACGAGCACGCATAGCAGTGAAAGCGGCGTGCCCAGGAGTGTCTATAAATGTGATTTTTTCATTGTTAAAAGTGATTTGGTAAGCACCAATTTTCTGTGTAATACCACCTGCTTCGCCAGCAACAACATTGGTTTTCCTAAATGCATCAAGAAGAGAAGTCTTGCCATGGTCAACGTGTCCCATAACTGTGACAACAGGCGGTCTTTTAACAAGATTTTTTTCGTCATCATCATTTTTGTTTTGTTGTTCAAACAATTTTTCTTCCATAGTTTTGTCAAGCTTTAATTCAAGAGTTACTCCTAGTTCGCTTGCAACAAGTTCCGCTGTTTCAAAATTGATCGTTGAGTTGATTGTCGCCATTATTCCCAAAATCATAAGTTTTTTCACAATTTCAGCAACAGGACGACCTGTTTTTTCACTTAAATCTTTTATTGTTATTTCATTTGAATTAATAACTGCGTGTGTAATTTTTGTTGCAACAACATTTTCTTGTTTCTTTTTAAGCTTGTTTGTTGCTTTTCTGGAACCCATCATTGATTCTTCAAAGTCGTTGTTTTCATCAAGCATTAAAACGCTTTGGCGTCTTGGTTCCATGCCTTTTCTTGTTGGTTTTGCTTTTTCATCAATATTTTTCTTTTGTGGGTTTTTATTTTTATTTCCAAATGATCTCTCTGGTTGAACAATCATTGTGTCAGCAGGTTCTGAACCGGCAAACGAACGGAAATTATTGACTTTTGTTGACACAAATTTTGCTGATTTCCCGCCTTGTTGATTGTTTTTATTTTCAAAAGGTTTTTGATTGTTTTTGCCTGCGAAATTAGGTTTGTTTGCAAATTGACCTTGTTGACCTTGCCTGTTTTGTTGAAAATTATTTTGAGGTCTTTGTTGTTGAGGGCGTTGATCAAATTTTCTAAAGTTGTTGTTAGCTGTTTTATTATCAGAAAAAGTGCGCACTTCTTGTTTAGGTTTTTCTTCTCTTTTTTCTGCGACCACTTTTGCTTCTTCATTATTTTCAGGAGAAACAGTTGGAGCTTTTGCTTCAACAGTTGCTTTATGAATTTCAGCCTCTTTTTTTGCTTCCTTTTCTTTTTTAATAACAACAGCAGATTTGGCAAAAGTTTCCAAGTCTGTTTTTAAAGCACGCAAATCCCTGAGCAGTTCTAATAAACTGCCCTCTTTTTGCATGTCATGAATGGTTTTTAAATTGTTTAATGATTGATTTGCCAAATTATTCTCCCTCAATTAAATATTTTTTTATTTCTTCACTCAAACCGTGATTTTTAACGCCCACAATTTTGCAATTATCTATGTCTACAAGAGATTGAAGATCTTCTACTTCTTTGCAAAATATTTCATTGTTTTCAAATTTTGCTACAAGTTTTTTTGAAGTTTTGCCTGCACTTGAATCAATTAAAACCAAATATAATTTTTTGTTGTACTTATCAAGTTTGTCACTTCCTATTATTAAATAGCCAGCTTTGTTGGCAAGACCTAAATATGTTTTTATTTTTTCTCTTTGCATTCTTTCTCCAATTCTTCATAAATTTCAACTGGCACTTCACATTTGAATGCTTTATTTAAAATTTTTTGTTTTTTTAATTTAGACATGCATTCTTGGCTGTCACAAACATATGCGCCTCGCCCTGCTTGCTTGCCTGTTTTGTCAACAAAAAATTTGTTTTCTTTGTTTTTTACTATTCGAGTTAAAGTGCGTTTATCTTTCATTTGTCTGCACACAACGCACATTCGAAGAGTTTCATTCTTCATTTTCATCTCCACTTATTTCTTCAAGATCATCAAATGATTGGAAAGAATCCGTGTCATCAAGTTCAACAAGCTCATATTCAACATCTTTTACTTCATTTGATTGAGAGGTTGATGATAAAGCACTTTCAGGTTTAACTTCAATCTTCCAGCCTGTCAAACGAGCTGCAAGACGAACATTTTGTCCATTTTTGCCAATGGCAAGAGAAAGTTTGTCGTCTGGAACAATAACTCTTGAAGCCATCAGGCTTTCGTTTGTTTCAACACTTAAAACTTTTGCTGGACTTAAAGCACGTGCGATGTATTCAAGTGGATCATCGCTATATAAAATCAAATCCACTTTTTCCCCATTAAGCTCAGAAACAATGGTGTTGATTCTAATTCCGTGATTTCCAACACAAGCTCCTACTGGATCAATGTTTGGTTTGTCAGTGTAAACAGCAACTTTTGCTCTGTTGCCTGGGTCACGAGCAATGTTTTTTATTTTAACATCGCCGTTTGCAATTTCAGGAACTTCAAGTTCGAAAATTTTTCTAACAAAACCAATGTTGCTTCTTGTAACTTGAATTTGAGGCCCACGGAAAGAATCTTTGATCTTTTTAACATAAACCTTTATTCTCTGTCCGACTTCATATTTTTCGTTAGGAATTTGGTCAGACGGCAACATAATTCCTTCGACATGTGAACCAGAAATTTGAACATAAACTGTTCCGTTGTCAATTCTTTTTACGATGGTTGTCAAGAGTTCATCTTCTTTTTCAGAAATTTCTGAAACAGCTATTCCCCTTTCAATTTCTTTAAGTCTTTGCATAACAACTTGTTTTGCTGTTTGAGCTGCAATTCTTCCAAATTCTTTCGTGGATTCTTCCTCTGCAACGATATCACCTACTTTATAACTTTTTTTAATAAGTTGTGCTTCTTGCAAAGAAATCTCTTTGTCAGGATCTGTCACTTCATCAACAACAGTTTTGTAAGAATAAATTCTTATTGTATTTCTATCTGGGTTGATTTTAACAGTTGCACTTTTTGCTTCGCCATACATTTTTTTATAAGCGGAAGTCAAAGCGATTTCCAACGCTTCAATAAATTTTTCCTTGTCTATTTTTTTCTCTGCTTCCAAGTCTTCTAATGCTTGAAAAAAATCTTTGTTTATCATGTCAATTCTCCTTAAAATTTTATAACTGGCTGAATTTGTGCGATATCTTTTCGCTTCAGCGTTACAAGCTTATTGTTTTCATCGATAGTAATTTCGTTGTCATCATAAGTTTTCAAAGTTCCAACAAAAGTTTTTTTGCCATCGATCTTTTTAAATAAAGTGAGTTCAATTTCTTTTTCAAGATTTCTTTTAAAATCACGTTCTGTTTTTAAAGGACGATCAATGCCAGGTGAACTTACACTTAAAATATAAGGTTGGTCTTCTGTTGGATTAAGTTTGTCAAGGATTGGATCAATAACTTTGCTTACTTTTTCACAATCGTCTATGGTTATTCCATTGTCGCTGTCAATTGTAAAAATCAAGTTCATTCCATCAGCAAGTTTTTGATAACTCACTTCAATCAAATCATATCCCAAATCTTCAATAATTGGTGCAATTTCTTTTTCACAGACCTGTTTTACTTTTGCCAAATTTTCCTCCTTCTACAAATGAAGTGGGCACAATTTGCCCACTTCCGAAATTTCTAGTCTCTTTATTATAACATGATATTTCCCCAATTGCAAGAAAAATTACAAATTTTTAAAAAATATTAAATAAAAATTTTAATTTTCTTCACTTAATTTTAAAAGGACTTTGGCTGTTGCGAACGCATCGTTATAGGCTCTATGTGCTCCTGATAAATCAATGCCGAGTGCCGCAGCGACTGTTGTAAGTTTTGCGTTTTTAATTTTTAAATGTTTGCTTCTCGCCAAAATCATAACATCAAGGTTTTCATTTTGTAGTTGTAGCCCCACTTTTTGATAGGCTTTACGCAAAAATTTATTATCGAATTCCGTATTGTTATATCCGCATATAATACAGTCTTTGCAAAAATTATAAAAATCAACAATGACGTCTTCTATTTTTGGAGCGTTTGCCACCATTTCATTTGTGATATGGTTAATTTTTGTGGCATCTGCAGGGATTGGTTCATTAGGCTTTACAAAAGTTGAAAACTTTTTCGTTATCTTCCCTTTTTCAACTTTTATTGCTCCAATTTCAATTATTTCGCATAATTCCGGGTTCAATCCCGTTGTTTCTAGGTCATAAACAACAATGGATTGAGATGCAACCGGTTCTTTATAGACTGGTTCTTTAACAAACAAATTTTCTTGTCTGTTTTCATAATACTCTTCAGTTTTAACAACAGGCGGTTTATCTTTTAATGATATTTCTTCATCTTCAATTGGTGCTGTTTTGATTTGAGCCAAAGTCATAGCATTGATGTAATAAGTGAGTTTGCCAGAAAGACCAATTTTTAAATCTCCCAAGCATAAAAAACTTAACCCATCTTGCAAAGCGCCAAGTTTTTTTTCGTTAGTTTTGGTTGCGAAATAAATGCACTCAATCTTTTTGCCGTCATCAAGAATAAATGAAACATATTTTTTTTCTTCCCCTGCTCTTTTACCTTTTTTGGCTGTAAAGGATTTAATGACAACATTTGATATTTTGCCAAACAAAATCACCGAAGACTTTGGCGAAGAATTGTGTTTTATCAATTCTGGGAAAGGTGAAATGTCTTTGCCAAAAAGTTTTTTTATAGGCGTTACTTCATATCTTACTTTTTTTCTAACTTCAACTTTGTATTTAACTGGCGATATTTCATCAGCAACAGCAAAATTTTCATTTTCAACAGAAACCACATCAAAAGTTCCTATGTAATTATTTTCTAAAAATTCCAAAATTTTTATATTAACAAATCTGCTATCAAAATATGATTTAATTTCTTTGCTCATGTTTAAAAAAATTTTAATCACTTTTTCTTCATTTTTTATTTCAATTTGGTTTTCTGAAATTTCAGCATAAATTGACTTAAAATTGTTTTTTAAAAACTGTAATATATTTTTTTTCAAAAGGTTTTCATCTAAAAAGCTTTTTTTAAATTTAACTCGAATTTTGCTGTGTAAAGAAATTTTTGATTTAACAAAATTTTCTATCTCTTTTCTTTGTTGTTGTGATATTTCAGAAATTGTTTCTGGATATAAAAAAGTGAAGATGCATTCTTCTTGTGTCGCATCTAAAGAAACACCAAAAAGGCGTAGAAAACTAAATTTCCCGCCTTCGTAATTTATTAACTCCTGAACAAATTCATCCATAATTTAATTTTACAAAAGAAAGTGCAAAATGTCAACAATTATGACAAAGCCAAACAATATGCATAGCCCAACAAAATGAATCACGTTTTCTATGCTTCGTTTTATTGGTTTGCCCCTGATCCATTCAATAGTTGTAAAGACAACATGTGCGCCATCAAGCGCTGGAAACGGAAGTAAATTAAATATTGCCAAGTTGGCAGATATAGCCGGTATCAAAATTAACAAATTTAGCCAGTTTGTTTGTGTCGCAGACGCAATCATAGTGATTGTCGATATTGGTCCGCCCACAGCGCTTATTGGAAGTTGGAATGTTATTAAAAGCCAAAGCGCTTCAAGCACAACCCAAGCAAAACCAATAGCGAGAAGCCAACATCTTCCAAGCGCTTCACCAAAAGAATAAACATAAGGAGAATAAGTGAAACAAAGCAAGCAGTTTTCAGACGCTAAGGTTGCTCCGTCATCTTTGTAAGTTCTTACAATTTGAAAAAACAACTCAACATTTTGAGTTTCTCCATCTCTATTTACAGTAGCCTCAAAAGAATATCCTGAAAGCAGGCCATCAGGCGCATTTTCAATTCCCCCATAATTTATTTCAATGTATTCAAGAGCTTCAGCTTGTTTGTTTGCAATTAAAGTTTGGAAAGTTTCGCCGAAAGCAAAATCAATTTTTTGTCCATCAATATGTGTGATGACATCACCTTCCTGCAGTTCAGGTTGAGAATATGTTATGTCGTTGTAAAAGACGCTGTTTGATCTGATTTGTGGCACATCATAACCAACAGTGCAAAGCAAAATTAAAGAAAAAAGCACTGCTGTTAAAAAGTTCATTGTTATTCCAGCCAAAAAAACAATAATTCTTTTCCAAGGCTTTTGAGCGTTAAAACTGTCCGACGCAGGCTTTTCTAAATCGTCTTCCTCCCCTTTGAAAGCGCAATATCCACCTAAAGGAAAAATACGCAAAGAAATCAATTCTCCGCGTTTATTTTTGCGTTGAAAAAGAGCTTTACCAAAACCGATGGAAAACTCTGTAATTTTGAATTTTAAAATTCTTCCTGCTATATAATGTCCAAGTTCGTGAACTAAAACCATGAAAAGCAGGATTGCAATGGCTATTATGAAATAAAGCACATATGATAAAACTTGCATTTCTCTCCTAAATTAACAAAAAGCAAACAGCAATCAAAAGATATGGTGCAACAAAAATATATGAGTCTATTCTGTCCAGCATTCCACCATGCCCTGGTAAAATTTTTCCACTATCTTTGACGCCTGCTTTTCTTTTTAAGAAAGATTCAAAGATATCACCGGCTTGTGCAATAACAGAACCAACAAAAACTATTATAAGCAATTTCCAAATTTCTATCGCTGAAATAGCAACGCTGAAATAGTCAATAGCACCCAAGATCAAGTATACACAAGCGCAAAGCAATGTGCACCATAAAGTTCCACCAATTGCACCGGATATTGTCTTTTTTGGGCTAATTTTAGGAACTAGTTTCTTCCCTCCTATGAGCATACCTGTAAGCATAGCAAAAGAATCTGTAAACATAGGAATTAAAATTGCAAAAATCAACATAATTAAAGACAAGTTACCATCGAAAGCAGTCACATTTTCAAGAGTAATTTCATCTACATGATTTATTAAAATCATCGTTAAAAACAAAATTGTTGGATAAATCATTCCAATCATTGAATAAAGCATTTTTTTAAAAACAAATTTAGCGTTTGTCATATTTTTTATTTCTCTTAAACGCATTTCCTTGTTTATCGCTTTTTTTCTTATTAATCCAATGATAAAAGTTACAAAAGTTGTAAAAATTAAAACACCAAAGTTTATTAAAACAACATATCCAAAATTTAATCCAAAAAATAAAGCAAGTAAAGTGGCAAGAGACATTAAAAATGGAAAAGTTGTCAGCAAAAGCGTTTCATTGTAAAGCCCCATTCTAGACAATATTTTTGATATTTCATATCCTGCTAATGCAGCTATAAAAGCAAAAAACACATCAAAAAAATAATCGCTGATGTAAACTTTTAAAACAAACATCAGTGCAACTGATGCTACAATAGCAAGTGAGGTCAATAATCTCGTTTTCATTAGTCTCCTCCAAATCTTCGGGTCCTGTTTGAAAATTCTTCCAACGCTTTTTTCAGATGATTTTTATTAAAATCTGGCCAGAGCGTTTTTGGAAAATATAGTTCGCTGTATGATGCTTGCCAGAGCATGAAATTTGAAAGTCTCATTTCACCGCTGGTTCTTATGATGAAATCTGGATCAGGAAAAGATGCAGTGAAAAGTTTTTGTGACAAATCTTTTTCCGTTAGGACTTTTTTCCCATTTGCAATTAAACCATTTACAGCTTTTAAGATGTCTTCCCTTCCGCCATAATTTAAGCAAAATCCCGCATTAAGTGTTTTGCAATTTTTTGTTTTGTTTTTCACTTGAATAATTGAATTTTGAACTGATTGTGGAAATGCAGTAATGTCACCAAAAATTTCAACTTTAATGTCAGTGTCAAGAAAAAATTTCAATCCTTTTTCAAAATATTCTTGAAAAATTTCCATTAATCCATTCACTTCTTCTTTACTTCTCTTCCAATTTTCTGTTGAAAAGCAATAAAATGAAGCGTATTTTATTTGTTCATCAATCAAAGCAAGCAAAGTTTTTTTGATTGCTTCAACACCTTTTCTGTGTCCAAGCAAAGCCGGCAATAATCTTTTTTTTGCCCATCTTCTGTTCCCGTCTAAAATAAAAGCAATATGATTGGGTTTTGCCATAAAACTACTCCTAGATTTCCAAAATTTCCTTTTCTTTTGTGGCAAAAGTTGAATCAATTTTTGCAGTGTAAGAGTCTAGTAATTTTTGAACATCAGCTTCAAGTGAAGTTTGCTCGTCTTCTGAAATTTCTCCGTTCTTTTTAAGATCTTTAATTTTATCCATAGCGTCTCTTCTAGCAGAACGCATTGCAACTTTTGTGTCTTCTGCAATCTTTTTTATTTGCTTGACAATTTCTTTTCTTCTCTCTTCATTAAGTTGAGGAAAAACTAAACGGATGATTTTTCCATCATCAGAAGGAGTTATGCCAATGTCAGACGCAGCAATGGCTTTTGAAACGTTTTTGACTTGTGATGCATCCCAAACAGAAATGCATAAAATTCTGGCTTCTTGAACAGTAATGTTTGCCATTTGTTTGATTTGTGTTGGAACGCCATAATAATCAACAGTGATTTTATCCAAAATGTGTGGGTTTGCTCTGCCTGCCCTAATAACCATATATTCACTAATTTGGTGATTATGCGCTTTTTCTAATTCTTCTTCGTATTCGAAAAATATCTCATCAATAATTTCTTTTTCCATATTTTCTCCTAACAAATTAAGTATACATGATTTATTTCTTTTTTCCAAATAAAAATAACAAAAAAGAGCTTATTTTTAAGCTCTTTCTTTTGTAGTGTAATATTCCAAAATTCTTAAATATTTTTCCGTTTCATCTGATTCTTGTTCAATATTTTTCGCTTGAACAAAATCATTGTTTTCATTTGCTTCAAAAATTCTTTGATCGTATGATTCCAATTCTTTTCTTTTTGAATAAAGCAAGTGTTTTGCACAGTGATGCAATTCTGCGTTTTCTTTGAAATAGGCATTTTTATCAACGATTACAGGAATTTTTTGTTGGTTTTGTCGATCTTTGCAAATAAATTCCTTTTTAATTTCAGGGAAAGCATCTGCTAATTCAGGCTTACTTAAAAGTAATTGATGAATATGATGCCCAATAGTATCTAATACTACGCAACAATGAACATAATCTCCTCTTTCAATAGTAAGCCTTGCTGCTAGTTTTTTTGAAGCACTTGGCAATAATTTTAAAACAACATCATTTGTTGCACTTTGCCTAAATGCTTTAAGCAAAGCTTTTGGTCTATATTGTCCCTTTCTTGTAATAACATTTTTTCTATGGTCATCTAAAACCTTTTTTGCTTGCCCACAAGTTCTTAAAATTGTGAGTGCTTTAAGGTCGTCAAGATCAAAATTAAAACTTTCGTGCAAAATTGTAATAAATTCCATATGTTGCCCAATTGTTTCAGGAGCAACTAATTGACGATAATTTTTTAAAAGACCTTTAAATTCTTCATCTAAAAATTTGCATTGAAGTTTGCTCTTTTTTAAATAAGATTCTATAACCTTTCTTGCTTCTTCTTCCTCGTATTTTGATTTGTTTATTGTTTCTTCAGAATATTCTCCATTTATTTGTTCGGATAGAACATTTTCCCCGCCTATTTTATCCCTATTACGTTCTTTTCCTGTTGGATTTTTTCTTCTTGAAGGTCTGGTTGTTGAACTTTCTTGTATGAGCAAAATAGAATCAGGTCTATTTAATAATTTTGTTTTAAAATCAAGTTGTTGGTCGTTTGTTAAAGTTTTTAGTTGAGAGAAAAGTTGTATATAAAAATCAGCACTATGATTATATAAGTAATTTGAACGCAAAATGATTGTTTGAACATCTTCTTGAGAAAACTCTTTTAAGAAAACATTATTGATATCAGCTAAATCATATTTTGTTGAAGTGTTAAAAAGCGCCCATTTAACTTTTGAAAAAGAACTTAAATATCTTTCTGTTGCTTCTTGCCCAAGAACTGGAACTAAAGCCTTTTTTAATTTTATGTATTTTGTTGGTGAACAAAGAATTATTGATGGAGATTCTTGAAAAGCATCTACATATTCTTGACCGTAAATTGAATAAAAATTAAAAGTGCGAGTTAAAGTTTTTGAAGGAATATTTAAGGGTGTGATACTTTTTGAAATAATCTTTAAAACAGTTGGCAACTCGCCATAAACTTCTTTTAAATATTCAATTGCTGACTGAACATTTTTTAATTTTAATTTATAAAAAAGTTTTGGTGCTTTCGCAACAATTTTTTCTATTTCACTTTTGGTTGCCTCTTCATCTGGCGTTCCATCTGGTGCAACACAAAAACTGAGCTTACTTAAATAGTCAAAAACTTCCTTGTTATAATCTCTTGCTGGCATGAAAAGTTTTGTCATTTGTTTTCTCCCTACAAGATGATATTTTAAATCATCTGCTGGGCGATGTCAATACTGAAAATAAAAAAACTCCTATTTTAAAGGAGTTTTTTTTAATAAAATTATTGCATTTGTTTTGCAACTTCTTCAGCGAGATTATCTTGGCGTTTTTCCAATCCTTCTCCCATTTCATAACGAACAAATCTTCGAACTGAAATTTTTTCGCCGATGGTTGCTGTTGCTTCTGTGAGCAATGCTTGAACAGTTTTTGATGGGTCTTTTACAAATTCTTGATCAAGCAAGCAGAAATCTTTGTAAAATTTCACAACTCTGCCTTCAACCATTTTTTCAATGATGGCAGCTGGCTTTCCTTCGTTTTTAGCTTGAGCACGAAGAATTTCCTTTTCTTTTTCAAGAACTTCTGCTGGAACTTCTTCTCTTGAAACATATTTAGGATTTGCTGCAGCAATTTGCATTGCGATGTCTTTCACAAGAGCGTTGAATGCATCTGTTCTTGCAACAAAGTCTGTTTCACAGTTCACTTCAACAAGGACGCCAATTTTTCCGCCCATGTGAATGTAAGAGCCTACAACACCTTCAGAAGCAATTCTTCCTTGTTTTTTTGATGCGGCAGCAATGCCTTTTTCTCTGAGCCAAGTGGTAGCTTTTTCAAAATCACCATTGCATTCTGTAAGAGCTTTTTTACAATCCATCATTCCTGCGCCGGTTCTTGCACGAAGTTCGGCAACATCTTTAGCTGTAAACATAGTTATTTATCTCCTTTTGGTTCAGATTTTTTTGCGGTTGCTTTTTTAGCAGGTTCTTTTTTATCAGCAGTTTTTTCTTCAACTTTTTTAGTTGTTTTCTTTTCAGCAGGTTTTTCTTCAACTTTTTTAGTTGTTTTCTTTTCAGCAGGTTTTTCGTCTGCATTTTTTGATTCTTTTACAACTTTTTTAGTTTCTTTTTTGTCTTCCTTCACTTCCTTTTCAGGTTTTGCTGTTTCTTCAGTTTTTTCTTCAGTTTTTTCTTCTTTAACAGCAGGTTTCTTTGAAGGTTTCTTTTTTGTCGTTGTTTTCTTTTCTTTGTCTTCCGGTTTTACATCTTCAATTTTAATGTCTTTGATTGCTTCTTCAAGATTAACAGTTTCTTCTGCATCATCTTCATTTTCTTTCTTCATTGACACGCCTTCTTTTGCTTCAATAACAGCATCAGCAATAGCGGCAGCGATCAATTTTACAGAACGAATAGCATCGTCATTACCAGGAATAACATAATCAATTCCAGATGGATCACAGTTTGTGTCAACCAATCCAACAAGAGGAATATTTAAAGCTTTTGCTTCTTTAACGCAAATGTGTTCAACAGTTGGGTCTACAACGAAAATCACACCAGGCATTTCACGCATATCTTTGATACCGCCAAGGTTCTTTTCTAATTTGTCGCGTTCAGCTTTGAGCGCAGCAACTTCTTTTTTAGGAAGAAGATCAAATTCCCCTACTTTTTCCATTTGATTGAGTTTGTTTAGTCTTTCAATCCTCTTCAAAATTGTTTTGAAGTTTGTAAGACATCCACCAAGCCAACGATTGCTGATGTAGAACATTCCGCAACGTTCAGCTTCTTCTTTAATAGCATCTTGTGCTTGTTTTTTTGTTCCGACAAAAAGAACATTTTTCCCTGAAGCGACAACATCACGAACAAAAACATATGCTTTGTCAACAAGTTCACTTGTTGTTTCAAGATTGATGATGTGAATATCATTTCTTGCAACAAAGATGTATGGTTTCATTTTAGGATTCCATTTTCTTGTTTGATGTCCGAAATGCACGCCAGCTTCAAGAAGTTGTTTCATTGAAATAACCGACATTGTTTTTCCTCCTTTTAGTTTTTAGTCTTCCCCGCTCCTTTTTTGGCTCTCTCAAACAACCTGCATGAACATAAGACCCGAAATTCACACATAGGCAACAAATGAGAAATGGGAAACGAGTGATTATTTGTCTCAATGACGAAAGAGAGTATATCATATTGCAAAAAAAATTGCAAGCGTTTAACCTGCAATTTCTTCTGTTTTTTCAGTATTTTCTAATTTATCTTGATTTTCAGTTTGTTTGATTTTTTTGCGACGCTTTTTCCCGTTGTAAGCGATTGCCCATAACCCAGGAGTGATGAAAATTGACGAATAAAAACCAGACAAAATTCCAATTCCAATAGGAAGTGCAAAATCACGAATATCTGCAACGCCAATGATTGCCACAAGAGCGATAGTCACAAATGTTGTCAAAGTTGTGAAAACGCTTCGAGTTATAGTTTCTTTAACTGAAACATCTGCGACAACAGAGTTTGGTTTGCCTTCATATTTTCCTGATTTTTGGTTTTCTCTAATTCTGTCAAATATGATAACAGTGTTGTTGATGGAATAACCTAAAATAGTCACAAGTGCAGCGATAAAAGCCGCGTTGACTGTTATTCTAAACATTAAAACAAATGACGTTGTAATCAATAAGTCATGGAATAAAGCCAAAATCGTTGCGATTCCACTTGTTATTTCAAATCTTATTGCAACATAAATAATGATCAATGCAAGAGCTACAAGCATGGCAATAAATGAATTCATAAGAAGTTCATTTGATGCGCTTGGCGTCACTGTTCCGCCATTTGTTACAGTGTAAGTCATGCCACCATAGCCAAATTTTTCAAGTAATGCTTTTTGAATAGATTCGTTTGTAGCTAAAATTTCGCTTGCTTGTTGTCCATCAACGTTTTGATATTTAACTAAAACGGCTTGGCCTTCATAAACATTTAGTTCATCAATATCAATAGTTGTTGTTTGGAAAGTGTTTCCTGTAAGACCAAACTCCCCTAAAACCTCATTTATTTTATTTTGTATTTCAGCGTAATCTCCGCTGTCTTCAACATCATAAGCTTTTGCATCTTCAATCACTTGTTCATGGTTTACATAAACTGTCATTATTGAACCGCCAGTGAAGTCAGTTCCTAAATTAAAACCAATTGTGCAGAACAATATGATCCCGATAAGAACAATGACGATGGAAGGAATCATAAACCATTTTAAGTTTTTGCAATATTCAAATTTCGAAGAAGCGACTCTTTCATCAAAACTTAAACGCGTCTTTTTAAATTTATGTTTCATTGTTCGTCACCTCCTTCTACTACAATTTCTTCGGAGGCGGTTTCCTGTGAAGCTATGCTTTCATCTACGATGACACATTCCGGGTTAAGATTTTTAGAACGTTTTAATCTCAATCTTTTTGCGTTTGTAGAATTGAAAGGCAAATACCATTTAACCAAATATCTGCTAACAACAAGAGTTGTAAACATTGATAATAAAATACCAAGCAACAAAGTTATTGCAAAACCTTTGATGGAAGCAGTTCCTAAAATATACAAAATTATAGCAGCAAAAATTGTTGTTATATTACTATCGAAAATAGGCCAGAAAGCTTTTTTGAAACCATTTTTAACAGATAATGGAATTTTCTTTCCAGACGCATATTCTTCTTTTATTCTTTCAAAAATGATGACATTACCATCCACTGCCATGCCGATAGACAAAATAATACCTGCAAGTCCTGGTAAAGTAAGCTGAACAAAAGGAATTGCTTGCAAGAAGAAACACATTAAAATGATGTAAATGACAAGTGACACATTTGCAAGAAGCCCAAGTTCGCCATAACGCAAGAACATGATGACCATCACAATGAATATTGCCACACCTGCTGCAATCAAACCATAAAGCAATGCGTCTTTCCCTAGTGTTGCAGAAACGACATTGCTTTCAGTTAGAGTCAATTTTGCAGAAAATGTTCCGCTCATAATTTGCATTGAATAAGCTTTGGCTGATTCATAATCAACAATCGAACCGCCAGAGATGAATGTGCTTCCACCTGTTATTTTTTCTGTAGCGGTAAGTGAAAGTGGATCATCATTTCCAATAAAAACATAAATGGTTGAGCTGTTGTTTGCTGCTTCTTCTGTGATTGCTGCAAATTCGTCAGAACCTGTGCTTGTGAACTCTAAAACAACGCCGTATGCTGAATCTTCTTGATTGTAACTAACATAAACATTTGAAATGTCTTCACCGCTTACATAATCACCAGTTGGATTGTTGACATTAAAACTTGAATCAAGAGTGATGTAAAGTGAAGCAGGCTCACCAATCACGTCAAAAAGCTCACTGGTGTCAGTAAGGTTTGGAACTTCAACACGAATTTTGTCAGAACCTTGTCTAACGACGGTTGCTTCTGAAAATCCTTCATCATACAAAATTGACTCTAATCTTGTGATTGTTGATTCGATTGCACTGTTCAAGTCTTGTGTGTTGCTTGTAGAAGACAAAGAAGCTTGATAAACAGCAGAAACACCTCCCGACAAATCAAGACCGAGAGGTATTGAATTTATGAAGCCATTATAATGATACACCGTTCCAGGAACGCCAAAAGAAGCGAAAGTTAACACAAGTCCTATCACGATGAAAATAGCTAATATTGTAAATTTCCAAATAGAACGTTTTTTAGCCATTTAATCCCCTTGAAGTTTTCATACTAGATTAGTATACAAGTTCAAGGGAAAACTGTCAAATGTTTTTTTGTTTTACTTTGCAGATTTTTTAATATTTACGCAAATTATACCGCAAATTCCACCAATTATTGCTCCAAAAATTGTGTCGTTTAATAATGTTCGATCGAAATCAAAGCTTCTGTTTAAAGCAGAAAAGACCAAGAAAGCAACAAAAGTGTAAATCAAACCTATTAAAAGACCACTTACAAGCCCCATTTCTTTTTGTTTTTTCAAACCAAGCAACACGCCCAAAAATATACTGATGCCTTTTATTACTTGATTAATTGGAGTTATAAGTTTTTCAGAAAGTGGTGTGAATTTAAGGCAAAACGCAAACAACAAAACGCAAACTAAACTAACACAAAGTGCTATAACACTTCCCTTGATTATTGAAAGAAAAATTGACTTACCAGCGCCTTTTTCTTCCAATTTTTTTGCCTTCATTTTCATAATTGACTCCTTTAACAAAAAATATACTACCTTATATTTATGCGGACAAGTTGGAGCCTATGAAAAAAAAGCGCAAGATTTTACGCTTTTTTGTTTTCTTTTTTCTTCGCTTTAGCTTTAACAGGTTTTTTTTCTTCCAGTGGCTTTTCTTCGGTTTTGGCAACTTCTTTTGATTCTGTTTCTTTTGCTTCTTCTTTTTTATCTTCTGCTATTTCTTCTGCCTTTGTGATGTCCTTTGCAACAGGAATTTCATCTTTTATCACAGAATAAATTGCATAAGCATCAATTGTCATATAACTTTTATAATTTCCAGAACCTGTTTCAATGGTGATTTGTTTTGATGTTCCTTCAAGTTTGATGTCGATGATTTTCCCATAAACACCGCTTGTCGTCAAAACTTTATCTCCACGCTTTAAAGAATTGGTTTGTTCGGTGATCCTTTGGTTTTCTTTTTTATTTTTAGTAACCATTAAAATAGGATATGCAATAAGCAAAACAGCGATCAGACAAATTAAAATGATTTGTGTTGTGTCTAAACCTAATAATAATGACATAATTACTCTCCTTTTTTCTTTTTGATATGGCGATTATAACATATTAAAGTCGCTTCACCAAACAAATTTGTTAAATTTTACGCGTTTTTATTTCTTCTAAAATTCTTTCGACAAAATCAGCAAGTTTTAAACCACTTTTGTTTTCATTTCCCCTGCCACGAAGAGAAATAGTTTTGCTAACAATTTCTTCATCTCCCACAATTATTTGATAAGGAATTTTCATTGAAGCAGCTTCTCTAATTTTATATCCGACTTTTTCATTTCTGTCGTCAAGGGTTGCTCTAATATTTAATTTTTTAAGCTCATTTAATATTTCTTTTCCATACTCATTTGCTCTGTCAGTAATTGGCAGTATGCGCACTTGTTCAGGTGCAAGCCAAACAGGAAAAGCACCTGCAAAATGTTCAATTAAAATTCCCATAAATCTTTCCATTGAACCATAAACAACTCTGTGAATCATGATTGGTTGATGTTTTGCTCCATCTTCTCCGGTGTATTCTAACTCAAAACGTTGTGGAAGTTGGAAATCAAGTTGAATCGTCCCGCATTGCCAAGTCCTTCCCAAAGCATCTTTTAAATGAAAATCAATTTTAGGGCCATAGAATGCACCATCGCCTTCGTTTACAATATAATCAAGATTCATTTCATCAAGAGCATTCTTTAATGCATCTGTTGCCAATTCCCAGTCTTCATCACTGCCCATGCTGTTTTCAGGTCTAGTTGAAAGTTCAACAAAATAAGAAAAGCCAAACAAACTGTAAACTTCATTAATAAGTTTTACAACATTTTTTATTTCTTCTTTTATCTGTGACGGCATCATAAATATGTGAGCATCATCTTGTGTAAAACATCGAACTCTTAAAAGTCCCCCAAGTTCACCTGATTTTTCATGTCTATGAACAAGTCCAAGTTCGCCAACTCTCATCGGCAAATCACGATAAGAATGTGGTGAATTTTTGTAAACTAAAATTCCACCTGGGCAATTCATAGGTTTGATAGCAAATAAAGTGTCATCAATTTTTGTTGTATACATATTGTTTTTGTAATGATCCCAATGCCCTGAAGTTTCCCATAAATGTTGAGAAAGCATGATTGGCGTTGATATTTCAACATATCCAGCTTTTGTGTGAATTTCTCGCCAATAATCAATCAAAAGATTGCGAACTATCATGCCATTTGGAAGATAGAATGGAAATCCTGGCCCTTCCGGTGAAATCATAAATAAATTTAACTCTTTTCCTAGTTTTCGGTTATCACGCTTTTTTGCTTCTTCAATCAAAGCAATATGTTGAGCAAGGTCTGACTTGGTTTTGAATCCATATGCATAAACTCTTTGAAGCATTTTGTTTTTTTCGTTTCCTCGCCAATAAGCTCCATTGACAGCATGAATTTTAAAACCAACATTTTGTAGTTCTCTTGTTGAACTAACGTGAGGTCCACGGCATAAATCTACAAAATCATTCCCTAGGTAATACAAAGAAATTTCTTCATTTTCAGGAAGGTCACGAACAAGTTCTTCTTTATATTCATTTCCTTTAAAAATTTTTAAAGCCTGCTCTCTAGAAACGACTTCCCTTTTAAATTCTTCACCTTTGTTGATTATTTCTTTCATTTTCTTTTCAATTGAAGCATAATCATCAGGCGTTATAGGTCTTTGCAAATCAATGTCATAATAAAAACCATCATCAATTGCAGGCCCAATTGTCAATTTTGTTTTTGGATAAAGTTGCATTAAAGCTTTTGCAAGAACGTGAGCAAGTGAGTGACGCATCATCATGAGTTTTTCATCTTTTTTTTCAATTTTTTCCATATTTGACTCCTTTTTTTTCATAGGGCAAAATAAAAATCGCCCTTAAATTTTAAGGACGATTAAATAAACCGCGGTTCCACCTTAATTGCACAAATTTGTGCCACTTTATGTTAAATTGTCGGCTTCATCGTCAAAAGTGGTTTCACTGATCCTCTCCACCAAAAGTTTTTCACCAACCAACTTTTCTCTGAATGCTTTTAAGGATGCTACTTGTCTTTTAACTCAGCGTTACTAGAACATTATATGACATTTGTTTTTATAAGTCAATCATTTTTGAGCATTATCTCAAAATAGGCGTTATGTTTGAAAAATTTTGCAAAGATGAACAAGCTTTTAAATTTATGCGTCTGTCGAATATTGTTTTTAATAAGTCAGTGGCATGATTTTCATTTTTATAGTAAAAATTTATTTTTTGCGGCGAAAGGTCAATAAGAAGTGAAACCAAAGCAGAACTTCCCATCATTTCCCCTTTTTTCCCTTCATCACAAACATAATAATGCTCATCTTCTTCTTCAATAACATCTATTTCATCTTTGCAAATATCTAGATTATCAATTAAAAATTTAAGTAAATCATTAAACGCATCAACTGAAACCAAATAATCACGATTTTCATTTGCAAGTTTTATAAGTTCTTCCCATTTCTCTCTCAATTTTCTTAATTTGAATTCGTAAAAAGATTCAAGATATAAATTTCCTTCAAATCTTAAATTTTTAGATATTAAAAAATAATCTGTTTCTTTATCAAAATTAATCAATGCTTTTTTAAAAGCAGTAACACCTATTTCATCATGTGAAGGCAAAAACAAATGGCGATTTAAAAATTCAGCTTTAAAATAGCAACAAATGACAAGACTGATTGTTTTAAGCAAAACAATTTCCGTTTCAGGACGAAATTCTTTTTTTACCGCAAGAACAATTTTGTTAAATGGAGGCTCTTTTGTTAAAACAACCAACGCATCAAATTTCGACAAATCTTTTTTCAAAATTTTAAATAATGAATTGGCAAGTTCTATTTTTTCAAAATTGACATTGATTGCAAATTCCCACATAGAAGCTCCTTTTTTAATCACTACTCTTATTTGTATGCAATGATTAAAAAAATACTCTCTAAAACATGTGAGTTTTTTGTGAAATTTTGTATATGAAAAAAAGCACTTGATTGTGCTTTATTTTTTTTGTTGATTTCCCTTTCTCGTTTTTTTCTTTGCACTTTTTAAATTATCAATTTTTAATGATTCGTCACTATCTATTACTTTTTCTTTTTTTCTCAGTGCTTCTTTTTGACCCGTTAAAACTTTTTTTACTTTGCCGTTAGAAATTTCATAAATTAATTCGCTTATGTCATCATAAACATCGCTATGTGAGAAAATAAGTATAGTTTTATCGATATAATAATTTTTTAACAAATTTTTTACTTTCTTTCTAAAAATAGGAGGGCAATCTTCTGGAAGTTCATAAACCATTAATATTTTACAATTTGAAAGAACTGCCCTAGCAAGACCAATTAAAAACAAAGTACTGGACGCTTTAATATCAGAAATTTGAGTTTCAAAACTATTTGGCATTGCCATGATCACATCATAAACTTCAACATTTTTGCACACATCAACGATCTTTTTAAAATCCTTGTTCGCCAAAAGCAAATTCTCTTTTATTGAACCTTTAATAAAGGTTGGATGAGATGAGCAATAATAAATATGCGATTTAAAAGTTGCTTCGTTATAACTATACAAGTCCAAATTATCCAACAAAACGGTTCCAGATTGTGGCTTAATATATCTCCTTAATAAGTTGAATATAAGCCTTTTCCCGCTTCCTTTACTGCCTTTAATTAAATTAATAGCATTCATTTTAAAAGAAATATCAACATCTTTCAAAACGCCGTAATTTTCAGAAGATTTATCAGTGTTTTGATAATTCACAGAAATCAAACCGAGATTATAACCGATAGTTTCTGCATTTATTTCGCCATATTGAATAAGTTCTTTGTCTGACAAGCCTAAAATCAAATTCACCCTGTCGACATCCACACGCATATTTTCCAAAAATGAGGATTTGTCAAATAATTCCGTGAGTTTTGTTGTGCCAGAAGAAAGATATGGAACTATTATAAGATAAACTTCTATTGCAAGCGTGCCTTGACTTACAAAATATAACATAAGCGCTGTTACGCCATAAATAATAACATTCCAAACCGCGAAATTAATATTTGTCTTCAAAGAATAGACATTATAATATTTAGCGTAGGCTTTGGAATATTTATCAACATTATCTAGAATTTCCCCTTCATATTTTTCTTTGCTTGCGAATTCGTTGATAACGGCTCTTCCATCTATTATTTTATTATAGGATTGAAAAACTTCGTCATTCTTTTCATGCTGTTCTAGCATGATTTTGCCCATTTTTTTATTATAAAAATAGTAAACAAAAAAGTTTATCACGCCAACAACAATGACTATCAAACCTGCCCAGATATTAGCTACAAAAATAATCACAAGAGTTATTATCACTTGAATTAAAATGGCAATAAATTTTGCTACAGGATCAGGAAATTCAGCGATATATGAAATGTTGCTTAACGAAATATTAATAAGTTTTTCTTTTGTAAAATTTTTAATTTTATTACTTTCACAAGAAAGAATTTTATTATATATTTTTTTGGCAACAACTTTCCTAATATGTATGTGCTGTTTACCATAGGCTATATATTCAAAATGTAAAAAGATATTTCTCAAAACTAATGTTAGTAATTCTATTCCCAAATAAATAAATGCCCACTTCCAATTTCCTTCATACATACAATTTATAGTTCTTGCTGCAAAAATTGTGATGATTGTATAAAAAATAACATATAAACAATATGTAATTATTTGCCAAAACCATAAAGATTTGCTTGGCTCTGCAAGTTTATACCAACGGGAAATAATATTTGGTCTTTTATCGTTTTTGTTTTTCATTACAATATAAACTTATTATAAAAATATTATTTTGTCAAGCAAACAAATCAAAAAAAAAGACGACCTAATTGGTCGCCCTTTTTCGTAAGGCTACTTTCTAGAAGCTGACTTGTTTTCTGACTTTGCAGAATTCGAGCAAGCTCTTTCGCTTGAAGCCTCAACGTTCTTGTTTTGAGCGTTGTTTTTTGCAGACTTCTTGCTTTGTTTAGCAGATTTATTTTTGCCGAACATAATTTTCACCTCCCTATTTTTCAGGTTTCCCTGTGCCCTTATTGTGAGCAATTAGAAGGCTTTTTATACCGATATTATTAATTTTTAGAACCTGTTGTTTTCTTTGTTGTCGTTTTTGTTGTTTTCTTTGTTGTAGCAGGTTTTTTCTTTGATTTTTCTGCTTCTTCAATAAGGTTGTAATATTGATCAAAAATTGCAATTGCTATTTGTTCATTTTCTTCAACTCTTAAAATAGCGTTGCCTTCTTTGTCTTCTTCAACTTTAAACACAATAGCTTCATCATCTGCAATGCCTTCAAGTTTTGTCAAAGGTTTTAAAATGCAATAAAGATCTTCGTCACCATAAGGAATAACTGCAACTTGATCAAATTTAAGTTGACGACCATTTTCGTCAGTCATATAAATCGGAGCAGTGTTTTTTTCGTCAAGAAGGACATCTAATAAGTCAACTTTTACAATTTCTTCTTTTTCTGTTTTATTTGTTTTTTGTGCCATAATAATTCCCCTTTTATTAGTTAGAGTTGAGATAGTCTTGCAAAATGATTTGTGCAGCAACTTTGTCTAAGAGCTTTTTTCTCTCTTGCCAAGGTAAACGAGCTTCTTTTAAGATTTCTTCTGCTTCTAAAGAAGAAAATCTTTCATCATAATAGTCGACTTCAATTCCAGTTTTATTTTTTAATTTTTCACCAAAATCGTAAGTCAATCTTGTTCGCTCGCCTTCCGTTCCGTCAGCATTGAGAGGAAGCCCCAAAATAATTTTAGTCGCTTCTTGATTTTTAGCTAAATCAAACAAATAGTTTAAATCATCTTCTTCGTTTTTTCTGGTGTAAACTTCAAATGCTGTGGCAATTGTTCCAGTCAAATCGGAAAAAGCAATCCCTATTCGTTTATCGCCATAATCAAGCCCCATAAATCTTTTGCTATTCGACTTCATCATCATGATAATTATAAACCAAGATTTCTTTTCAAGTCAAATAAATTACTTACATTCCAAAAGATTTTTACCGAAATTTATTGAAATTGGAAGAGGAACCTTAAGATTTATCCAATTTTCCATAGCTTCATGAAGAAGTTTTAACACTTTTTCTTCTTCTCCCGGATAAACATCTAAAACAAGTTCGTCATGAATTTGCAAAATTAATTCAGATTTTAAATTTTGTTTCTTTAAAAGATTTTCAACTTTCAACATGCTCATTTTGATTATGTCTGACGCCGTGCCTTGAAGAGGCATATTCATTGCCACCCTTTCACCAAAAGTTCTAACATTATAATTTGATGATTGAAGTTCAGGTATGTGTCTAATTCGTCCATATTTTGTTTTTATAAAGCCATTTTCTTTTGCAAATTTAATATTGTTTTCAGAAAATTCTTTAACTTTTGGATATTTTTCAAAATATGAATCAATGTATTCTTTTGCACTTTTTCTTGATACTTTTATGTTTTGAGACAAACCATAGTCACTTATGCCATAAATTATGCCAAAATTTACAGCTTTTGCCTCACGTCTCATTTTTTGTGTTACGTCTTGCGGTTTAACACCAAAAATTTGGCAAGCAGTTGCTGTGTGTATGTCTTCTCCCTGTTTGTAAATTTCAATCAGTTTGGTTTCGTTTGACATGTCTGCAAGAAGTCGCAATTCAATTTGGTTGTAGTCTGCACTTACAAGACAACCCCCATCAAATTTTGAAACAAAAATTTTTCTTAATGAACGCCCCTCTTCATCATTTGTAGGAATGTTTTGCAAATTTGGGTCAGAGCTAGAAAGCCTGCCAGTGTTTGTGAGCGATTGATGGAAACTTGTGTGAATGATGCTTCCTTTTTCTTGGCAAATATGCTTGTAAACATCAATATAAGTTGATTTTAATTTTTGATATTTTCTATAATTGATAATTAGTTCAACTATTGGATGAGCATATTTTAATTCTTCCAAAACTTCAATGCCTGTCGAACGTTTTTTGTTTGAATAAGCAAAAAGTTGCAACTTATCAAATAATATTTCTGCCACTTGTTTTGGAGAATTGATGTTGAACTCTTCACCAGCTTCATTATAAATTTCTTTCGTCAAAGTTTCTAGTTTTGAAGTAAATTCTTGGTCAAGCTGTTCTAGTTGCGATTCATCGATTTTAAAACCATCTCGTTCCATTCTATACAAAACTTCTGTTAAAGGAAGCTCTAAATTGAAATAAAGATCAGTTAAATCCATTTTTTTCAAGTCTTGCAATAAAACATCTTTTAAAGCAAACCATTCATCACACGAATCTGAAACAAATTCACCACTTTGACCTGTATGAATAAGATAAGACGCAAGTTTTAAGTCAAAATAATTTGCGAATCCAACGCCCATTTCCCCAAGCTTATGCAAATCTTTTTTTGTTGAAATAGTAAATTTTAAAATCTTTTCATTTTGAAAAATTGGTTGCATTTTTAAAATTAAATCGCCAAGAGAGATGTTTGCCATAAACATATCAAATGTTGGACTTAAATAATAGATTTTACCAGGACTAACCGCAAATTCCATTTTTTCAAAATTAAAAGCCAACTTATCTTTTATAGTAGCAATAAATTCGTCAATTTTTTCAGTTGAATCAAGCAAAATTCTTGTTTTATCTTCAACAATAATGCTGTCGCCAAACAAATCATTTCTTTTTAACAAGCTTCCAAAAGCAAAGTCTTTAAATGATTTTTGAACCGAAGAAGAAAAAGGAAAATCATAACTTAAATTATTAAAATCAACATTTAATGAACAGTCCGTTTTGATAGTGGCAAGCTCGTAAGAAAGATATGCCGAGCCTTTGCCTTCGACAAGTTTTTCTTTAAGTTTTCCCGATATTTTATCAATATTTTGATAAACTCCATCAAGCGAACCGAATTCATCTATAAGTTTTTGAGCAGTCTTTTCTCCAACTCCGCTAACACCTGGAATATTGTCAGAAGAGTCCCCCATTAAAGCTTTTAAATCAACAACTTGACTTGGCGATAGATTAAATTGTGTTTTTAAATTCTGTGTGTCTATTTTGTTTACAACAGAAACGCCTTTCATGGTCAGCCAAACCTCTGTGTCATCACTTATTAATTGCAAAAGATCGCGATCGCCTGAGAGAATAATTTTTTTGCCAGATATATTTTTGACGGCAGTGCCTAAAATGTCGTCCGCCTCAATGCCTTCTTGCTCAACAATTGTGATGTTCATTTGCTCTAAAAGTTTTTTTATTTCTGGAAATTGAGAAATAAGCTCGCTTGGAGTTTCTTTTCTAGTTGCTTTATAATCTTTAAAAATTTCATTTCTAAATGTTTTTCTAGCATGGTCAAACGCCACTAAAATGCCATCTGGTTGTTCCTCTGAAATAATTTTAACAAGAATATTCATAAAGCCAAAAACTGCGCCTGAAGGCTTACCTTTTGGCGTTGTTAAAAAAGGCAAAGCATAAAAAGCGCGGTTTGCCAAACTATTTCCATCAATTAATAAAGTTCTTTTTTCCATGCTTTAATTTTACCACATATTAAAAAAATTAAAAAATGATTTTATAAAAAAAAGGACTTAAACTAGTTAAGTCCAAAAACACCTGCAAAATAATCTGGGAAAGCGACAACGAATACGTAAAAAATTGAAACTAAAATTAACAAAATAAGCAAAATGATTTTAAAAATATTTCCTGTAAAATTTGTAACTGCAAAAGCAAACAGCAAAACCACGCCACCATACATGCTGATGTATCTTAAAGCTTCTCCCCAACTTCCTAATTCAGCAAAGTCAGGAACAGCTGCGACATAAATCATAAAACCAATATAAGCAATAACAGCTATGGATAAAATGAAATAAATTAAATTTTTCATTCAGCCACCTTTTTAGATTTTTTTTCAGCTCTCTCAAGTTTTTTCTCAAATTTTAAAAGTTTTCTTTCTTCTTTTTCTTTTTCTTTTTCAAGTTTAAGTTTTTCTTTTTCTTCTTTAAGTTGTTGTTTTTTGAGTGTAATCACAGTTTTATCTTTTTTAACTTTGCTTTTCTTGACTTTACTCTTTTTAACTTTTGTTTTTCTCTTTTTAATGCTCATCTTCTTTGACCCATCTTCTGGCATTGATTCAAGCAAACAATCAAGATTTTCAAACATATCTTTCCAAAGTCTCAAAGTTTTTGCAAAATAAAATCCGTCAGCAACTCTTTCGTCCATGCTAATGCCTAAATTCATAACTTTACCAAGTTTTAATTCTTTGTTTTTATCGACAACAGGAGCTATTTTTTCTTTCCCCATGGCAACAAACAAACTGCAAGTTCCAAAATCATATAAATGATGATGAATTGCATCAATTTTAATGGATTTTAAGTTTGTTAAAAACACACTAGAATGAAAACAGCTTGCCTCAATCAACGATTTTGGAAGCATATTGTGTCTGTCTAAAAACCTAACAATTTTCATTGCAAGTCTAAACAACCAGTTAGGCATTTTTCCAAGTGCATCGGCACTCTCAGTAGTCCCATAAGTTGAATCTGGCGAAACATGTTTTTCAATTAAATCATCAACATAAGCTTTAACTTCTGGCAAACTTTCTCTGCCGGAAAAATGAAATTTTAAATCAACATCTTCCCCATCGTCAGCAAGTTTTTTCTTAATAACCATGCAAATTGAAATGTCTTTATGCTCATACGTCACATTATGATTGATAAAATAATTTAATTTTGGGCGCAAATATAATAGTCTGACAAGTGACGCCATCATAATGTGCGTGTAAGTATAATTGTTGCCAAGGCGCCTTTGTCTTGCAATAAATTCATCGATAGGTTCGCATCTAATTTGTTCAGTGCAATAATTTGTTGCACCAATTCTTGTTGGCATGAAAAATGGTGCTGCTTTTGTTACAGCATCAAGACCTTTAACTTTAACTCCATCACTTCTTTTACTAAACATCTTTTTCCTCTCTAAACTTTTTTCTTATCATATTTTTTTCACGACCATTATTTTTTGGTTTGTAATAGACATGGTCTTTTATCGAATCTGGCAAATATTGTTGTTTGCAATAACCACCATAGTCGTGCGGGTATAAATATTTTCCATGCCCATCTTTGTTGGTGGATGGATGGTTTTTAAGATGATTTGGAACTTTGTCATCTCGCAAAGTTACGGCATCTTTTTGCGCGGCATTCATTGCAATCAAAACGGAATTTGATTTTTCAGTTTCACACAAATAAATTATTGCGTGCGATAAATTTAACATAGCTTCTGGAAGCCCTATTTTTTCAACAGCATTATATGCAGCAAGAGCTAAAAGCAAAGCGTTTGAATCAGCCATTCCAATATCTTCCGAAGCATGTGCAATAAGTCTTCTCGCAATGATAAGTGGATCGCAACCAGCTTGAATAAGCCTTTGAGCATAAAATAGTGCCGCATCTGTGTCTGATCCGCGAATACTTTTGCAAAAAGCAGAAAGCAAATCGTAGTGCATTTCAGTGTCAACTGAAAGAGGTTTTCGATCCAAACATTCACTGACGACATCAATGTCTATTTTAATTTTTTTATCCTTTCCAATAGGCGTCGTGTTCGCTGCTAGTTCAAGCGCCCCTAATGCTACTCTCGCATCTCCACCACAAACTTCGCTTAAATAATCAATTGCAGAATCTGTCATATTGATTGGCAAATTGCCAAGACCATCTCCCTTGTTTGTTAAAGCACGATGAATAGTTTTTTTAATATCATCTCTTGACAAAGGTTTTAATTCAAAAACTCTACATCGAGAAACGATTGCTCTTGTCATTGAAGTATATGGATTTTCTGTTGTTGAACCTATAAAGAAAATATATCCTTTTTCAATAGCTTCCAAAACACAATCACTTTGACTTTTGCTCCATCTGTGACATTCGTCTAAAAGCAAATATGTGTCTTTGCCTAAAAGCAATTTGTCTTTTTTTGCTTTTTCAATAACAGCTTTTGCATCGGCCACACCCGAAGCAACAGCATTTAACTTTTGAATGTTTGCTTTTAACGCATCTGCAATAATATAAGCAAGCGTCGTCTTTCCTGTTCCTGGCGGGCCGTAAAAAATTATGCTACCAACATTTCCGTATTCAATAGCACGACGCAAAATCTTTCCTTTTCCAATTATGTGCTCTTGCCCTACAAAGTCTTCTAGTGATTTTGGACGCATCCTTTGTGCAAGAGGAATTCTTAGTTCGCTCATACTTTATGAGTATAGCATAATTATTCAAATATTACAACAATTTATAGAAAAAAATTTTTGCGAATATTAAAACTAGCTTTTCATTAGAAAAAATCAAGCAAAACGCCTGATTTTTAATTGTTTTTTTAAATTATTTAAAAAACGCTTATTCACCTTTAAAAACAAGGCAATCAGCAAGATTTTTAATTTCTTTAAAACTTAAATAATTTTTGCCATAAAATTTTGTCTTTCCAATTTGCATATAACTTTGTCCATTTGTTTGCTCGACATTGATATTTTTCCATTCCTTGCCATTAAAAATCTGAAAAGACTTAATTTTAGAAAGTCCCGCGAACAAAAATCCTTTATCAGTTTTTATTAAAAATTTTTCTTTTAATTTGCCATATTCAATTTCACTTTTTTCATCTTGCTTACCATTAAGCCAGCCTAAATAAATTCTTTCTGGCAAAATTTGATTAACAAGGCGTTGCTCTTGTTTGTCTTCACTTTTGATTCTCAAATTAAATCTTAAATAGGCTTGTCTATCAGCTTCTGCCATAAACATTTCCATTTCACCTTGCCCGCATAATTTAAACTTCTCTTTCCCAAAATTAAAAAAATGAACCTTTTTTTGTTTAGGTTTCAAATTAATTTCGCACATCACGTTGATGCAAGCGTGAGTGCAATTTTCAACGCCATCAACACATGAAAAAATAAAATTTGCTTTATGCGGAGTGAAATTAAAAAATCTTTTTTCGCAGGAAAATAAATCCGTCACTTCAATGCAGGAAGACCTTTTTTGAAAAAAATAATAGCCTTGTTCAAGCGGAAGATTTAAAACCACATTGATAGTTTTAGGTTTGTCAGACAAATTTAAAAATTCAAAATAAAAATTCCTGCCACAAAGAGCAAATTCTTTTATATAAAATCTTACATCATTGCTTATTCCACCGGATTGCAAGTAAAAATCATGAAAGCAAAGATTTTGTTGAACACCATCTATTTCAACAAAGGTTTCTTCGCTTTTTAAGTGATAGAGAGAATTTGATTTGTAATTTATGTTTAATTTATTAATTTCCGTGTTATTGTTTAAAATTATGGCGCCTAATTTTTTTTCTGCCTTCTTGTTATGATCTGACAATATCAAGTTAAAATCACAAACACTTTTGACCTTTTCAAAGCATTTAAAAAGCGGTTTTGACATGACTTTATCAAACTTAAAAATTGGCAAAGATGGATCAACTCCCAAATCTATTAAACTTTGAAAATCAACATCACAACCATAGAGATTTGGTGCATGAAAACGAAGCCTATTTAAAATTAAATTTGTCATATTAAAAAAATAATCGCGTTTTTTCATGCCTTAATTTTTGACATAAAATAAAAAAGCAAACCTAAAAGTTTGCTTCAATCAGTTAAACATAAGCCGAGTTCTGTGTTATGTGGTCATCTATCTAGGCCTATTGTTGCCAATAGGCTCAAGCGTTGTTTTTGGAAGACGTGAAAGACGGCACATTGTCTTCGCTTAAACTTGCATCGAGTGGGGTTTACAGTGACGAGAAATGTCACCATTTCTCCGGTAAGCTCTTACCTCACCTTTCCATCCTTACCCTTGCGGGCGGTTTATTTCTGTTGCACTTTCCTTAGAGTCGCCTCCACCGGTCGTTAACCGGCACCCTGTCTTTTGATGCCCGGACTTTCCTCACTTTGCTCATTACAAGCAAACCGCGACCACAAGTTTAACTGACTTTTTAATTATAGCACAAACATAAACAAAAGTCAAATTTAGTTTACGGTAAACAGTAGTTTTGGATGTCCCAGCTTTTTATCACTGACAAAACCTTGAATTTCACCGTCTTGTGAAATTTTCAACGATATGCCATATTTAGCAAGTGCCATTGCTGCGGCTTTTCTTCCACCGCCACTTATTGACCCTGCTTCAATTTTTAAAATAGCGCCTGCCGTAATAACAGTTCCGTCATGGTCGATTATAGTTGCTCCGTCCATGGCTGTGATTTCTTCTCTAATTTGACGGCCTAATTCATAGAATTTTTTTCCTTCGATGATTTGTTTTAAACACATGGCTTTAAAGCAACAGTTTTTTGCCAAAAAGTCTTCATAATCATCACTAAAAATTCTTTTAATATCTTCTGACCTTGTTAAATTGTAAAGCTTGTCAGCTTCTTCAAGTTCCATTTGTTTTTTCATGTTGTAATATTTTTCATTTAAAATGTCGCCGGCATTAACATGTGCCAAAGCTTGCATAGCGGTGTCTTTTTTTAAGTAAATAATAATTCCACCCAAATATTTAAATGAACAATCAAGGGCTGTCAAATAAACAGCTCTTCTCACTTCTTTTAATGAATGTGGCTCTCTGTATCCTAAAAGCTGAATAACTTCATCATGGCTGTAAATGTTCCACTTGCCTCTTCTTTTTGCAAACATAAGTGCACGATTTTTAAAAATAAGCAAATCTCCACTTTCAGTTAAAACAATACCAATTTTTCGGTCGCCACAATATCTAGCGACAAAATTAAATTCGTTTGGCGCGGTTGTTGAATAATTTCTGACTTTTGCAAGTGAAACATAGCCCATCAAATAACCTTCACGGTTAAACTCAACAAAAGAATCTTTCCCGTCAGAAAGCAAAACAAAAAAGTCAGTTGAAATAATATTTGAATAATGAAGATTTCTATCTTCAACATTTTCGCTTAAATTTAAAATAATTCCAAAGTTTACATGTTTGCCTTCATATGTGCGGTTACTCCATCTAGTTAGTGCTGTCACAAGGCCAAGCATAACTGAAGACGCAGAAGAAGCAACACTGTCGCAAACGGCTTTTTCAATGGCTTTTTCTTGCAAAGTGAGTTCATAAGTTGGATCTAAAATTGCAGTTTCATCAATTTCACTTAATTCTTTAATTATGTTTTTTAAAAGTGATAATTCAAAAGTTTGATATGCTCTTCCCCTTTTTATCACAAATCTATAATCTGCCGATTTGTTTGGTTTGATCAAAAGAGAATTTTGTTTGCCAAGAGCGACTTCTGATTCACGCGTGCTAGACTCCTCTTCACCGACCAAAATTGAGCCAGTAAAGAGAGGTAAAATCAATTTAGTTAAAACAACATAAAATTTTTCTTTTTGCAACGCTCCGCCCCTTCTAGGTGCATTTTACAACATAATTTACAAAAAATCAATTAATTTTCATGAGAATCATAATAATTTTTTGCCAAATCTCCTTTTATTAAGTCGAGAGCTTTGGCTTCAATTCTTGAAACATAACTTCTAGAAATGCCAAGTTCATCTGCGAGTTCTTTTTGCGTGTAAACTTTTTCGCCATTTAAACCATATCTTTTTGTAATAATTTCTTTTTCTCTTGGTGACAAACGCACGGCTATTGAACTATTTATTTTTTCCATCAAAAAGCTTGACGAAACAGCATCTTCAACCTCTTCTTCATCGGATTCCAAAACATCCATAAACAAAACTTCGTTTCCATCTTTGTCCGAAGCAAACTTGCTTGACAGTGAAATGGTGTCCTTATGCTTTTTGTTGACTCTAATAAGCATCAAAATTTCGTTGTCAATGCACTTTGAGGCATAGGTCGCAAGCCCAACCCCTTTTTCATAATCAAAACTATCGATTGCTTTTATTAGTCCTATTGCACCAACAGAAATCAAATCATCAACTTCAATTGAAACTGAGCCCGCATATTTTTTTACAATATGCGAAACCAAACGCAAATTGTGGTTTATGAGTTGGCTTCGAGCTTTCATATCATTAAACTCACGAAATCGAACCATAAGTTCATGCTCACGCTCTTTCGTAAGTGGTTTTGGGAAACACTCCGTGTTGTTTACAAACGCAGTAAAACACCTGAGTTTAGACAAAAAAAACGGCAAACTTTCAAACACAAGCTTTCTCCTTTTAGAGAAATGTATATGTCGAAAATTACCGAATTTTGCTTGGACACATATTTTTTTTAAATTCTAAAACATTTCATTTATAAAAGTTTTAGCATCAAACAATTCAATGTCGTCTATGCCTTCACCCGTTCCAACAAAGACAACTGGTTTTTTTAGGTCTCTTTCAATAGCGACAACCACACCGCCTTTTGCCGTTCCATCAAGTTTTGTCAAAACGATTCCGTCAATCTGCACATATTCATTGAAAGCAGAAATTTGATTGACAGCATTTTGACCTGTTGTTGCATCAAGAACAATAAAAGTCAATTTTTGTGCTTCGGGATATTCACGAGCAGTCACTTTGTTAATCTTTTTCAGTTCTTCCATAAGGTTTGTTTTTGTGTGTAATCTTCCAGCAGTGTCAACAATAAGCACATCTGTCTTCTTGGCTTTTGCACTTGCAATTCCGTCAAAAACGACGGCTGCTGCATCGGCACCTTCTGCGTGTTTAATTATCCTGGTTTTTGACCTTTCCGCCCACATAGTGAGTTGCTCACTTGCAGCGGCTCTAAAAGTATCTCCCGCAACAAGCGTGACAGATTTTTTTTGGTCGGAAAAGTATTTTGCAAGTTTTCCTATCGTTGTTGTCTTGCCAACTCCATTGACACCTATAATTGTTATAACAACAGGAAACTCAAACTCAATTTTTGGAGAAGATTCAAGTTGCTCTGTTAAAATAAGTTTTAAAGCATCTTTCACTTCATTTGCTGAGCGAATTTTGTTTTTCCTAGCATAAAGACGAAGCTCATCAACAACTTCCATGGCTGGACGAACGCCAAGATCACATGAAATTAACAGATCAGTTAAATCATCATAAAAATCGTCATCAAGTTCGCCATGAGAAAGCAAGGCATCAATCTTTCTTGAAAATGCCTCTTTGGTTTTTTTAAGCGCATTTGCGAGTTTTTTAAAAAAGCCCATTTAATTCCCCTTTAAGCTGATTCATCAAGTTTTATGGCGTCTGAAAGTTTAACAGACACAATTTTTGAAACACCCTTTTCTTCCATTGTCACCCCAAACAATGAATCGGCATATTCCATAGTTGGTTTTTTGTGAGTGATAAGAATGAATTGTGTTTCATCTGAAAGTTTTTTCAAATATTTATCAACAATTTCCACGTTAGAATCATCAAGTGCCGCTTCAACTTCGTCAAACAAGCAGAAAGGCAAAGGTTTGATTCTTAAAATCGCAAAAATGATTGCCATTGCAGTCAAAGACTTTTCTCCGCCAGAATAAAGTGACATGTTTTGAATTTTCTTTCCAGGTGGCTGAACAAAAACTTCAACACCAGATTCAAGTGGATTTTCAGGATCAACGAGTTCAAGTTTAGCGTTTCCACCACCAAAAAGCTCTCTAAAAGTGATTTTGAAACTTTCATTAATTTTTTCAAGTTCACTTGTAAACTTTTCAATCATGATTTCAGAAAGGTCTTTTATGATTTTTGTCAAATCTTCTTCTGCTTTCTTCAAATCATTTGATTGTTCTGAAAGCGTGTTGTATCTTTCAAGTAAAGCCGAGCAATCTTCAATGGCGTTGACGTTGATTGGGCCAAGAGCTGAAATTGCTCTTTTAATTTTTGCGATCTCTGGCATAGCCACTTTAATATCAAAGTCAGGACGCTTTAAATCCAAACAGTCGTTGTATGCAAGTGAATATTCTTCATAAATTCTCTCTTGCATCACTTCAATGTCTGAATCAACCTTTGCAAGATTCATTTCTTCGCGATATTTTCTGTCATTAATTCTGTTTAATTCTTCCATTAAACCTGTTTTTTGTGTATCAAGCGAGCGAATTAATGCAGAAAGTTGAATTTTTTCTTCTTCGGTTTTCTTTTGTTTTTGCGTTAGATCGTCAAGCTCTTCTTTAGCTTGACTTCTTGGAGCACTTGCAAGTCTTGTTTTGATGAGTTCTTCAGCTGATTCAATAAAACTTAAATTATCTTCAATGTGTGCATTTAAAAGTCTTATGTTTTCATTTTGCGTTCCAATTTCATTTGCCAGACGAATAAGTTCAGCCTTTAAGTTTTCAATTTGTGTTTTTACTGACGCAATATCAACTTTAACAGCAGTAAGTTTCGCACTTAAATCTTCCCTTTCCTTTCGAAGTTTTTCTGTGTGTGCTTTTTTGTTTTCAACAAGAGCGTTTGCGTCACTTTCGTTTCCAGACAACGCTGATTGAAGCAAAGCAGATTTTTCATATTGCTCACTTACGAGTTTAAGTTTATTTTCAATTGTTTGTCGTTCCATTTCAAGAACATTCAAATCTTCCTTGGCTTCTTTGAGAACATTTTCAAGTGCTTCAAGTTTTGCTTTTATTGAAGTGATTTCAACGGAAAGTTCGTTTTTGCGGTCAATGGCTTTTTGTGTTCTCTCCTTTGCAGTGTTATACTCACTAACTAGCGCTGATTTTTCGTTTTCGGCATTTTTCAAGAAAGCTGTCAATTTTTCAATTTCTTTTTTCAAAGTTTCAATTTCACGTTCTCTGCTCATGATTCCAACAGCTTCGCTCTTTTTGCTTCCACCCGTGATTGAACCTTGTGGATTGATAACATCACCATCGAGTGAAACAATTTTAAAAGCATATCCGCTTGCCTTGGACATTTCAATTGCATCGATAAGTCTTTCAACAATGATGGTTCCACCTAAAAGTCCTGAAACAACGTTTTCGATTTTTTTATCAAAAGAGATAAGTTCATCAGCAACGCCAACAAAACCATTCATGTTCTTTATTGACGAAACATTAACGCTTCTGCGTTTCATAGAAGAAATTGGAAGGAATGTAGCACGACCAAAATGATTTTCTTTTAAATATTCAACAAGTTCTTTTGCACCTTTTTCGTCAAAAGTGACAATGTTTTGAACACTTGACCCCAAAGCGACTTCGATTGCTGTTTCATATTTTTCAGGGACTTTAATTAATGACGCTACAACGCCAACAATATTTTTAGAAAGCGAATTTGACGCCGAAGCAAGTTTGAGAAGTTTTTTAACTGCAAAATTATAACCTTCAAATTCAGCCTGCATTTCAGTCAAAAGTTTAAGCCTGTTTTCATAAACTTTAAGTTCTGTTGCTTTATTTTGACGATCATTTTCAAAATCTTGCAATCTCGAAGCAAGCAAAGTTGATTTTGCTAAACTTTCTCCATATTCTTTTTCACTTATGGCATAAGCCCCTTCTTTTTGACTTAAACTTGCCATCAAATCAGTTTTTGTCGATTGTTGTTCATCAAGTTTTGTTTTAGTTTCTTTGATTTCTTTTTCAACATTTTCTAAATTAGAACTCAACAATTCTTTTTCTGTTCCGAATTTTGAAACCGAACTCTTTGCATCAGAAAGTGAGCCCAAGGTTTCAATAAATTTTTGTTGTGATTGCCCAACTTGTGCTTCGTTCACCTCAATTTCATGAGCAGCTTGTTGATATTTTTCTGATAAAGCATCAAACTCTTTTTCAAGTATTGCAAGTTTGTCATCAAGCTCTTGCCCTTCTTTTTCTTTTTGTGCTTGCAACTGCTGTGCCATTTCCAAAGCTTTTTCAGCGTTTGTCAAATCAAGATTAAGTCGGTCATTTTCTTTTTGAGTAAACAAAATTCTCTCACGGGCAACTTTCGTTTCTCCCTCTTGTTTTTCCAAATTAACAGTCAATTCCAAAATTCTGCTGTTAATTTTTGAAAGTGTAGCATCAAAATTGTCAAGTCTTTCCATTGCTTCATTATATTGCGCCGTAGCTTGACTCATTTCGCTGTCCCTTAAAGCAAGTTCTTGCATGATTGCATCTAATTTTACACGGATTTTATCTTTAAAATCGCTTGCGTTTTCGTATTGATAAATGTAAGCATTAACTTCCAAATCTTTTAATTGTGCCTTAAATTCCAAATATTTTTTAGCATTTTCCGCTTGTTTTCTTAAAGGTCCCATTTGTCGATCAATTTCAAGCAAAATATCGCCCACGCGATCGAGATTTTGTCGTGCAACTTCCAACTTTCTTTCAGCATCGGTCTTTTCTTTTTTGTATTTTGCAATTCCTGCGGCGTCTTCAAACATGCTTCTTCTATTTTCTGGTTTAGATTCGACAATTTCAGTCACCTTGCCTTGTCCAATAATTGAATAGCCACTTTTCCCCAACCCAGAATTATAAAGAAGGTTTGTGATATCTCTAAGCAAACAAGTGTTTCTGTTGATTAAATATTCGCTTTCACCAGAACGATAAAGCTTTCTTGTGATGATGAGTTCATCATAATCAAAATCAAAATAACGCGTTGAATTATCAAAATGCAAAGATACTTCACAATAAGAAAGACTCTTTCTTTTTTCAGTTCCGTTAAAAATGACATCTTGCATGCTGTCCGCACGCAAATCTTTAACTTTTTGCTCACCTAAAACCCAACGAATAGCGTCAGCAACATTACTTTTTCCGCAACCATTAGGGCCAACAATTGCCGTAAATCCATCGTTAAACTCAATCACTGTTTTGTCAGCGAAAGATTTAAACCCTGCCATTTCAATCTTTTTTAAAATCATGCTTGCCTGCCTTTTAATTATTTTCTTTTGTTAAACCTTAAACAAAATTTTTATTGCTTTTTTTGCACAGTCTTGTTCGGCTGATTGCTTGTCTTTCCCAAAACCAGTGCAAATTTTGTCTTCGTCCATGCAAAATGTTGCCTCATAGCCGTTTTCAACTTTTTCAGTTTCGTATTTAATCGCACACTTGAAACCTGCTTGGACAAGCTCTTGAAGTTGACTTTTATAATTGTCATTTTCGACTTGTTGGAATGTGCCAAGTTCGAAATTCTTTTCAATAAATTTACGGGCAAAATTTAATCCGCCATCTAAATAAATCGCAGCAATAATTGACTCAACGACATCCGCTTTCACTGCTTTTGGCACAGAATTTTTCATACTTTTTCCCATTTGAATGTCTTGTTGCAGTTCAAGTTTGTCAAAAATTGTTGCTAAATAGTTTTCTGAAACAAAATGACTTCGTCTAACCGTCAAATAGCCTTCTTTTTCGTTTGTCGCTTTGAACAAGTATTCGCCAACTAAAAAGTCAAGTATGCTGTCTCCTAAAAACTCCAAACGCTCATAATTAATTGAAGATTTTGAAGCATGCGTCAACGCTCTGTCCAAAAGTGATTTATCTTTGAATTTATAACCTAGCTTTTTTTCAATCATGACTCATCACCTGTTTTAGATAAAGCATTTTCAATTTTTTCAATAAGTTTGTTGTTGTGTAGTAAAATTGCTTGCTCAATTGAAGAAGCGATGTTTTCTCTCCCACAAGAGCCATGGTTTTTCATCACTAGTTTTTTAACGCCTAAAAATGGCGATCCACCATGTTTGCCCAGCACATCCATTCTGCCTTTTAACTCTTTAAAAGTTTTGCTCATAAACAGTGCGCCAATTTTTGATGATAAATGGCTTTTTATTGATTTTTTAAGTAATGATAACACAGCCATAACAGCGCCTTCTGATGCTTTAAGCAAAACATTCCCAGCAAACCCTTCTGCAATCATGACATCAATATTTCCTGACATATATTCTCTTGCTTCAACATTTCCAACAAAATTTAAATCGCTGTTTTTCATCAAAGCATAAGCTTCTCTTGTCAAATCGTTGCCTTTGTGTTCTTCTACACCGACATTCAAAAGTCCAACTTTTGGTTTTGACACGCCATACAAAATTGAGTAATAAGCGGACGCCATAAGTGCAAAATGATAAAGATTGATAGGTTTGCAATCAATGTTCGCTCCACTGTCACAAAGCAAGACATCTTTGTTTGAAACTTTTGTTGGCAAAACAGGAGCAAGTGCCGGCCTTGTTATACCCTTTATTCTTCCAATTTTCATGATAGCACCGGTCAAAATAGCGCCTGTCGAACCAGCAGAAATCATTGCATCAACATCATCTCTGGTTTTTAAAATGTCAAAAGCTTTCACAAGCGAAGAATCTTCCATTTTTCTAATCGCTTCTGTTGGCACATCATCATTTGTGATAACTTTTGGAGCATGAACAATTTCAATTTTGTCCAAATTTCTGCCCGCAAGTTCAGCTTCAATTTTTTCCTTGTCGCCTGTTAAAATAAAATCGACCTCAGGATGTCTTTGAATTCCAAGCAAAACTCCCTCGATTATTTCCTTTGGAGCATTATCTCCACCAAAAGCATCAACAACAATTTTCATCTTGACCTCTCAGTTCGCTTATTTAATAATTAAAGTATAATTAAATAAAAAAAATAAGTAAAGCGATTTTACTTATTTTTAATTTAACAATATATAGTTTGAATTATGTCATACAACCCACTACAAATTGTGTTTTATTGCAAAAAACCTAGTTTTTAAAAGCATTTAAAAACTTTCAATTTCAAATTTATTTCTTTTTCTTCTTATCCACTTCAATTACGGTTTCGTTTTTATAAGTTCCGCATTTTTTGCAAGCAGCATGAGGTGCTTTCATTTCGTGGCATTGTGGGCACTCAACGAGTGTTGGAGCGGTTGCCTTAAAGTTAGCTGAGTTTCTTGCATTTCTTCTCGCTTTGGATACCTTACCCTTTGGAACAGCCATGATTTCCTCCTTATAGTTTTATATTCTTCATAATTATATTGATTTGTGATTAATTTGTCAAGCAAATTTTAACTTTATTTTTTAAGTCCTGAAACTTTTAATGTGTCACGAGCAATCAACAATTCTTCGTTCGTTGGAATTCTAAACACTCTGATTGCTGAATCCGAAGTTGAAAGTTCTTCAATAGTTCCTCGTGGCAATGTCAAATTCTTTTTACGGTCAAACTTAACACCAACATAGGCAAGCTTGTCCATAACATATTCACGCAAATCTTCTTGATTTTCGCCAAGCCCTGCTGTAAATACGATTGCGTCAGCGCCATTTAAAACAGTGAGCATTGCACCAACATGTTTTGCAATTCTATAAAACAGCATATCTCTTGCTAAAATTGCTCGTTCATCTTTTTCTTCAACAAGTTTGTTGATGTCACGCATATCACTGCTTTTGCCTGAAATGCCAAGAACACCGCATTCTTTGTTAAGATAGTCAACCATTTGTTCTGCGTTTAATCCTTTCTTTTTGCCAAGGAAAGAAACAACCGTTGGATCAATATCCCCAGAACGAGTTCCCATCATCACCCCTTCCAAAGGCGTAAAGCCCATTGTTGTGTCAACGCATTTTCCATTTTTAATTGCAGTGATCGATGAGCCGTTTCCAATATGACAAGAAATAATTTTTAGTTCTTCTGGTTTCTTACCCATAACTTTTGCAACTTCTTGTGAAATAAATCTATGACTTGTCCCATGGAATCCATATTTTCTCACATGATATTTTTTATAATCTTCATATTTAATGCCATACATATAAGCTTGTGGTGGCATTGTTGAATGAAATGCTGTGTCAAAAACAACGACTTGTGGCGTGTTTGGCATGACATTTAAACAGCCCACCATTCCTGCAATATTTGCACTTGCATGAAGCGGAGAAACTTCTTTCATTTCTTCCAAATTTTGAATAAGTTGTTTTGTCAAAGGTTCTGATTCAAAATACATCCAACCACCATGCACGCAACGATGTCCAACAGCTGAAATCTCATCAAACGATTTAATTACGGCAAGGTCACCTTTTGTCAATTTTTCAAGAATAACTTTTAATGCTTCCGTATGGTTTGGCATATTTGCCTTTTCAACTAGTTCCTTCCCTTTGGCTTTATACTCAATAAATGGATCAGAAAGCCCTATTTTTTGACAATTCCCTTTTGCTATAATGCTTTCATCATCCATTTCAAAAAGTTGAAATTTGATGGAACTTGATCCTGCATTGATTATTAAAACTTTCATTATTTTTTCTCCTTTACTTGTAAAACTGTGATGGCTGTTGTTGTCACGATATCTTCAACCGTACAACCTCTTGAAACGTCATTAACCGGCTTTTTAAGACCTTGCATAATAGGTCCAACCGCATTCAATCCACCAAGTGATTGCATAGATTTGTATGTGATGTTTCCAGAATTTAAATCTGGGAAAATCAAAATGTTCGCATCGCCTTTGATTTGACTATTTGGCGTTTTTAAACTTGCGACTTCTGGTTTTAAAGCAGCATCAATTTGCAGTTCACCATCACTGATAACCCCTGGTTTTGAAAATAATTTTGCCGCTTTTTGAACTTTTTCTACAAGCTCTCCCTTTGCGCTTCCCTTTGTAGAAAAGGACAAGAACGCCACTTTTGGTGCATCCAAATCCAGCATTTTGGCTGTTTCAACTGTTTGATCTGCTATCACCGCAAGTTGTTCACTAGTTGGATTAATAACCAAACCACAATCTGAAAGCAAAAGTTCTTTTCCTTTTAAGAAATTGTTTCTGCCAAAAAGCAAAACTGATGACGAAACCAAACCGCCTTTTTTGTTCGCTTTAATAATTTGCAAAGCAGGACGAATTGAATTTGCTGTTGATGTTTCTGCCCCACAAACCATTCCGTCTGCAATGTCCATATCGACAATTGCAGTCGCAAAATAATATGGATCTAAAGCCAAATTTTCTGCTTCTGCTAAAGTCAAGCCTGCATCTTTTCTTTTTGACAAAATATGCTTTGCAACTTTGTTTTTAAGCGGGCTAGTTTTTGGATTCATAATTGTAAAATTGACAAGACTTTTATCTCTAATAACTAAACTTGATTCATCGCCAATTAAAATTGGCGTGCAAATTTTCTTTTTCGCTAAAATTTTAACAGCACTTATAATTCTATCGCTAAACCCTGCTTCTGGAAAGACGATGGTCTTGCCTTTTGCGCGAGCTTTAGCGTATAACTTCTTAATATTGAACATAGTTATTTTCCTTAATTATTAATATTTTATATTACTTTTTAGTAAACATAATTAGTATAAAAAATTTGTTTGCAAACTGTCAAATGCTTTGCGAGGTTATTTTGAAAAATTTTAAATTTTTGCTGACATTTCTTTTAGTTTGCTTGGCAATCTTGATTGCAACATCTCCCGAACGCTTTATTAATTCCGCCTTAAACGGCTTGTCTGCTTTTGCAATCAATGTTTTGCCGTGCACTTTGCCTTTCATGATCATAACAAGTCTTATCATTGATTTAGGCGCTTTGGAAAAAATTTGCAAACCTTTGGGAAAGGTCTTTCAAAAATTTTATGGGACAAGCTCGTCTAGTAGCTATGTTTTTTTAATGAGCATAATGGCAGGCTATCCCGTTGGTTCTAAAATGACTGCTGACTTATATGAAAAAGGAGAGATATCGCGCTCACAAGCTTTTAAAATGTCTGCGTTTTGTTCTAACTCGGGGCCAATGTTTATTATTGGAACAGTGGGAACAATATTACTTGGCAATGCAACGATTGGCGCTGTTTTATTTTTTTCACATATTTTATCTGCTTTAATCAATGGGCTTATATATAAAAACATCAAAGTTAAAGAAATAGAAAATTTAAACAAACAATCAGCTTCTAAAAAAACCAGTTCTAGTTTTGGAGAAATTGTTTCGTCTTCAGTTATCGCTGCATTAAATGTTGGCGCCATCATCTGCCTGTTTTTTATAATTATTGACGCTTTAAACCCAATTCTTAGTTTGTTGCCAGCCAACATCAAACCCCTTTTTGAAGGCATGATTGAACTGACAAGGGGTTGCATTGACAGTGCAAATCTCCCCCCTAATTTAGCTTGCATAATTTGCAGTTTTTTGATAAGTTTTGGAGGCTTTTCAACAATTATGCAATCAAAAGCGATGTTAAAAAAACTGAAAATGCCAACCTGGCTATTTTCAGTTCAAAAATTTTCACAAGGTTTAATATCAGCCTTTTTAACATTTGTTTTAATTAGCATTTAAAATTTTGATTCGTGGTTTATTTGACGATTGATAATGTCATCTAGTTCGCGCAGATTTTGTCTTATTGCTTTAACGCCTTTCCCCGCATATTTGATGCCACAAACAAGCCCATTTAACAAATCAAAATCTTGTTCAATGCAAGCTATAATTATACAATGACATATGAGCATACAATCTCTTTTTTGTTCATCCAAACGCTCTTGCTCCAATCTCTCGACGATTTCAACGGCAACATCTTTTGCCATAATAAAAGTTTGGCAAACTCCACTTGGATCTTTTAAATAATTTGAAGCTCGTTCTATTGGAAACGGAACAACTTTAAGTCTTTGCTGTGGTGAAAGTTCTTCCTCTTCAACCTCACTCATTAAAATTTCTTTTTCAGGCTGTTCAATGTCAGCTTGGTCTTCCTTGATTCCAAATGCCTCGCTTATTAAATTTTTAAAAGGAACAATCACTGTTTGCATAAATTTTGTCCCATCCAGTCTTCCATCTTCACTAAAATAATCTAAAATAAGTTGGTTAAATTGCAACTTCCCTTTTCCAATGTCAGCAAGCAGGCAAAAAACCAAGGCCAAAACTTTGTATTCTTCTTTTGGCATAACAAACGCCTTATTGCCTTGTGCATCTTTTGTAAAAGCCTTTTCAAACTCACGCTCTTTATTAAAACTGTTCATGCAGTCCGACAAAAGTTCATAAACTTCTGGCGTGCTAGCAACAGCTTCCAACAAGTCATTAATTTTTTTATCTGCAAAAAGCAATTTCGTAGATATTAATTCATCACATAAATTAATAAAATTTTTTACTTCCATAACTTTGCCTCTTATATATTTTAGCATAATTCAAATAAAAAACAACAAAAAATTTGCATTATTATAAAAAAACTGCTATTATAAATCCATGGAAAATTTTATTTCAGAAGAAATTAACAATGAAGAAAAGGTTCGCACTAAGCTCACCTTGCTTTTTTTCATGGAAAAAATGGAAATACCCTTAACTAAAAACTCAATTTTAGACATTTGCTCAATAGAAAATGACTGGATAAGTTACATGGATTGTGTCGCAATAATTGTTGATTTATGTGATTCTGGATTTTTATATAAAACAGAAAATGCTGAAAATGATGAACTTTATTCTATCACCTACGCTGGAAGAGAGTGCCTTGCACAATTATATTTAAGAGTGCCTTATGAACTTCGCGAAAGAATGACGGAATATGTCAAACAAAACAAACTATCAGTTAAAACATCTCAAGAATACACATCAACATATGTTAAAAATGAAGATGGTTCTTATACCGTTACTTTGCGAATTTATGAACCAATGATTTCAACACCAATGTTTGAAATAAAAATAAAAGCTCCATCACGACAAAGCGCAATTGAAGCCGATCAAAAATGGAAAAGACAAGCACCTAATGTTTATGAATATGTATATGAAAATCTTGTCAACACAGATTAAAAAAGCTAAGTTTAACTTAGCTTTTATTTTCTTCATTTTTTAGTTTCGCGATTTCACTTCTTGCAATAGCATCGCATCTATTGTTTAATTCATTGTCAGCGTGGCCTTTGACTTTGTGCCATGTGACAATATGATTTTGTTTTGCATTTAAAAGCCTTTGCCACAGTTCAATATTTTGCACGGGCTTTTTACCTTTTGTTGTCCAATTGTTAAGAAGCCAAAAACTTATCCAATCCTCTAAAAAAGCATTGACAACATAAGCGGAGTCACTGTAAACATCGACTTGGCATGGTTCTTTTAAAGCTTCAAATCCACTTATGACTCCCAACAATTCCATACGATTATTTGTCGTCAATTTTTCTCCACCAGAAAGCACTTTTTCATGCTTTCCACTTTGCAAAATAGTTGCCCAACCGCCAATCCCAGGGTTTCCAGAACATGCGCCATCTGAATATAACACAACCTTTTTCAATTGCCAATCCTCAACTTTTTAACAAGCTCTTCTAGATTTTCTTTTTTATTGGCAGGAGTCAATGTAAGTTTAGCCCCATCATTTTCCTTTCTTGGAATAATATGCACATGAAAATGTGAAACTTCTTGACCAGAACAAGGTTTACAATTTGACACCAAATTAACACCTTCAAATCCTTTTCCTAAATAATGTCTTGAAATTTTCTTGCATGTTAGCATAACTTTTTTATACAAAATTTCGTCACAATCATCTAAATCTAAAACATGTTTTTTTGGCAAAACCAAGGTGTGCCCTGGCACATCATTTGCTATATCTAAAAAAGCAATGATGTCTTTGTCTTCATAAATTTTATAGCAAGGCACATCACCTTTTACAATTTTACAAAAAATACAATCTTTCATAAAATCTCTCCTTTTTATGAGTTTAGCATAATTAATTAAAAACGCAAAGAAAAAATAGGCATTAGCCTATTTTTCAAATAAAAATTCAGGAACATTTTTGTCATAAAAACTTTCTTGAACAATGTCAGCGTCATGTCTAGCTTTTTTGATGTTTTCTTCAAATGTTTTAAGATCTTTATCACTTATATTTGGGTTAATAACATAAAATCCATTGTCGTCTGTTTTGTATAAACCGCTTTCTATTTCTAGATAGTTATACGGATTTAATTTTGGATTTAAAAACAATCTATCTTCGATTCTTTGCAACGCTTTTTGTGCCGGGCCAAAATCCAAACCTTTTTCGATTGCAATTTTACAATCACTCATCATGATTTCGCATAAAGTTAATGTTCTACCCATTTGAGCTATTCTTTCTTCTCTAGTTAAAACTGTGCTCAGGTTTTTTGTTTCAGATTGTTTACTATCTTTCTCTTCATTATTTTGTGAATTTTGCGCTTGTAATTCTTGATGTTTTGTTACTTTCAATTTCAATTTTTCACGTTTTACATAATCTTTAACAAACAATTCTATTGGATTGAGTGCTGGCATCAATTTTTTTATAATATCATATACTCCTTCACAATTTTGCAATGAAAAGCTTTGCTTTTCAGTAAAATGAACTTGTTTTTTATCAAAAAAATACGTTAAAATCCCCCCAACTGATTTTATTGTTAAAATTGCGTCATCATTAAGTAAGCCCAAAAAAGCATTTGCTTTTAAGGCTTTCAAAACATCTTGTTTTGAATATGGCTTTATTCTTTTTTTGGCATCTATAAGACTCTGAATCATTTTTGTCAAATCCAAAATTTTTTTATAAGTATCTTCTGCCAAAACTCCTATAACATATTTCCCATCTTTATTCACAAACGATGCTTTTGTTGTGACATTAATCATATGGGTTTGATCAAAAACGACATCTTTTAACTGGCTTCTAATCAAATCTAAACCTTTCACAATTGCTATATAAGCTTCTTGACCCGCCACTATACAACCATAAAGTCTTTCAAAATCTTCTTCTTGCATTTTGACAAAAATTTCTTCTGGAATGCCAGTGTTTACTTTAAATTTTTTCATTTTTTCTCCTTAAAATCAATGAAAAAATTTTATATCAAAAAAGGGTCTATGTCAAGACCCAATTTATTATTTTTGTTAGATTTTTTTAAATTTTTCCATCATTAATATACAAAATTCCAAGTGTGCCTTCACCACAATGACTAGTAATAACACTTCCAGCAAAATTGCACTCAATATGTTCAAAGATATCTTTGCTTTTTAAATATTCTTCTACTTCTTTCAACAATTCTTCATCCATTCTTGTGTGAATAATAAAACATAAATCTTTTCTAGGATTGTTATATTTTTTTAATATAGCGTCAACATATTTTTTTAATACCACCTTCATTGGACCCACTTCTTTTCCAGTGTTGATAAGTTTGCCATTTACAACCTCCAACCTTGGCTTAATTCTTAAAAAAGTTGCCATTGAAAAAGTGAAACGTGAGCATCTCCCACCTTTGTGCAAATAATCAAGTTTTTCAACCATGAAAGATGCTTGAATATTGTTTGCTGCTTCATTCATATTTTGCAAAACTTCTTCTAATTTAGCACCGTTTTTATAAGCAACAGCACCACTTAAAACAATAAGACCTGAACCTACAGAAAGTGCTTTGCTGTCAACAATTTTAACTTTATCCTCTCCTATTTCTTTTGCTGCCAAGCAAGCATTTTGATAACAAACAGAAAGTTCTGAACCAATTCCGCAGTGCACAACAACATCGCAAGTTTTTAAAAGATTTAAAAAATATTCTTTAAAATCTTCAATTCCCCTTCCAGCAGTTTTTGGCAATTCTCCTGTTTTTTCAACAAAAGAATAAATGTCATCTGGAACAATGTTCTCGCCATCTAAAAATTCATCTTCTCCTAAATTTACAACGAGTGGTAAAACGGAAATATTATATTGTTCAATATAATGTTTTGGTAAGTCACATGTTGAATCAGTGGAAAACTTTATCATTTATTCACCTCTTTTAAGACAATTTAATCTTCAAAAGCTTTATTGCATTTTCTTCTTCTTTCGAAGTTGGAGATATTGTCGATATATAACTAATAATATCTTTTTTTATCTCATCTGGCAAATTATTTACATAATTATTTTCAATTTCTTGTCTTTTTTTAATAAAATCTTCTTTATTATTAGTTTGGTTTAATTCTTTTAAAATTTCCACATATTTAGATAAAATCAATTCTCCCGTTTTTATTGCTGATGCGTTTATTTGTTCAATAGGAAAAACTTGAGTTTGCTTTTTTTCAAATTGTTGAGAATTATCTTGTCGTTTAGTAGATTTTTCAATTTGAATTCTTGCGTAATTTTTTCTGTAAAAAATAAAAACAGCAAACGCAATTCCAAACCCACAAAACAAAAGATTTGAAACCATATTTAAAATATACATTGTTTTATAAGCATCATCCGTAAATAATGTTTTGTACAAACCAAAAGCATCGCCAAAACTAACATTATTGAACAACATAATCATAATCAAATCTGACAAAATGCTTGCAACAACATTTAAAACAACAATAATCAAAATATTCCAAACATAAAATTTCCAATCAATTTTATAATAAAATTTTAAATAACAAGCCCCAGCCCCTAACATAGACAAAAGTGAAATATAACCTACAAACCAGCCTTGATAATATAACAAACCCCAAACAATAGCTCCCGCCATTGCTGCCAAAAAAGAAGTTAACATCGCCAAAGCCAAATTCTGTTTTGCCATTTTCATCTTACCCTAAATTCTATCATAGGCATAAATTCGTGTCAACTTTATATATACCCGATTTATATTTAATTTAATCTATTAAATTTTTATAATAAAAAAAACAGGTTCGAATCCCGACTTTTGTTTTCCTATAACTTAAATTTGGCGCAGAGGTCGGGATTTTGCCCCACAAAAATTCTTTTTGCGGGGGCCCCTTCCATAAAAAAAACGGGTTCGAATCCCGACGACTTTTATTTCTTAAATATAATTTTGGCGCAGAGGTCGGGATTCGAACCCGAGGTGGCTCTCACCACACACGCTTTCCAAGCGTGCACATTAGACCGCTCTGACACCTCTGCAAATTAGAACTTTTAAAGTTTAGCACAATTCTTTTATTTTTGCAACAAAAAAAACAATTGAAAACAATTGTTTTTATCTTGTAAAATTTGGAATTCCGTTTTCTCTAATTTCTTTTTCCAATCGTCTTAACCAATCTGGCTCGAAACTATCTTGAGTCCATGCTTGCAAATCTTCTAGTTGATTTTTACAAGAACAAACTGATAATATAGCATCTGAAATTGAAAAAGTGATCTTGTTAAAATTTTCATCTTCTTTTTGAGACTTTGGTGTTTCCACAACAACATAATCAAAATCACCTAAATAAGAAATTTTTCTTTTATTAAAAGCATCTTTAGCTTTATCAAAATCGCTTTCAATTTGTGAGACCAAACCCATAAAAATTCTAAAATCACTGTCAAGTTTTTCTGTTTCAAAGTAATGTATTATATCTTTTTCAGCATAAGATTTTGCATGCACAGCAGCCCTTCTTAAATTTATTTTAGGAAAATAATTTTCGCCATATTTTCTATATAATTTCGCCATATTTTCAAAATATGCAACTTGTGAATCTCTATATAATTTCTCCAAAATTGGTGCTATTTTTTCGATTCGTGAATCCATTGTTTTCATATTCATGTCAACCACCTCTTCTATGAGAATACCACAAAAATCAAACAAAATCAATATGCTTTGTCAATAATTCCTCCGCCAAGGCAAATTCCTTTTTCATCATACAGGACAACGAATTGCCCAGGAGTGATTGCTCTTTGTGGCTCTGCAAAGTCAACTTGAATTCTTTTGTCATCTATTATTTTAACTTTGACTTTTTGATCAGGTTGACGATATCTAAATTTTGCAAAACATTCAAACTCATTTTCTTTTGGTCTTTCAGGAATAAAATTCATTTCAATAGCAAAAAGTCCGTTTGAGAAAAGTTCTTTTCCTTCCCCTTGTGAAACGACAAGTTCGTTTTTGCCTAAATCCTTTTTAACAACAAACCATCTCTCTCCGTTGCCACCTGCTTTACCGCCAATATTCAATCCCCTGCGTTGACCGAGCGTGTAATACATCAGTCCGTCATGTTTTCCAACAACATTACCATTCAAGTCAACGATGTTTCCTGGTTGAGCTGGCAAGAATTCTTTTAAAAATTTTTTAAAGTTTCTTTCTCCAATAAAGCATATCCCTGTTGAATCCTTTTTTTCTGCTGTTGACAAGCCAAGTTCTTTGGCTATTTTTCTAACTTCTGGTTTTTCGATATCAGCAAGTGGGAAAATCACACTTGCAAGTTGTTTTTGAGAAAGTTGATTTAAAAAATAAGATTGATCTTTGTTGTCATCAAGTGCCTTTGCAAGATAAAACTTGCCGTCTTTTTCAATCTTCTTGGCATAATGTCCCGTAGCAATCATGTCAGCGCCAAGTCTTCGCGCTTGTTCTAAAAATGGGCCAAACTTTATTTCTCTGTTACAAAGGACATCAGGATTTGGAGTTCTTCCTTTTTTGTATTCATCTAAAAAATATTTAAAAACTCTGTCATAATATTCTTTTGCATAGTTCACAGAAAAATAAGGAATGCCAAGCTTATTGCACACTCTTTTCACATCTTCAAAATCTGCTTCTGCTGTGCATTGTCCGTCTTTTTCTTCCCAGTTTATCATAAAAAGGCCAATTACTTCATGCCCTTGTTTTTTTAATAAGTATGCGGCAACTGATGAATCTACGCCACCGCTTATTCCAACGACAACTCTCATTTTGTTTCCTCCGGTGGCAAAGAGACAGGAATTCTAAATTTTCCAGTGCAAACCCAAATTATATCAAAAATCCAAAGTGCACCATAAAGCCCCACAAACAACGCAAAAAGCTCAATAAGCGCACCGTTCCAAACAGTAATCAAAAAGTTGTTAAAAATCACACAACTTATCCATAAAATAAAACCCACAATATAAAAAATTCCTCTTTTCCATCGATAAACATAAAAGTATTCACCACCTACTAAACCAAAAAGAATTGTATATAAAATGAGTTTCCATCTTTGCAGATCTTTTGGGACTGTTTTGACATACAAAACGCTTTCTTTATCTTTGTTTTTTAATCTTTCTCTAGCTGCATGATTTGTCGCATTTTCCATACGCGAAAAAATCAATCCGCACTCTGGACAGCGGAGTTGATTAACCAAACATTTTGCTTCGCATCTTGGACATTTTTTTGTGTCGCGACCCAACATTGCCATGCTAAAAGTTTACGCAAATAAATAAGATTTGTCAAGAAATATCTTCCTCAATCTTATCACAAGCTTTGTTAAAATAAACATACGACGCCTTATCATCAGAAACATATCTTAAAACTTCTTTAAAACTTGATCTGGCTTGCAAAAATTTTCCATCATGAAATTGCCTTACACCTTCTTCAAAAACCCTTTTCAAATGCAAAAGCCTTTCTCGTTTTTTTCTAGGATAATTTTCCAAACATTCAAACAAAGCAGTGGTTTCACCAGAAGTTGTAATTAATCCAATATATCTGTAAGCAAACTCATATTTGGCAGGAAGCTCATTGAGTGTTTCTTTGCTAAAAATAATTTTTGTCCCCATTAAAACATTAATTTCTTCCATTTTTGAAGCAAGATTTACAACATCTGAAATGATTGTAGGACTTTTGCGCTCTTCTTCCCCCACAACACCAAAAATTATCTCTCCCGTGTGAATAGAAATTCTCGCGTCAACATCTGGCAAACTTTTTTGCGAACGATTTTTAATTTCTATGGCTCGGCAAACAGCAGTAGCACACTCTATTGCGTTTTCTGGGCGCGGAAAAACAGCCAAAATTCCATCGCCTAAGTATTTGTCAACAAACCCATCATGCTTTCTTATAATCGGCGAAACAATGTTTAAATATGAATTGATAAAGTTAAAATTTTCTTCTAGCGAAAGTGATGAACTGACTTTGGTTGAACTTACTATATCACAAAAAAATGTTGTCGCGTGTTTTTGAACTTGATTGCCAAGCTCTAAATCTGTGATTGAACTTTTACCAAGAAATTTTAAAAATTGTTTAGGAATAAATTTTTGTGCTTCTAAATCAGTTTGCTTGACCATGTTTTCTTTTTCTTTGTAATTGTAATTTATTTTTTCAAAAGATGCTTCAATGTCTTTAAATTGTTTTGATGTGCCGATGTTAAAATTTTCTTCTCTGACTCTGCCATCACTTAATCTTAACGCCAGTTTCTCCACTCTTTGAACAGGACGACATAAATATGCGTAAAGCACAAACATAACAAGCAAATAAACAAGCGTCCATAAAACAGCCCATAGCAAGGCATTATAAAAGCCATTTATTTTTAAAATCGTTTGTAAAAAAATTGCAAGTTCGTTTTGCAAATTCAATGCTGTGGCAATTAAAAAAAGCCCAGCGCTGTATATAATTGTTATTGGAAATGAAGCAAAAAAAATTGCTTTTGAAAGTTTTAATGATTTCAAAAACCTTATATAAAGCCACGCGCCTAAAAAAATATTAACACCCAACAAAACAAGCCCAGCAATATTATATCCATTGAACACATAATAAAAGTTGTTGTTTGAAAAATTGATGCCTTCAAAAACATACTTAATCAAAACCAAAGCTGGAATAAATGTTAGAAAAAACAAAACCAATAAAACTTTTGTTGACGATTTCATTTTACCCTCAAAAATATTTTGAGAAAATAAAAAAAATGTATGCGTTGATTGTATATAAAACTTTTTTCAAGCCACACTATCAATTGTCAAAAGGAGCAAAATTATGGAAAAAGACGAACTTTTAATGGATTATGTAAACGCCATTTATCAAAACATCAATGCAGGTCTTCAAGCGATTGAAGACATCATGCCAAAAATTCAAGATGATGGTTTTAAAAACGTTGTTGCAAAAATGCAAGACAAATATTATTCTTTATCAAAAGAATGTGAAATCTTTGCAAAAAGTGAAGACATAAAAGGAATAAAAGACAATTCTTGGTTTGAAAAAGTGCGTATGTGGATGGGCGTGAACATGTCAACATTGACAGACAAATCAAATCGTAAAATAGCAGAAATGCTTTTGCTTGGAAGTTTTATGGGCTATTTGACATGCATCAAGGATCAGGCAGATCACAAAAACATTTCCAGCGAACTCGATGAAATTTTAGAAAATTTGAAAGCCTTTCAAAAATCAAACATTGAAACATTGATTCCTTATTTAAGTTAGTGAAAAAAATCGATATCTTTTATTTTCGTTGTAATTGGGTGTGTCATACAAAGTGACAGCACCTTTTTTTCAGTCAACATTTTAGTTTTTCCATTTTTGCTTACAACAAAAAAAATCGTCAGTTTTGCACAGTCAATTGCCTTTATCATTTCAGCAAGCGTTACATCTTCCATAATTGCCAGCATTTTAACATTTGAAAAGTTTTTTATTTTTTTGTCAAACAAGTTTATGGTTTGATACTTGCCTTCCATTTTTGTTTCTAAAATGCCACCCAATAAAAACACAACCATAAGTGCAAGAAATGGATTATAGTTTACAAAACAACTGATGACAAATGCAACAGCAAACATAAAGCAAAAACACACATTAAGCCAAATCGTTAAATTAAGCGCTTTTTTTCTTGAAATCCTTTCGCCCAAAAGTCCAACCACAACTCTTCCCCCATCAAGCGGATAAGCAGGAAGAAGGTTAAAAAGTCCCAAAGTTAAACTGACTTCAACAAAGCTATGAGTTAAACTGAAAACAGCAGGAAAAATCCACCATAACGCGATAACAAAAATTGAAGAGATAAAATTTGCACAAGGGCCTGCCAAAGCGATTTTTACTTCATCACTAGATAGAAACCTCCCTTCTTTATAATTTAAAGCGACACCATAAGGAGCCAAATAAAAACTAGAAAGCTTATATTTTAATTTTTTTGCCACCAAATAATGACCTAGTTCATGAAAAAGCAGTGACAACAAAAGCACGCAAAAAACTAGGCCTTGTCCTGAAATCAAAAACCAAAGAAAAATTAAATAAAAAGTGGGATGAATAGGCACTTTTTTTAATAACCGCATAAACACATCACCACCAGAACAACAAGTGCTGTTGAAAAAGCAAGAATTAAAAAAAGCACCGCTTTTCTCACTGTAAACTTACGCTTATAATCAAATTGCATAGTTTAATATATGAGATAAACGGCGATTATAGAAATTTTTTGACGAAAATTTACTCTACCTCTTCATTTCCTTGTGGCAAAACTTCATCTTCAAATTGGAAATCATCAACATTTTTAAACAGTGTGTCACTTGTTGGCTCATCTTCATCATGCAACACTTTAATTCTTTCCATGAGTTCATCATAATCTGGCAACGCTTCAACAGAAGGAATATTAAATCTTTTTAAAAACGCCTCCGTCGTTCCGAACATAAGCGGACGACCAACGGCATCTTTTCTTCCAACAATTTCAATCATGTTTTGGTCTAAAAGTGCTTGTGTGGCATAGTCGCAATTAACCCTTCTTATATCTTCAATTTCAAGTTTTGTAACTGGTTGTTTGTAAGCAATAATTGCCAAAGTTTCAAGAGCCGCACGAGTCAAAGATTTCTCTCGAACAGGGCTTAAAACATCAGAAACATAGTTTGCAAAATTTGGATTTGAAGCAAATTGAATTTTGTTTTTATAACGAATCAAATGAATGCCGTTGTCTTTGCAACACTCATCTTCAAGTTCACAAACTGCTTTTTCAAGTTCTTTTAAAGTAACGCCAAGTTTTTCTGCAAGATATTCTTTTTCAACACCTTCTCCTGCAACAAACAAAATCGAGCGCAAAACTTCTTTTAAATTGTAAGTTGTGTCAAAAGTTCCCATATCAATTCACCTCATTTGAAATAATGTGTATCTGCTCAAAAATACCTGATTGCTCCACCCTAATAGTTTGCAATTTTAACAAATCAAGCAAAGCAAGGAAAATATTAATCATTTCACTTTTTGTCATATCGTTCATAAACAAATCTTCAAATTCAAATCGTTTATGTTCTTTTGCATAATCACGAATTGAAACGATTTTGTCTGCAACGGTGAAACGATCCTTCATAATTTTTTTAGGTGCAGGTGCTTCTTTTTGTCTCAAACTTTGTTTTGCAAGCAAGTTTGCAAAAGCATCCAAAAGCTTGTCTAAAACCATATCTTTGACAATGATTTTAACTTTTTCAGTTTCCTCGCCAGGCAAACGATAAAACTTGTTGATGTCTTCTCTTTCTTTAAGACCGACACCGATTTCTTTGAAAAGCTCATATTCTTTAAGTCTGCGAAGAAGCAATGCTTCGCTGTCTTCTTCCTCTTCCTCTTCACCTTCACTCATCACAGGCAACAAATATTTTGACTTAATTTCAAGAAGCGTTGCCGCGACAGTGATAAACTCACTTGCTCTTTCCATGTCGATGGAAGAAAGGTCTTGCATATATTCCAAATATTGTTCTGTAATATCAGCGAGTTTAACTTCCATGATGTCAAGTTTTGAAGACTTTATAAGGTGCAACAAAAGATCGAGTGGCCCCTCGAAATTTTCAAGTTTAAAGCGAACTTTGTCGTCAAGAAAGTTTAATTGTTCGTTTTCCATGTCCTGATTTTCTTAATTAACAATGATTAGTATAACAAAACAAAACCATTTTTCCAAGAAAAAACCCGCATCTTTTACGGGCTTTTTAAAATTTTACCAATTTTGATATATTTTTTCAAGCGTGCCAAGATAGGTGATTTTTAGAACATCTTGATGTGAAACGACATCAATTTCTTTGACGATCACTCCGTCTTTTGAAATAGTAATTTTCCCAGTTGACTCGCCTGCTTTTAAAGGCGCTTTGACCGTTGAAGGCAATTGCTGTTCAACCTTGTAAGGATTTTCTTCACCTTTTTTTAGAAGAGCAGAAAAGTTTTCATTAGCAAAAAGTTCTACATTATCAACTCTTCCCTTTGAAACAGCACAATTTGTTAAAATTGTCTCTGAATTAACCAACAAAACATTTTCAAAATTTGCAAAGCCATAGTTAAAAAGCTTTGAACATTCATTGAATCTAGTTTGGCTGTCTTTTGCGCCGACTATAACAGAAATCAAGCGCATATCGTCTTTTTTAGCAGTCGCTGAAAGACAACATCCTGCTTCGTTTGTTGATCCTGTTTTGCCACCATCACAGCCATTATAATAACGAATTAACCTGTTCGTGTTTGTCAATCCAGTTTTCCTACCAGAAGGATGCGTGATTTCATCCATCCAAATAGTGCTGTAATTATGATAAATTTCGTGTTTTGAAAGTTCTGCAAGTAAAATAGCAGAATCATAAGCAGAAGAATAACCTTCTGGTGCAGGAAGCCCCGTGCAGTTGACATAATTGGTGTCTTTCATGCCAAGTTCACCAGCGCGTTTGTTCATGCTTTTTACAAATCCACTTTCAGAGCCAGCTATATGTTCAGCCAAAGCAACACTTGCATCGTTTGCTGAAGCCACAATCACACTTTTTAATAAATCTTCAACTGAATATTCAACAAACGGATCAATAAAAACTTGCGATCCACCCATGCCAGAAGCGTTTTCTGTTGTTGTGACCATTTCGTCAAGTGAAAGATTTCCATTTTCAATTTCTTCAACAGTAAGCAAAATTGTCATCATTTTAACCATGCTCGCAACAGGCATTTTTTCGTGTGCGTTTTTTTCATACATGACTTCTTTTGTCGCATAATCAAGTAAGCATGCCGATTTTGAGCTTACTATCTCTTCGCTCCCCGCAAATGCAGTAATTGGAGCGACACCACAACATATTGAGAGTATTAAAACAGAAATAATACTAAATAGAAAAAATCTCTTCATAGACTAAACTCCTTTTCAAAAGTAGTTTTTTCTAAAAAGAGATTTTTATTCTAAATGACAAGTATAACTTTTGAAGAAAAAATAAAAAGCAAAATTGTTTCAACAATATTTAATAAAACAAGTGCAATCCAAAACCCTAGGACAATTCTTCCCCGTCCACCTTTGCCATAATTAAAACACAGACACCTTGCTTTTGTCAAAAAGGCAAACATTAAAACAAAACACAACAGCATACAAAGTTGACAAGGAACGACAATAAAAATAGCATCTAAAAGGCCAGACATTCCAAAAGTGGCGCACAAAATGCTGACATTAAATCCTAACAAGTAGCCTCTAAAACCTATAACAACAATTCCAAGAAATGAAGACCATTTACTTAACGAAAAAACAAAAACAAGACCTGTCACAACAGTCAACGAAAAAATTCTGGAAAAAAACGCGCCCACACCATTTCCAACCCCTTCAAAAGACAAAAGATATTCGTCCCCAGGGAAAAAATATGGTGATGAAGCATAAATGATTATTCCTGCGACAAAACAAGCCAAAACAATGGCTGAAATTAAAATGATTCTTAATTTCGCTTCTGTACACTTTGAAACAAAATTAGTTTTAAAACGCCCTATTAAAGAATTAGCTTTATATTTGACCATAGTTTAATTTACGATTTTAAATGACAAAAAAGAACAATCTTTTTCAGATTGTTCTTTTATCTTTCTATTCCTGGTTCTGGTTCCTTATATTTACGAAGAGTTCCCTTTGATCTCATTTCCCAAAATTCGCCTCGAGTTAGTGCAATAGCCGAATCTTCGCCATCACATGAAAGTCTTTCAACAGGTGGAAGCCTGTCTTCCTTAATTTTATATTGCCCTCTTGGGAAGCAACCATTCTCCCCACCAACATATACGTTTACTTTTTTAAAATCCCCTTCGTTTTTCTTCATTTTTATTATCCTTTTAAATTGAATATGGGTTTATTATATACTATACATTCTATATATGTCAATAGGATTTATAATATTGACAAAAGTTTTTCTGCCACCATTTTGACATGTTCATAAGTAAGTCCACCTTGAAAATAAGCAACATAAGGCGGACGAATTGGAGAATCGCAACTAAGCTCAATTGATGATCCTGCGACAAAAGTTCCAGCTGCCATAATGACTTGATCTTTATAACCAGGCATATCCCAAGGCATAGGCAAAGCGAAAGAGTCAACCGGTGAATATTTTTGTATTGTTTGAACGAATGAAACTAGTTTTGCTTCATCATTAAAAACGATGCTTCGAACAATGTCACTGCTGTTTTCTTCTGTGGAAGGAATTGCTTTATAGCCTTTAATTTCTGCAAGTTTACTGATAAGCAAACTTCCTTTCATAGCTTGACAAACTGTGTGTGGAGCCATAAACAAGCCTTGGAAAAACATTCTATAACCTATTTCATAGCTTCCAACTTCTGTTCCCAAAGATGGGCAAGTAAATCTTTTTGCAATCAAATCAATTGCTTCGCTTTTCCCTGCGATATAACCACCTGTTGGGGCGAGCCCACCCCCTGCATTTTTAATTAATGAGCCCATAACGACATCAGCGCCAACTTCTGTTGGTTCTTTTTCTTCAACAAATTCGCCATAACAGTTGTCAACCATAATCCAAGACTTTGGAGAAATTTTCTTGACAAATTTACAAACATTTTCAATTTGATCAATGCAAAGTGCTTTTCTTTCTGTGTAACCTCTTGACCTTTGAATATAAACCACTTTTGGTTTCAATTTTTTAAGATGTTTTTCAATAGCTTTATAATCAAAATCGTCATTTACAAGTTCTATTTTTTCAAATTTAATTTTATAGTCTTCCAAGCTTCCATTTCCTTTGCCAAAAAGCGTGTCAGTGAGTGTGTCATAAGGCTTGCCTGAAATCGACAGCATCACATCGTTTGGACGAAGAATGCCAAAAAGAGCTGTCGAAATTGCGTGCGTTCCACAAGTCAAAATTGGGCTGATAAGCGCTTTTTCTGCACCAAAAATGGTTGCAAAAACTTTTGCAAGATTATCTCGACCAAAGTCATCATATCCATATCCAGTCGATCCAGCAAACATAGAATTTGACACACGACATTCTCTAAATGCTTCTACAACTTTTTTTTGATTTTTAAAAGCCACCTCTTCAACTCTTTTAAATTGATCTGTTAAAGAATTTTCAAGTTCTTGAATTGTCATAAAATTCCTCCGCTCTTTTTATAATTGCATTTTCATCTTCTCTTGGCATAAATTCGCACTGCAAACCTTTCATAAAAGTTATTTGGCGCTTGGCGTAATTTCTTGTGTGCTGTTTGATTAAATTAATTGCTTCTTCCAAAGTGCATTGACCTTCAAGATAGTTGTAAATTTCCTTATAGCCTATCGCAGACATCGATTGATTTTCAAGTGTTAAGCCTTTTTCTTTCAATCCTTTTACTTCTTCCACAAGCCCTTTTTTAATCATTAAATCAACGCGATCATTAATTTTTTTATAAAGTTGTTCACGAGGCTGAACAAGAGCAAGAACTAAAAAGTCATATTCGCATTTGTTTTTGCTGACTTTTTTACCTTCTCTCGCGATTTCTACTGCACGAACAAGTCGGCGTTTGTTGTTTAAATCAATTTTATCCAAAATTTCAGGATTCAGTGTTTTTAATAAACTTACTAATTCTTGATTAGTCATTTTGTCAAGATCTTCGCGGCTTTGTTGCGACACACTTTCGCCACCGAAGTCATACCCTTCTGTCAACGCCTTAACATACAACCCCGTCCCGCCTACAATAATTGGATTTTTGCCTTTTGCAGATATTTGTTCAATTAAATCCTTGGTGAGTTTTACAAACTCAAAAACCGAAAATTTTGCTTGCGGTGGAAGTATGTCAATCGCATGGTGTTTTATGTTTCCCATTTCCTTTTTTGAAACTTTGGCAGAACCAATGTTTAATTCACGAAAAACCTGCACAGAGTCCGCAGAGATTATTTCTCCGTTAAAAATCTGCGCTAGTTTTATTCCCACTTCACTTTTACCAACACCTGTTGGCCCTAAAATAAATAAAACTTTTTTCATCACACAATTCTTTTAAACATCTTTTCAAAATCACGCTTCGTCATTTCAACAACGATTGGCCTACCATGTGGGCATAGTAAAACGCCTTTCCGCATTTGCTCTAAAATGTAAGTAATGGTTTCTTTGTTTACAACATCTCCCGCTTTTATAGCGTGTTTACATGCATATTGAGCGAGCCTGTTTTTTAAAACTTCACTTGTTGATTTCACCCAAATGCTCTCATCTGCAAGCACATCTTCAAAAAATTTGCCAAGCGAAATCGAGCTTAACACAAGCGGAACTGCTTTGACTTTAAAAACACAGTCATTTTGTTCGATTTCAAAACCAAGAAGCGACAATGATTTTAAAGCATTTTCAAGCCTTTCCATTTCTTTATGGGTCGCTTTGACTTCATAATCAATCAAAAGAGGTTGTTTTAAAACCTGCTGGTTTTCTGCTTGAGAGCAAAGTTTATCAAAAAGTGTTCTTTCATGTGCAGCATGTTGATCGATAAAATAGACTTTGTCATCTAATTCAACAATAATGTAAGTTTTGAAAATCGTTCCCACAATTTTCATTTCTTCGTCAATCTGCGCTTCCAGAAATTTGTCTTGTGAAGCTTCTTTGCCGATTCTCGCAAAATCACCTGCATGGCGAGTTTGAGTTTGGTCAAAGAAAATAGGTCCGCCTTTTTTATTTATTTCAACTTCATCATCAAGTTTGATATTTAAAAAATCTGGTAGTTTGGATTTCTTTGATTCTTTTTCAATCACAACCTCTTTGGTTTGAGGTTCAGTTTTGCTTGTAGCATTAGAAAGAACTTCTCCAAAACTTTTCCCTTCTCTTTTAGGCAAAGGGTCTAAATCAGCGACAGGAATATGCGAAAAACCTTGCTGGTTGTTTTCATCTCTAAGTTCAATTTGAGAAAAATGATTTTCTTCAATAACTGAATTTTCATAAGATGCAATCATGTTTTGCCCCTGCAATGCGTTTTTAACCGCGCTTAAAACAAAAGCAAAAACAGCATTTGGATTTTGAAATTTGACTTCTTTTTTTGTTGGATGAATGTTGACATCAACAATTTCAGGATCTATTTTCAACCCTAAAACATAAATTGGAAAACGCCCTTTCATCAAAAATGGTTCAAACGCCCCTTGCACAGCTGACGAAACCAAATAGTTTTCGACATATCTTCCGTTGACAAAAAGCGTTTGAAAAGTGCGATTGACTTTTGAATATTTTGGGCTAACTACAAATCCAGAAAGTGAAATCCCGTCAGTTTCTGCTTCAACTTTTATCAATTTTTCATATATCTCTTTTCCATATATTGTGTATATTATGTCAGACAACTCTGTTGATATTGTGTTATAAACTTGTTTCCCATCCGATACATACAAAAATGATATTTCAGGATGTGCAAGCATAAATTTTTCAACAAGGTGTGTTATTTCCGCACCTTCACGCTTGCCATTTTTCAAAAACTTTTCACGAACTGGGGCATTATAGAATAAATCGCTGGCTTCTATTGTTGTGCCTTGATTTCTCATCACATCTTTTATTTCACTGAAAAGACCGCCATCAATTCTTATGCTTGACCCTACTTCTGCATCAGCGGTTTTTGATGAAGCGTAGATGTGACAGACAGAAGCAATTGAAGCAAGCGCCTCACCCCTAAACCCCAAAGTTTGAATTCTGTCTAAATCTTTTATACATTTAATTTTACTTGTCGCATGTGGTAAAAATGCTTTTTCAAGATCGTCTTTTTCAATGCCATGGCCATTGTCTGAAACAGTGATTTTTTTCTTGCCACCATCTTCAATTTCAATGCTAATGACGCTTGCGCCAGCATCTATGCTGTTTTCAACAAGTTCTTTAACGATTGAAGCAGGGCGTTCAACCACCTCTCCTGCTGCAATTCTATTGAAAATTGTGCTGTCTAGCAATTGAATTTTCATGACTCCTCCTTAACCTTTTCAGAAAGCTCAACCAAAATTTCAAAAGCGTGCATAGGCGAAAGACGATTTGGATCTATGTCTTTTACAATTCTAAACACTTCATCTTTAATTTTGCTTTGATCTTTTTCTTTCACAGAATTTTCCAAAACATCTATGTCAAGTTTTGTGTTTAATTTTTCAAGCCCTTTGCTTATTTGCTTTGCCCTTTGCAAAACATCTTTTGGAACTCCTGCCATTCTTGCAACTTCAATACCAAAACTCTTGTTTGCACCACCGCGAACTATTTTACGCAAAAATACGACATCGTCATCGGTTTCTTTTACAAGAATTTTATAATTTTTAACTCCTTGCAAGTTACCTTCAAGTTCTGTTAATTCGTGATAATGTGTGGCAAAAAGCGTCTTCGCTGGCAAAACTTTTGATAAGTGTTCAACCACACTCCAAGCAATAGCAAGCCCATCAAAAGTTGATGTTCCCCTTCCTATTTCATCTAAAATAATTAAGCTGTTTTCCGTTGCATTAGCTAGAATTGTAGCGACCTCGCTCATTTCAACCATAAAAGTGCTTTGCCCAAAAGCCAAATCATCACTTGCACCGACTCTTGTGAAAATTCTGTCTGTTATCGCGATTTCTGCTTTGCTTGCTGGCACAAAACTTCCAATATGCGCCATAAATGTTATGAGCGCAACTTGCCTCATATATGTGCTTTTACCAGCCATGTTTGGGCCTGTGATAATCATAATTTGATCATCACCAGAATTTAAAAGCGTGTCGTTTGCAATAAACCCGCCATTTTTAAGAAAAGCTTCAACAACGGGATGTCTTCCACCTTCAATCAAAATCTTTTTGCTTTTCTCAACAATTTTCGGTCTTGTGTAATTATAAATTGCGGCACTCACAGCGAAAGAATTTACCGCGTCAATATCGCTGATTGCTTCTGCTGTTGAAAGAAGTTCTGGGACAAGCGTTTGCAAATGCTCTTTTAATTGCTCAAAAATCACAGCTTCCAATTTAATGGCTTTTTCTTCAGCACCCACAATTTGATTTTCTAAAAGTTTGAGATCTTCAGTGATATAACGTTCGTTGTTTGCAACGGTTTGTTTTCTCTTGTAAATCAAAGGCACTCGATCCGTGTCCTTTTTGTTGACTTCAATGCAATATCCATAAACTCGCGTGTAAATTATTCGAAGACTTTTTATGCCTGTTCGCGTTCTTTCTTCTTCTTCCAATTTTTCAACCCAAGCTTTTGCTTCCGATTTTATGTTTCGCAGTTTGTCAAGTTCTGCGTTAAATCCATCTTTGATGTATCCGCCATCTTTTGTCAGGTAAGGCGCATCTTCATATATTGCGTTAGAAAGCAAGGCATAAAGATTTTCAAAACCTTCAACCTTTTCAGCCTGATCTTGCAAATTTTCAGCAGATTTTAAAATTTGTTTTAATTGTGGAAGATGTCGTAAAGAATTTTTTAACGAAATAAGCTCTTTTGGAGAAACATTACCATAAGATATCTTCCCTGCAAGACGCTCTATATCGCCTATTTTTGCAAGGGCTTCTGTCAACTGATCTCTCAAAACCGGTTTTTTGTAAAGCTCTTCAACTTTGTCGAGCCTTGCGTTAATCAATTTTGCAGATTGTAATGGATGGTCAAAAATATATCTAAATTTTCTTGCACCCATGCTGGTTTTAGTTTTATCTAACAGCCAAATCAAAGAGCCATAACGCTTTCTTTCGCGTATGGTTTCAACAAGTTCCAAGTTTCTTCTTGCCGTTGCATCCAAATGCATGTAATCAGCATTTTTTACGAGCAACATTTTTTTGATACTGCCAATTTGTCGTTTTTGAGTTTCTGCCAAATATTCTAATAGCGCCCCAGCAGAAATCGCTGTTTCTTTTTTATCTTCTATTTCATAAATTTTTGCATAATTTTCGCCGAACTGCTTTTTCAAATTTGTGTCAGCACGGTCAAATCTAAACGCCCAATCATAATAACTTTGTGCTTGTGGCAAAATGCCTAAATTTTGCATAGGCAAGTTTTGGTAAAGAATTTTAGCTTCTTCGTTTGCTAACACTTCACTTGGCGAAACCCTAGTCAAAATGTCAGTAAGTGCGTCTTCCAATTTACCAGAAAGATATTCAACTTCAAACAGTCCTGTTGTTATATCAGAATAAGCAACCCCCATTTTGTCCGCATTCAAATAAACGCACATGATAAAATTGTTTTTAGCACTTTCAAGCATAGCGTCATCTGTCACGGTGCCTGGCGTTACAACTTTGGTGACATATCTTTGCATCATGCCTTTAGCACCAGGCTTTTGCTCAAATTGTTCGCAAATTGCAACCTTTTTCCCCATTGAAATCAATTTTGCCAAATACGAATCCGCAGCATGTGCAGGAACACCACACATCGGTTGCCCTGCCCTTTGAGTTAATGTCAAATCAAGAAGCCGACTTACTTCAACCGCATCTTGATCAAACATTTCATAAAAATCACCTAAACGGAAAAAAAGCACGCAATCAGGATAAGATGTTTTGATCTGATGATATTGCGCCATCATTCCTTTTGGTTCAATTATTTTTGCTATTTCTTCTGACATTGTTTTGCCTCTTTTTGTATTTTCTTTTCAAGAGCTAATAGTTTGTTAACCCTTGCATTTTTTATCTCTTGCGATACTTGTCCATCCATTTTTGCCGCCACTGTTCCTTCCCTTGGAGAATACATAAATGCAAACAGTCCATCATATTTCACTTCTTCAATAAGTGACAAAGTGTCATTAAATTCTTCTTCTGTTTCAGTCGGAAAACCAACAATAAAATCAGATGTGATTTTAACATTAGCGATGTTTTCTTTTATTTTTTTAATTATTTCAAGATAGTGTTCACGCGTGTATTTTCTGTTCATAAGCTTTAAAATTCTGTTGTTTCCACTTTGCGCAGGCAAATGAATTTCTTTTACTAATTTAGGATTTTTTGCGATTTCAAATATAAGTTCATCTGTTAGGTCTTTTGGATGCGAAGTCATAAATCCAACACAAAAATCTCCCGGAATTGCGGTTATTTTTCTCAATAATTCAGTAAAAGAAATTTGCGGAGACAAGTCTTTCCCATACGAATTGACATTTTGTCCAAGCAAAGTTATTTTTTTGTATTTGCCAGAGTCAACAATTTCTTGAATTTCTTTTAAAATATTTTCAGGCAAACGCGATTTTTCACGCCCTCGCACATATGGAACAATGCAGTAAGTGCAAAAATTATTGCATCCTTGCATTATATTGACCCAAGCATTTTCTCCGCTTGTTCTGTTGTATCCTTTGGTTTCGTCTATTTCACCTTCTTGCCAAAGCTCAAAAACCTTTTTGTTTTGCGCTTTTTTGATGTAATCGCCAATTTCGTGCAAATTAAATGTTCCTAAAATGACATCAACAAATGGAAATTTTTGTTTAAAAAGTTTTGCTGTCGCTTCTTTTTGAGTCATACAACCGCAAACAGCAATAATAAGATTTGGACGAGCTTTTTTAAGTTTTTTTAAAGCGCCCACATTGCCAAACACTCTATCTTCTGCCCCTTCACGAATGGCACATGTGTTGAAAACAATAACATCAGCATTTTCTCGTTTTTCTGTTGGCTTGTAACCCATATCTTCTAAAATTTGAGATATTTTTTCTGACTCATGCACATTCATTTGACAGCCAAATGTGACTATATGATATAACATAGTTCTAGTATACAAAAAAAGAAAAATTTTTGCAAATATTTTGCTTTTAAAGTGGCATATTAAGAAATATGAAGAAATTTGTCAAAATATCGCTTATAACCTTGTTTATTTGCGTCTTTACGCTTGGCCTTTCTCTTTCTCTTTTTGTTGGAATAAAACTTGTCAAATTTAGCGCTTTAAAGTTAAATGAAGAGCTTTTGTCTTCACCAAGTGCTAATGTTCAAATTTACGACTTTGAAAACCGACTCTTAAATGAGGACAACACTTCTTCTCAATCTTACGCTGAACTTCTTACTCTGCCTGCCTACACTAAAAATGCTTTTATATCAATTGAAGACAAAAATTTTTACAATCACAACGGATTAAACTATAAGCGCATCGCAAAAGCTGCGCTTTCGAATTTGTTGTCAAAAAGTTTAAAGGAAGGCGCATCCACCATTAGTCAACAACTGATCAAAAACACACATCTTTCTTCTGAAAAAACATTTGACAGAAAACTTAAAGAAATCGCATTAACAAAAAAACTTGAAGCAAGTTATTCAAAAGACCAGATTTTAGAAAAATATTTGAACGTCATTTATTATGGTAACAACTGTTACGGGATCGAAAATGCTGCAAATTATTACTTTTCAAAACCAGCAAGCAAACTTACTCTTGAAGAAAGTGCTTTACTTGCAGGCATGATCAAATCTCCAAGCAAATATTCGCCTATTCTTAAAGAAGACATGGCTTTAAAAAGAAGAAATTTAGTGCTTGATGAAATGAACAAAGATGGCTATATAACTGAAGAAGAATTAGTGCAATCAAAATGCCAACCGATAAAATTAAACTTGCAAACTGAAAATAAAAACACTCTGAATTCCTATTCAGAAGCGGCATTAAGTGAAGCGTGCCAAATTTTGAATATGCCAGCAAAATCTATTGCAATTGCTGGATATAAAATTCACACTTATCAAGACAAAGAAAAGCAAAGTCGTCTTGAAAAAGCATTGAATAGTGAAAATTTTATGACTGCCGATCACGCTGGAATTGTGATCGATGTCAAAAAACATGCAGTTTCAGCTTACATTGGAAGCAGTGCTTACAAAATTTTAGATGCAAAAAGACAACCGGGCTCTATCATGAAACCTTTGCTTGTTTATGCTCCAGCATTAAACGAAGATTTGATCACCCCTATCACACAACTTGTCGACGAACCTTTGGTTTTAAATGGATATGCGCCAAAAAATGTTGACGGAAAATACCGCGGTTATGTCAGTGCAACAGAAGCTTTGTCAAAATCAATAAACATCCCAGCAATCAAAGTTTTGTCTTATGTTGGCATTGAGAAAGCAAAAAATTATGCTTCAGACCTTGGCTTAACTTTTGACGAAAAAGATGATTCTTACGCGTTGGCACTTGGCGGAATGACTTATGGTGAAAATTTATTAACACTTGCAAGTGCATACTCAACTTTTCCTAATTTAGGAAAATTTGCACCTGCAAAATTTGTCGAATACATAACTGATGAAAATGGCAAAATTTTATATCATCACAAACCAGAAGAAAAGCAAGTTTTAAGAGAAGACACAGCTTATCTTATGACCACAATGCTCACAGAATCTGCTAAAACAGGAACAGCAAAAGCACTTGCAGATTTAGAAATGCCTTTGGCTTCAAAAACAGGCACTGTCGGCAGAGGAAAAGACAATATTGACGCATACAACATCACTTATTCACCATGCGAAGTTTGTGGAATTTGGGTTGGAAATTTAGACAACTCTCCAATCTATGTCGCTGGCGGAAATCAACCAACAAGATGTGTAAAAGAGTACTTTAAATCAGCCGAAAACGAAGTGTTCACTATGCCGGAGTGCATCACAGAAAAAGAAATTGATCTAGTGAGTTTGGAAAACGAACATTTGGCAAAACTTGCTCTTCCAAACACTCCTGAACGTTTTAAAACCACGGCACTTTTTTCAAGATTTAATGAGCCAAAAGAATATGCGACAACTTTTTCAACACTTCCAGAAACGCAGTTTAAAGTGTCTGAAAAAAATGGGCTAATTACTGTAACATTTAATTCTCAAAGTCACATTGATTACAATTTCTATGACGGCAAAGAGTTTTTACAAAAAGCTTCTGGATTTTCGGGCGAAAAAACTTTGACACTTCATGTTAAAAATAATTTAAAAATACTCTATGGTTTTGATGAAAAAAACACAAAAGAACAAACTTTTAATTTTGCCGATCTGCAATCAACTCAAAGTCAAAAAAAAGAGGAGCAACGCTCCTCAACCAAACGAAAATGGTTTGTTTAAATTATTCCTCATCACCTATTTCAGTTGGCAAACCTGCATTTGAAACAGCCTGTTTTATTTGATCTTCAATCTCTTTGTAAATTTCTGGATTTGATTCAAGATATGCTTTTGTGTTTTCTTTTCCTTGTCCAATTTTTTCATCGTTGTAAGCAAACCATGAACCAGATTTTTTAATGATTCCAAATTGCAAAGCTAGATCTACAATACAACCTGTTTTTGAAATGCCTTTTCCATAAATAATTTCAAAATCTGCAACTTTAAATGGAGGTGCTAATTTGTTTTTAACAACTTTCACTTTTGTTTTGTTTCCAATTACATTAGCTCCATCTTTAATTGCTTCGCCTTTTCTAACATCAAGCCTTACGCTTGCATAGAATTTCAACGCCTTTCCGCCTGCTGTTGTTTCTGGAGATCCATAGATCACGCCAATTTTATCTCGCAATTGATTGATGAAAATGACTGTCGTGTTTGATTTGTTTATTGCACCAGTAAGTTTTCTAAGCGCTTGTGACATCATTCTTGCTTGCAAACCAACATGATTGTCGCCCATCTCTCCATCAATTTCAGCTTTTGGAGTCAATGCAGCAACAGAGTCAACAACAACGACATCAACCCCACCAGATCTAACAAGCATATCACAAATGTTCAAAGCTTGTTCCCCATTGTCTGGTTGAGAGATGTACAAATCTTTTAAAACTACACCAAGCTTTTCTGCATAACTTGGATCCAAAGCATGTTCTGCGTCAATAAAAGCCGCAGTTCCTCCAAGTTTTTGTGCTTCTGCAATAATATGCAAAGAAACTGTAGTTTTACCAGAAGATTCTGGCCCATAAATTTCAACAACTCTTCCTCTTGGCACTCCACCAATTCCCAAAGCAAGATCAAGCGTCAAACAACCTGTTGGAATGACATCAACTTTTTGATTTGTGCTGTCACCAAGTTTCATGATTGCACCTTTGCCATATTGTTTTTCGATTTGAATTAATGCTTCCGTAAGTGCATCTGCCTTGCTTAATTTTTTATCCATCTTTCACCTCTTAATCTTCAAAAGTTTCCTTAAAATCTTCTTCCGTCATCAAAATTTCATGTTCATTGCTTTCTTTTTCGTTTGAAATATAACCAAGATCAATCATGTCTTTAATAATTTTGTTCGCGCGTTTACGATTTACATTAAATCTTTCAGAAATTTTTGCCTCACTAACAATTCCTTCTTCAATAAACTCTCTCAAAACAGCAGGAATAATCATGTCATAACGCATAATTTCTTCTGATTTAGAATCCCCATTTTTAAGAACAGATTTGTTTTTAACAACATAATTGATTCCTGATGTAATTGTAAGAATAGTTGACACTGCAAGCAAAACAAGCAATACGATGTTTATCACCGTGTATGGCACACCTTGAATTGTTGGATAGAACTCTTGAACCATGAACGCAAAAATCATATATAAAAATATTGTAATATCTTGGAAAAAGGCTTTAATTTTCCCTGATTTATCTGCTGCCAACACAAGATTTTTGGTGGCTGCGATTTGTCTAAATGCGCTGATAATAAGCTCTCTTGCAAGCATAAGAGATGCACACAAAACGCCCGCCCAAACTGGCAATACGATTGGAAGTGGTTGCAAAATGCCTTCTCCAACTATTGGATATGCAATGATGAGCAAAAGCCCTGATGTGACAAGCACTTTGTCAGCAATAGGATCTAAAAATTTTCCTAAATCTGTCACCATGTTTCTTTTTCTTGCTATTCTTCCATCAATGTTGTCAGTGATTGCTGCAATACCAAAAATAAGTGCTGCAACAAGTTTACCATAAGGAATAAAATCAGCTAAAAAGAAAAACAAAACAAGTGGAATTAAACAGATTCTTGAAATTGTGATTTTGTTTGGTAAATTCACTTTAATTCTCCTTTATAAAAATTTCCATCAAAATCAACTAAACAAACTTTGACGAATTGTCCGATTTCGATACTATTATTATCTACAATTTTGACACCAAAGTCAACTGATGGAGAGAGAAAATTAGTGTGTCCTACAAAAGTTCCATCACTTTCGTCAAATTCATCAATTAAAACAGTAGCCTCCTGCCCTAATTGTTTTTTTGCATTTTCAAAAGCAATCTTCATTTGGACTTTCAGTGCTTTTTTCAACCTTAATTTTTTTGTCAGAGCTGACTTTTGCCCTTTCATGTAATAGCTAACAGTTCCCTCTTCTTTCCAATAAGGGAAAAATCCTACAAAATCAAGTTTTGTTTGCTTTAAAAATTTCAAAAGTTTTCCAAACGCTTTTCTTGTTTCACCTGGATGTCCAACAATAAAAGTTGACCTGATTTTTATGTCTGGATGCAAAGATTTTATTTCGTTTACAAGTGCTCTGGTTGAAAGCTCATTGTGTTTTCTTCTCATCTTTGCCAAAACATCGTCATCAATGTGTTGCATTGGAATGTCCAAATATTTGCACATTTTTGGTTCTAATTCAATAAAATTTAAAAGTTCGCTGTCAATCATTTCAGGATAAGCATAATGCAATCTTATCCATTCAATCCCCTTGACTTTTACAAGTTTCTTTAAAAGTTCCAAAAGTTTTGGCTCGCCATATAAATCAATGCCATAGCGAGTGGTGTCTTGTGCAACGATGATAAGTTCTTTTACACCTTGTTTTGCCAAAAATTTTGCTTCATCGATGATCTTGTCCATTTTTTCACTTTTATATGGACCTCTAATACGTGGAATTGTGCAATAAGCACAAACATTATTGCAACCATCTGCGATTTTTAAATAAGCATAACCACAAGATGTAGTAAGTATTCTTTCATAAGAGTCAGAACACTTTGATTTTTTAACATTATAAAGGTCTTCAATAATATTGACAATCTTGTCGTTATCTTTTGTTTGTACAAAAGCATCAACATTTGAAAAAGACTCTTTAATTTCATTAAAATGTTTGTTTGGAAGACAACCTGTAACAATCAATTTTTCAATTTTCGCTTGTTTTTTCAGTTGCTCCATTTCCAAAATATTTTCAATCGCTTCTTCTCTAGCTGGCAAAATAAATGCACAGGTGTTGACCAAAACTATATCTGCTTCTTCAACATCTCCCACTAGTTTAAAGCCATAGTCAGCCAAACTAAAAAGCATTTTTTCCAAATCTACTCTGTTTTTATCGCAACCTAAACTTATCGCAGAAACTTTCTTTTTAATTAATTCATCTTTTGTCATCGCCGTCTCACCTGTTAGTCATAATTGTCGCCAAAGATTTGATAGTATTCTTCAAGCGTTATATAAACATTTCTTGGTTTTGCCCCATCAGCTGCGGAGATGTAGCCCATTTCAGTCATTTGGTCAATGATTTTGCCTGCACGAGGATAACCTATTGAAAGTCGGCGTTGAATCATTGACGTCGAAGCTTGACCGCTGTCAATAACCATTTTTAATGCTTCTGGAAGAAGAGGATCCATTCCGCCTCCTCTTTCACCTTGTTCCCCACCTTGATTCTTTGGTGCGTTGTTTATGGCTTCTTGAACAGCTGGGTCAAAGATAGGTTCGTTATTAACTGAAACATAATTAACAATATCTGCAATCTCTTTTGTGGTGATAAAACAACCTTGCACACGCTTTGGAGCTGCGGAATATTCTTGCGGAGCATAAAGCATGTCACCATGCCCCAACAATTTCTCTGCTCCTGTCATTCCCAAAATAACATCGGAATTCACTCTGCTTGCAACTTTAAACGCAATCCTCGAAGGGAAGTTTGCTTTTATTCCACCAGTTACAAATTCGGCGGTTGGCCTTTGTGTAGCTAAAATTAAATGTATGCCTGACGCTCTTGCTTTTTGTCCAAGCCTGATGATTCTATCTTCAATTTCTTTTTTGCCTTGCATTATAAAATCAGCAAACTCATCAATTATTATAACAATGTAAGGCATCTTTTTCTTTTTGCCATTCAAGACTTCTGGCGTGAAATTATATTCATCAATGTCTTTTACTCTGGCTTCACGAATTAATCTAAAACGTCTTTCCATTTCATCCAACGCCCATTGCAAAGCATTTGCCGCTTTTGTCACATCAGTGATGACCTTTGGAACAACTAAATGCGGAATCCCTTCATAAGGCGTAAACTCCACTTGTTTTGGATCTATAAGCAAAAGTCTGCAATCTTCTGGCGAAGACTTGTAAAGCAAAGAAATGATGATGTTGTTAAGCATAACACTCTTACCAGAACCTGTTGTTCCCGCAATCAAAAGGTGTGGCATTTTGTTTAATGCGCCAACTTTAATGTTCCCGGAAATATCCTTTCCCACTGCAAAGGTAAGAGGTGATTTTGCAGAATTAAATTCGTTTGAAATTAAAACATCTCGCAGTGAAACGGTTGCAACTTTATCGTTTGGGACTTCTATGCCCACAACATTTCTTCCTGGCACAGGTGCTTCAATACGGACATCTCCCCCGTTTGCTTCCAAAGCCAAAGCAATATCACTTGAAAGATTGAGAATCTTTTTAACAGTGATTCCCATTGGCATTTCCAGTTCATATCTTGTCACGGCTGGTCCTATAACAACATTTTGAACTTTCGCCGGAACGCCAAACTCTTGCAATGTGTTTTCCAAAATTATTGTTTTGGTTGCAATGTCGTCATCAAGGTCACTCATATCTGTTGAGCGTGTTGTCACCAAATCAATTGAAGGTCGGACATAACGATAAGGCTTAACATCTTCTTCTTTTGTTTCTGTTTTTTCTTCTTCGTTATTATTTAAATTTACAAAACGTCTGTTTCTATCAAAATCCGCACGACCTTCCGCCCCTGCTGTTATTCTATCAGCAAGTTCTCGTTCACTCATAGGTTTTCTGTCAGTTGAATCAAAACTACGATCCCTTCTCAAATCTCTTCCAAAATCTCTGTTTTCTCTTTCAAATGAGCGAGTTTCGTTTGAAGAAACTCTTTCTTCGTTTTGGATGTCCTCAACTGAAAGCTGACTTGCACGAGTAAAGTTGCTTTCCTCAATAACTTCTCTTATTATATCATCAGCCTCAGAAACCAGCTGTTCTGGTTGCGCCGTAGACACTTTTAATGGAGAAGAATCTGAAATAATTGGAGAATTGTTTTCTTGCTTTAAAGAATTTAAATTTCTGTCTATTTCGCGTCTGGTGACATCATTTGTCACACCATTTCTTACATAAGCTCTTGCACTTTCATTAAAGAAATTGTTGACATCTAATTCTGGTGGTGTCAATAAATATTTTTTCAATTCTTCGCCTTCAAGTTTTCTTGGATCAGTTTGCTGTTTTGGAGTTTCAACCTGAATAGGCTCTGCAATTGTTCTGCGAGAAAGCCCCAATTTTTGTTTAATCGCTTCTTGTCTTGAAAGTTTTTTCTCTATGTTTCCACTCATGACAACATTGATTTCTTCCTGTTCTGGCTTTTCTTCTTTAACCTCTTTAATTGCAAGTTTAACAGGTTTTTCTTTGACTCTGTTTTTTCGCATATAAATGATTGAATCAATATATAAAGCAAGACAAATTACAAAACAAACGGAGAAAATAACAAACGCCCAAACATAGTTTGTCATGTAAAGAATACTGGTGCTAAACAGACCAATAATTATGCCACCAGCGGTGTGTTTTTTGGAATAATTTAACGCAAGATATTCGCCAAAAGAGCCCGACTTATCGCCGACGATTGCAAGTTGAATTATGCACAAAAGCATGAAAATAGTAAGATATAAAAATATCGCATATTTTTTTGAAAGTTTGTATTTTTTGTTATTTAATAAAGCCGCCCCACCTAAAAAAAGCATAATAAATAGTGGATAAGCAAAATAACCAAAAGTTCCCAATAAAAAATCTTGCATAAAACCAACTAGGTTTGTAAGCAAGAAGAAAAACATTAAGCATGAAAATGCTAATAATGAAATGCCTATAATTTTTTTTGCACGAACTGATATGGTTCTTTTATTTTTTTGAACTTTATACTTTGCCATGATACTTTATTATATCATAGTAAAAAATAATTGACAAATATGTTTTTAAGAAAAAGCATTATTTTTTTCACAAAATGTCAATTTTCAAGCCCTGACAAATTATTCGACACCGTTACAAGCTCAAATCCTTGTGATTGAAGTGTGTCAATAATTCTTGGAAGAGCTTCCAATGTGCATTCTGTTGGATGCATCAAAATCAAATCTCCACCTTTTGCGCCTTCGATAGCTCGATTATAAATAAGTTCAGCATCTTGGTCGCGCCAATCTATTGTATCACGCGTCCACATAATGGTTTTATAGCCTAATTCCTCCGCCACTTCGACTGTTTGAGAATTGTAAGCGCCACTTGGAGGAGCAAACAAAGTCATATCTTTCCCTATCATACTTTTAACAAGCGCGTGAGTTGTTGAAATTTCCTTTTTTGAACTTTCTGCTGTCAATTTGTCGTGGTCTTTATGAGAATAAGCGTGATTGCCTATTTCATGACCATTTTCAGCCATTTGAACAAGCATTTGTTCATTGTCAGCCACCCATGTTCCACCAACAAAGAAGGTCACTTTTGCATTTTTTTCATTTAAAATTTCAAGCATATCATTGAGATATTCAGTTCCCCAACAAACATTGATCATAAGGCTGATTTTGTTTGAGCTTGTGTCTCCTTGATAGATTGCTCCTTGGCCTGCACTTGTTTCTTTGTTTGTGCCACCAAAAGTGACACCAAAATAAACTGCTAGTCCTATAAGAACTAACAAACATCCAATACAGATGTTTACAACATATTTTCTAAAAATGAACACATTTAACTTTTTCATGCCATAACTTATGCGAGACTTTTTATTAAAAGAACAGTTTTTGCCGATTTTATAAAATAAGTTTTTTTTCGACACAAAAAAAGAGCAAAAGTTTTAACCCTCTGCTCTTTTTAATGCTTTAAAATTATTTCTTTTCAACGAGTTTCATGTCAACTCGTCCTTTGTCGTCAATTTTTATGACTTCAACTTCAACTTCATCTCCAATCTTAACAACATCTTCAACTTTTTCAACGCGTTTTGAAGAAAGTTTTGAAATGTGAATCATTCCTTCCTTGCCACCTGCCAATTCAACAAATGCACCAAATGGCATAATGCGTGCTACTGTGCCTGTGTATTTATTTCCGACAATCAAATCTTCAACAATTGCAAGTATGATTGATTTCGCCTTTTCTGCCCTTTCAATATCTTCACAAGAAATGAACACTTGTCCATCATCTTCAATGTCAATCTTAACACCTGTTTTATCAATAATTTTGTTGATTGTTTTTCCGCCAGAGCCAATCACATCTTTAATCTTGTCTGGGTCAATCATAAATGAAATTATCTTTGGAGCGTATTTTGAAAGTTCTTTTCTTGGTTCACTGATTGTTTCAAGAAGCTTTTTCATGATAAACAAACGCCCTTCTCTCGCTTGTAAAAGTGCAGTGTGCAAAATGTTTTTGTCAAGCCCGTGAATTTTTATGTCCATTTGAATTGCAGTGACACCTTTTTCAGTTCCTGTAACTTTAAAGTCCATGTCTCCAAGGAAATCTTCAAGCCCTTGAATATCCGACAAAACAGCAACTTTTTTCGAGCTGTCATCTTTGATGAGCCCCATAGCAATTCCTGCAACTGGAGATGAAATAGGAACGCCACCATCCATTAATGCCAAAGTTGAACCACAAACACTTGCCATTGAAGATGAACCATTTGATGATGTAACTTCACTAACAAGCCTCAAAGCATAAGGGAATTCTTCCTCTGATGGAATAACTGGTTCAAGTGCTCTTTCAGCAAGTGCGCCATGGCCAATTTCTCTTCTTCCTGGGCTTTTCAAACTTCTAGCTTCCCCTGTTGCATAAGGAGGCATATTGTAATGATGAACATATCTGTTCACTTCTTCATCATCAAGACCTTCCAATTTTTGCATGTCAGAAACAGTTCCAAGCGTTAAAGATGTTAAAACTTGTGTTTGACCTCTTGTGAAAACAGCAGATCCATGAACACGTGGAAGAACACCAACTTCACTCCAAATTGGACGAATTTCAGTGAGTTTTCTGCCATCTGGTCTGATTCCTTTGTTTAATATTTTTGCTCTAACTTTTTCTTTGGTCATTTTGTATAAAACATCACCAATAAACTTTTCTTGTTCTGGGAAAATTTCAGCGAAATGAGCTTTGACATCAATATCTACTTGTTCTTGACGATTTTGTCTTTCTTCTCTGTCAAATGTGTCAAGGGCGTGATCCAAAAGCTTGTCAGCATATTCACGAACCGCTTTATTTAACTCTTCTGGCACAACTTCATACTTAATGTTAGGATTTAATGGTTTGCCAATTTCTGCTTTTACTTTCTTTATGAATCTAACAATCTTTTTGATTTCTTCATGACCAAACATAATGGCATCAAGCATAACTTCTTCTGGAACTTCTTTTGCACCCGCTTCAACCATTAAAACAGCTTCTTCTGTTCCACTTACAGTCAAAGCCATGCGTGATTTTTCTCTTTCTTCTTGATTTGGGTTTAAAATAAACTTGCCGTCAATCATTCCAACTTGCACTGAACCTGTTGGCCCTTCAAATGGAATGTCACTGATTGACAAAGCAAAGCTTGAACCAAGCATAGCAAGAACTTCAGGTGCATGGTCAGGCTCAACAGAAAGTGCTGTTGCGACAACTGAAACATCATTGTAAAAACCTTTTGGGAACAATGGTCTCAAAGGTCTGTCAATCAAACGAGAAGTCAAAATAGCTTTGTCAGAAGGCCTTCCTTCTCTCTTTTTGAACCCCCCTGGGATTTTCCCTACTGAATACATTTTTTCTTCAAAATCAACACCTAATGGGAAAAAATCAATGCCTGGTCTTGGTTCTTTTGACATAGTGACATTGACCATAACCACAGTTTCGCCACAACGAACCAAACAATGACCATTCGCTTGTTCAGCTAATGCACCAGTTTCAAATGTGACTAAATCTCTTCCTATTTGAATTTCAAATTTTTTTCCGTGAATCATAACTATCTCCTTTAATTTTTAAAAAAGAGGGCAAAAAAACATTCGCACCCCCTTTTCTTTTAATGATTATTTAACATCTCTAATGTTAAGTGATTTGATAAGAGCTCTGTAAGCTTCAATATCTTTTTCTTTAAGATAAAGCAAGAAACCTTTTCTTTTACCAACCATTTGAAGCAATCCTCTTCTTGAATGATTGTCTTTGTGGTTAGTTTTCAAATGTTCAGTCAAATGATTGATTCTTTCTGTCAAAAGTGCGACTTGCACTTGAACTGAACCAGTGTCATTTTCTGATTGTTTGAATTGATTAATGATTGCTTGTTTCTTTTCTGAATCCATTTTCAACCTCCATTAATACTTGACACCTTGAAACGAAGTTAAACGTCAGAGGCTGTCGTTTTACTGCGTTTAGGTCTTATCGACTTTGATAATATAGCACAAAAACAAATTTTTGTAAAGTGATTAATTAAACATTTTCAAAAAGTTTGATTTTTCTTTCAATCATTTCATCAACTCTTTCAATGTAATCTTTTATAAACTTGACATTTGGCTCTCTTTCTATACGATTTTCAATGCTAAAAACTCTTTTCGTGATGGCATTTGCGCCCACTGCGATGATTGAAGCCGTCTCTTCCATAGAATCGATATTAAATTGACACAAATCTTCATCTCTAAAAAAACCGACATTTTCGAGTCCACCAAGTTGATATTTTTGACGATATAGATAATAAGGTTTGTAACCTGCGTTCATCAAATCACTTTCACATTTTGAAATAACTTTGTTTAAATTTTTAAATCCAAGTTGCTCATGATTTTCAAAAAGTGCGCTTCCCCTTTTAAGCGAAAGGGTGTGCAGTGTGATGTTATTTGGAGCCAAATCTAATAAAGTTGACAAAGTTTTTGTGATCGTCCCCGCTTTTTCTCCTGGCAAACCAACAATAAAATCCATGTTTACTTTAAAGCCTTTTTCAATCGCCAAAGCATATGCGTTAAAAACATCAGCTTTTTTATGTAATCTTCCAATTCTTTTAAGCGTTGCATCAGAAAATGTTTGCGGGTTGATGCAAATTCTTGTTACGCCGTGTTTTTCAAGAACATCAAGTTTTTCTTTTGTGATGGTTTCAGGTCTTCCACATTCGACAGTGAATTCATTGACTGGAAAAGTCAGTTCGTCAAGCAATCTATCAAGTTGCGACGGTTCCAAAACAGACGGAGTTCCTCCGCCAACATAAATTGTTCGCACAATCAAAGCTTTGTCATAAATAAGCTTTTTCATGGCTCTAATTTCTTTAATAACACAATCTATATAAGGCTCAACAAGATTTTTCACTTGTTTTACTTCATTAGAAATAAAACTACAATACAAACATCGCGATGGACAAATTGGAATATTTACATAAAAATCAATTAAGTGGTCGTTCCTAATAATTCCCTTTTGATTTTTCAAAATTTTTGAAACAAGCACGGCTTTTTCATTGCTTATCATAAATTCTTTTTCTAAAAATTCAGTGACAGTGTGTTCTTTTGTTTCTCCGCTTTCAATTCCTGTGCGAGCAAGTGCTGTTGGTCTAATGCCAGTGAAACTTCCCCACGGTAAAGTCCTGCCTTCCATTTTCACAAGCATTTTATATAATGACAAAAGCGCATATCTTTTTCTTAAACTTTTTTGTCTTAATTCGCTTCCCGTTGGGTCATTATATTCATATTCAAAAGTTTTCCCATGGCATTTAAAAATTTCAAAAAGTTTGCCAGCTCTCATTTCTTCATGAACAATGTCCATGACAGAATCTTGATCATAAAACATGATCAATAAATCATCAAGCTCTTTTTTGAATTCTGAATTGGTTTTAATCATCAATTTATCCTTGTCACTTTTTTCACACCATTGATTTGTGAAAGCATGTTGACAATATTTTCAACTTCATCACGACTTTTCACAAAAACAATGATATTGCACTCTATTTGGTCAGAAGTTTCTTTTGCTTCAAAAGCACGCAACGAAATTTTAGAAGCGGTTATGTTTGAAGTAATTTTATTTAAAATTGTTGGCGTTTTTTCAGCGATAAGTTTGATTTCGATTATAAAATCTCTTTGTGCTTTTTCTTCCCATTCGACGTTTACTATTCGCATAGGATCCAAGTATTTTAAATTTAAACAATCCTTTCTGTGAATAGTAACACCCTTGCCTTGTGAAATGTAGCCAACAATATCATCGCCAGCCACAGGGTGACAACAGCCCGCATATCTAACTAGAAGCCCCGTTGTGCCATCCACAATGACTCCATCATTATTTTCTTTTATCTTAATAGATTCATTTCGTTTTTTTAGTAAGTTATGATCTTTTAAATATAAAGCAATAAATCTTCCTGCAACTTGCGCAGCCACCAAAGAGCCCGAGCCTATTGCAGCATAAAGCTCATCCATTGAATCCATTGAATATTTGAACAAAAGTTCTTCGATATATTTTTCTTCAAGAAGTTGAGATGACAGGAATTGTCTGTTTCTAACCGCTTCTTCAAACATTGTTTTACCATTGGCAATGTTTTCTTCTTTCATTTCGGTTTTGAAGAAAGATTTAATTTTGCCACGCGCAGAGGAAGTTTTAACATGGTTTAACCAATCTCTTGACGGTCCTTTTGAATTTGGATTTGTGATGATTTCAACAACATCGCCATTTTTAAGTTCTGTGAAAAGTGGCTTCATGATGTTGTTTATTTTTCCACCAACACAATGATTTCCAATGTCTGAATGGATTGAATAAGCAAAATCAATCACAGTTGCTCCAACTGGAAATTCCAAAACCTTCCCTTTTGGCGTTTGAACAAAAATTTCGCCAGTGTAAAGATCTGTTTTTAAAGATTCCACAAAATCTTCTGATGAATAATTTTGTGCTTTCTCCATAATCTCTCTAAACCAACTTATCTTTCGATCAAGCTTTGCCATTTTGTCGCGTTTTTCTTTGTACATCCAATGCGCAGCAACACCATACTCGCAATTTTTGTGCATATCAAAAGTGCGAATTTGAATTTCAAGTGGTCTTTGATTTTCAACAATGACAGTTGTATGCAAAGTTTGATAGCCGTTTGGTTTTGGATTTGAAATATAATCTTTAACTCTTCCCTGCATAGGTTTATATATTGAGTGAATTTTGCCAAAAACAGCATAACATTCTTCAACAGTATTGACTAAAACTCGCATCGCTACTAAATCATAAATTTGTGCAAGCGTCACATTTTGAGTTTTTATTTTTCTAAAAATTGAAGAAACATGTTTTTGTCTTGCTTGAATTTCTCCTTTTATACCAAGTTCATCTAATATTTTTTGCAACCGAAATTTAGTTATTTCAATTTGCATGTCATTTTCATCTTTTTTAAGTTCGATTGAATTAACAAGCATATTGTACATTTTAGGATCTTGATATCTAAAACAATAATCTTCCATTATAGATTTCATAGTAGAAAGCCCAAGTCTTTCTGCCAAAGGAGCAAAAATTTCTTTGACATTAGAAACAAAGTCCTTGTCTTTTTCGCTTAATGGTTCTTTCAAATGTTTGACATCATACAATATGCCTGCAAGTTTAATAATAACCACTCGCAAGTCTTTGCCAAGCCCCAAAAACAATCGCCTAATATCATCAACTTCTTCAGTTCTTGTAAGATATCTCATTTCTTTCAAACTTTTGAAACCTTCAAAAATTTTAAGTTCATCTTTAGTCAATTCTTTAAGCAAACTTTCAGCGCGTTCTTGATCAACTTTATAAAGTTGGTATGCCAAAAAACCTATCAGTGAGCTTTTATCAAGTTTAAGTTCCGTCATAAAATCAAGAATCTCATCAATTCTATCAAAATCTATTTTATCATCTAAAAGTTTTAAAATTAAAATTTTATCTTTTTCTTGAAGTTTATATGAGGATAAAATTTCCTTAAACACCAAAGTTTTTTTCATTTCTCATCCTTATAAATATTTTTTATCAAACTCAGTTTATTATAAATTTTTGAATCTGTCAAATTTCTCTTAATATTCTTAACGGTTTTAAACTTAAAAAACAAACCTTCTTCCATAATAAGTAAATTTAATTCTTTAAACACTTGAATTGCAACATAAACATCTATAAATTTGTACTTTTTCAAAGCGAAAAGTTTTTCAAAGCAATCAAAAACATCTGAAAAACACACGCCTGTTTTTGAAGCAAGAATAGAATAAATTTTACCAAAATTTTCACGCGATAAATTTAAGAGTTTATATCTATTCATGTTCGGAGTTTTGTCCATAGGGACAAAAATTTCAGCTGATGTGATTTTGTTAATTTCACTAATATAGCCTTCTTCTAAAATTGGATTTAAAAAGACAATTTTTGAAAAGTTTTTGACCCAATCCACTCCTTCTGGCGATAATAACAAACTATTATACCCTGCACAAAAATTATCACAAATCCCATAGTAAAACAAACTTTGTCCAGAATAATTTTTGGCAAAATCCACATAATCATAAGCATTAAACGCAACAAAAGCTGTGCCAAAAACCGTGGAAAATGTTGAAGAAACAAATTCCAAAAGGTTTTCCTTTTGATAAAAATTATATTTAGCGGGCGAAGATTTTTCGTATTTTAATTGTTCAACTTCAACAGGAAAAACATAGTTATTTGCGTCTTGCGCGATAAATGACCCGCCATCAAAATAATTTATAATCCCTTTTCTTTCTCCTTCTTGAAATTCAAAAATAAAACTTTTTTGCCTTGAAAAACGCAAAATTTTTGCCATTTGTGTGTAATTAAAATAAATTAATGGGAAATCTCCAATTTTGATTTCTGCGTGTTCTGGAAATCTTTTCATTGGTTGCAAAGACAATTCTTGCGAAGTAATTTTAAATCTTGGCGTAGGATTAGCACAACCACAAGGCTCCAACAAAGCAAGCTCCTTTAACAATACATCATCAATTTGATCAAGTGAAATGTCAGAATCATAATAAGTGATCGGCATAAACGCTTGTTCATTTACATTTTCAAACATAACAGCATTTATTCTGTTTGTAAAATCCTTGTAATCTGAAAGTTTAATTGTCACACCAGCCGCCATAGAATGTCCACCATAAGTCACTAAAATATCACTTAAAGAAGATAAAACGGAATGAATGTTAATGTCATCAATGCTTCTACCCGACCCCTTTAAAACATCTCCCTCTTGCGCAAACAAAAACACAGGTCGATGAAATTTTTCAACAAGCCTTGAACAAACTATTCCAAGCACACCTTGATCCCATTTCTTTGAAGCAAGCGTGATCACGCGAATCTTTTTCATGTCAATTCTTTCAAGCGCTTTAATTGCCTCATCATAAATCTTGTTGCACAAAGCCTGCCGTTTTAAATTATGCCCATTTATTTTTTCGATGTATTTTTTAACTTTCACAGGGTCAGACTCTAAAATCAAATTTAATGAATCAGAAGCATCACCCATTCTTCCAGAAGCATTAAGTTTTGGTGAAATTTTAAAAGATATCGCAGATGAAGAAGGTTTTGAAAGTGAAACTTTATTTTCTTTCATCAATGCCTTTAGCCCTATTGGCAAATGTCTTTCAAAAAGTTTGAGGCCTTTTGTGACAATAGTTCTGTTCTCGCTTAAAAGAGGGACTATGTCTGCAATAGTCGCAATGGCTGCAATAGGAAGCAAATCTTCCACACCTTTTTGCCCCAAAAGCGCTTCGCTTAATTTATAAGCAAGCCCCGCTCCACACAATTCCTTAAAACCGAACTTTTGCCCTTCTTTTTTGGCATTTATAACTAAACCCTCTGGCAAAATTTCAGGAAGCTCATGATGATCTGTCACGATGATTTCAACGCCCCGTGATGCCGCATACTCGACTTCATCATGGCATGAAATACCACAATCCACAGTAATGATTAAGTTTGGATTAAACTTGTCTATAACTTTGTCAATAGTCTCTTTTGTCAAACCATATCCGTCAACATATCTATTAGGCATGTAATAATTGGCTTTAATTCCTTTTCTCATTAAAGCTTTAATCATAATCGCGGTGGCACAAACTCCATCAACATCATAGTCGCCAAAAATTACAACTTTATCCCCTAACTGAGATGCCAACTCAATTCTTTCACAAAATTCTTTAACTCCGTCCAGCAAAAATGGATCAATAAAAACTTTAGGATTTAAAAACTCTTCAATTTTTTCACGCGTGTTAATCCCACGCGACAAAATTATCTCCATAACAAATGGAGAAATATGAAATTCCTCAGCAAAAAGATTTGCGCTGTCTGCGTCTTTATTAAAATATTTTTTAAAAATCATCTTCTGATTCAATTATAACAAACAAAATTTTCTTTTCCAAACAAATTTGATATTGACAATAATTTTTAATATGATAAAATATAATTCATAAAGGATAAAAAAATGAAACAACCAAAAAACATATTCCCTCAATTTAGCAAACAAAAAAAATTAAAAAAATTGCAAGATTGTCACTCTTTGGCAAGTTACAAATATTCTAAATTTGGAAGAATTTTAGGCGATCTTAAATCTTTTTATGAAAAACAAATGGATGATTTGCAAAAGGACGATGAATTTGAATATTGCTTTGAGCAAGACATGAGTAAAATTTTAAAATACATGTCCATTTGCTTGCTTGAAGCGCAAAACTATTATGAAAAAAGTCTTTGGCTTTTAAATTATGTCGACAGACATATTAAATATGCAAAAGATGACATTTCAAATATAGATCAAATAGACACTATAATAACCAGTCAAACATTTGTAGATTTTGCTGATTTATTTGATATTCAAGAAGAAAAATTAAAATTTTTAAAAACGGCATACATCTATTTTGCGTATGGTAAAAATCCATATAATCAACAAGTAAAAGAAAATTTTGATAAATTGATAGAAGAAGAAAGCTCTTTATTAAGTGGATTATACGTTGATCAAAACCACAGCGTTGCTAATGAACTATATCATAAAAAACAAATAAATGATTTGTTTTCCGAAGAAGTTGCTACTATTGAACCATTTGTAAGAATTAAATAAATAAAAAAAAGAAGACCGAAATCAGTCTTCTTTTTTTTGCAATTAATAAAAAGGTTTCGTTATCAAATAAGGAAATAAAATAAAAACCAAAGGGTTTTAATACTTTGGTGACACCCGACTTTTTGTCAAATGCCT
>CALVNZ010000004.1 GCA_944350115.1 uncultured Clostridia bacterium | reverse complement strand
CTTACCAAGGCGGTGCACTACCGACTGTGCTACATTAGCATATTCAGTTTTTGAGTTAAATTTTGTTGTTTTTTAAGTGGTAAAATTTGCCATTTTTTATTTTACCAAGGAGGTGATTTACCCCGAGCCTCGTAAGTATTTTGGCACATTTATTTTTAAAAACGTTTTTATAATATCAATTTTAATTCCAGTTGTCAATTATTTTATTTGTTTTAGCATGATTTATTTTTATTTGACTTGTGTAACATTTGTCTCTGTATTTAATAAAATGATAATGTACCGAAAAGGAGGTATAATTATGAGCAATATGTGCGCTTGTGATTTTCCTTTTGACGGCACAAAAATTATTATAGAAAACTCAAAACCTTTAATTGGCCCAACAGGAGCTACCGGAGCTACAGGAATTAGCGGTAGAACAGGTGATACGGGAGCAAGAGGCGCTACTGGTCCAACAGGACCAACTGGTGCTACTGGGGTTAAAGGATCAACAGGTCCAACAGGTCCAACAGGTGCAACCGGCGTAACCGGAGCTACAGGCGCAACTGGCGCAACAGGAGCTACTGGCGCAACAGGAGCTACAGGTGCTACCGGAGCTACTGGAATTGCACAAACTGTTTCAGTAGGTTCGACTACAACAGGGGAAGCAGGAACGCAGGCGTCTGTCACTGATAGTGGAATTGGTAATCAACGTATTTTAGATTTTGTTATTCCTCAAGGTATTCAGGGTAATCAAGGGGATAAAGGAGATTGCGGAGATAAAGGCGAACCAGGCCCTACAGGTCCAACAGGACCAACCGGTGCTACAGGTGCTACTGGTGCTAAAGGAGCAACTGGTGCAACTGGAGCCACCGGCGCTACTGGCCCAACAGGTTCTACTGGTCCGACAGGGGTCTCAGAGACAATCACAATTGGGACTACAACAACTGGTGAACCTGGCACGCCTGCTTCTGTGACTGATAACGGAAGCGGAAGTGATCATCTTTTAGATTTTGTTATTCCTCAGGGTGTACAAGGTGATAAAGGTGACAAGGGGGATAAAGGCGACAGCGGAGATAAAGGGGATAAAGGAGACAAAGGTGATAAGGGCGAAATAGGCCCAACAGGAGCAACAGGAGCAACCGGCGCAACTGGTGCCACGGGCGCAACGGGCGCAACGGGCGCAACGGGCTCTACTGGAGCTACTGGTCCAACTGGTTTAAGTGGAAGATCTGGAGACACTGGAGAAATTGGCCCTACAGGTCCAACCGGTGCTACAGGTGCAACAGGTGCTACCGGTGCAACAGGTTGTACAGGAATAACAGGTGCAACAGGCCCAACAGGTGCTACTGGTGCTACTGGTATAACTGGTGCGACTGGTATTACGGGAGCAACAGGTGCAACTGGAATGACTGGTGCAACGGGAGTTACTGGTGCTACAGGTGCGACAGGGAAAGATGGCAGAAATGGTGAAGATGGTGCTACCGGAGCAACGGGTGCAACAGGCGCAACGGGAGCAACTGGCCCTACAGGAACCTGCGAACATGGTTGTTGCAACAAAACAAAAATGGAATTTAAAATGATTTGTTTTTCCTTCTATACTTGTCCTAACGCTGAAGAATGATGTTGACTATAATGAAATAAATTTAATTTTTTGTCCGCAAAACAATCACAAAATAAAACGGAGCTCAGGCTCCGTTTTTTGATTGTTTTTTTAAAGCTCTTTTTTCATAATATTTTTTAAAAACGAATTTTCGGTCATCTATTAAATAAAAAATATTGAAATACACAAGAGTGAAAATAATGTAGATTGCCAAGTATGCTCCATAGCCGACTCCAAAAATTTCCATGACATCATTTCCTGGCATAAAATACATAGGGTCAGCTTCAATTTGCAGAGCATAAATTTCTAGAAAAGTGTAAGCTAAAATTACTGCGTAGCAAATGGCTTCTTTCCAGCATGTTTTATATTCAAATTTTGTAAATCTTAAAGTTATTAATAAAATTGAAGTTACTAAAACGAGAGAATGAGTTGCGATTGAATATAAATTTTCAAATAAAATGTACTCATTATTAAACCCTACGCCTGGGTAAGCAAAGAAAACTAACGCACAAAGAAGGGACGTTATGCTGGCAAAGTTATAGAAGAATTTTTTGTTTACCAAAACACTTATCATAAGAGCCCAGCAGGAAATTGCGCACCATGGCCTTGGTAAAAGTAAATACATCACTGAATTAAAGTCGAAGTAATCTGCTTTTATAAAATTGACAACACGACGCGTTATTTCAAATGTTAAAATGAGTGCGGCCAAAACCCATAGAACTATGCGTCTTGCTTTTTCACTTTTTTTCCGTAACAACAATGTTATAGCTATAATAATTGCTATACAAAATAGCAAAACTAAAATATGCAATAGCCCCCATTGGCCATCTTTTGATGGGTTTGGATAAGAACTAAATATCCATTCTTGAAAAGTCATTTTTTGCTCCTTTAACGAGATTAGAATACATTATTTTGTGCAAAATAGCAAATAAATTCTTTGTTTTTTGAAAGATATCACTTATAATATAAAAGTAAAGAGGTTTGTTATGGGAATACAAATGTTTAATGGTTGGTATTTTTTGGCATTAATTTTATCCATTGGTTGCTTTTTAGGGCTTTTCTTTTTATTAAGAAAACGCTCGCAAAAAACACAAAAAATTGTTTTGGCGAGTTTATTGTTTTTTGCGCTTGCGCTTCATTTTTTAAAGTTTTTAATTCCACCATATTCAACAGACAATAGCAGGCTATTGCGTGATTCTTGGTTTATCAATATTTGCGGAGCGAATATTTTTTTATTTCCGTTTATATTTCTTTCAAAAAGCAAAAAACTAAAAGATTATATGTTTTACATAGGTTTAATTAGTGGTTTAGTTTCAATTATTTATCCCATGGAACCAATGTTAAAAGTAGATCAAGCATCAGAGTGGCTTGATATTGTAAGGTTTTATATTCATCACAATTTAATTTGGCAAGTTCCACTTCTTATGGTGCTTTTTAAAATACACACTTTAAGTTATAAAAGAGTGGTGTTTGTTCCAATTTGTTTTTTGGGTGTTTTGATGTTTATTATGGTTAATCAAATTTTGCAAAGCGAACTGGGATTCATTGGTTTAAGAGGCGATAATATAACAGAAATACCTTATAAAAACACTTCATTGATTTGGGGGCCAGAAGGTAATTCTTTTGAAATTGTGTTGACTGCTGTTTGTCCTTCGTTTTTCAAAACTATTCCTGTGGGAGAATTTGCAGGGCAAGAAAAATATTGGCCTTGGTTTTGGCTTATTGTTCCGTCATTTTTATATTTAATACCAATAACATTTTTAATTTGTATGATCTTTGATCATAAAAACTTCAAAAATGATTGTGTGTTTGTTTTTGATAAAATCAAACAAAATTATCAAAATTTTAAACAAAAAAGGCAGTTAAAAAAAGAAAAAAAGAATAAAATAAAAGAAGAAAAGCCGAAAAAAGCAAACATTAATAATTAAAAATAATTCTTTGGGCAATTTATCATTTTTAAAATTTTAAAATAGTTTGTTTTGCAGTGTTTTTAATAATAAAAAAAATTTAATAACAATTTGACAGATTTTCGACTTTAAGATATACTAATTTTAGTTGGTTAATGAGGTAAAAATGAAATTTGAAATGTGGTCTGTTTGGCATATTTTGCTTATGCTTTCTCCGTTTATAGCTTTTATTCCTCTTTATTTTATTTTAAGAAATAGAAGTTACAAAACAAAATATATTGTTGGTGTTGTTATCGGAGTTATTTCATTATTAATTTTAATTGTGAGAAATGTTGATATATACATAAGCAAAGGATTTGATCCTGAAATAATCCCTTTGCAAGTTTGCCATTTTGGAAACATTTTAGTCTTTGTCGCATTAGTTTTTAGAAGCAAAATAGCAACCAGTGTGTTGTGGACATTAAATTTGCTTGCAGCATATTCTTCTTTAATTTTTGCAGACAGTTTAGCAAATTATAGCGATGTTTTATGTATTCGTGCACAAGCATATATTTGGGGACATATGTTTATTGTTTTGGGTGCACTATATGCCGTTATTTTAAAAATTGTTAGAATAGATTTTAAATCATTTTTATGGGGAATTTTGTTCTTATTCATAATGTTAATTCCTTCTATCATTTTAAATTCTTATTTTAATGATGTTTTAGGTTATAATATTAATTATTTCTATATATATAATTCAAACGGCGTTCCTTTTGAGTTTTTGTATATTGGTGAACGAGTTCAGTATGGGTGGTTTACTATCAATTGGACCTATACAATTTTATTGATATTAATTTTTGCGGTTATTTTATATGGAATATACAACATTCAAAAATTGTTTTATTTAAAAAATAAAGATTATAAAACTTACCATATTTTTTATAAAAACAAACAACGAAACGATAATACAAATCAACAAGTTAAGGCAAATCAATAAGGTTAATTTTTATTTTAAACTTATATAAAAAAGGATAATATTGATTTATATTATCCTTTTTTTGTTTTTAACTTTTTAAATTGAAATCATTTTCATTCGCCAATGATTTTTATGAGAACATGTTTGCGTCTTTTGCCGTCAAATTCAAAATAAAAGATTTGTTCCCATGTCCCAAAGTCCAGTCTGCCATTTGTAATTGCAACGACAACTTCTCTGCCCATTATCGTGCGTTTTAAGTGCGCGTCGGCATTGTCTTCAAAGCCATTGTGTTTATATTGACTGTAAGGCTTTTCAGGAGCCAACTTTTCTAACCATTTTTCATAGTCATTGTGAAGCCCACTTTCATCATCATTGATAAAAACACTTGCAGTGATGTTCATTGCATTCACAAGCGCCAGTCCTTCTTTAACTCCGCTTTCGTTGATTGCGGATTGAACTTCGTTTGTAATGTTGACAAGTCCTCTGCGAGCAGGAACATTAAACCATAATTCTTTTCTATAACTTTTCATAAATTCTCCTTTTTCAAATTTAGTATAACAAAATGTTGTTTTTTTTCATAATAAATAAACATGGTAGTAGCTTTGGTAGGCGCTTCTGGAAAGTTGGGAAGTGTTGTTAGTTCACTTTTAAAACGACAACATTTGATTTTTCCTGTTGATTTAAAAAATGCGGAATATCGAAGTTTAAATGATATTCCTTACGAATATGACATCATCATTGATGTTTCATGTCCACAGCAATCAGTTTTTAGCGTGCAGAATGCAGTTGAAAATAAAATTCCAATTGTGATTGCTTGCACGGGGCATAGTGAAGAGCAATTAAAATTAATAAAAAAGTGTGCAGAAGAAATTCCTGTTTTTTTAGCTTATAACATGGCAGTTGGAGCGGAAGTTTTTAAAGAAGCTTCGGTGTTTATTGCTGAAAGATTTTCATCTGATGTTCATATTCACGAGCAACATCATAAATTTAAAAAAGATGCTCCATCGGGGACGGCGGTTGAGTTGAAACGAGAACTTGAAAAAACAAAAAATGATGTTTCTACTTCAAGTGCGAGAGGTGGAGATGTCGTTGGAACTCATGAAGTCAGTTTTTATGGTCAAGATGAGCTTATCAAACTAACTCATATTGCAGAAAACAGGGAGGTGTTTGCAAGGGGAATTTGCAAAGTGGCTGAATATGTGCGATGCCAAAGACCTGGATTTTATACCATGGCAGATTTTGTTGATAATTTTACGGTCAAAACAAGATAACAAAAAAACAAAAGAGTTTAAGGCTCTTTTTTTTATGCAAAACGACAAAACGCGCAAATTTCATAGTCAAAGCGCTTGAAAAAATTGTTTTCCTATGTTATAATCTATGAGAACAAAGGAGAAGTTTGATGTCGCTTTTGGGAAATTTTTTTACTGACATCTCAAATTGGATTAAAGGTTGGTCAAATGTTACATTCGTCATTGTTATTCTTATTTTTGTAGCGCTTATGGCCATATTTTTCACAAACCTTCTCAAAGGGTTTTTAGGATCAAAATTTCAATTTCGTTTCTTTTCTTTTTTGTTTTTGGCAATAATTATTGCACTTTTAGTTTATATTTGTGTGACATATTAAAAGGAGCTTAAAAAAATGAATTTATTTTCAACATTGTTGGCAGATGAAATTCAAGCAGACTGGATTACAACATTTTTACCTGTTTTGCGTTATGTTTTGTTTTGCATTATAGTTGCTTGTGCAATTATTGTTATTATTGCAGTTTTATTGCAGTCAAACTCTTCAAGTGAAGGCAATCCTTTGACTGGAATTCAAGAAACTTATTATTCAAAAAATAAGGGCAGTACGCGTGATGGCAAATTAAAACTTACAACGATCATTTGTTCTTGCATTATCATAGTTTGCGTCATAATTTATTTCGTTACTGAACTAGTTAACAAATCATGATCAAAGACAAAATTAAAAACTTAATGGCAAAAGATAGTTTGGTTTATTCGAAACCGGACAATCTTTTTTTGTTTTTGTCTGATGCATTAAATTTGCCAGTTGAAACAATCAAATTTCAAATTGATAAGATGTTGAAAAATGGTGAGATTTTTGAGATAAGAAAAGGCAAGTTTTTGGTTTTGCCTTCTCGTGGTTATGTTAAAGGCAAATTTAATGGTTCGAGCAAAGGTTATGGCTTTTGTGATATTGGCTCCGAAGAAGATGTGTTTATTCCTGGAAACATGACTATGGGTGCTGTTGATGGTGATGAGGTGATCGTTAAACTTTTTTCAACAGACAATGGTAAAGATGGTGAAGTTGTTAAAATCGTTAAGCCTATTCAAAAAATTGTGGGTACTGTTATCAAAGTTAGCAAAAATTTGTTTTTAGAACCCGATAACAACAAAATTCCGTTTAGAATTCCACTTTTAAAATCAAAAATTTATGTCAAACCTAATGATAAAATTGTTGTTAAATTGGTTAGAAGGTCAAATGGTAAAATCAGTGGTGAAGTTTTGGAAGTGCTGGGTGATAGCGAAGACATCAAAACTTTGGAACTTGGAATAATTCGTGAGCATAACTTATATGAAGAATTTCCAGAAGAGGCGGAGGTGCTTGCAAACAAACTGAACACGCCGTTGACAGAAAAACAAAAAAAAGGCAGATTGGATCTGACAAAGTTAATAACTTTCACAATTGATGGCGAAGATGCGAAAGATTTTGATGACGCGATTTCAATAAAACCTCTTGTCGATGATGGGTTTGAACTTGGCGTGCATATAGCTGACGTTGGAGAATATGTCAAAGAAGGGACTATTCTTGACGAAGTCGCTTTTGAAAGGGGAACAAGCACTTATTTCCCAATCAAAGTTTTGCCGATGTTGCCAATTGGTCTTTCTAATGGAATTTGTTCGTTAAATGAAGGAGTTGAAAGACTTACATTGTCATGCATCATGCAAATTGATAAGAATGGTCATGTTTTTAAATATGACATAAAAGAAAGCGTTATAAAAAGTTCAGCGCGTTTAACTTATACTGAAGTTTATCCAATTTTGATTGGTAAAGAAAGTTCTGCAAAAGCAACAAAATTTAAAAAAGAGCTCCAATTGATGGGAAAACTTGCAAAAATTTTGGAAAATGCACGTGTGCAACGCGGTGCGCTTGATTTAGATATTGCTGAATCGCAATTTGTTTTTGATGAGAATGGATATGTCGTTGATGTTAAAAAGCGAGAAAGAAATGACGCACATAAGTTAATTGAGGAATTTATGGTGCTTGCAAATGAAACAATTGCAAAGCATTTTTCGTTAAAAGAAATTCCTTTTGTTTATCGTGTTCATGAAAAGCCAACAACAGAAAAAATTAAGTCCGTTTTAGAGTTTTTGCATGGGCTTGGACTTAGCGTTCCACAAATCCCAAAAATCGTCACTCCAAAATACATCAGTCAACTTTTAGATTGCGTGAAAGATAAACCATACAACGAGCCGGCGAACAAAATAATTTTGAGAAGTTTGCAAAAAGCCGTTTATAAAAATGAAAATTTAGGGCATTTTGGGTTGGCACTAACTTTTTATTGTCATTTCACTTCTCCTATTCGTCGATATCCAGATTTAACTATTCACAGAATAATAAAAGAATATTTGAGAAAAAATGAGAAACTTTCAGCTTTAAGACTTGAAGAATTAGAAGAAAAAACTTTTGAAAGTGCACAACAAAGTTCTGAAACAGAAAGAAACAGTGAAAAAGCTGAAAGAGAAGTTGACGATCTTTGGAGAACATATTTGATGAAAGACAGGGTTGGAGAAATCTTTGATGGAATAATCACAAGTGTTACAAATTTTGGGATTTTCGTTGGCCTTGAAAACAGCGCAGAGGGACTTGTTAAAATTGAAGATTTGCCAGGAACTGGCTATCTTTATATGGAAAAATCTTTGGAATTAAAAAATCAATCGAGAACTTTTAAAATTGGCGATAAAGTTAAAGTTAGGTTAATTTCAGCAAATATTTATACTAGAAAGATTGATTTTGTGCTTGCAAATAGCTAAAATTTATAAAAAAATGCATAAATTTTAAAAATTTTTTAAAAAGGGTATTGAAATCTATAAAGAAAGGTGGTATAATGGATAACGAAATGAAGGTTATCACAACCAATAAAAAAGCATTCTTTAACTTCTTCATTTCAGATTTGGTTGAAGCGGGCATCGAACTTAAGGGCAGTGAAGTCAAATCAATAAGAGTTAATGGCATGAGTTTGAATGAAAGTTTCGTTTTAATTAAAAATGATGAAATTTTCTTAAAAAATGCATACATTAAACCTTATGAACATGACAAAATCTCAAAAATTGATGAACGCAGAACCAGAAAACTTTTGCTTCATAAAGCCGAAATTGTGAAGCTAGGACGAAAAGTTCAAGAAAAAGGCTTTTCGTTGATGGCTACCAAAGCTTATTTCGACAAAGGAAAAGTTAAAATAAGCGTTGGACTTGCAAAAGGCAAACATCTTTACGATAAGCGCGCGACGGAAAAAGAAGGAGCTGTAAAAAAAGAATTGCGCAGAGTTGTGAAGGAAGGGGGGCGATAAGGCTTCGACGGAGCAAGGGAGAAAGTGCACAGCGTGTGGTTTCGGTGCTAACCTAAAAGGTGCCAAAAAAATAAACGCAAATAATAACTATAAGACTAGTTTAGCTGCTGCTTAACAGTCCGTTGATTACCTGTTCCACTTTGCAAGTAATTCAGCGTCAGTTAAAAGTGGTTGTCAAGTAAGTGCGCTTTTCACTTAATTGACGAGAAATTTAAAAGCACATAAGATTTGGAGTTTGTCTGTTTAAAAAAATCTTATAAGTTAAAACAGACTGAACACGGAGAACAGCTTTTAAAACTTGTTTCGGACGTGGGTTCAATTCCCACCGTCTCCACCAACAAAATTGGTTTTCACAGGTTTAATCCTGAAAAACATAAAAAAATAACAAAAAAAGAGGTAATTATTATGGGACAAATTATTCTTCAAGTAGTGATCGTGTTGGGCATAATTATTGCAGGAGGATTTTTGATTTTCTTCCTTGGCGATTTGCTTATGTCTATTGTTGACCCAAAACGTGAGGCTGAAAAGGTTAAAGATAAAAAGAAAAAAGAAGTTGACAAGTTTGCTCAAAAATTTGAACAAGCTCCAGAAAGCGTTCAAGAAGAAGCTATGAAAAATCCAGCAGTTGCTGAAGTTATGGCTGAAGCTAAAAAGCAAGAAGAAGTTCAACCTGTTCAAGAAGAGGTCGTTGGCGAACAATATGTGCCAGAAGAATTGACTGACGAAAAAAACGAAGAACAAGAAAGAATTGCTGAGGCTAGGGCTGCTCTTGAAAAAAGAAAAGAGGAAATTCTTAAACGCATTCAATCTCAATTAGATGAAGATGAAATCGAAGAAAGCGATGAAGAAGCTGAAGAAGAAAGCGAAGAAGAGGTTGAAGAAGAAGTTCAAGAAACAGTTGAAGAATCAGAAGAACAAAAACAATTAAGAGAAGAATTGGAAGAAGCAAAGAAAGCTCTTGAAGAAGAAAAAGCTAAATATGCTGAACTTGTTCAACAAATTGAAGAAGCAAAAGAAAGTGGAGCTGAACAAATAGTTGCTGGCCCAACTCTTCCAAAAGAAGAATACTTAAAACAACGTGCAGAATTGCAAGAAAGACTTTCAGCAAATGAAAAAGAACTTCGTGCTTGCAAAAAAGAATATCTTCCACTTGCAAAAGTTAACAAAACTCTTGCAAATGATGAAAAGAAACTTAGAAGAAAAGAAGCAATCGTTGCAAAACAAAAAGTTATGCTTTATGGTGTAAATAACTACGCTGACATTGATGAAGAAAAAGCAAAGAAGCTTGCTGAAGAACTTGATCTTTTGGATGGTCTTAAACTTTCAGTTCAACATTGCCATGAAGTTATGGAAAACAACAAAGAACGCTTCCCAGTTTTGGAAAAAATGTACTACATTTTGAAAGCTCAAAACGAACAAATCAAAACTGACATTTTGGAAGTTGAACAAGCGCTTGCATCTTTTGAAGAAAGCGATGCTGAATAACAAAAACGCCGAACTATTCGGCGTTTTTTTATTTGATTTTCTCATAAAAAAAACTGTGCCGTGCACAGTTTTTTTAAACACAAAACAATTTTTAAAATTAAAATTTAGATTACTTAAGTTCAACAGTTGCGCCAGCTTCTTTAAGCTTAGCTTCAATTTCTTTTGCTTCTGCAGTTGGTACGTTTTCTTTAATAGTGCTTGGAGCATTGTCAACGAGAGCTTTTGCTTCGCCAAGTCCAAGACCTGTGATTTCTCTTACAACTTTGATAACTGCAATTTTGTTTGCTCCAACTTCTTTAAGAGCAACAGTGAATTCTGATTTTTCTTCTGCAGCAGGTGCAGCAGCAGCGCCAGCAACAGGAGCAGCAGCAACAGCTACAGGAGCAGCTGCGCTTACGCCAAACTCTTCTTCAAGAGCTTTTACAAGATCGCTAACTTCAACGATAGTTAACTTTTTGATTTCTTCTACAAGATTTTTGATATCTGCCATTTTAATTTTCCTCCTAAAATTATTTTTCAGCGATGGCTTTTAAAGCGATCGCAAGTCCCTGTGTAGGGGCATTAAGAACTCTAACAAGCGCACTTGCAGGGGCAAGTAAAGTTCCAAGCAATTTTGCAATAAGTTGATCCTTTGAAGGCAACTTAGCCAAAGCTTCAATGTCCTTGCTTTCAACGAAGTTTCCGTTAATTAATCCAAATTTTACGTTTAGCTTTTTGGTTTTTTCTGCATAATCGCAAACAATTTTTGCAGGTGACACTTCATCATCATAACCAAAAGCGACAGCGCTTGTGCCTTCAAGATATTTGTCAGCACCTTTGATTCCGAGTTCGTTAAGTGCAAGGAGCATCAAACGGTTTTTGTAAACTTTGTATTCTGCGCCATTAGCTTTGAATTCTCTACGCATTTTTGTGTCTTCTTCAACGGTGAGACCGTTGTATCCAACAAATGCCACAGATTTTGCTTTTGAAAGCTTTTCTTTGATTTCGTTTACAATCACTTTTTTTGCTTCAAAATTAGCACTCATATTTCCTCCTTCTTAAATTTTGTTTTGTGTTTTTTTCTAAAAAAAATCTCTTGCGCCAAAGAAAAAGGTGCAAGAGATGCAATTTCATTCTCAGCCTTTTTCCTCGGCAAGCAGCCATCCGGCATTTACGCAAAGCACTTGCTGTCTTTGGAAAGATTTATTTTAGACTTTGTTATTATATATGATAAGAAAAACAAAGTCAACTGATTTTACTAAAAATCTTGTTTACATTTGACATTTTTTTTGTATAGTGCTAAAATTTTTCCGTTATTATAGGAGAAAACTTATGGATTTTAAACAGATTGAGAAAAAGTGGCAAGATAAATGGTTTAATGAAAAACTTTTTAAAGCGGTTGATTTTCATCCAACCAAACCAAAATATTATGTTTTATATGAATTTTACAACATCAGTGGAAATCTCCACATGGGGCATTTAAAAGGAACTGTTCCTGCCGATGCTCTTGCAAGATACAAAAGATTTAAGGGGTATAACGTGCTTTTCCCTATAGGGGGAGATGCGTTTGGTTTGCCTGCTGAAAACGCAGCCATTAAAACAGGAATAAATCCTCATGATTTTGTTGCTAATGGACTTAAAACGGTCATCGCGCAATCACAAAAAATAGGTCTTTCTTTTGATTGGGACAGAACTATTTGCACAAGTGATCCAGAATATTACAAATGGACACAATGGATCTTTTTGCAACTTTTTAATCATGGTAAAGCTTATAAAGAAACAGCAAAAGTTAATTTCTGCCCAAAATGTCAAACAGTTTTATCAAACGAAGACAGTCAAGGTGGGAAATGTGACAGATGTGGCTCCGATGTTGTGCAAGAAGAAAGACAAAGTTGGTTTTTGAAAATGAGAGAATATGGTGACAAACTTTTGCAAAATGTAGACCGTATTCAAATGGCAGAAAACCTTAAAGAAGCGCAAAGGAACTGGATTGGAAGAAGTGAAGGGACAGAGATAACTTTTGATATTTTTGATGAAAAAGGAAATAAAGTTGAAAAACTTGACATTTACACAACTTGCGTTGAAACAGTTTATGGAATAACTTTTGTCGCTTTAGCACCAGAATTGAAACTTTTAGACAAACTTAAAAACAGCATTAAAAATTGGACAGAAGTTGAAAAATACCGCAAAATGACTGCACTTCGTAGTGAATTTGATCGTATGAGCGACCAAAAGAACAAAACAGGATGCAAACTTGAAGGGCTTTATGTCATAAATCCAGCCAATGGAAGAAAAGTTGACATGTATATTGCAGATTTTGTTCTTGCTGGATATGCTACGGGAGCTGTTATGGCTGTTCCGTCTCATGATCAAAGAGACTATGAATTTGCACAAAAATTTAATATTCCTTTTATTCAAGTAATCGAAGGAGATACATCTTCGCAAGCGGTTGAAAAAGGAGAATATTTACCAAAAAATAGTAAACTTATAAATTCTGCTGAATTTTCAGGAATGACTGTAAAAGATGCAAAAGTTAAGATTGCGCAAAAACTTATTGACATGGGCGTTGCTCGTAAAAAAGTCAATTATAAAATGACAGATTGGGCTTTCAATCGTCAAAGATATTGGGGAGAACCATTCCCAATTGTTATTTGTCCACATTGTGGCGAAGTTGCAATAAGCGAAAAAGATTTGCCGTTACTTTTGCCAGAAGTTAAAGACTATATGCCAAACAAAAATGGAGACTCTCCTTTGTCAAAAGCAAAAGATTGGGTGAATTGTAAATGTCCAAAGTGTGGCAGGGATGCAAAACGCGAAACTGACACTATGCCAAACTGGGCTGGTTCGAGTTGGTATTGGCTTAGGTATGTTGACCCACACAACAGCGAAAAACTTGCTGATTTTGAAAAATTGAAATATTGGGGCAGTGTAGACTGCTATACTGGGGGAACAGAACACATCACAAGGCATGTGCTTTATGCATTTTTCTGGCAAAATTTCCTATATGAAATTGGTGCCGTTCCAACAAGAGACCCATTTGTTAGAAAAATGGGCAGTGGGCTTGTTTTAGATGATGAAGGCAAGAAAATGAGCAAAAGTTCAAAAAACGGCGTTTCTCCACTTGAAGTTATTGATAAATATGGCGCAGATGTGACTCGTATGCATTTACATTTCCTTGGTGGTTATGAAGACAACACGCCTTGGACTTATGATGGAATTAAAGGAATAACATCGTTTGTTGACAAGGTTTGGTCGCTTCAAGACATGATTAAAGGTGAGAAAATTTCAGATGAACATAGATTTGAACTTGCCTCGTTAAACAAAAAGGCGGGCGAAAATTATGAAAACCTTAAACTTAACACCGCTATTTCTGCAATGATGATTTTTGTTAAAAAAATCAAAGAAGATGGATTTATCACAAAAGAAGAACTTAGGCAATTTTTGATCTTCTTAAACCCACTTGCACCGCATATGACAAGTGAAATGTTTGAAAGAGTTTTTGGCGAACAAATAACTGATCAATCTTGGCCAGATTATAATGAAAAAGACTTAGTAAAAAATGAAGTCGAAATAGCCGTTCAAGTTAACAGCAAAATTGTAACTAGAATTGTCATACCAAGTGACGCTGATAATCAAAAAGTCTTGGAAATTGTAAAAGCAAACGACAAAATTCAATTGGCTTTAAAAGATAAAACAATAGTAAAAGAAATTGTTGTTCCAGGAAGAATTGTTAATATTATCGTTAAATAAAGAATATAATGAAATGAACAAATGACAAAATTCGACTTTTTCTTTTATGAAAAAATGGTTTTATTATATATTCTTGTTGACTAAAAGGGAAAATTGTGATATTCTTAATTGAAGCCAAGGGGAAGTTTGGCTTTAAGGTTCGGTATGACTTTTAAAAAATGGAAATATAATTTATTGGTTATAGCACTCATTGCCATTATAGGTTTTTATATTGGCATGAGTTTTTTTGTTTTTGAAGATTCTGTTCCAGGGGCACAACAAGGTGACTCTTCGGGATCTGTTTTGCCAGATGATAATGTTCCACCACCGGACATTGAAATAGATGATGATTATGATGAAGAAGATGACGGAGAGGAAATTATTTTACCGACTGATCCTCTGAAGCTTGTAAACTACGGAATTAGCTTGATTAATGATGGCAAAGGTTACAAAAGCACTATATCTCAAACTATGACTAACACGGCCAAAACACCAGTTGGCGATGTCGATGCGACTCAACATATTGTTGGAGACATTTCAAAAGGGGTAAATTCAGAAGGTCAGCAAGTTTCAGTTGAAAACTTTTATTTCTATTCGTTTGAAACAGGACTTGCAGCAAATCAAGTTGCAAATTACTATCGTGGAATTTATGTAAATTATGACACGCAAAAGGGGCAAATAGCATTTACATCTGCATATAATTACACAGATAAATCTTATGATTTGTCACAAGCCTCAAGAAACGACCAAAATGTTTCATTAGAAAGCATAACAGACGAGTTTGGAATCATACAGGGGGAAGGTTTTCCACTAACGCTTAATGTCAAGAATGCAACGGTGACATCAAACAACACAAACAAATCAAAAATTTATCAATATATCACAATTGTTTTTGACAGAGCAAGTTTGCCAGAAAGTTATAAAAACTATTGGCTTTCTAATGGACAATTATCTAATTTGCAGTATACAAGTGATGTGGCGTTCGAGTTTACAATTCACAAGGAAACAGGTGCTATAACTCAAATTGTTAGAACGGAAAATTTTAGCGCTAATGTGACTTATTCTGGAATGAATGTTACTGTTGCAACAAATGTTGTTACAATACAAAATTTTTCATCAATCAACAAATCTCTAACACTAGCAGATGAACTTTAAAATTAAATTTTAGTGGACAAGTTATAAAAGGAACATATGAAAGCATCAAGCATTAAACTTACAATTATGATTTTCTTCATTCTGATTCTTATTGGAACATATCTCGGAGTCGGATTCCTTTTTACACCCGTTGTTCAAGCTGATCAGCCTTCAGTAGATGATCCACTTGAAGGTTTGACACCAGATGAAGGAGATGATGGTGATTTAACTATTGACCCAGGCGATGATGATGATGAAGAAGAAACAGTTGTGCTTCCAACAGATCCGTTTAAGCTTGTTAGTTATGGATTGAATAAAATAAATAATGGGGAAGGTTACAAAGGAAACATTTCAATCAACTTGCTTGCATGGGGTAATTTTCTAGGGCAGGATTTGGTTTTTGAACAAAAGGCCAAGGGTACAGTTGCAAAATGTGGAGATGAAGCCTTGGAAGAACTTTATTACTACTATGAACCGACAATTGATAAATTTTTTACAGACCACGGCTATATTTTAGATGAATATCGTGCGATAAACACAAACACAGCAACAAATGAAGCTTGGCTTTTAAAATCAAAAGATTCTGACCATGTGAATGAAACTTATAGTTTAGATCCAAGTGTTTCAAGTCTTCAAGAAACAACTTATGAGGAAATGCTTGAGAAAGTTCAAATAATTTATTCTTTGCCACTACCTTTGAACTTTAATTCAAGCACAACAGTTGTAACTCAAAATAACACACAAGATAAACGATATACTGTTATTACCATGAGTATTAATGACGACAGCATCCCTTATTGTTATAAAGCTTATTATAATGCCATGGTTAAAGAGATCCCAGTTTGTGAATTCTCTTCGTTAACATTTACTTTTGTTATAGAAAAATCAACTGGTAATATAGTAAGAATAATAAATAATCAAAACATTTATGGAAGCGCAAAGGTTTTTGAAGGCGTTTATGTTTATGTTACAAGTTCGGTAAGTTACGTTATTGATTTTACAGTTATTGATCAAAAAGTTGAAATTGAAAAACCATATTTAGATTTTGAAGCTTTAAATGGGGAAGTAGAAAAAGCAGAATAAGAAAAAAATACAAAATTGGTTTTTTGATAAAAAATTATAAAACAAAAAAAACGAGTTTAAAACTCGTTTTTTATTTTATTTTTATTATTGCTCGTTTTGTTTTTCTTTGTTTTCTTCAACTTCTTCTTCAACTTCTTCTTCAATTTTGTTTTCGTTTGTTTCGTTTGATTCTACAGTTTCTTCTATTGAAGCTGATTCTGTTTCTTCGCTTGTTTGTTCGTTTTCAACTTCTTCATTTACTGTTTCTTCGCTTGTTTGTTCGTTTTCAACTTCTTCATTTACTGTTTCTTCTGCTTGGTTTTCTTCTAATTCAGCTTCTTCTTCATTTTCATTTTCTTCGCTGACAATTTCTTCATCTTTTTCTTTTGCCAATTCTTTGTTTTTTACAATGTAGTTAATTAAGAAAGCGATTCCAATTGTGATTCCAATAACCCCAACGCCACAAGCAAGTGAAATGAGCATGATATAAAGTTCATTTGAATCTAAGATTTCGTAAGCTGCGAACACACATGCAAACCACATAACAAACATTATAAATGGAATGATAACTGTAAATAATATTTTTAAGAATGTTGATCGATATCCATTTGGATGTCTTAATGTGTAGAAAACCACTGCTATTGTCAATATTGAGAAAACAATTCCCAAAACAAATGTTGTTAATTGAAATGTTGTTAAAAATTCGAAATTCATAAACTTTTCCTCCAATTACCTATATTTTAGCACATAACTTTGCTTTTGTCAATATCTAAAATCAATTAAAATTGGTTTGTTAAAAGATTATTTTGATGTATAATATGATCGTGAGCAAAAAGAAAAAAATTATTATTGGTGTTTCAGTTGGAATTTCTGTCGCGGTTGCATTGATCGTGATTATTTTATGTTTGGTTCTGCTTAAACCAAATCAGGGTAAAAATCTTGAAATAGTTGATGCGGGTCAGCAAATTTTTGTTCAAGCAGAAGATGCAGGAGAGGATTACACATATAGGTTCAAGTTTGTTCAAAATGACAATGAAACTACATTTGATTCATCAACAAGAACTTTGGATTTAACAGAAAAATTGTGGAATGGCGAATTAAAACTTGGTTTGCAATACAAGATTTCGGTTTGTTATGTTGATTCCGCAGGGGTTTTATCAGGGGATTATAGCGAAGAAATTTCTTACACATTTAAATTAAAACTCGCTTCTCCTACGATTTCTATAAATGGAAGTGTCATTTCATGGGAAGAAGTGCGTGGGGCTGATTTTTACACAATTAGATATGCAGTTGGAAACGAAATTTTATCGATAGAAACAGATGTGACTTCTTTTGATTTATCGAAACTACCTGGTGGAGAAAGGACTGTTTTTGTCACAAGTGGTTCAAAAAGTAATGGCCTAATTGAAAGCGACAGCTCAAATCAAATCACAACCGTGGTTAATCATTCTTATCAAGAGTTTGAATATGCTTATTTGGATTTAAAAACTTTTGTTTTGACGATCGTAGCAAGCGAAAAAGTTGGAGCAGTCAAAATTCGAGATAATCTAGGAAATGAATATATTGCTGACAATTTAATTTATGAATCTTTTCATGCTGTGTGGAATATTAAAATTGATGTTAAAGGCATCTACAAAACGGGTACAACACTTACTGTTCAACCTGAAGAAGATGAATTTAATTCATTTTCTGGCAAAGCAACCACAGTTGTCAATCAAGCATAAATAAAAAATCTTTTGACATACTACTTTCAAGGAAGGTGGTATGTTTTTTAATATTGAAAAAAAACTGCAAGATTTTAAAAAAGAACTCAATGACTCTATGGATGTTTCAGTGAAAGTTATTGAGACTTTGGGCACGCAAAAAATTGGACTTATTTACTTAAAAAGTATGATTGACAATCAATTGTTTATGGAAGGGGTGTGCAAGCCATTAACTTTGACAAAACAAGTTTGTTCTCTTGATGAGTTTAAATCTAAATTAATTAATTTGGCTGATGTCAAAATTATAAAAGAAAACGAAGTTATTGAAAATATTGTAAAAGGCACAGTTATTTTGTGTATTGAATCCGAAAAACAATTTCTTGCAATTGATATTCAAAAATATCCTGCTAGACTTCCTGCAGAACCGCCAACTTCAGCAGTTATACAAGGTCCGCGAGAGGGCTTTGTTGAAGACATAAAAACAAACATTACATTAATTCGCCGAAAATTTTACACAAAAAGTTTGGTTTTAAAAGACCTGCATGTTGGGAAATATTCAAACACTCATATTGTTTTGGCCTACATAAAAGGAATAGCGGATAAAAAAGTTGTCAAAGAAGTTGAAGAAAAATTAAAACAAATTGATATAGACGGCATCATCGATTCACATTACATAATTGAATTTTTAGAAAAACGCCCGCAATCACTTTTTAAACAAGTGGGAAGCATTGAAAAGCCTGATATTGTTGCGGCAAAAATGCTTGAAGGCAGAGTGGCAATCATTGTTGACGGTTCGCCGATTGTTTTAACTGTGCCATTTTTGTTTTTAGAAGAAATACAATCTAGTGATGATTATTACAATTCACATGTTTATGGTGCATTTATCAGAATTGTTAGAATTATAGGACTATTAATAGCAGTGGTTTTGCCAGCAAGTTATATTTCATTGCGTATTTTCCATTTTAATGTCACTCCTATTAAATTTTTGGTGACAATAACTAACACGACAAAAGGGTTGCCGTTTACACCTTTTTTTGAGATGATTTTCATTAGTTTGTTATTCCAAATTTTGTATGAGGTAAGTTTGCGTTTGCCAAGTTATTTGGGTTTGGCAACTTCTATTGTTGGGGCTTTAATTTTGGGCGATACAGGTGTTAAAGCGGGGTTGATTTCGCCACCAGGTGTCATCATTGTGGCTCTTGCTAAAATTGCACTCTATACAGTGCCTGAACAAGCTTATCAGCTTTCATTATTACAATATTTGTTTTTGTTTGTAGGCGGTTCTTTGGGAATGCTCGGTATTGTTGGGCTTGTTGTTTATCTTATAACTTACATGGCATCAATAGACTCTTACGGTGCCCCATATTTAGCGCCATTTGCGCCGAGAGTGAGGAAAGATTTGAAAGATGCAATTTTGATGGATAACGTGAGAAATATGAAAACTAGACCACAATCTTTTGCAAATAAAAACTTGACGAGGCAAAAATGAGCACAAAAACGATTTCTCCAAGACAAACGGCTGTTCTTGCAAGCATAATGTTGTTTGCAAACAAAATTTTGGTTTTGCCGTCTTTACTTTATAATTTTGCAAAGGCGGATAGTATTTTTATTATTATTTTGATTTTGCTTGCTGAAATGGGTGTTTTGTTTGTGTTTTTTAGGTTAAAACGAAATTTTCCTAACATGAGTTTTTATCAAATTTTAGCAACTAAACTTGGTGTTTTTGTGGCTAAAACATTTTATTTTTTTATTCTTACTTATATTTTTTATAAAATTTTGTTGGTTTACAATGTTTCGTATATGTATTTTAGAGTGCAAGTTTATCTTGATGCGACTTTTTATATTTTTGTGTTTGTTTTTTTGCTTGTTTGCAACACGTCTGTGTTTAGAGGTTTGCGACCGATTGCTAGATGCATGGAGTTTTTTTATTTTTTCATTATCGCATGTTTTGTTTTTTGTTTACTATTGTCGATTGCAAACTTTAACAAGTTTCCAATTGTTTTTGACACAAGTATTAAAAATATTTTTCTAGGTGGCTTTAAACATCTATTCTGTTTTGGCGATTTCATTGTTTTATTTTTGATTATGGATAAAATTGAACTGACAAAAAAAGGCCAGTGGCAAATTTTTCGATATGTAAGTTTTGCAATGGTGCTTATTGTAGTTTTGTATATCATGTTTTACAGCATTTTCAATTACACATCTTTTGTTCACAAAAATGCCGTTTCTGACATCATCACTTTTTCTTATCGATTTACTGATCTTGGAAGACTTGACATGGTTGCAATAATCACCGTTATGTTTTTGTCTTTGTTTCAAATCAGCGTTGGAGTCTATGCTTTTTGTGAATGTTTTAAACAACTTTTTCCAAAATTAGATTTATTTTATGGCGTGATAACTTTTGATTTGATTTTTCTTTCGTTGATTCTTTTGTCAAGTTTAGATTATTTGCAAGTGATAAATTTAGGGACACTTATTGTCCCATATTTTGCAATCGTTTTGCAATATGTCTTGCCATTGATTTGTTTGCTTTTTACGTTTGGAGGCAGAAATGAAAAAGATTCTTGACGCCATCAAAAAAACACCAATGCTTCTTGCTCTTGTCGTGATTGCGCTGGGATTTTTTCCGCGTGCAATCATTGCTCCGTCAGAGAGTGCTACAAATGCGATTGTGACTGCGGTTGGGCTTGATAAAGTTGAAGACAACTATGAAGTGACGCTTTTGACTTTTCTATCTCATCCAAATCAAAGTTATTCTGAACAATACGAAGTCATTTCAAGTTCAGCTCCTTCTGTCAGCGAAGCTTTTACAAATGCAAGCTTGCAAATTGGCAAAACGATTTCACTTTTTCACACGCATACTGCGATTGTCAGCGAAGATATGTTGCAAGAAGACATTGTAAATTCCTTGGATTATCTTGCGAGAATTGCTTCACTTCCTCAAAGTTGCGTTTTAATTTCAACAAATGTCACAAGCAAACAATTTTTAGAATTTGTTCAAGAACTTGATCGCGAGTCTGACATAAATTTGGAAGATTTACTTTTTTACACATCCAACTATATGTTTTGGAAATTTACAACCATCAATTCCTTTTATGAAGGATATTATTCTCCTGTTCATAGTTCAATTTTAGGTCATTTAACGATTCAGCAGGGTGACGTTAATGGCATTCCTATAACAAAAATTGACAATGTCACTGGAGCTGGGGGCGGACAATCTGGCGGAAGTGGCGGAGGAGAAGAAAGTGGTGGGCAATCTGGCTCTTCTAGTCAGGCTACTGGGGCAATGGAACAAACCACTGGCAAAGAATCTTCAAACCAAAGTGAAGGTGAACCAACCACTCAAAACAACACAAAACAACTTGAAATTATTAATGATGGAAGTTGTATTTTAATCAAAGATGGAAAACTACAATCTCATATGTCAAAAGAACAATTAAGAGGACTAAATTGGCTCAATAGCGCAATTTCTGGTGCGGTTTTGACACTTGAAAATGTTTCTGATGAAAACTTTGACAATGCAAAACTCATATATAAAGTCCAAAGGGAGCAAATTTTGGATAGGATTGAATATGAAAACGGCATTCCTGTTTATACAGCAAACCTAAAACTTTATATTTCATTACTTGAAGCTAATGGTGCCAAAGAAGATGTTTCAAAAACAAAAGAACCTTCTTATATCAGCGATAGAGTTCGCGAAATGATCGAAAAACAAGTTAAAAGTGAAATTAATAGTTCATTAAATTTTTTGATTGAAAATCGTGCTGACACGATTGATATGTATGAGAGATTTTATCAATCTAAAAGAAGCGAAACAAAACAATTTTTAAAATCTATTTCTGGTCAACCAGAAGATTTTTTGGAAAATGTCGTTTTTAAAGTCATAGTTTCAATATTTCCTGTTTAATAATAGTTTAGTTCTTATTTTAGTTGGAAAAAAAAAGATATTGTGTTAAACTAATCACGTTAGAAATTTTTATCTATAAAAATGGAGGTTAATTTGGAAGAGAAAAAAGGAGGATTCAGATTATCTTATTTGATCCTTATATTAGTTGTTGTGTTGCTGTTTTGCTTTCTTTTCATTGACACATCAAACCCTGGCAAACGCATTGAACTTAGTGATGTAGATGCTTTCATTGCAGGAACATACAATGACGAAGAAACTGGCGATCGTAATTTGCAAATGACAGAACTTTATTATTATGATGGAACTGGCTATATCCTAGTTGAAGGAAGTTCAAATGCTCAAAGTTTTCCAAACAATGCAGATTACTATTTCGAATATTCTTCTTCTAATGATATAAACAGAATTATTGAAAAAATTGATATTGCTGTGACAGAAGACGGGAAGACTATAACTTATGACACACAAAGACCTAGTGAAAACTGGTTCTTAAACTTTTTGCCAACCTTGCTTATTATTGTGTTTGGTTTTGTTATGGTTTGGGCACTTTACAGAATGATGGCAAACTCTAATCGTGGGGCTTTGTCATTTGGTAAAACTCGTGCAAAAGCTTACGCATCAACAAAAGTTAAATTTTCTGACATCGCTGGTGCAGATGAAGAAAAAGCAGAACTTGAAGAAATTGTTGAATTTTTGAAAAATCCAAAGAAATTTACAGATTTGGGAGCAAGAATTCCAAAAGGTATTTTGCTTGTGGGAAATCCAGGAACAGGCAAAACTTTGCTAGCCAGAGCTGTTGCAGGGGAAAGCAATGTCCCGTTTATTTCGATTTCAGGATCTGACTTTGTTGAAATGTTTGTCGGCGTGGGCGCATCGAGAGTTCGTGATTTGTTTGAGCAAGCAAAGAAAAACAAGCCTTGCATTGTGTTTATTGATGAAATTGATGCAGTCGGTCGTCAAAGGGGCGCAGGTCTTGGCGGAGGCAACGACGAAAGAGAGCAAACTTTAAACCAACTTCTTGTTGAAATGGATGGTTTCGAACCGAATGAAGGCATTATAGTTTTGGCAGCAACAAACAGAAGCGATGTTTTGGATCCTGCTTTGATGAGACCAGGCAGATTTGACAGACAGATTTATGTCAATGTCCCAGATGTAAAAGGCAGAGAAGGGATTTTAAGAATTCATGCTAGAAATAAACCTCTTGATGAATCAGTTGATTTCAAAACACTTGCACGATTGACAACAGGATTTACTGGCGCTGATATTGAAAATATGTTGAATGAAGCGGCTATTTTGGCTGCAAGAGCAAATAGACCAACAATTCACATGAAAGACATCACCGAAGGAATTAACAAAGTTTTGATGGGGCCACAAAAGAAGAGCCGTTTGGTGACTGAAAAAGACAGAAAAATCACTGCTTATCATGAAGCAGGGCATGCTATTTTGGGCAAAAAACTTGAACATTGCGACAATGTGCAAGAAGTTTCAATTATTCCAAGAGGCATGGCCGGTGGTTACACAATGCAACGTCCAGATGATGACAACAGTTTTGTTTTCTATTCAAAACTAATGGACGACATTGCAATGAGTATGGGTGGAAGAATTGCCGAAGAATTGATTTTTGGCGACATCACAACAGGTGCTTCAAGCGACATTCAACATGCTTCAAAAGTTGCACACAAGATGGTTTTTGATTGGGGTATGAGCAAAGAACTTGGATTTATGTCACTTTCATCTCAACAAGAAATTTTTGTTGGAAGAGATTATCAAATGAAAAATGATTTCTCTGAAAAACTTGCAGCAGAAGCTGATGATGAAGTTCGTCAAATATTGTCGTTTAATTACCAAAGAGCTAAAAAGATTTTGTCCGACAACTTGGATATTTTGAATGAAATGGCAACATTGCTTTTGGAACGAGAAACTATTTACACTGACGAAGTCAACAGGATTATGGAAGGCAAGAAAGCAAGTGAAGTAGCAAAAGCAATGGAGAAAAAAGAAAAATCTCAAAAAGAAAAAGAAAGAAAATTGCGTGAAAAACAAGCAATGGAAAAACAACTCAATGATTATAAAATGAAGGTTGAAGAAGGCAAAAAACTTTTAGAAAATGGCATAATCACTGCGGAAGAATATGAAATCATTGTAAAAGATTTTAACGACTATGTAAAAAGTTTGGAAAAACAACCAGAAAAAGTTGAAAAGCCAGAAGAACAAAAAGTTGAAACAGACGCAGAAAAAAAGCCAAAGAGAGTGAGAGTGAACTCAACAAAAAAGACGGAAGAGACAGTTGAAAAAGAAGATAAATCTTCTCAACAAACGCAAAAGCCAAAAACTCAAAAGAAAACAACAAAAAAGAAAGATGAGGGAGAAGATAAATAATGCCTAAAAACAGTTTAATTCTTGACGAAAATCTGGCATTAAAACGAAAGAAAACTGCTAAAATTACAGCGTTGTGTTTAATGAGCGTTGCTTTTGTTTTGGTTGTTTTGATTGTTGTTGCTGCTTGCATAACAACAAATTTAAAACCTAAATTTATTGGACAGCCAGACAGAATTGTGATTTATAATCAATCTTCAACTTACGGAGAGTTTTCTTCTGATCAACAAAAATATGAAGACTTTATGGAAAAATTTGATCAAAGCTTCACTTCTTCATATTTGGTGGCACTTTTTAGTGGACGTTTGGGCGACTATACAATAGAAGATGAAAAAGAAAATATGACGCTTTCAACTGCATTGTCAAAAATAAATTCTGGATATTATGTTGAATTTAAATATATCGACGATCAAACTTTGACTTATGCAAACGGAGATGTTTATTACAGCGTGTTCAACAAAAATCAGACAATCACATATAATTCAATTTACTTTGCATTGTCAGATCAAAATGATCTTGCAACACTTGACATTTACGTTGCTTACAAAACCAATTCGACTTCTTCAATTTACTATGTTGTCAGAATTTCACAAAAAGCAAACATGTATGATATTTATGAAAATATTTCATCATTTAAAAGCTAACGATTAAAATAAAAAACGCTCTTTATCGAGCGTTTTTTTATAGTTAACATAATCGCATTTTTTATTATGGATTGTATGCCGAAGGTCGTTCTTTTTCTATTTTTGCACGAACGGTTTCCGTGGTTGTTGAAGTCACTTTTTGTGGTGGTATAAATTCCACATCATTTTCAGGCAAGGTCATTCCTTCACCAAGTTCGGCAGTTCCTTCAACGATGATTCCTTCTTGTGGCAGATATTTGTCGTGTCTGATTTCTTTTTCACTTACTAGTTCGTCATCTTCGTAATATTGAACATAGCCTTTTGATTCATAACCTTCTCTTGGATATCTTACCCTGTAATATTCGCCTTTGTAAATGACTTTGTCAGCGTATTCGCCAGTTGTGTCTTGAATTATTTTATCGCCAGAGTGTGGCAAGACTTTAATAAATTCTGCGCGTGTTTTTATTGTTTTGTCATTATCAAATTTTGGGCCATAGATTTCAACATAAACATTTTCATCGTCAGAATAAGTTTTAATGTAAATTGGTGCATTTAATGAATTTTTAAACACGAGGTCAGAGTATCCTTCCGACACCATCGCATCGAAAGACAATGGAACATAACTAGCAGGAATAGAATGGTGGTTGACTTGCAATATTTCAATATCTGCGAGCACTAAAGCATTGTAAAGGGTGGTTGAAGCTTGGCAAACGCCACCGCCGACGCCTTTAACATAAGCACCATTTAATATAACGTTTGCTGATTTATAGCCATTTTCTAATGTTCGTGAACCTGTGATTGTGTTGAAGCTGACTTCTTCTTCTGGCAAGAACACTTGACCGTTAAAAGCTTTTAATGCCAACGCGACATTATTCTTTCTTTCAGCCGAGGAAGAAGAATAATTAGTCGAAAATGAAGAGCGTTTAGTTATCGCAGACAAAAGTGCGTCTTCATCAACCTCATAAGGAATTTCTATTATTGGAATTTCGATGGAAAGATTTTTTTCTTGTTCAAGCCCATCATCAAGAAGTTGCAAAAGTTTTCCACGGTCTACTACAATTGCAGGTTTTCCTTCTGATAAAGAAAACATTGGATCTGCATTTGGGTCAAAAATAATTTCTGGCGCTTCGCCAGGCGACTCTATTTCACTTGCAATTTGGTCTATTTTTTCATCAAGCCCACCTAACACTGTTTTATAAGAAACATTAACTGTTAGCCCATCTTTTTTGATTTTGTTTTGATCACGATATCTTTGTAAGAAATTTCCTTCATGACCTACTTTCATCACTTCTGTTAAAACGGGCCCAACTTCATCTTTGACTTCAAAATCACTTCCAGCGAAAGTCCAAGTCTTATCTGCATAAGAAAGCGTTAATTTTATATCAGCACGAGTTGAAAGAAGAGAATAGGAAATAACATTTTCAGCTTGATTTTTTGTCATACCTGAAACATCGATTCCGTTTATCATTGTGCCTTTTAAAAATGTGTCATTGGGGGAGGCATTATCAACAAAATAAAATTGACAAAACAAAAGAATCGAAACTGCGAAAAGTGCGGCTCCTAATCCCCAATATAAACCAGACCATTTTTTCTTTTTTAATTTGTTTTTTTCTTCACTCATAGACTTATTATGTTACGAGTGACAAAAATTATTTAAAAGTTGTGAAAATGTTTTTTTCTTATATATTTTAACAAATCTTCTTGTGTGTTGTTGCATTTCCCATCAAACACTTCACTTAAAACTTCAAGCAAAACTTTATTATACATTTTTTCAGGCAAAGAAGGGAAGTTCTTTTTTAAATCTTTTTTGCCAATTTTTAAATCATTAACGCTTATCACCAATTTATGAGAAATGATGTATTTATAAAAGAAATTGTATTTTTGTGCTAAATATTTTGATTTTTTATTTAAAATACTTCTTATTTGCGGAAAATTTTCAAAATATTTAAAAAAGTATGCTTTGTTTTTTGTGTGATTTAATGCGTCATAATATCCTGATAAAACGTTAATTAGTTGTGATAAAGGCTTTTTTGTTAAGCCTGCATCTTCAAAAAGGTGCGTTAAGAAATATGAAACGCTTGCAGGTTTAACACTGTCAACAATGTCAATTGCCAGACCATAAATTTTGTCTTCGCATTTGCCGACCATTTTAAATTTGATTTTTTTAATATTTAATCCTACTTTTTGCCAAACTCCAAATTTATTGTAAAGTTTTAAACCTTTTAATGTGCCTTTTTTGTCTGTGTTGTTAAACAATTTTTTTATTTCTTCAATAATTTTGTTTTTAGATATGTCTGCAATTAAGTGAGAATTGTTTAATGCGGATTGATAAGTGGCCTTGTCAATTGAAAAACCATATTCGCATGCGAGGCGAATCATTCGCAAAATTCTTAATCCATCGTTGTTTAAAGTAGAGTTGCAAACAGCTCGAATTTTTTTTCGTTCCAAATCAATAATGCCATCAAGTGGATCAATAATTTCTTGTGTTTTGATGTTATAATAAATGCTGTTGATTGTGAAATCACGGCGAAGGACATCTTCTTTTATGGTTTTTACAAATTCAACTTCCTCTGGACAATGACCTTTTTTATAAGTTTCTCTCCTAAATGTTGCGTAATCATAAGATTTAGTGCCGGATATAATCTTGCAAGTGCCAAAATTTTTATTTTTTGATTTCAAGAAAAATTCGCTGTTTTCAAGTTTTTTTTCAAGCTCGTCCAAAGTCAAAGGACTGCAAAGATCTTCATCTTCGCTTTTTCGTCCTAAAAGTCTGTTTCTTAAAAAACCGCCCACAATAAAAAGATCGCCACCAAGCAGTTTGGCGAGGTCTTTCATATTTTGACTTGGTTTTATGTTGTTTTCCATGAAAATACTCTAACTCATTGAAAATATTTTGTCAAGGAAATAGGCTTTTTATTTGACTTTTTAAGATTTTATTTGTATTCTTAAATTAATGAAAAAAAAGCAATCGGAATTTCAACTCGTGCGATATGAAACTTCGCAAGAGGTGGGACTAACTCAACAACAAATTGATGAGCGTTTAGAACATAATTTGATTAACACATCAAAAGTTAAATCAACGCGCTCATATTTTTCTATTTTTGTTCGAAACACTTGCACTTTTTTTAATTTAATTTGGCTTATTATTGCCGTTGCTTTAATATGCGTTGGTTCTTATGCTGACCTTTTATTTTTATTGGTTATTTTCTGCAACACATCTGTCGCCATTATTCAAGAAATTAAAGCAAAGATGACAGTGGAAAAACTGTCGCTTGTCACTTTGCCAAAAGTGAAAACTATTCGTGATGGCAAAGAAGTTGAAGTTAAAGTTGAAGAAATTTTGCTTGATGATGTGATTATTCTTTCAAATGGCGATCAAGTTCCGTCAGACTGCAAAATATTGAGTGGAAACATTGAAGTCAACGAAAGTCTTTTGACAGGTGAGTCAAATGCTATCAAAAAAACTGTTGGAGATGAACTGCTTTCAGGTAGTTTTTTGGTTTCAGGAAAATGTTATGCCAGAGTTGAAAAAATCGGCAAAGACAACTACATTCAAACCATTGCTTCAAGAGCAAAAGAATTTAAAGCACCAGTTTCTAACTTGTTTAAAGATATAAACAGCTTGATTAAATATATTGGCATAATTTTAATTCCATTAGGCGTTTTAACATTTTTAAAAGAATTTTTCTTTTTAAACAATGGCATAAATGAGACAGTCACGAACACTGCGGGTGCACTAACTGGAATGATTCCGGCTGGTATGTTTTTGCTTATCACCATCAGTTTATCGGTTGGTGTGGTGAAACTTGGAAGAAAGAAAACTCTTGTTAAAGACATCTATTCAATTGAAATGTTGTCTAGAAGCAATGTTTTGTGTTTGGATAAGACTGGAACAATAACAGATGGAACCATGAATGTTGTAGAAACAATTTTTATAGATCCCAAATCTGCCAAAAAGACAACTAAAATTATTTCAAATATTTTAGGCGCACAACAAAGCAACAACGCAACAGGAATTGCTTTAATAAAAAAATTTGGCGTACAACACGATTTAAAACCAAAAGAAGTTATTGAATTTTCATCAGCTAGAAAATTTTCAGTGACATCTTTTAAAAATGGAAAGACTTATTATTTAGGTGCGCCGACATTTGTTAAAGCACAACTTTCAACAGAGCAAAACGCTCTTTTAAAATCAAAACTAACTGAAGGTTATCGCGTTTTAGCTTTGACCGAAAGCTCTTCACAATTTGATGAAAAAATTGGAGCTGTTCCAAGCAAAACTCTTGCGTTGTTTGTTTTAGAAGATCACATTAGAGATGATGCAGTTGAAACAATTCGTTGGTTTAAAGAAAACGATGTTGAAATTAAAGTAATTTCTGGAGATGACCCTGTGACTGTTTCAAAAATTGCATCAAGAGTTGGCGTTGAAGGAAGTGACAGATATGTCTCTTTGGAAAACATGTCACTTGATGAAGTTGAAAAAATCGCAGATGAATTTTCAGTGTTTGGCAGAGTTTCCCCAGAGCAAAAATATGTTATTATTAAAACTTTGAAAAAGAAGGGGAAGGTTGTCGCGATGACAGGGGATGGCGTCAACGACACACTTGCCTTAAAAGAAGCAGATTGCTCAATAGCTATGGCAGATGGTAGTGAAGTTGCAAGAAATATTTCTCATCTTGTGCTTTTGGATTCAAATTTCACATCGTTGCCAAGTGTTGTAAAAGAAGGCAGACAAGTTGTCAACAATGTTCAAAATTCATCTGTTCTTTATTTGATGAAAACTTTGTTTACACTAATTATGTGTCTAGCAACAATTATAATGGTTGTGCCTTATCCATATCAACCTCGGCAAATGTTCTTGCTGGAAATGTTTGTGATTGGCCTTCCTTCGTTTATTTTAACTTTCCAACCAAACACCGAATTAATAAAAGGAAACTTCATTCCACAAGTCTTGAAAAAATCGATTCCACGATCAGCGCTAATGCTTTTGAATGTGTTTGTTGTCATATTTTTAGGTTCAGATTATTTCAACACTCTTTCTGCAACGGAATACAACACGCTCATCACTTTAGTTTTGACTTTTACGGGATTTTTGAATTTGGCTTGGCTATGTTTCCCAATGACAAAATTAAAAGCGGTTACTATTGTCATTTCATTTGTTTTGCTTGTCGCGACATGTTTAATTATGCCTGAATTTTTCACAATGACTGATTTTTCTTTCGTTGTGATCATAACTTTCTTTGCAATTATGACTTTCTCAATTTTGATTTTATTTGTGGTGTTTATGTTGCAAGGAAAAATCAAAAAGAAAAAGAAAAGACAGCGACAGCAACAAGAAGATCAAGTGAAATAAAAATTTAACGATTAAAGCCCAGTTTGCATGGGCTTTTGTTTTGCGAAATTTTAATAAAAACAAATAAAACTCTTGATTAATTTTGTGATATTTGTTAAAATAATTTCGCAAAATTCTTATGGCCCATTGGTCAAGTGGTCAAGACGCCACCCTCTCACGGTGGAATCAGGAGTTCGATCCTCCTATGGGCTACCAAAATTAAAAGCCGAGAATGGCTTTTTTTGTTTTTATTTTTTGGCACTTGATTTATAATAAGCAGTGGGAGTAAATACCAAAAATGTTTGTTAATTTTTATAATTCTGTCATAGGATGTTTGAAAATTGTAAGTGATGGTGAATTTATCACAAGCATTTCTTTTGAAAAAGGCAAACGCAAGTGTTCTTTGCCGATTTTTGAGAAAGTTTTTAAGTGGTTTGATGACTATTTTGATAAAAAACAACCATTTGAAAAAGTTCCAGTAAAATTTTCTGGCAGTCCATTTCAAATTGAAGTTTGGAACATTTTGCAAACAATTCCTTTTGGCGAGTCATTTAGTTACGGCCAAATAGCGAAAATGCTTGAAAATAAACTTGGAAAAAAAGTTTCTCCAAGAGCTGTTGGACATGCTGTTGGACAAAATAAAATTGCTGTTATTGTGCCTTGTCATAGAGTGATTGGAGCAAAAAAAGAGTTGACAGGTTATGCATGGGGAATAGATAAAAAAAGGGCTCTTTTGAGCCATGAAAATATTGAGTTTAAAGATTAAAGTTAATTTTTTTCTGCGAAACCTAAAGAAATAAGTATTGCCCTGTTTATTTCTTTCATTTTTTCTTCTTCTAAACAGGTTAATTTTTCACGTAATCTGCGCTTGTCGAGGGTTCTTATTTGTTCAAGCAAAGCGACAGAATCTTTTGGCAGGTGATATTTTTCACTTGGAAGTTCAATGTGTGTTGGAAGCTTTGTTTTCCCTAAACGGCTTGTAATTGCTGAAACAATGACAGTTGGAGAATATTTGTTTCCTACATTGTTTTGAATGATTAAAACTGGTCGAATCCCGCCTTGTTCGCTTCCAACCACTGGGCTCAAATCAGCCATATAAATTTCACCGCGTTTTACGCTTATTTCCTCCATAACTCCTGTTCCAATAGTCATTTAAATCCGCAAGTTCGAGCTCTGCTAGTTCTTCGCGGACATCATTTGGCAAGATGAAATCTTCACCTGTAAGCAGTTTATGCCAATTTGGGTCAATTGTTTCCACAGTCGCAAAATTCGCAATGTCACAACACTTTTTGTCATGTTCCTGTGTTGTTAAGACATCTTTTTCCTTGCTTTGTTTATTTTTTGACATAATTATCTCCCTTATTTTTGTGATATAATCAGCTTTAGAGTGAGAATTTTGGCGTTTTATATTCAATTTCATTTTGCGAATTTTTACGATTTTTGTAAAATTTATTTGAAGACAAAATAAACTATGTTTGAAAAATCAAAATCCACTTTTAAAATTAACTTTCGTCCTATTGTGGTGATATTTTTAAGTTTTCTTTTTGGAATCGCGTGTGCAAGAAAATTATATAGCGCAGATGTCTTTTATGTTGTTCTTGTGGCTGTTGCTTTGTTAAGCATTCTTGTTTACAGCATTTTAAAAAGAAAGTTTGTGTTTTTGGCTTTGGCTTTTATTTTCTTCTTTATTGGTAATGGCTCTTATTTTTTAAGTTATAATAATTTTTTAGGAAAAGAATTTTCAAATGCTCAAATAACCGGCAGGGTTACTGATGACATTACAAAAGAAGAAGGTTATTATCGTTTGGTCATCGAGAATGTTTCAGCTGATGGAGAAAAAGTCAATAATGTTACGCTTTATGTTTGGAACCCAATGGAAGAAATTGAAGTTGGAGATGTCGTTACTTATACAGGTGATTTAGAAAACGTTAAACTTTTTACTTTAAATTCTTTTAACTCAAACGCGTTGCGCTCAAAAGTTGCTTACACTTCATCGGTTGATGGCGCGGATTTGGTTTTAGTCAGTGGTGGAAAAACTTTTGATGAAAAAGCGCGGGCAAAAATAAAAGAAGTTTTGTTTGAAAATATGAGTGAATATAATGCGGGCGTTGCTTTTGCTGTTTTGACAGGCGACAAAACTTTTGTTGATGAAACAACGGAAGATGCTTACAGATATTCGGGCATAATTCACATTTTAACAGTTTCAGGTTTGCATGTGACATTTTTGATTGGGCTTATTGCATGGGTTTTGAAAAGATGCAAAGTTAATAGATTTGTAAATTTTGTGCTGACTTTTTGTTTGCTCTTAATTTATGCTTACATTTGTGGTTTCGCACCATCTATTTTAAGGGCGATGATAATGGGACTTGTTTTGATTGCGGCGGGATTGTTCGGCAAACAATACGATGGAGTAAGCGCGTTATCTTTTGCTGGGCTTTTGACACTTTTTATTTCACCTTTGTCTGCTCTTGATGTCGGATTTTTGATGAGTTATGCTTGTGTTGGCGCAATTTTTGTTTTGCAAAGACCATTTGCAAAGGTTTTGAAAAAATTTCTACCAGACAAAATTGCAGATTTGATGGCACTTTCTTTTGCAACTCAAATTGGCATTTTGCCATTTTTAGCTTCCTTTTTCAGCAAATTAAATTTATTAAGTTTTTTCACAAATTTGATTGTTGTGCCATTTTTTGGAATTTTGTTTCCGCTTTTAATTTTGCTTGTTTTATTAGTCTTGATCATTCCAGCCACAGGACCGGTTTTAATTGTTGCGGAACTAGGTTTTGAATTCACTAGAATTGTTGCAGAATTTTTTGCGACAACAAATCTTCAAATTTCACTTAAACCTTTTGATCCAATCACAATTTCCATTTTATATTTGATTTGTTTGATTGCAAGTTATTTCTTTATGGCATCTTCAAAATTTAAATTTAATTGCATTTTGTATTTAACTCTTGTGCTTGGGTTGTTTACGCTTATCAAACCAGAACTTTATTCAAGAGGAGCATCAATTTCCATTATTGATTATTATGGAAATTATAGCGCAGTCATTGAAACAAAAAGTGGGAAGACTTTGTGCCTTGGGACACCAAATTTTCAAGAAAACTATTTTTATGCTGTTAGGGGTATAGATGGGTTTGATTATGTTTTAAGTGCCAACAAAAACATTGAAGGGGCGGAAATGATTTATTCAGGAGAAGGTTTTATTGATGAATTCCGCTACTTTTCAGACGGAGAAATTTTTGTCATAGAATTTGACGGATTGAAAATTCTTTTTGCAAATATTGAAAAAATAAGCTATAATGATAAAGAAAAGTTACAGCAATTGTTCAGCGAAAATAAATTTGATTTTGCTTTTGTCAATGGTTATGATTTTTCCGGGGTTGAAGCAAAAGTCACGGCAAGTGGTGGCGAAAATGACAGCGCGAATTATTCAACTAGTATGATGGGGAATTTTACTTATAATTTTGATAAAAATTATGCTTGGGGGCTGGATTGAAAACTTTAAAAAATCGTTTAAAAGAAGGAATTGCAAGTGTTTACCTTGTTGAAGGTGATGATTTTTATTTGTTTGACAAAGCGTTAAATATGATTAAAAACGCCTGTGGGATCACTTTGGATGATTTTAATATTTCCGTTTTAACTGATGAAAGTTTTAATCTGGATGCTCTTTTTAATGCTTGTGAAATGCTTCCTATGGCTGATGCAAAAAGAATTGTTGTCATAAAAGGGGCAAACGTTAAGGAAGCAGAAAAAAAGAAAATGGAAAACATTTTATTAAAAATTCCAAAGACGACTTGTGTTGTTGTTTTAGATTATTTTAAAAATTTTGAGTTTTTGAAAAAAAGTTTTACTTTTGTTGATGCAGGAAAACTTGACAAAGAAACAGTAAAAAAACTTGTGGTGGCTTATTTGACAAGAGAAGGCAAGCAAATTAGTGGTGAAGCCATGGAAACTTTGATCGAAGCGACAAATGGATATTTAACAAAAATTATTAACGAACTTCAAAAGCTTGTTTGTTATGATTTAGACAATTCTTTAATCACTCAAAAAATGATTGATGACGTGGTGGTTAAAGATATAGAATTCTCTGTTTTTGAACTTACAGAGGCCCTCTCTAAAAAAAATGGAGATAAAGCACTTAATTTATTGAAGCTTATGGAAAAGGATCAAGGTGTGTTTTCTTTGATTTCAAATCATTTTAGAAGACTATTTTATGTTTCTATTTCAGAACAAAATAATAGAGAACTTGCAAGTCTTTTAAATGTTAAAGAATATGCGATTGTTAAAGCGCGAGAGCTTGCTCGTGGTTTTTCAAAAGCGCAACTTCGAAAAATAAATTCTTTGCTTGAAGAATTGGACTATAAAGTAAAGTCTGGGAAAATGCTTGCTCAAAATGCATTGCATTTGCTTGTTTTTAATATAATAAATGTTTAAAAGGGTGGATAATTATGTTTGGACGAAAACCTAAAATTGGTGTTGCTTTTGGGGGCGGAGGCGCTCGCGGTTTTTCACATATTGGCGTTGTGCGGGCATTTGAAGAATTTGGTTTAAAATTTGACTATATCGCAGGCACTAGCGCGGGGTCAATCATTGGTGCTTGTGTTGCTGCTGGTAAAACATGGAAAGAAATTTATGAAGAGGCAAAAAAGATAAGGACAAAAGATATTCGAACAAGCAAAATCCCTCTAGTTCCATCAAAAACTGACGGAATTCAAAATCTTGTTAAAAATGTTTTGGGCGATATAAATATTGAAGAGTTGAAAACACCTTTTTCAGCTGTTGCAGTGAACATCAAGTCCACAAAAGAAGTTTGTTTGTCTCATGGGAATTTGGCAAAGGCGGTGGCAGGATCTTGTTGTGTTCCTGGCGTGTTTGTCCCTGTTGAATTTGATGATATGTTGCTTTGTGATGGTGGTCTTCAAAACACTATTCCTGCAGATATACCAAGATATTTTGGATGTGATTATGTTGTCGCAGTTGATTGTCATAAAGAAAGGACATATGGAACAGACTCACAAAAACTTTTTGATGTTTTAAGTTGTTCTATTAGAATATTAATGAAGAGCAATGCCGTGAAAGGTTATGTCAATGCCGATGTTGTTGTTGCGCCTGAGACGAAAAGATTTAAAGCCACTAAAACGGAAGGTCTTGATGAAATGGTGGAAGAAGGTTACAAGGCGGCTATTGATGCAATACCTGAAATTATGAAACTGTTTAAAAAGCGCAAACCATTTAGACAAAAAAAATATTCAGATCCAAGTGAGATTGATTTTGTATGACAAAACTAAATTTTAAATATTTTTCAAAACCATCTTTGACAATAAGAATCATTTTAAGTTTGATCCTTATAGTTTTTGTTGTGCTTATAATTGTTTATAAAAAGCCTATTTCTCAAAAAATTTATAAGTGGGAAGAAAGTCCTGTTCAAGCTGTTGCAAAAGTTAGTTTTATTGATGTTGGACAAGGGGATTCAACTTTTATTGAATTGCCAGACGGTAAAAATATGCTTATTGATTGTGGTGCAAAAAGTGCATCATCAAAAATTGTGGATTTTTTAAATGAAAAAGATGTTGAAACAATCAACTACTTTCTTATAACTCATGCAGATGCCGATCATGTTGGCGGAGGAGTTGCAGTTTTTGAAAATTTTGAAATTGAAAATTTTTATAGGCCAATGATGTATTCTAAAACAGAAGAAAAGATTGAAGACTATCCAACGCATGATACTATTGTTTATGACGACATCATTAGGTCTGCGATTGAAGAAAATTGTGAAATGTTTTTCACTAGTGACGCAACAAGTTGGTCGAGTTTGGACGGATCTTACGAAATCAAAGTGTTGTATCCTGATGCAGTTTATTCTGACAACAATGAATCATCGGCTGTCATAAAAGCAGAAATTAATGGCTTTAAGTTTTTATTTATGGGCGACGCTGATGTTAAAGTTGAAGAAAAACTTATTGAAAAATATGGCTTTGATTTGCATGTTGATGTTTTAAAAGTTGGTCATCACGGCTCAAACACTTCAACAAGTCAAGAATTTGTTGATGCGGTTAGACCAAGTTATGCAATCATCAGTGTTGGTGAAGATAATTCTTATGGTCATCCTTCGGAAGATGTTTTGCAAATTTTAAATGATGCCAAGGTCACTGTTTTGACAACTATTGAAAAACAAGACATAGAGGCAGTTGTTGGAGAAAGTGCTTTAAATGTTGCCAGCGTTGAAGGAAAATATGTTGATGTGGCCATGATTTGTGTTATTGTCGGTGTCGTTATACTTATACTTTGGGGCGTTCCTGATTTGCATAAAAAATCTGCAAAAGGGAAGAAGTCAAAAAAATAATATAAAATTCATTTGGTTAAATAATAAATTATGATAAAATAAAAATATGAAAAAAATAGGGACGACAATTTTAACAATTTGTTTAAATGATAAAGCTGGGGCGACACTTTCAAAAGGTGTGGCAGATGAACTTGGTTTGCATTTTGCAAACGCCAAAGATATTGTCGCTTATGAACTTTTTGATGCAGATCAGCTTTTAAAAAAATGCGGAGTTGCATATTTTAAAAAAAGAGAAAAATCGGCGTTAAAAAGTTTAAGCGTTTATGAAAATTCTGTTGTTTTTATTAATTATGACTTATTCATCAATAACGAAAGTTTATTTAAAAAAATTGTTCCGAAAATATATATTAAACTTGCAAAGCAAAAATTGGATAAAAAAACGGATTATGTAAACATGATCATGTTTAAAGAGAGAGACGAAGTTTTGACAAAAAAATGTGACATGACGATCAATGTTAATGGAGCATCAAAAAGTGATGTTGCCAAAATTTTAAAGGAGTTAAGTGACAAACTATGAAAAAAAATTTGCAAAAAGCACTCAATTATTTAAAAGCTATTACGGCGGAAACTGTTTCTAATGCGGGGTCTGGTCATACAGGCACGGCATTAGGGGCTTCTTCAATTTTGTTCGCTTTGTTTAAAGACCACTATAAATTTGATGTTTCAGATACAGACTTTTTAAACAGAGACAGATTTGTTCTGTCCGCAGGGCATGCTAGTGCGCTTTACTACACACTTCTTTCTATGTTTGGTTTTGATGTGAGTTTGCAAGATTTGAAAAATTTTAGAAAATACAACGCTCCAACCACCGGCCATCCTGAATTTGGAAGTATTGGAGCTGTCGAAACAACAACTGGCCCGCTTGGGCAAGGGGTGGCAAATGCTGTTGGTATGGCAATTGCAGAAAGTTTTTTAGAAGAAAGATTTAACGCTATTGGATTTCCTATTATTAACAATTACACTTATTGTTTTGCTGGTGATGGTGATTTAATGGAAGGCGTGGCTCAAGAAGCTTGCTCAATTGCTGGCGCTTATAATTTAAAAAAGTTTATTATTCTTTATGACAGTAATGATGTGACAATAGATGGGCACACAAATTTGGCAAGCCGTGAAAATGTTGCTAAAAAATTTAAAGCAATGGGATTTAAAGTTTTGTTTGTAAAAAACGGCAATTCTTATAGCGCTTGCACGAGAGCTATTGCCAAGGCGAAAAAAGCAGACAAACCTTGCATTATAATTTTCAAAACGACAATTGGAATTGGCACAAAGCAAGAGGGAACAAGTGCTATGCACGCGCATCCATTGTCAGAAGAAGAACTCAAAGAGTTTAAAGAAAAATTGGGCGTCAAAGAAAGTTTCTTTATCCCTAGTGATGTGCGTGATTTGTGTATGCAGTCAACCATTGCAGGAAAACTTGCTCATGAAAAATGGAATCAAGATTTTGCCGTTTACGGCACGACACATCCAGATTTATACAAAAAACTTGTCTCGTTTTTTGATAATAAAAAAATTGATTTTGAAAAGATGTTTCCAAATGATAAATTTGAGAACTTAAGCATGCGAGACATAAATAGCTTGATTTTGAATGAATTAAGCGAAAAATTGCCACAAATTATTGGTGGAACAGCGGATGTGGCTTCTTCAACGAAAGCATATTTGAAAGATGGTGGCGATTTTGTTGCAGGAAACAAACGCGGGAAAAATTTGCACTTTGGTGTTAGAGAACACGCTATGGGTGCAATTTGCAATGGTATTGCTTTGTATGAAGATTTTTTGCCTTTTGATTCAACATTTTTATCTTTTTCAAATTACATGATTCCTGCGTTAAGATTGCGTGCTATGATGAATCTTCCTGTTTTGGACATTTTTACTCACGACTCTGTTTTAGTTGGGGAAGATGGACCTACGCATCAACCTATTGAACAAATTGGACAACTTCGTTCAATTCGCGGATTAAATGTTTTTAGACCTTGCGACTCTAATGAACTTTTGGCTGCTTATAAATTTTATTTAACAGAACGCAAACCTGTAAGTTTGGTTTTGGCAAAACAAAAAATTCAGCCGACAGGATTAAGCTCATTTAAAAATGCTGGAATGGGTGGATATGTTTTAAAATCTGTTTCTGGCAAGGCAAAGGTTGTTATTTACAGCACGGGCAGTGAAATTCCACTTGCAGTGAATGTGGCAAAAGAACTTGATAAGTTGAAAATTGAAACAAGTGTGGTTAGTATGCCTTGCGTTTCGCTTTTTGAAGAGCAATCTGAAAGTTATAAATCAAAAGTTTTGCAAAAAGACGCAGATTTACATGTGGCACTGGAAGCATCAAATGACGCAATTTGGTTCAAATATTTAAATGAAAAAGATTTAAAAATTGAAGTTAATAAATATATGTTCAGCGCTAATGGTGAGCTTATTTATCAAAAAGCAGGTTTTACTGTTAAACAAATTGTCAAGGCAATATTGAAAAAATTAAAGAAATGATAAATTTTAACAAAATTCTTTAATTTTCTTATGTAAGCATAATTCTCATAAATATTAGAATATATTTTGAAGTAAAGGAGTGAATTATGTTTACTAAAAAAAGCCTTGTGCTTACAAGTGTTTCAGATTCGGCAGAAAAAGCCGTTTTAACCTTAGAAAATGATGGCGAAATGTTGAATGGTAGGCTTAGATTATATAACTTTGACAGAGAACCAAATGGAATTTTAAGTTTAGGGTTTTATGATCAAAAAAAAGTAAAAAAATGTGGGCTTGCAAGAAGTGGTAATATGCTTTACACTTTTAAAACAGATGCCGATTTAAGTGATAATTTTTCTTGTGCTGTTGTCAATTTTATTGGAACAAAAGCGACTCCGTTAATGTTTGGTGCGACTCAGAACAACGCAAATTTAGAAGAAGTTTTGGGAAAATTTGAAGGCGAAATTTTGGAAGGTGAGGCAAGTGCAGAAAAAGTTGAAAAAAAGCTAGATGAAGCAGGAATAGACTATGATGACGATTTAAAAGCAGAAATAAATTGTGCAATTGATGAAGCCTTGCAGGAAGATGATAAATGCAAAAATTGCAAATATAAAAACTGTTTTTACGGCTATACAAATTCCGTGCAAGAACAGGAAGAAGAAAAAAAATCTTCGTTTATTGGAGATATAAAAGGGCAAATTGACGACCTATTTAAAAACAATCCGAAAGAAAGTTTTTTGGAAGAAATGATTCCAAATTCAAGATGGGTGAGAGTTGAATTTGATGGAGAAGGTGATTACTATATTTTGGGGCTGATTTATGAAGGCGAAAATATAAAATATGTTTGCTATGGTGTGCCTGGAATTTATCAAAAAACTCCACCAAAACAATTATCAGGCTATCCGGTTTGGTTTCCACTTGACAACGAAAAAAGAGAAAGTTTTGGTTATTGGCTCACTTATCAAGATGCAGAAAGTGGAGAAAGCATAAAAGCTATTGTTGAATAAAAGGAGAACAAATGAAAATATTTTCAATCGTTGCGTTAGTGCTTGTTGGACTTTTGCTACTTGGCATGATTTTATATTTAACCATAGGTGGAATTTGTTTTAAAATTGCTCTATCAAGGAAAAGCACAGCTAGTCGAATTGTTAGCAAGGAGATGAAGAAAGTGCTTGATTCATATAAAATTGATTTTTGCTGGTGGGATAAATTTAAATTCGAAGATTTGACACTCATTTCAAAAGATGGGCTAAAGCTCGTTGGACATTTTTTGCCAAATCGTTCTGATAAGCTTGCAATCATTGTTCATGGCTATGGCGCTGACTATCGTGAAATGCAACGCTATGCCAAATATTTCGTAGAAAAAAATTACAATATTTTGGCAGTTGAAAACCGCGCGCATGGGTCTAGTGAAGGCAAGATGATTGGAATGGGGTGGCTAGATAGATTAGATTTGGTTCAATGGATCAATTTGATGGTTGAAAAAAATCCTGATTTTAAAATAGTTTTGTTTGGGCTTTCTATGGGTGCAAGCACAGTTTGTATGGCTAGTGGAGAAAATTTGCCAAGCAATGTAAAAGCAATAATTTCAGATTGTGGATTTGACAATGTTTACAATCAAATTAAATATGTTTTTAAATATAGAACAAAAATGCCGACTTGGCCAGTTTTAAATATTTTTGATGTTTATTTAAAAAGTGTTTACAAATTCGATATGAAAAATGCTGATGCAATTAAACAAGTCAAGAAATGTAAAGTCCCAATTTTATATATTCATGGTGATGATGACCATTTTGTGCCAACTGAAAATGTTTATAGATTGTTTAATGCGACCAACGAAAAATTGAGAAGCCTTTACATCGTTAAAGGTGCAGGGCATGCGTTAAGTTATCCTCTGGCAGAAGGGGATTATGAAAAACAATTAAACATGTTTTTGGCCAAAAATATAAAATAAAAAAACGCAGAATTGCGTTTTTTTTATTTTTATCTTATTTTTTTGGATTTGTGCGTTCAAGTTGTTTTAAACTCACATAATTGCTTTTAGCGCGATCTTTTGCTTTTTTAAATAATTTTTTTGCTTTTTCAGGATTTTTTTCGTCCAAAAGCGAATATCTTCTTTCGCCCATTAAAAATGGCAAAAATTTGCTGTTTACTTCGCCTTTATCAAGCACAAAACCATGATCTGGGTGATAGCGATAAAGCATCCAATAACCAGAGTCAACTGCTCGTTTCATTTCGGTCAAAGATTGAGTCATGTTAAAGCCATGGTTGACGCAAGTTGAATAAGCGATGATCAAACTTGGACCATTGTATGCTTCGGCTTCTTTGAATGCTTTTATACACTGATTCATGTCTGCACCGAGAGCGACCTGAGCGACATAAACATTTTTGTATGTCATAGCCATTAGACCGAGATTTTTTTTGTTGGTTTCTTTTCCACCGTTTGCTAGTTCTACGCACGCTCCAGCAGGTGTCGCTTTTGACGCTTGCCCGCCTGTGTTTGCATAGTTTTCATTGTCTAAAACTAAAATATTTACATTTGCACCTGTTGAAAGAACATGATCAAGTCCGCCAAAACCAATATCATAAGCCCAACCATCTCCACCTATAATCCAGACAGATTCTTTTGATTTTCTATAATTTTTTGCTAGTTTTATTCCATAACCAAATTCTGCATTATCTTCAAACAAACTGTTTGCCCATGCAGGACCTTGACCTTGCTCGTTTTTTGCAAAAGGGCATGAAGGGTAGCTTCCGCTGTAAATACTTGAACAACCAGTTGCATTTGCAATCACCATTTTATTGCCAAATAACATGGATGCTAGTTTTATATATGGAGTTTGACCACATCCAGCGCATGCACCAGGGAATTCAAAATAATTTTTTTCAAATTGCAAGCCTTTAACTGTTGTTTTTGAAAAAGGAGTTTTGGTTATAGTTTTTAAATTTTGGGTTTTTGCATAATTTTCTTTTTCTTGATCTAAAATTTCACTTGCATTTTTTAATATTATCGCTTTGCCAATTGCAGGGCAAATTTCCTGACATAATCCACAACCAGTGCAATCTTCTGGGGAGACTTGAATTTTAAAATAACCATCAACGCCGTAAGCTTTTACAAAAGGCACGCCTTCTGGTTTTTTCTTCACAAGCACAGCTTTTAAAGCGCCATGGGGACAAGCCAAAACGCACTGCCCGCATTGTATGCATTTTTCACTTTGCCATAAAGGTATGTTTGCCGCAATTCCGCGTTTTTCAAATTTTGATGTGTCAGTTTCAATAGATCCGTCACAAGAAAAACTTGAAACAGGAACTTCATTGTAATCTTTTGTAAAGTTTGTTTTTATGATTTCTTTATCAAGCGTTAGACTCTTAAGAGAAACTTTTTTTACAGAATTTTTTGCTAGTTGCATAGCTTTTAAATTCTTTTTGACAACTTCTTTGCCTTTTTCAGCAAACATTTCTGTTATTTCTTTTTCTAAGACTATTGAATAATTTTTTAATAAACTTGTCGCTTCAAAAAGAGCGGTTGTCATGATGATGTTGACTTTTTCTTTCAGCCCAACTTCATTTGCAATTTTGTGCGCGTTGATCACAAAAACTTTCGCATTTTTTTCTAACAAAATAGCTTTGTATTCATTTGGTAAAACTTTTGTCAATTCGTCTGGTTCGAAAATTGTGTTAAAAATCACTACGCCACCATTTTTCAAACCTTTTAAACAATGATATCGATGCACAAACGAAAAATTGTTTATCATCACAATTTCAGGTTGATGGCATAAATAACTGCTTAAAATAGGCGATGAAGATGTGCGTAAATGAGAAATCGTCAAACTTCCTGCCTTTTTGGAATCATATTCAAAATAACCTTGAATGTAAGTTTTGTCGTTTTGTCCAAGCATTTTTGTGATTGTTTTGCTTGCAGAAACCGAGCCGTCGGATCCAAGCCCAAAGATTTTTATTTCTTTATGTTTTGAGAGCGGAAAGTTTTGGCTCAATGGAAGGCTGGTTTTTAAAACATCATCATAAATTCCAACAGAGAAATTATCCTTCATTTCTTCAAAATTTGACCAAACTGCCATTGCTTCAATAGGTGAAAATTCTTTGCCACCTAAGCCATAAATTCCACCAATTGTTTTTATGTTCGTTTCAGCTAACGCATTTTTAACATCAAGCAATAGTGGTTGACCAGCTCCGCTTTCTTTCGTTCTATCTAAAACGATGACATTTTTTGTGCTTTTTGGCAAAACATTTTTTAAATATGATTGATCAAACGGTCTAAACACCCTAACTTTTAAAACTCCGCAATTTTTTGGCATGGTTTCGATCATTGTTTCAGAAGCAGAACCCATCAAAATTACAACATTTTTTGCGTTTTTATCTCCATAATAATCAAATTTGTGATATGATCTTTTTGTAACTTTTTTAAAATTGCTAAAAACATCATCGATTATTTTCAAAATTTCATTATATTTTATTTCACGAGCAAGTCTGTTTTGAAAAAAGACATCTGGGTTTTGAGCTGTTCCAAACATAAGAGGTTTTGAAGAGGAGAGTTTGCTTTGCGGGGGAGTTTTTAAAGGAAATAACAAAGCAAGTTCTTCGTTTGACAAGTCATCAATTTTTTGAAATTCGTGGCTGGTTCTAAAACCATCAAAAAAATGTAAAACAGGCAAAGATGCTTTTTGAGCAATCATATGCGCACACATTGCCATGTCTTGTGCTTCCTGAACACTTGATGAGCAAATCATGTTAAATCCAGTCATTCTCACGCTCATAACATCGGAATGATCGCCAAAGATTGATAAGGCGTGTGATGCCACAGCACGAGCTGCGACATGCAAAACCGCAGGCAAACATTCGCCAGCCATTTTGTAAAGGTTTGGAATCATAAGCAAAAGTCCTTGACTTGATGTAAAACTTGATGACAATGCCCCACCAATCAATGCTCCATGTAAAGCACCAGCGACCCCAGCTTCTGATTGCATTTCAACCGTTTGAACCTTTTCTCCAAAAATGTTTTTTTCTTCATTTGCGCTTGCGCGAGAACAATATTCTGCCATAGGTGAAGATGGAGTGATTGGATAAATTGGTATAATTTCACTCAATTTATAAGCCACGCGAGCAACAGCAGTGTTTCCATCCAAAACAATTTTTGACATAACAGCTCCTTTTTTTATAAGTTAATTATATAATAATTAATCAATAAAATCAAAAGAATTGATTGCTTTAAAAGGTAAAAATGTGTATAATTTTTTCATGCAAAGAATCAAGTTAACAATTCAATATGATGGCACAAATTTTGTTGGTTGGCAAAAGCAAAAAAATGGTCGATCAGTCCAAGAAGAAATTGAAAAAGCAATTCAAAAAGTGACGGGCGAGCAAGTCATACTGACCGGAAGCAGTCGAACTGATGCAAAGGTTCATGCTTTGGGGCAAGTGGCACACTTTGATCTTTATGGTGATTTTCCAGCAGAAAGATTGTTGTTTGCATTAAATGATGCTCTTTGTGAAGATGTGAGAATTGTTGATTCCAAGCGTGTGGGGAACGATTTTAACGCTAGATTTGATGTTAAAAAGAAAACCTATAAGTATTGTTTGCAATTAGGGCAAGTGCAAAACCCAATAAAAAGAAATTATGCAGGACACACAAATTATGTTTTAAATTTTGAACAGATGCAAAAATGTGCAGATGTTTTAATTGGGAAATATAATTTTAAGGGCTTTTGCAGTTCACAAGCGCAAGTAAAAAACTTTGAACGAACTATTCTAAAAATCAAAATCACGAAAAACAAAGATTTGATTTATTTTGAATTTACTGGTGATGGTTTCTTGCAACACATGGTTCGAATTTTGGTGGGCACGCTTGTCGATGTGGGACGCGGTAAATTGTCAATCGCAGATGTTGAGAATGCATTAAAATTTGGAGATAGAAAAAAAGCTGGCAAAACTATGAGCCCACAAGGGTTGTGTTTAATGAAAATTTATTTTTAGGAGAATAAAGTGACCGATAGAGAGCTAAAAGATTTATGGTTTGATTATTTTAAAAGCAAGGGATTTAAAAAAATTCCTGGCTATTCTATTATTCCTGAAAGTGACACAGGTGTGCTTTTTACAACGGCAGGAATGCATCCACTTGTGCCATATTTGCTTGGCAAAAAACATCCGGCAGGCGATAAAATTATTGATTTACAAAGATGTTTGCGAACAAAAGATATTGATGAAGTGGGTGATAACACACACTTGACTTGTTTTGAAATGCTTGGCTGTTGGACACTTGGCGAGTGCGATAAAAAAGCTATGATAAAATTAAGTTATGATTTTATTACTCAAAAATTAAAATTAGATAAAAAAAATCTCGCTGTAAGCGTTTTTGCAGGAGATGAAAATGCACCAAAAGATGTTGAAGCGTTTAATGCATGGAAAGAGTGTGGCGTTGATGAAATTTATTTTTTGCCAAAAGAGAACAACTGGTGGAGCATAAGTGGTGGAGTTGGGCCTTGCGGACCAGACACTGAAATGTTTTTAATTAAAACACAAAATAAATGTTCAAAAGATTGTTCGCCAGCTTGTGATTGTGGAAAGTTTGTCGAGTTTTGGAATGATGTTTTCATGCAATATGTTGTGAAAAATGACGGAGAAAAGCCAGTTGTTCTTGAAAAACCAAACATTGACACAGGAATGGGGCTTGAACGCACTTTGATGGCTATAAATGGATATGAAAGCGTTTATGAAATAGGCTGTTTAAAGAGGGCTCTTAATCTTGTAAAAAGCAAAAGTGGAGAGCAAGACGAAAAAGCAAGCAGAATAATTGTTGACCATGTTCGTGCGGCGACATTTATTTTGGGAGATGAAAAAGGTGTTGTGCCAAGCAATGTTGGGCAAGGATATATTTTAAGAAGATTGATTAGAAGAAGCGTCAACTGCGCAAGAAAGATCAAGTTAGATTTAAGCGTTTTTGACGAACTTATTGATATGTTTGCTGATGAGTATGGTGAAGATTATCCTGATTTGGCACAAAAGCGAGATTTTGTAAAAGAAGAAATGGCGAAAGAACTTCAAAAATTTTCGCGTGCGATTGAAGGCGGTTACAAGGAATTTGAAAAAGTTATTGCAGGAATTGAACGACATAAAATTTTTGCTCAATCGACAGGTGAAAAAGTTGAAAATATTATAAGTGGCAAAGCAGCATTTAGACTTTATGACACCTTTGGTTTTCCTTTGGAACTTACAAAAGAAATTGCCGGAGAAAGAGGTTTTAGTGTTGATGAAAAAGGATTTGAAGAAGAATTCAAACATCATCAAGAACTTTCAAGAACAGCGCAAGCAGGCACTTTTAAAGGAGGGCTTGCTGATCAAGGTGAAAAGACCATTAAATATCACACCGCTTGTCATTTGCTTTTGGCAGGGCTTAGAAAACTTGACTCAAATGTTTCTCAAAAAGGTTCGAACCTAACAAATGAAAGACTCAGGTTTGATTTTAATTATCCAAGAAAATTAGAAAAAGATGAAATAGAATTTTTAGAAAAATTTGTCAATGACGCCATAAGACAAGATGTTAAAGTCGAGTGCGAAGAAATGTCGCTTGACAAGGCAAAACAATCAGGAGCTGTTGGCTCTTTTGAAAATAAATATGGCGAAAAAGTTAAAGTTTTCACAATAGGTCAAATCAGTAAAGAGATTTGTGGAGGCCCTCATGTGTCTTCAACTGGCGAGCTTGGCAAATTCAAAATTGTAAAAGAAGAAAGTTCTTCTGCGGGTGTTCGTAGAATTAAAGCCATTTTAGAATAAAACCATTGATTTTTTCATAGATTTTTGTTAGAATAAAAATGTGGGGGAAAAATGGCAAAAGATAAAGTAAGAAAAGGGTTTTTCTTTTATTTCAGTTTCTTTATTTTGATTTTAATAGCAGCAGTGCTTGTCATTTTTGTCGTCATGATGTTTATGCCAGGGACTTCAATTTTGGGTTTGGAATATTTTACAAATAGTTCTCAATATCGAATAACAAACACAACAGACGAATCAGCAACAGCCATAGATTTTAAAAATCCGACTTTTAATGCAGTTGAAGTGAATGCTGGTTATGCTGAAGTTATTGTGCAGAATAATAATGATTTTGAGCAAAGTGGAATTTATTTAATAAATCATTCAAGAGGTTTTGTAACATCAGCAAAAGCTAATGATTACACATTTAGCGTGACCATTGAAGATGGCGTGCTTAAAATTAATGTGTCAGAACAAAATGCTTTTTTATATTTTTCCAAAGAAGTTAAAGTTGTTTTGCACGTGGCAAACAATACTGAAATAAATCCTTTCGAAGGAAAATCTATTAAAATTACAACAACCGAAGGCAATGTTAATATTGGAGGAAACGTAAGAAATGGATATTGCCATGAAATCAAAGTTGCAAGTTTGGATGTGACATCGAAGCAAGGCAATATTACAATTTCAACATTAGCGCCAAGTTCTTATGACAAGCTTTCTTTAATAACGGATTCAGGTGATATTAAAACAGGTTGGGAAAAATTAAGCGCAAATTCTATGCTTTTGGAAACTGGTTCTGGTGAAATTAATATTAGCTCAATTACGAGCGCAAATGAAATCACGTTAAATTCAACATCAGGCAATATTTCAATAGGAACAGTTGATGGTAATTTATCATCAAAATTTAAAGATGCGTATGTCACATTAGGAAATGTCAATGGTTATTGGAATTTTACACCATCAGAAGGGGTGTTTAGTTCCAGTGTGATTAAAGTTAATTCTGTTGGCGGTGATTTTATTGTAAAAAATGGGCAAAACACAAAATTTGAAATAGGGCATATCGCAGGCAAAGCAGAAATTGAAACAAGTTCCGGAAGCGTGAATATATTTACGGAAAATAATGGTGTGAGAGATTACACAAAAGGGCTTACGGGATATTCAACAATTAAAACTTCTTCAGGCGATATTAATGTTAATGTTGCAACAGGTTCAAACAGCGCAATTAATCTCGACACAAAAAAAGGCACAATTAATGTTTCTATGTCAGATAATTTTTATCAAGTTGCCGTTAATAATGAAACATCAACAACAAACATTTTATTGCCAACCATAGCAAGTGTGCAAATTAATTTCTATTATTACGGACAAACAACAGGCGATGGTTTCACATTTGAAAATGTCAATTTGAATTTGGAAGGAGTTGAACCGACAAATCCAGTGATTTTAAACGCTGGAATAAATAGAATCTTTGTGAAATGCAATAGAACTGTCAATTTTAGCTGGTACTAGAAATAAAGCTGGTGACCAGCTTTTTTCTTTGACAATAATTTTTATTTTTGTTATAATTTACACGTTTTAAAGGGGTTTGTTATGGTTTTAGATAATGAAAAACTTGAGATAAAAGAAATGAAAGAAAATTTAGCTTTTTTAAAGGAGTGTCTTTGACATCCCTAAATTAATCGCGGAATGTGAAGAATTAAAAAAACAACAATTAGAACCTGATTTTTATTTGGATTCAAACAGGGCAAAAGATGTCGGTAAAAAAATTCGTGAAAGGGAAAGAAAAATTGAAAGTTTTTCGGCTCTTGAAAAACAAATGGCGGACATTGACGCAATGGTTGAAATTTGTGAACTAGAAGAAGATGATGGATTTTTCAATGAATTAAAACAAACTATGAAAAATTTTAATAAACAATATGAAAATTTGAAAATTCTAACTTTGCTTTCTGGGAAATATGATTCTTACAACGCTATTATGAACATTCATGCTGGGGCTGGTGGAACTGAAGCTCAAGATTGGGCAGATATGTTGTTTAGAATGTATAAAATGTATGCAGAAAAAAATGGATTTAAAATTATGGTGTTAGATTTATTGGAAGGTGATGAGGCAGGAATTAAAAACATCAATTTTTTAGTGGCAGGTGAAAATGCTTACGGTTATTTAAAATGTGAAAAAGGCATACACAGGCTTGTGAGAATTTCTCCTTTTGATTCAAATGCGCGCAGACATACTAGTTTTGCAAGCGTTGAAGTTATGCCAGAACTTGAAGATGCAGAAGATATTGAGATAAAACCTGATGAATTGCAAATCGATACTTTTAGAGCCAGTGGTGCAGGTGGGCAACATATCAACAAGACTGAATCTGCCATTCGCATTACTCACATACCAACGGGGATTGTTGTTGCTTGTCAATCTGAAAGATCACAAATTCAAAATAGAGAAATGGCGATGAGAATGCTTTATTCCAAACTGGCAGAAAAACGGGAAAGTGAAAGACTTGAACAAATTTCCAAAATCAAAGGTGAAATAAAAAAAATTGAATGGGGCAGTCAAATCAGATCTTATGTTTTTTGTCCTTACACCCTTGTTAAAGATCATAGAACGGGATTTGAAACAAGTGATGTGCAAGCCGTTATGGGTGGAGATATTCAAGAATTTATTAATGCTTATTTGCAAAAGATATAATAGGTGATAATGTGAAAAAATATATGCTGGATGAATTTAAAAATTTAAGATCAAAGCAAGATTTAATTATTCTTGCTATTGAGTCTTCATGTGATGAAACCGCTGTCAGTGTTGTTAAAAATGGCAGAGAAGTGCTTTCAAACATTATCGCTTCTCAAATTGAAATTCACAGAAGGTTTGGAGGGGTTGTTCCAGAAATAGCTTCAAGAAATCATTTGCTTGCAATTTCAAATCTTTATGAAGAGGCTTTAAAACAGGCAGGAATAAGCGCAGAAGAAATTGATGCAATCGCAGTGACATATGGTGCAGGTTTGATGGGGGCTCTTTTAGTTGGAGTGAATTTTGCAAAAGGATTAAGTTATGCTCTCGGCAAGCCGTTGATTGCGGTCAACCATGTTCATGGACATATAGCTTCAAATTACATAACTTATAAAGATTTAAAACCACCTTTTTTATGCTTGATGGTAAGTGGTGGGCATACAGCAATCTTAAAGGTTAGTGATTATCATAAATTTAAAATGCTTGGAAGCACGGTCGATGATGCTGTTGGAGAAGCTTTTGACAAAGTTGCTCGTGTGCTTTCTCTTCCTTATCCTGGAGGACCAGAGATTGACAAACTGGCAAAGCTTGGTAAAAACAACATCAAATTTACTGTTTCAAATGCTTTGAAAAACACATTAAATTTTTCTTTTAGTGGGATAAAAACTTCGGTCATTAATTATGTTCATAAAATGGAGCAAAAAAAGGAAAAAATTATACCTGAAGATGTCGCTCGCAGTTTTGAAGAAAGTGTGACTGATGAGCTGGTTGAAAAAACAATTCGTGCAATGAAACTTTCAAAAAGTAAAAAGGTTGTCGTTGCTGGAGGTGTTGGGGCAAACAGCATGTTGCAGGAAAAATTGCGAAAAAAAGCTAAAGAAATTGGTGGGGAAGCATTTTTCCCAGAATTAAAATATTGCACAGATAATGCGGCTATGATTGGTTCGGCAGCTTATTATTATATTAAAAAAGGACTAGGCAGAGCTGACTTGACATTGACAGCAAGGCCTACGATTGACTTATGAAAAGGGGTATAAGGGCATATTTTAAAAATTTTAAAGTTTTAGATTATTTGTTGTTGGCTTTTGGGGTTTTGTCAATAACAATATCTTCTATTATTGTAAAAAGTTCAGTTTTAGCAATAATTTGTAGTATTTTAGGTGTTTTTTATGTTATTTTGTGGGCAAAACGCTATAACATTGGTTTAATTTTTTGTTTAGCATATTTGGCTTTATATGTATGGCAATCTGTCATATACAAAAATTGGGGCGAAGTTATTCAAAGTTCTTTTTCAATAATTACAGCATTAATTTTAATTTGCTTATGGTTGTTCAATAAAAAAGAAAAAAAAGCAAAACTCATATCTCAAACAAAAAAATTTACATGGTCAGAATGGATTATCGTTGCAGTTGTAACAATTGGCTTCGCTGTGGGATATTATTTTTTGCTTAAACACTTAAACACGCCAAGTTTATATTTTGCAACGGCCAACCTTACAATTTTGACAATTACGTTATATTTTATGGTTAGAAAAAACTTTTTAATGTTTGTGTTATTTATTTTATCAAATATTTTGCAAGTTTTTATCTGGTTGAGTCCGGTTTTTCAAGGGGAATCTTTTGGAATCGAAAATTTACCAATAGTGTTTTCTTTCATAACATTCTTTTTATCTAACATAATTGGTATTATTGAATGGAGCAGGAAAGTCGTAAAAAATAAAAAAGAAAAAAGAGTTAAAATAAAAACAGAACAAAATAAATCGCAAATTTCCAATGAAAATGCAGATTTAATTTACGATCAAAGTGAAGTTGTTGGAAAAACAGAAGAAAACTCAAAATTGAATGAAAAATCTTCAAAAATTAAAATAAAATCTAAAAAAAATATTAAAAATGAGGGAAAATAATGGAATTATTAGCTCCTGCTGGAAATTATGAAAAATTTTTAACGGCGTTGCATTTTGGCGCAGATGCCGTTTATTTGTCTGGAAAAAGTTTTGGCCTTAGAGCTTTTGCTGGCAATTTCACTATAAATGAAATAAAAAAAGCTTGTGCATATGCACATAAGCTAAATAAAAAGGTTTATGTAACGTTGAATATTTTAGCAAAAGACGATGATTTTGTTGGTTTAAATAAATATGTCGCAGACCTTGTGAAAGCAAAAGTTGATGCTGTTATTGTTTCTGATTTAGGAATTATAAATTATTTGCATATTAATTTCCCAATGCTAGACGTCCATGTTAGCACACAAGCGAATGTCACCAATTTGCAAACGGCTTTGTTACTGGCAGGTTTAGGAGTAAAAAGAATTGTTCTTGCAAGAGAATTGAATTTAAAACAGATTGCAAAAATTGCAAAAGCGCTTCAAAGAAGGGTTGAAATTGAATGTTTTGTGCATGGAGCAATGTGTGTTTCTTATTCAGGCAGATGTTTGCTTTCAAATTATTTAGCGGGGAGAGAAGCAAACCGAGGAGAATGTGTGCAGGCTTGCCGATGGAAGTATTTTATTAGAGAAGAAAGTCGCGATGATGAGCTTGAAGTGGAAGAAGACAAAAGAGGCACTTACATTTTAAATTCAAAAGATTTGTGCATGATTGAACATTTGAAGGAATTGAGTGATGCTGGCGTTGCATCACTGAAAATTGAAGGAAGAATGAAATCAATTTACTATGTTGCTTGTGTCACGAATGCGTATCGTCGAGCGATTGATATTTTGCCTAAAAGGGCCGGAGAAGAATTTGTTAAAGAACTTGAAAAGACAAGTCATAGAAGATTTACGACAGGTTTTTACTTTAATGAAGAAGACAGGCAATTTAGAGAAAGCTCAAGCCCAATTCAATCACATGAATTTGTAGCGGTGGTTTTGGGTTGCAAGAATGGAAAAGTTCAATGCGAACAAAGAAATTATTTTGAAGAAGGTGATGAGCTTGAAGTTTTAAGCTCAAACAAAGATGTTCATAATCAAATAATAAAAGTTCAAAATCTTAAAAATGACCAAGGTGAATTTATAAAAAAAGCCAACATGGCGCAAATGAAAATTTCTTTTTATTGCTCTATTTGCTTAAAAAAAGGTGATTTTTTAAGGAAAAAAATAAAGTAGAAATGCTTTTGTGCAAATTTATTAAATCTATTAAGCAATATTTTTAAAAAAACACGCTTGGTTTGCGTGTTTTTTTGGTGTTCCCGGCGGGAATCGAACCCACATCTAGAGCTTAGGAGGCTCTTGTTCTATCCGTTGAACTACGAGAACATATAAATTTTGAGATTTCACACAAGATTTAGGACAAAACTATTGATAAAATTATTGGTGCTTTCAAAAATTCAATCAAAAACCTACGAAAACCCAGTAAATAAAGGACTTAAATTCTTTATTACATACTCTTAGGAGGCTCTTGTTCTATCCGTTGAACTACGAGAACTCTTGAATGAGTATAGCACAATATTTATTGAAAAACAAGCAAAGGTTTTGATAAAATTTTTTTATTTTTAATAAAAACGGTTGACTTTTTTAAAAAAGTGTGATATACAAATTATTCACGACTGCATTTTTTGCGAGATATTTTGTTTATTACGAGCTCTGTCACTTCACACCTAGATTCAGAAGAGGAGAAGAATTTTGGCAAGCATAATTAATTTTGAAAAAATATGTAAAAATTTTAAAGTGCCTGAAAAAAGTCAAGGGCGGTTTAAAATGTTAAAAAACTTTTTCTGTCGAAAGTATAAAACGATTGAAGCTTTAAAAGATGTCAGCTTTTCGATTGAAGAAGGAGAAATCGTTGGTTACATAGGCCCAAACGGTGCGGGCAAAAGCACCACGATAAAAATCATGAGTGGCATTCTCACTCCAACCTCCGGCACTTGCGTCATTGATGGGCTTGTCCCATGGCAAAACAGGAAAACTTTTGTAAAAAACATAGGGGTTGTTTTTGGACAGCGCAGCCAGCTTTGGTGGGACGTGCCTGTCATGGACAGTTTTGAGCTGCTGAAGGACATTTACAAAATTCCAACAGATCAATTTAAAGAAACCTTGGAGTTGTTAAATAAAGCTTTGAATATTGAAGATCTCTTAGGCCGTCCTTTGCGTCAGCTTTCACTGGGGCAGAAGATGAAATGTGAGCTTGCTGGCTCGCTGCTCCACAGACCGAAAATTTTGTTTTTGGATGAACCGACAATCGGCCTCGATGCTGTAACAAAACTTGCTGTCAGAGATTTTATCAAATTTATCAACAAAGAATGGAGCACCACGATAATTTTGACAACTCACGACATGAACGACATCGAAGCTCTCACCAACAAGATCATTTTGATCGGCAAGGGAAGAATTCTTTATCAGGGCAGTTTTGAAAACATAAAAGATAAATATTCTGCTGAAAAGACCATTGAAGTGGAGTTTGCGAAGGATTATCAAAAAGTTTCACTTGCTGGCTACAAAGTTGTCGAACATAATCAGAGATTTGCAACCTTGAAAACATTGCCAAAAACCCAGTTCCACACCACAGACTTTGTGAATCAGATTTCTAAAAAATATGAAGTTGTCGACTTTCAGGTTTCATCATTAAGTGTTGATGAAATCTTGGCAAAACTCTATAACGAGTATGAGTTGTAGTGGAGGGGCGAAGCTGTGAAATCTTATTTCGGTATTTTTAAAATGGAATTTAAAGGCGAGCTTCAATATCGCGCAAAAGCTCTTGCTGGAATTGCCACACAACTTTTCTGGGGGCTGTTGCAAGTATATCTTTACACAGCGTTTTTAAATTCCGGTTCGGTTGATGGCTTTTCTATTTCACAAATGGCTTCATATATTTGGCTAGGGCAGGCATTTTTTGCTTTGCGCTATGTGACGATGCCCAAAAGAGTGGGCCAAGAAATAACAAATGGCAACGTGTGCTACAAGTTTGTAAGGCCCATCGGAATCTATAACCAATGGTATGCCGAAGGCATTGCGCAAAAGCTCGCAGCCACTTTGCTTCGTTTTGCACCAATCATAATCATTGGATTTTTGCTTCCAAAAAGCATAGCTTTGAGTTTGCCAGTCAGTGTTGGCGCGTTTTTCTTGTTTTTGCTTGCTTTGATTTTAGGTTTGTTTATGAGTCACTCGCTGTCAATGTTTGCAGTTTATTTGACTTTTAAAACATTGTCAGAAAAGGGCTCATTGGGAATAGTTTCTTCGATTGTGAATATACTTGGAGGTTTGTTCATTCCTCTTCCAATTCTTCCGCAGGCGCTGCAAGAGGTTTTAAGATATTTGCCATTTAGTTATATCACAGACCTACCTTTTCGAATTTACATCGGCAATGTCGGAATCATCGATGGTTTGATTTACATTGGAATAGGCCTCGCTTGGCTTGTTGCCATCATCGCGATCGGCAAGCTGCTCATCGGCAGAGCGCTGAAAAAAACAGTGGTGCAGGGAGGTTGAGATGCTTTACAAAAACTATATAAAAATGCACATGAAATCCTCCTTTCAGTATCGTTTCAACATGATGTTTGTCGCTTTCAATCAACTTTTGATAATGGTGGGAGAAATTTTATCGGTCTACTTGTTGTTTTTGCAGTTTGAATCGGTTGCCGGTTGGACATTTTATGAATCACTTTTGATGCTTGGAGTCATTTACACAGTTTATTCCTTTGTTGAGGCATTTGCACGTGGTTATGACGAATTTCCAAAACTTGTTCAGTCGGGCGAGCTTGACAGATTTATGATCAGGCCAGTCAACATACATTATCAAATTTTTGGGTCTCGTTTTGAGTTTACAAAATTTCCAAGAATAATCTTGGGTATAGTTGTAAGCGTGATTGCTCTTGTCAACATGTCTGTCGACTGGAATGTTTGGAAGGTGCTTGTGCTGATTGCAACTTACATCTGTGGCTCATTTGTCATTTTCGGGCTCTTTTTGTTGAGTGCAGGCATCAGCATATATACAGTTGAGAATTTGGAATTTTTAAACATTGTCACAAACGGCAGCAAAGAGCTTGCATTTTATCCAATCAACATTTATGCAAAATGGTTTACAAGAATCTTCACCTTTGTCATTCCAATAGCATGTTTCAACTACTTGCCGTTGTCGTTTATTATGGAGACGGGCAGTGTGCCAATGTGGCTGTGCGGTGTGTCGCCGCTTTTGGGCATGTTGTTTGTGTTGCCGTGCCTACTATTTTTCAATTTGAGTTTGCGCCATTACAAAAGCACTGGAACATAATTGCCCAAATTTGTTGTGAAAATTTTCTGTCGCGACATTAGGTGGCTGCATATCAAGATCACTTGGCAGGGCTGGGCTTTCTTCTCCATCGTCTCGTGGTGGAGTGAGAAGAGCAGGCGGTGGTGGACGAAGAGGATCTTCTGGCGGCGGTGGCGGTGGAGGCGGCAGCCGTGGAAGATAAAAAATTTTGCATAAATATGCAAATTTTGTTTGATTTATTCAAAAAGTTGTGATAAAATTGCTTCATACTCACTTGGAGGTTTTATGCAAAAGAAACTAGATTGCATTGCAGAATTGCAAAAACTTGGTTTTGTTTCCGTTGTTCAAGGGGAACTTGATGAGAAAGATAAAATTCTTTTATTACATATCATTAATGCTAAATTAAAAAATCAAAAAATTGATAAAGATAAATTATTAAAAGCGATTAAACAAGCAGAAAGTGTTTCAAACGACGACTTTGAAACCGCATTTTATGATGCTTACAACACGCTTGGTGAAAGAAAAAAACAAGAACTGGGAGAAGGGGAAAAACTTGGCCTTTCGCGTTCTTTTGAGTCTTTTCAAGATGTTGTTTATAAAAGAAGCAAAACTTTTTCTTTGAAAAAACAAGAATATGATGTGATATGCACTTGGCTTACTGATGAAGCTAGTTTTGATGCTTTTTGTCAAAATGCAAATGTAGCAAACAAAGAAGCTTTGAAAAAAGGGCTGGAAAATAAATTTGGAATCGTTGAAAAAGAATATTACAACATGAAAATTGATGGTTGTAATGAAGCTGTCGACTATTTAGTTTGGATGGGCGTTAGAGTTGGTTGTTTTGATGAATCAAAATCACAAGAAGGGATTAACAGATAATTAAAAAAATAGCCGAAATCTTTTGAAAATCACTTGACAAATATCTCTATTATATATAAAATATAAAAGTCGCAAATAAAAGCGTCTTTTTATTTATATTAGCCCCATAAATAATCAGTGCTTGTTGCGTAATCATTTCGGAGGATAATTTATAATGAAAACTTTTATGGCAAAACCAGCCGAAATTGAAAGAAAGTGGTATGTCGTTGATGCTGCAGGACTTCCACTTGGTAGAGTTGCAACCACTGTTGCTGACATTTTGACTGGAAAAAATAAAGTAATTTACACACCTCATGTTGACACTGGTGATTTTGTCATTGTTTTGAATAGCGATAAAATTGTTCTTACTGGCAAAAAGCTTGAAAAGAAAAAAATGATTTGGCACACCGGTTATATTGGAGGTCTTAAAGAAGTTAAATATGACAAACTTATGAGTGAAAATTCTCCTAAGGCTGTTGAAAAAGCTGTTAAAGGTATGCTTCCTAAAACATCTCTTGGAAGAAAACAATTCACAAGAATGAAGGTTTATCGCGATGCTGAACACAAGCAAGAAGCTCAAAAACCTGAAGTAGTTGAAGTTAAAGGAGTGAGAAAATAATGGCTGAAGAAAAGAAAGTAGCAAAAAAAGTCGTTGCTGAATTTATTGCAACTGGCAGAAGAAAATCAAGTGTTGCTAGAGTTAGAATGAAGCCAGGCAAAGGCGTTATTAAAGTTAATGACAAAGAAATTGGAGAATATCTTCAACGCGATACATTGCTTTTGGTCGCTTTGCAACCGCTTGAATTAACTCAAACTCGTGATAAGTTTGATATTAGAATCAAATGTGATGGTGGCGGAATTGCAGGTCAAGCTGGCGCAATTTGTCATGGACTCGCTAGAGCTCTTGTTAAGGTTAACGAAACTTACAAAGCTGAACTCAAAAAAGCTGGATTCCTTACAAGAGATCCAAGAATGAAGGAAAGGAAGAAATACGGTCTTAAGAAAGCTCGTAAAGCTCCACAATTTAGCAAACGTTAAAACAAAAGATGCATTTTTTGCATCTTTTTTGTTTGTTGGAACTTTTGTTGGTGTGCTAAAATATTTAAGTAAAAGAGGTTTATATGTTTGACATTGTTATTGTAGGTGCAGGCCCTGCGGGTATCACTGCCGGAATTTACGCTAAACGTGCGGGCAAAAATGTTTTGGTCATTGAACGCGCTATCATCGGCGGGCAAGTGGCATCAATTGGAGAAATAGAAAATTACCCTGGCTTTTCAAAAGTGGAGGGCTATGTTTTGGCAGATGCTTTTCGCAAGCAAGCTAAAAGTTTGGGAGTTGAGTTTGTCAGCGATGTCATGACGGATTTTAAGGTGCAAAAAAACAAAAAAATTGTTGTTGGAAAAAAACAAAACTATGGAGCAAAGGTTGTGATTTTCGCAATGGGGGCAAATTCAAAAGAACTTGATGTTGAAGGTGAGAAAGATTTTGTAGGAAAAGGTGTGAGTTATTGTGCAACCTGCGATGGCAACTTTTTCAAAAACAAAGATGTTGTGGTGGTTGGATCAGGGGAGTCGGCAGTTGCGTCAGCACTTTATCTTTTGTCAATTTGCAAAAGTGTGTCTATCATTTCTAAAAATCCAGAATTAAAACTTAAATCTTATCCTAAGACCATTTTAGAAAAATTAAAAAATGTTCAACTTTATTTTAATTCTCATGTAACGAAAATAAATGGCGATCAATTTGTTGAAAGCGTTGAAATTGACAGGCAAAATGAGCCAATAAAAGCAGATGGGGTTTTTGTTGCGATAGGTAGAACGCCTGACACTTTAATGCTTAAAGGCAAGGTCGATTTGGACGAAAAGGGATACATCAAAACAGATGAGCATATGCGCACATCTTTGGAAGGCGTGTTTGCTTGTGGCGACGTTTCAAATATTGATGTAAAACAGATTGTGACTGCAACGGCAACAGGAGCAATTGCTGCAACAGAGGCTATAAAACTGCTATCTCGCAAATAAAGTTATAAAAACAAAATTTTCTTTAAGAAAAAAAAAGGATTTTTTAAGTTTGATGCGTATAATTAATTAGAAACGATTTAATTGACAGAGGAATTAGTGAGTATTAGAGGTTTTTCGCCAGATTGGCTGGACGAGCTTAAACGTAAGAACGATATCGTAAGTGTTGTTTCAAAATATGTGCAATTGGAGCAAAGGGGGAACAAATTTTGGGGTTGTTGCCCTTTTCATCGTGAAAAAACACCATCGTTTACTGTTGATCAATATGAAGGCTTATACCATTGTTTTGGTTGTAAAGAGGGCGGTGATGTCATCACTTTTATTGAAAAAATTGAATCTTGTGATTTTCACGATGCAGTAATAAGACTTGCTGAAATGGCAAAAATGCCACTGCCAGAAATTTCAACTGACGAAAACTTGATAAAACGAAAAAAAGACAAAGACACCATTTTAAAAATATTAGATTTGGCTAAAAAACATTATCATGAAAATATTTACTTGCCACAAGCTAAGCCAGCACAAGAATACATAAAGAAAAGAGGTTTCACTCGTCATGAACTTGAAGATTTTGAAATTGGATATAGTTTAAACTGGTATGAACTTATAAACTATTTAACCAAGCAAGGCTTTTCAAATGAACAACTTTTGGCGTCGGGCGCGGCTCAATCAAAAGATCAAGGAAAACTTTATGATGCAATGGGGGAAAGACTTGTTTTTCCTATTTTAAACTCTTTTGGTGAGTGCATTGGATTTACTGCTAGGGCACTTGAAAAAACTGATTTTGCTAAATATAAAAACACAGCCGAAACCCCAGTTTTTCAAAAAAGTAAAGTGGTGTTTGGAATCAATTTGTTGAAAAAGTTAAAGCAAGAAAAAGGCTTAAACAACATCATCATAGTTGAAGGACAAATTGATGTCATTTCTATGCACAGAGCAGGATTTAAAAACACGGTGGCTTGTTTAGGAACTGCTCTTACGGCAGATCATGCCAAAGAACTAAAAAGACTTTGTGAAGACATTATTTTATGCTTTGACGGTGATGAAGCAGGAATTAAAGCGACAATTAGATCTATTGATATATTAGAAGAAGCCGGTTGTCGTGTTAAGGTCGCAAGACTTCCAAAAGGTCAAGATCCTGACGAGTTTGTTAAGGCAAATGGACAAGCTGAAATGCAAAAACTTTTGGATGAAGCAACAGGAGTCATTGACTACTTTATACAACTTGCTTTGGAAAAATATGATTTGAATAAAGCTGATCAAAAAGGTGAGTTTGTTAAAGAAGTGCTTGCAAAACTTAAAAAACTTTCTGCGGCAGAGCAAGACCCATATTTGTTTAAGTTAAGAGATTTGACGCAAATCCCTGTTGATACTTTGCGAAGATCGCTAGGAATCGCAATCATGCCAACTTTTCAAAAAAGTGAAAAAACCGTTTTATCTGAACGAATTAATGGGAATAAAAGGGCTGTTAGATTTATTCTTGCATCAATTCTTCATAAAAAAGACTTCGTTGATGAAAAAATTGATTACGAAAAACTTTTAAGCCAATATATTGAAGAATTAAATTTGATAAAATCTGTTCCAAGAGTTTCGAGTTTGTTGGATAGAATTGATGCTGATGATCCTTTTTGGCAGGAAATAATTTATTTCAATTTTGCAGAAGCCAAGGGCAATGAAAAACAATATTTTGCCGAGTGTGTGTGGACGCTTGTTGAAGAAAAACTCAAATGTGAAAAAGATGAAATCATGAACGCATACAAAAATTCAACTGACCTTGATGAGCGAAAAGCTTTGCTGATTAAGGCGCAGGCAGTTGACAAGAAAATTAGAGAAAAAAATATGGAGGGCTTTTATGCTTGACACTAAAATTGAAGCTGAACTTAAAAAAATTGAAGAACTAGCTCAAAAAAAAGGGTCTATTAATGAATATGACATCTATTGCAGAGTTCTTCGTTTTGACATATCGCCAGATGCTATTAGAGCTTTTGTTGAAAAACTTGAAAACAGAGGAATCAAAGTCATTCGTTCAAATGAAGAGGAAGACATTTCAAAAGAAGACTTTGCGGATCTTATTCCTGAATACGGCGTTGATGACCCTGTTAAAGTTTACTTAAAAGATATTGGAAAAGTTCCTTTGCTTACGCCAGAAGAAGAAATTGACCTTGCTCAAAGAATTTTGAAAGGCGATGAATATGCCAAAGCAAAATTTTGCGAAGCGAATTTAAGACTTGTTGTCAGCGTTGCTAAAAAATGGGCGTCAAGAGCTTCAAGTTTGTCATTTCTCGATTTAATTCAAGAAGGGAATTTGGGGCTATTAAAAGCCGTTGAAAGATTTGATTATTCAAAAGGTTTCAAGTTTTCAACTTATGCGACTTGGTGGATTCGTCAATCAATTACTCGTGCTATTGCTGATCAATCTAGAACAATAAGAATTCCTGTTCACATGGTCGAAACAATCAACAAAGCACAAAGAGTTGTGCGTCAATTGACTCAAAAATTATGTCGTGAACCGACCACAGAAGAAATCGCAGAGGAAATGGGAATAAGCGAAGCGAAAGTTGTTGAAATTCAAAAAATAGGATTGGATCCTGTTTCATTGGAAACACCTATTGGTGAAGAAGAAGATTCAAAACTCACTGATATTATTGTTGACGAATCAATCAAATCACCTGTGGAATACGCAACTCAAACTCTTCTTCGTGAACAACTTTTGGCTGTTATTGACACCCTTACTCCTCGTGAGCAAGAAGTTATTCGTCAAAGATATGGCTTAAAAGATGGCAGAGCAAAAACTCTTGAAGAAGTGGGAAAGGAATTTAAAGTTACGAGAGAGCGTATTCGTCAAATTGAAGCAAAAGCGCTTAGAAAATTAAAACATCCAAACAGAAGTAAAAAACTTGTGGATTTTATGGATTAATTTAGAGAGGAGATTTTTATGGAACTTAAAGCAATTTTAGATTATCAAGAGATTGACAAAAAGCTTTTTTCACTCGAACAATCTCTTGCAAAAGACCCAAACAAACAAAAATGCGCGCAATTAAATCAAACCGCACGCGATTCACAAGTTAAATCTAATCAACTTGAAGAGCAGGCAAGTGCAATAATCAAAGAAATGGATGAATTGCAAAAAACTATTGCATCAACAAAAAAACATGGATTGGAAGTTTTGAAAGCAGATCCTGAAAAAATGGATGAAGATGAAATTGATGAACTTTTAAACAGAAAAGAAAGAGTTGCGTCAAATCTTACGCTTCTTGACAAAAGACTCACAAAACTTGCTGAAACTATAAACCAAATTTTAAGTGAGTTCAATAGAACAATTAAATTATATAACGATGCAAAAGTTCAATATCAAAAGTTTAAAGCCGCTTATGACCAAAAAGTCAGCGAGCTTCAACCACAAATGAATGCTATAAAAACTGAACTTACTGCGCTTGCTAAAAAAGTTGATAAAGAAACTTTGGAAAAATATAACAAAAAACGCGAAGATAAAATTTTCCCTGTTTATGTTCAACTAGTAGGAAATGCTTGTGGGCGTTGCAGAATGGAACTTTCAGCATCTGCCATTTCAAAGCTAAAAAGTGAACATATGCTCACGTGTGAAAATTGCAGAAGCATAATTTATTATTTATAAAAAAAAAGAGCGAAAAGCTCTTTTTTTTGATTATTTTGCGTGTTTTTTTGATTTTAAGATTGATTTTACTGCAAATATCAATTTTTGAACATCGGAAAAAGTTGTAAAATATGAAAGCGAAATTCGCACTGCACCCTGATCTAAAAGCCCAAGCGCTTCATGTTTTTTTGCTGCACAATGATAGCCACCGCGAACACAGATGCCAAATTTTTCATCAAACAAAGTTGCGACCTCATTTGAATGCATGTTTGGAATATTGAAGGCAAAAACGCCTTTTGCGTTTTCTGTTGTTGTGTAGATTTCAATTGGATAGGAAGAAAGTTCATAGTGCAAAAATGTTGTCAGGTCGTCAAGGTGTTCATGAATTAGCGTAAAATTTTCATTTATAAAATCTATTCCGCCAGAAAGTGCGTAAATTGCAGGGGTGGCGATTGTGCCGACTTCAAAGCGTTCAGGTAAAGCCAAAGGTTGAACAAGTTCTAAAGAGTTGGTTCCTGTGCCTCCAAACAAGATTGGAGATAATTTATCAGGCTCATTTACCAGCAAAACACCTAAACCTTGCAAAGCGTAAAAACCTTTATGTGGGGCAAGCGACAAAAATGAAATATTATTTTTTTTCATATCAATTATTTCATGTCCGCCACTTTGCGCTCCATCAACTAAAAATAGTAGTCCTTTTTCTTGGCATAGTTTTCCAACCGCTTGAATATCACAAGTGTCGCCGTTTACATTTGAAATGTGATTGCATATAACCATGTAAGTGTTTGGCTTTAAACATCTTTCAATGTCCTCTCTTGTTATGCCACCTTTTTTTGACTGGAATGCGACAGTATATTCTATTTTGCCTTCATCTTGAAGGTGTTGTAAAGGTCTTAAAACAGAATTGTGTTCGTTTTCGGTGCAAATCACATGACCACCTTCTTGCACTGAGCCTAAAATTGCCAGATTTAAAGCAGATGAACAGTTTGCAGTGAAAACAACATCGTTTTCGTTGTTTAAGTTAAACATTTTTGCTAGTTTAAAGCGGGTTTCTTCAACTTCCATTGCCGTTAATATGCTCATTTTATGTCCGCTTCTTCCAGGGTTTGCACAATATTTGGTGACGGCGAGATTTAATTTCCTTAAAACCTCTTTTGGTTTTATTAAAGTTGTTGCACTGTTGTCTAAATATATCAAAATTTTTGCCTCCTTTTGGAAACATATTGCTTCTTTTAATAATATAGTGATATTGAGGAGAATTGGTGAATAAGGGAGGTACAGTTTGCGATATACCTATGCAGTTTTTACTTCGCGAAACGAAACTCTTTCGTTTGCAAATTATTTAAAAAAGCTTGGAATACCTTGTCTTGTTACAGCGACACCAAAACACGCTGGGCGCACTTGTGGCATTTCTGTTAGATTTTTAAGTGATTATCTTGAAATTGTAAAAAAACATTTTCCAATTAGGGGATACTCAACATTTGCTGGATTTTTCGCTAGCGAATAAAACTTTGGCTACAACATAACATAAAAACATGAAAGTTAAGTTTCAACTTCTCATTTTAAGTCTAGTCACGCTTGTTGTGGTGGCTTTGACTTTTTTTATCTATGATTTAGTTTATCCATTAAAATATGAAAATTTGATCATTTCAGCAAGTTTAAATTATTCAGTCGAACCAGAGATAATAGCATCAGTGATTAATGCTGAAAGTTCGTTTAATGAAAATGCCACTTCATCAAAAGGAGCGATTGGCTTAATGCAAGTTATGCCGACAACAGCGAAAGAGCTCGCGAAAGAATTAAAAATATCAACTGAAAACTTTTATGATCCAGAAATTAACATAACTCTTGGCACTTTTTATTTATCTAAACTTTTTTCTTATTTTAACGACTTAAATCTTGTGATTTGTGCATACAATGCTGGGCCAAACAAGGTGAAAGCTTGGCTTAATGATAAACAGTTTAGCAGTGACGGCAAAACTCTTTCTAAAATACCTTATAAAGAAACGGAAGAATATTTAAAAAAGGTTGTCAAAAACATAAAGTTTTATCAAAATCGCTTTAATTAAATTGACTTTTAGCCAGATTAATGATATCTTTTTTTATGTATATAAGGAGAAAAAGATGGCAGAAGTTAATTTATCAAACGAAGTTGATATTAGACGCGAAAAAATCAATGAATTAAAAAAACAAGGCGAAATTGTTTATAAAGCAAAATTTGATAGGACTGATAAAATTAAAGATGCCCGCGAAAAGATTGGACAAAAAGTCAAAGTTGCAGGGCGTATGGTTTTTAGACGCATTATGGGTAAGTTTGGTTTCATGCAAATTAGAGATATTGAAAGCTATATTCAAGTTTCAGTAGGGCGCAATGAAATAAATGAACAAGACTATGATTTTTATAAAAAAATGATAGATTTGGGAGATTTTGTTGGAGTTGAAGGTGAAGTTTATGTCACTCAAACAGGCGAAGTAACTGTTAGAGCAGAAAAATTAACCTTGCTTTCAAAAGCTCTTAGACCGCTTCCTGAAAAATTTCATGGACTTACAGACATCGAAACAAGATATCGTCAAAGATATTTGGACCTTGTTGTTAATGAAGAAGCAAGAAAAGTGTTTTTGGCAAGAAGCAAGGCTTGCTCTTTTGTTCGAAGATATCTTGAAGACAATGGTTTTATTGAAATTGAAACACCTATTTTACAAACAAATGTCAGTGGCGCAACAGCAAAACCATTCTTCACAAAACACAATGCGCTTGATCTTGAATGCAATTTGAGAATTGCAACCGAAACATGGTTAAAACAAGCCATTGCCGGAGGTTTTGATCGCGTTTTTGAACTTGGCAAAGATTTTAGAAATGAAGGCATGGATCCAACACACTTGCAAGAATTCACGCAAGTTGAGTGGTATGCTTCTTACTGGGATTTTGAAGACAACATCAAGTTTTTCCAAGATTTTTTAAGAAAACTTTTAATGGAAGTTGTTGGAACTACCAAAATCACATATCAAGGCAATGAAGTTGATTTTGGTAAAGAATGGGAAAGAATTGATTATACTGCTTCAATGCAAAAACTTTTGGGATTTGATTTCCTCGACGAGACAGACGCTAAAAAGTTTAAAGATAAAATTGTAAAAGCAAAACTTTTCTCTTATGCTGAACTTGAACCTTACACATCTGTTCGCGCTCTTATAGATTTTGTTTACAAACGCAAGATTCGTGAAGGAATGGTTGGACCAGCAATTTTATATAATTATCCTGCTGTTTTAAAACCACTTGCAAGAAGAAATGACAAAGATGAAAGACTCGTTGATGCTTTCCAAGTTATTGTTTGTGGGGCAGAAATTGTCAATGCTTACTCTGAACTTGTTGACCCAATTCAACAACGTGAAACTTTGGAAGCACAACTTAAAGACAAATTGAGCGGTGACGATGAGGCGATGGATCTTGATGAAGACTTCTTGCGCGCGATGGAACATGGCATGCCTCCAATTTCAGGCCTTGGTTTTGGAATTGATAGGTTTATTATGACTGTTTTTGATCTTCCAAACATTCGTGATAGTGTGCTTTTCCCAATTATGAGGTAATGATGCTCGAAAAGCAAATTGTTGAAGAATTTGACAAATTAATTCCTGAACCGAAATGTGAGCTTAATTATAAAAGCCCATATGAACTTTTGGTTGCGGTTATTTTATCGGCTCAATGCACGGACAAAAGAGTCAATGAAGTGACTGAAAACCTGTTTAAAACTTACAACACACCTGAAAAGATGATCACTTTATCACAAGACAAACTAGGAAAATTGATTTATTCTTGTGGATTTTACAACGCTAAATCCAAAGCCATTTTAGAGGCCAGCAAAGACATTGTTGATAAGTTTAGCGGGCAAGTTCCGTCAACAATGGAAGAATTGACGTCTTTGCGTGGGGTTGGTCGAAAGACTGCCAATGTTATGATTTCAGAAGCGTTCAAAGGTGACGCTTTTGCAGTGGACACGCATGTTTTAAGGGTGTCTAATAGGCTTGGTTTGACAAAAAATGATAACCCTGATTTAGTCGAACAAGACTTAAAAAAGTTTTTTAATCAAAAAAATTGGTCAAAATTACATTATCAAATGGTGCTTTTTGGAAGATATAAATGCAAAGCGATAAAGCCAGACTGCGCGGGTTGCCCATTCCAAAAAAATTGTTCCTATTTTGCAGATAAAAAGGGGAAATGATGTTTTTAGATCGAGTAAAAATTAAAATAAAATCAGGTGATGGCGGAAATGGTTCGCTGAGTTTTTTGCGAAATAAAATGACTATGAAAGGTGGTCCTGATGGTGGCGATGGCGGAAAAGGTGGCGACATTATTTTTAAAGCCACAGAAAATCAAAACACGCTTTACAATTTTCGATTTAAAAAGAAATTTTATGCTGAAAATGGTGAAGCAGGCTCAAAACAATTAAAAACAGGTGCAAACGGCAAAGACTTGGTGATTGAAGTGCCATGTGGGACGGTTATTATTGACGCAGAGTCGAACAAAGTTATTGCCGATTTAAATGAAAAAGACAAAACTTTCACGGCTTTGCGAGGCGGAAATGGTGGACATGGAAACGCATATTATAAAACATCAATAAAGCAAGCTCCAGCCTTTTCGCAAGAAGGCGTTAAAACAAAAGAAAGAGAAGTTATTTTAGAATTAAAAACCATTGCTGATGTTGGATTGGTGGGCTTTCCAAATGTTGGCAAGTCAACGCTTTTGTCTGTTATTTCAAATGCAAATCCAAAAATAGCCAACTATCCTTTTACCACGCTTTACCCAAATTTAGGTGTGGTGGAAGTTAAAGGACAAACCTTTGTTGTTGCTGATATTCCTGGGCTGATTGAAGGCGCAAGCGAAGGACAAGGACTCGGGCATTATTTTTTAAAGCATGTTGAAAGGGTGAGATTGATTTTGCATTTGATTGATGTTTCCCAGGCAGATGGTAGAAATTATTTAGAAGATTTTAAAACTATCAATAAAGAACTTGAAAAATACAGCGAAGAACTTGCAAAAACTCCGCAAATTGTGGTTTTTTCAAAGAGCGATGAGCTTAGCGAAGAAGAATTAAATAATAGAATAAAAGAATTCGAAAAAGTTTATAAAATAACTCCAATGCCGATTTCTTCTATTCTTCATGAAGGAGTTGAACAAGTTAAATTGAAAATGCTTGAAAAACTTGCAAAACTGCCTAAAAAACCACCTGTTAAAGTTGAAAAATTTGATTTTGATAAAACTGACATCACAAGTGTTGAAATTCAAAAAGACGGCGACGTGTTTGTTGTGAGTGGTGGAAAGATTGACAATTTTGTTCGTGGAGTGTTTTTGGACGATCCACGCAGTTTTGCTTATTTTCAAAACAGACTGCAAGAAATGGGCATAATTGACATGCTTAAAGAAAAAGGCCTAAAAAATGGTGATATAGTCAAAATCAAAGATATTGAATTTGAATGGGTTGAATAGTGGGAGAATTTATGACAAAAGATATTTATCTGGTTAGACCTAAACTTTCAGATGAAAAAGAAATTTTAAAATATCGTCAAGAATTTATTGACAATGGTGAGACCATGATCCCTGGGGCAAGTGCGCTGTTTGATATTTCAAATTTTAAAGAATGGTTTAAAAGAATGAAACTTTGTGAAAAAGAAGAGACGATGCCACAAGCTAATTATGTCCCAGCAATTCAATATTTGCTTAAAAGACGGGAAGACGGAAAGATTTTAGGCACTCTTCAAATAAGAACAAAACTTAACGACCATTTGTTTAATTTTGGTGGAAATTTTGGAGGTTCGATTAGGCCAAGCGAACGCAATAAAGGATATTCAACACGCATGATTTTGCTTGGTTTAAAGTTAGCAAAAAAAATGGGTTTTGATAAAATTTTAATAACCTGTGAAGAACATAATATCGGATCAGAAAAAAGCATTTTAAAAGCTGGTGGAATTTACGAAGATAAAAGAAAATTTGAAAAAAACGGCAAAACTTACAAAAGATTTTGGATTAAAATTTAAGGGGGGAGATTTTGATGCTTACTTCTAAACAGAGAGCAAGTTTAAGAGCACTTGGAAACGCTCTTGATCCAGTGATGCAAGTTGGCAAAGATGGGCTTTCAGAAAATTCATTTGAAGCCATCGATTTGCTATTAGAAGCACGTGAACTTATAAAAATTAAGCTTTTAAAAACTTGTCCTATTGATTCAAAAACAATGATGCAACAGATTTGTGAAAAATTAAATGCAGAGCCTGTTCAAGTGATTGGTTCAATTTTAATTATTTACAAAAAGTCGACAAAAAAGAAAAAACACAACATTGAAATTTAATTATAAAATTTCAGTTTTAGGTTTGTTTTTTGAAAATGGATCGTAAATAGAAATGATTGCAAGCACAACCAATATAGAAGCGACAATGCAATAATATAAGTTTGCTCTGACAAAAAATGATGATAACACTAAAATAATTGCAGAAAAAAAGTAGCCTTTTGCCCTTGCTTTATTCAACGAAAACATTGCGAGATCTTTGAAAGCAAGGCGTTTGTCTTTTTTATATTTGTCAGTTATGCTTGGGAAAATGTTGTATGCTTTAAATAGTTTTTGATAAGTTTCATATTGATCTAAAATTATAATTTCCATATTAAAGTTTTTTGCAAAAGAAAATGCTTCTTTTGTTGCGGTGAAACATGGAATGACAAGTTTTGTTGGGTTGTATTTTTTGACCTTGTTGATAATGTTTGCGATGTCATCAGGCGAGACAGGATTAAAAGAATTGTGTGGGTATAATGCCACTTTGCTTTCAGAATGATTGATCAATACAAAATTTGATTTTTTCTCGCATGAATGTCGAGAAGAAACTAGTTTGAAATAAAATGGCAATGCATTTTTATTTAACGTTAAAGTCAAAAACATGTTTTCTGCTTCTTCGCGTTCGGTTTTTTTTAAAATTGCATAATAATTTTTTTTATTTGTAATAATTCTCATAATAAAATTTATTATGGCTGTTATTGCAATGGATATTAAAACCGCTTGCCAAAGAGATTTAATAAAATATCTTACCCAGATGAATGTGATAAAAAATATTAACAAATATTTAAATAAAATTTGAAAAATCCGTGATACTTTTTGCATAATATATTTTTGGTCATATTTTTATTGAAAAAAAAGGCAAAAATTATTGTAATTTTGAAAATTTTATTGTAAAATGTAGAAAGGTTGATTATGAACGAAAAATTAATTGAAATTTTTGAATTTTTAAAAAATGAAAAATGCAAAAATGTTGTCGCTTTTGATTTAACAGAAAATGGCGATGAAAAATTTTTTGTTATCGCAAGTTGTCAAACTGCCGAAGAAAATAAAAAAATAGCTGATGATTTAACTAATAATTTTGATCTTGTTGATGAAAAAGATGGTTATCATAAAGGCGAGTGGATTATTCTTCCTTTCAACAAAATACTTGTTCATTTGTTCACAAGTTCTTCGCGGGCAAAATATAACCTTGATAGACTTTACAAAAGCAAAGAAATCGACATTGCTAAATTTTTGAAAAAGAAAAAATCAAAGTAAGTTTACTTTGATTTTTTTTTAATATGTGTTAAAATTTTTTCATGCAAGGGAAAATAAAATTATGCTTTTTGTGCACAGGCAACACATGTCGCTCTTTTATGGCAGAGAGGCTCATGAAGAAATATTTAAAAAAATCAAATATTGATTTTGTTCAAGTTTCTTCAAGGGGATTGGAAGCGACAGGTGAGATGAGCACTGAAAATGCTTGCAAGGCGTTGAAAACCCTTGGAGCAAGTGGTGCAAAAAGAAAAAGCGTTAAGTTAAAAAAATTTGATCAAAAAACTCTTTATATTGCTATGACATCTTCAATAAAAGCTAAAGTAAATGGAAGAGTGATTGAAATGAAAGATTTGTGCGGGCAAGAAATTTTTGATCCTTATGGTCAAGATTATGAAACTTATTTAAATTGTGCAAAATTGATTGACAGCGCATGCAAAAACTTGATTGAAAAACTGATTAAAATTGGAGGCGAAGTGTGATTATTTTAGCTTGTGATCATCGAGGGTATGAATTAAAGGAAAAAATTAAAAAGTTTTTTAATAACGAATCAATCATCACTATTGATGTGGGGACTTATTCAAAAGAAGGAGTTGATTATCCTGATTTTGCCAAAAAAGGTGTTGCAAAAGTTTTGGAAGACTCTCACAATGTAGGTATTTTTATTTGTGGAACAGGGATTGGTATGTCTATTGCTGCAAACAGAAATCCAAAAATTAGGGCTGCTCTTTGCACTTCTGCGAAATTTGCTGAACTTGCAAGGGCACACAATGATGCCAATGTTTTGGTTTTGCCAGGTAGTTACATGAGAGCAAACAAAGCTATAAGAATTATCAAGGTTTTTCTTACAACAACCTTTGAGGGTGGAAGACATTTTCGTAGGATAAAAAAATTATAGGAGGGATTGTGATAAATTTAATAATTCCTGTTGTCAAAGATTTTGAAAAATGGGCAGAATTAATTAAAACTTACAAATTTCCACAAGCAAACATTATTGTTGGTGTCACTGAAAAGGGGAAAGAATTTTTCAAGTTCAAAAAAACTGGCTTAAAATTGGTTTGTTTTCAAAATGGTTCTTTAAAAGAAGAAATCATAAATTCTTTGCAAGAATATTTACAAGATGGGAAAACTTTGGTTATAAGAAAAATGATTTCTCAAAATGAGATTTTAAAATTTTTGAATTCACGAGAAGATATCATAATTTGTGCAAAAAAGAAAAGAAATAAATTTTCAGATTTTTTTTACAAATTATGGGCAAAAATAGTTAAATCACTGTTTGATTTTACTTTCTTTGACGGAGATGTTTCAGTTGTTGCTTTTTCAGAAAATTTGTCTAGTGTAATTAGAAATATTCCAAATTTATCTTACGCGTCAAGAATTAATAGATGGAAAGGTGTGACGATTGGAGCTGTTGAAACTGATTCAAAACCAGTTAAAAAAGAATATTCAAAAGTTAGAAACAATTTTATGCTTTTAGGCTGGATTTTAATGTTTTTAGGCGTTATCGCAGGCACTACTGTTTATTTTATTTTCCGTCCAGCAACTTTTTTAGCAGGTTTTCTGTGGGCATGTGGGATTTTAATTATGTGCTTGGTTTTAATAATTACAATTGTGATTTACATTATGAATATTAAAGCGGGAAAAAGATATTTTGATAAAGCGAAGGAGGTTTAATATGTCAAAATTGAAAATTGGAATAAACGGGTTTGGTCGTATCGGAAGACTTGTTGCAAGAATTTGTGCAAAAAGAGGAATCGATGTTGTTGCAATTAATGATCCGTTTTTAGATGTTGAATATGCAAAATATTTGATTGACCATGACACGATTCATGGACATTTTGAAATTCCTACATCAGTTAAAAAAGGGAATTTAGTGATTGGTAATTGTGAAGCCAAATTTTACGAAATTCGCGAACCAGATAAAATTCCTTGGGGCGAAGCAGGTGCACAAATTGTGATTGAAGCCACAGGCAAGTTTACAAATTATGAAGGAGCCTCTTTGCATCTTCAAGGTGGAGCAAAAAAAGTAATAGTTACTGCACCTGGAAAGAATATGCCGATGTTTGTTATGGGAGTTAATCACAAAGAATATAAAAACAGCATGAATGTTGTTTCAAATGCTTCTTGCACGACAAACTGTTTGGCACCTTTGGCAAAAGTTATTGATGACGCTTTTGGTATTGAAGAAGGTCTTATGAGTACTATTCATTCTGCAACAGCGACTCAACTTACTGTTGATGGTGCGACAAAAAAAGATTGGAGAGGTGGAAGAGCTGCATCTTACAACATCATTCCATCTTCTACGGGCGCAGCAAAAGCTGTGGGAGAGGTTATTCCAAAATTGAAAGGAAAATTAACAGGAATGAGTTATCGCGTTCCTACCTTGGATGCGTCTGTTGTTGATTTGACTTGCAGATTAAAAAAGCCAACAACTTATGAAAAAATTGTTGAAGCTATTAAAAAAGCTTCAAAAACCAACATGAAAGGCGTTTTGTCTTGGACAGACGACAAAGTTGTTTCGAGTGATTTTATTGGTGAAGAACACACATCTGTTTTTGATGTTGAAGCAGGAATTATGCTCAACCCAACTTTTGTGAAACTTGTTGCTTGGTATGATAATGAATGGGGTTATTCTAACAAAGTGGTTGATTTGGCACAGCATATCGCTAAGGGATTAAAATAAAATGGACGAACAAAAAAGATTTAATGGCAATAAGTCAAGTTGGTCATGGGAAAAAACTATTGAACTTTTGGCTTATATCGGCATTGGATGCATCGCTGTGGCTCTTCTTCTTAGTGCAATTTTTGGAAGTAAAACACTTGCTGATGCATTTAGATATGTTGGAGAGGCCATAGCATATGTGGTTTGCATTATTGTTGCTGGACTTTGGGTGAAAAGAAAAACTCATTTGGCTTGGCTTATTTTATATGTGATTTTTACTGTTTCAATTGTCGTTCTTTACATTGTCAACATTGTCCTTTAAGGAGTTTTATGAGAAAATTTATTGTCAGTTGCGCTGGACTTTTAGCCATAACGACAGCAGTAATTTTGGAATATTATTTTGCTGATTACAAAAAAAATTATGTGACAATGGCACTCACAGCTGCTTTCTTTATTTATTGGGGTGTTGAATTTGTTTTGGCTTTTGTTAATTCTAAAAAAACATATCCAGAAAGATTTAAGTTGTTTGCTGCGGAAATAGTAAATAAAAAACATTTGTCAATGGATGTCATAAACGCAAATAAAAAACTTTACATGAAAAAATTTAAGCGCTCTATTTTTAAAGAAAGATTGACATATTTTTTAGAAATCTTTTTTAGTTTTGGGGCAGGGGTCGCTTTGATAGTTGCAATGTTCTTTTAGTGGCTTTTCGACATGAAAATAGTAAATTTTGGGGCTAATTGCCCCTTTTTGCTTGTATAATTAATTGTGGTGTGATAAAATTAATAACGCAGATTAAAAAGGAGAAATTTATTATGGTTACACGCGAAAAAAGTGAAAAAGGAACTTTGAAATTAAAAATAGAGATTTCAGGAGCTAATTGGGAAGAAGCGATTGAAAAATCTTACGAAAAAAACAAAGGTAAATACAACATTCAAGGTTTTAGAAAAGGTAAAGCACCAAGAAAAGTTATCGAAAAGAATTATGGTGATACTGTTTTTTATGATGATGCTTTTGATGATGTCGTTTCAGCTGAATATGCTGAATTTTTGAAAAACAATCAAGAATTTGAACCAGCAGACTATCCAAAAGTCAACATTGATTCTATGACTGCTGATGGCTTAAAGGTGACTTTAACTGTTGATTTGATGCCAGAGGTTGAACTTGGCCCAATCGCTTTGAATGTAAAGAAAAACAAACCTTCTGTGACTGAACAAGAAATTGAAGTTGAAGTAAAGAGATTTGTTGAAGGTCAAGCTAGATTTGTTGAAAAAGACGAGCCGGCAGAAAATGGAGATTTTGTTACTATTGATTTTACGGGCGCAGTTGATGGCGTGAAATTTGAAGGTGGAAGTGCAGAAGATTATAGGCTCGAACTTGGATCGCACACATTTATTGAAGGTTTTGAAGATCAAATAGTTGGAATGAAAGTTGGTGACAATAAGGTTGTGAAAGTGACTTTCCCAGAAAAATATCCAGCTGAAAATCTGGCAGGGAAACCAGCAGATTTCGATGTTAAAGTTAAAAAAGTTGAAAAGAAAGAAGTGCCTGAATTAAATGACAAACTTGTTTCTTTTGCGACAGAATTTGCGACAGTTGAAGACTATAAAAATGATGTAAAGGCAAAAATGCTTAAAACCAAAGAAGCACAAATTGAAAGAGAGTTTGAAAATTCTTTAATAGAACAACTTGTGTCAAAAGCAAAGCTTGATTTGCCAAAATCTATGGTTGATCATGAAAAGAGCCATTTGATTGAAGATTTTAAAAACAGACTTGCTTATCAACAAATCAAACTTGAAGATTATCTTTCATATATTGGCAAAACTATGGAAGAATTCGATGCAGAGCAACAAAAAGAAGCAGAAAGAACTTTAAAAACTCGTTTAGTTTTGCAAAAAGTTGTGAAAGATAATGGAATAACGATTGATCACGAAGAAATTCATGCAAAAATTCATGAATTAGCTGATGCAAGAGGGCAATCTTGTGAAGAAGTTGAAAAAACACTTTCTGACTATGAATTTAGTTACATTCAAAACGATATATTAATGAATAAACTTATTGCTTTCTTGAAATCAAAAAATGCTTAATTAAATTTTAATTTTAAGAGGTGAAAAAAATGTTAATACCTATGGTTGTTGACCAAAAAGGTGCAGGAGAAAGATCTTATGATATTTATTCAAGATTGCTTGAAGATCGAATTATCTTTTTAAATGGTGAGATCGATGATAATGTTGCCAATTTGGTTATTGCTCAATTAATTTATTTGGAAGGCAAAAATCCCGATAAAGACATATTCTTATATATCAACAGCCCAGGAGGAAGCGTCAGTGCAGGATTTGCCATTTATGACACTATGCAATATATTAAGTGTGATGTCGCAACAATTTGTGTTGGTTTGGCGGCATCTATGGGTGCATTTTTGCTTTCAAGCGGAACAAAAGGCAAAAGATTTGCGTTGCCAAACAGTGAAATCATGATTCATCAACCTCTTGGTGGCGCGCAAGGTCAGGCAAGCGATATTGCTATTCAAGCAAGACATATTGCTCGCATAAAAGAAAAAATTAACGAAATACTAAGTGAAAACACAGGCAAAAGTTTGAAAATTATTGAAAAAGACACGGATCGAGATAATTATATGACTGCCGAAGAAGCAAAAAATTATGGGCTTGTGGATCAAATTTTTGTGACAAGAAAAGCTCAAAAGAAGGGGGAGTGATTGAAAAATTCAGAAACTTGTTCTTGCTCGTTTTGTGGCAAGCCACAAAAGAATGCTAAAAAGATTATCGCTAGTCCTAATGGCGAAGCTTTTATATGCGATGAATGCATTGCTATATGCAAAGAAATCATTAAGGAAGACGAGCAACAAGCTGATTTAGGCAAAATTGAATTGCCTATTCCAGCAGAAATTAAAGCTAAACTTGACGAATATATCATTGGCCAAGATGATGCAAAACGCGTGCTTGCTGTTTCTGTTTATAATCACTATAAACGAATCAATTACAATTTTTCAAAAAAAGACAAGGGCGATGAAATTGAACTTGAAAAAAGCAATATCTTAATGATTGGCCCAACAGGTTCTGGGAAAACTTTGCTTGCAAAAACGCTTGCGAAGATTTTAAAAGTGCCTTTTGCTGCTGCTGATGCAACAACACTTACAGAAGCAGGATATGTTGGAGATGATGTTGAAAACATTTTGTTGAAGCTTATTCAAAATGCAGATTACGATATAAGAAAGGCACAACGAGGCATCATTTATATTGACGAAATTGACAAGATAGCCAAAAAAACACAAAATGTTTCTATAACCAGAGATGTTGCAGGAGAAGGCGTGCAACAAGCTCTTTTGAAAATTATTGAAAGCACCATTGCAAATGTTCCACCACAAGGTGGAAGAAAACATCCTCAACAAGAAACGATTCAAATTGACACAACAAACATTTTGTTTATTTGTGGCGGTGCGTTTGTGGGATTGGATTCTATTGTTGAAGCCAGAAAGAATGCGTCATCAGTTGGTTTTAATGCAGATGTTAAAACTGTCAAAGAAAAGAAAGATTTTAACTTTGCAAAAGAAGTTCAACCAGATGATTTGATTAAATTTGGTTTGATTCCAGAGTTTGTTGGAAGAATGCCCGTTGTTGTTGGGCTTGATGATTTGGACGAAGATGCTTTGTCTAAAATTTTGGTCGAACCAAAAAATTCCATTGTGAAGCAATATACAAAAATGTTTAAAATTGATGGCATTGACATAGAATTCACGCCAGAAGCATTAAACGCGGTTTCAAAAAAAGCTATTGAATTAAAAACGGGTGCTAGGGGATTAAGAACAATCCTAGAAAGCAAAATGATGAAACTCATGTATGATTTGCCAGGAAAGAATAATATTGAAAAAGTTATTATAACTGAAAAGTTTATTAAAAACAAAGATGGCGAGCCAGACATAGTTTTAAAACCAAGGGCGGAAAAACCAAAACAGGAAGCAATTTAAAAAAAAGCAGTGAAATTTTCACTGCTTCATTTTTTTGTTTAAGATTTCCAAAATTTGTTTTTTAAATTCTTCTTCAGTTATAACTCCGTCTTCTTTCAACCTTCTTAAAACTTCAATTTCATCTTTCATTTCAGAATAGTTTTTTGTTGGCTCAGGGGGAATTGGAGCAGAAGGATTCTGTGGTGTTTTTATTTTTGCAGGTATTGCAAAACTGATATAAAGCAAAATTGATGAAATAGAAAGTGGGCTGGAAATTATTGTAAAAATTGCGCCTGTTATATACAATCCTTTTTTTTCTTCAAAATGCTGGAAGTTGCTTGTGGATACCAAAGAAAATATTCCACCTAATGTTGAAGTTATTGCGAAGATTGCACAAAAGACTTGTAAAGTTGATTGCATTAATTCAAGTTGTTGCCTAATTAATGATAAATCAGGTTCAGCTATTGTCGGGTCATTCATAACTGCCATCTCTAATACTTTATCTAAAAAGGGTTTAATGAAGATAGCCATCAAAGCTAAAGCGACACCCTGTATAATTGCAAGAATTCCACTAACTAAAATTAATGTTTTTTTACTATTGTTCATAATTTTCTCCCTACGATTAAATTATATCAAATATAATGCAAATATGAAAATAAATTTATATTTTTTAATAAAACATTTGACAAATTAGCTGATGTGTATTATAATTAAACCACGATTTGCGAGTGTGGCGGAATCGGCAGACGCGCACGTTTAAGGGGCGTGTTCGAAAGAGTGTGGGTTCAAGTCCCACCACTCGCACCAAATTTTAAATCCTAGCATTTGAGCTAGGTTTTTTATTTTTTAAGATTATAGAAATTTTTCATAATAACTTGAAAATATGCTTTATATTTGATATAATGTGCGTGTTTTGGAGAAATAATGAAAGAAAAAACAAAAGATAAAAAACAAAAAATCAATATTTGGTTTTATCTAAAAGATTATAAATGGTGGATTGCTTTATATGTGCTCTTGACTATTTTAGCGGGTGCATGTTCTATTTTGATGACTATTTTGCTTGCCAATGTTATTGAAATCATCACACAGCCTGATTTTTTAAAAAAAGCACTTGTTTATATGGCTATTATCATTGGATTGACAATTTTTCAGCGGGGTTGTTACTATTTTTTAAATATCGTTTATTTTAAATGTTCAAATAAAATAATGGCAACTTTAAACTTGGATTTAGCTAAACAAGCTTTTAAGTTAAATTCAAAAACATATAATAGTCACGACACTGGAGCATTTGTTCAACGTATTGTTGAAGATCCAGCTCAAATTGTCGATAATCTAGTTTCTGTTGTTGACATGATTATGTCAATTATGACAGCGTTGATTATGCTTATTTACATATCTACACTTAACATTTGGGTTGCCTTAATGTTCGTGTTCTTGGTTGTCGTTGCTGGTCTTATCGAAACAAAGAGAGTTGTGGTGCGTAGAAAAAACAGGTGGATAACAAGGAAAAAACATGATGGCGTTCATTCTTTGACAACTGAAATTGTGCGAAGCGAAAAAGACATCAAATCACTTGGACTTGAAGAAAAATTATCACAAGTTTCCGGTGAAAAGTATGAAGATTATCGTAAACAAAGATACAAAACTGACAAAAAAGATGTAGATTTTTGGTCAACGAGGAATCTTATTATAAATCTTGGAACTTTGCTTGTTGTGGTGTTCGCGATTTGGCTTATGGATAAAGGGCTCTTAACCTTGGCGGCATTTATGCTTATTTATTCAAACAGAGATTCTTTGTGGAATTTAATTTATAGCGCGGGGAATTTGTCAAACACATTTGTGAATATCAAAGTTTGTCAAAAAAGAATGTTTTCACTGTTTGATGAAGATGAGTTTGAAACTGAAAAATTTGGCACAAAACATGTCGATAATTTGATTGGTGATGTTGAATTTAAAAATGTTTCATTCACTTTTCGTGAGTATGAATATAAAAGTGTTTCAGCAGAAGATTTTTCAAAGAAAAACAAAAACAATAAAGATATAAAAAACAAGAAACTTGTTTCTGAAAATAAGATTTTTAACAAACTTTGCTTTAAAATTGAACCAAACACGACGGTTGCTTTTGTTGGTAAAAGTGGAAGTGGCAAATCAACAATATTAAATCTTTTGACAAAAATGTATGATGTGGATTCTGGAAAGATTTTGATTGGCGGTGTTGATATTAAAACTTTGGACAAAGAATCTTTAAGAAAAAACATTTCATTGGTTAATCAATTTCCTTACATTTTTGACATGACCATAAAAGAAAATCTGATTTTAGCAAAACCAGAGGCAAGTGAAGAAGAATTAAAACTGGCTTTGCAAAATGCATCTTTATGGGAATTTGTTGATTCCTTACCAAAAGGCATTGAAACAAAAGTTGGCGAAGGGGGAATCAAACTTTCAGGCGGCCAAAAACAAAGGCTTGCAATTGCGAGGGCGTTGTTGAGAAATTCAAATATTTTGATTTTTGATGAAAGCACAAGTTCGCTTGACAACTTTGCGCAAAATGACATAAAGGCAACCATTGATAATTTAAAGGGGACAAGCACGATCGTTATTGTTGCACACAGACTGTCTACAATCAAAGATGTTGACAAAATTTTCTTTTTAGATGCAGGAGTGATTGTTGATGAAGGAACTTTTGATGAACTTTTTGAAAGAAACAAAGTTTTTAAAAGCATGTTTCTTGCTGAAAATATTTAAAATAAAAACGCTCAATTTTTGAGCGTTTTTTTAATCAAATTGGCTGTCATCGTTTTCGATTTTTGTCAAAGGTTTTTCTTTTAAGTTTCGGTTTAACTCCTCTTGTTCCTCTTCTTCAATAACTTTTTGTCGTGCTTGTTTTTTTGCTTGTTTTTTTGATTCTGCGCTTTCAAAACCTAAAACGATAAGTTGATAAGTGTCGATTCCTATTATCACTGCACATGGCACCACAATCATGACAATAATTCCTATCGAAGAAGACACAAAGCTTATTGTTTTTGTCCAGAAGTTTGGTTCATCAACATATCGTCCTATCACATAATCTTGATAAATTTCAATTGAATCAGGACCAGCATTATTTGTTCCTTGGGTTGTAAACCATTTGTTGCCATTGGAATCTGTCACTATGTCAACTATTTCATGGAAAACAATTTTTGATGTTTTTGCACTTGAAGCGGGGATGTTTTCATTGGTCACTTGTGCAGGCGATGAGCAGTTTGGATCGGCATATTGGAAGAAGGCAATATAATCTCCAATTTTCAAATCATTTGTGTCAGTTGATTTGACAAAACATTTGTCGCCAATGTTAAAGCCCGCATCTTGCATTGAACCAGAAACTATTTGAATTTGTGTGTAACCAAAAATTGATGGATAACCTGTTCGAATTCTAGAAAAAATCACTGAAAACGTAAAAATGGACGTAAAAAGTATTAGTGGAACAAAAATTATGTTGAACACTATATCTAAAACTTTTGCTATTTTTTTTGATTTTGTTTGTTTTTTCTCATCCATTTTCGTTAATTATTTATTTTGCAAAGAAAAAAGCTTATTTAATAAGCGTTAAAGCTAACACCTCATAAAAAAGCTTTTTTGAAAACTATTAAACGTTTTGATCAATTGTTATGCTGATATTAAAAGGAATTTCTGCAACAGCAGTTAAATTTTCCAAAGCTTTGTTTGCTGCAACAATGATGTAAAATTCGCCAGTTCCACCTGTGGCATCTAAATCAACGTCTGCGTCAAGTGCTATGTTGTTTTCAAGGCTTGACATTGATGCAGATAATGTTTCTCCATAATAAATTGTCAATTGTGTGTTGCCAACAGCAGACGCACTTATATGTGCATAAGCTTTAACTGTTGAACTGTTTGTGAATTCAAATTTGTAAGCATAATAGTTTTTGCCTGTTGTGAGGTTAAAGTCAATTGGTGTAACAGAGCCTTCTTTTGTTTGTTCTGTTGCACTCTTTGTAACTTTTTCTGTCCAACCTGTAATTGATGCAGGTGAGGCGGTAATGGCTGTTGTGCCTGCATTTATGTATTCCGAAACTTTTACAGCTACTTCGGTTTGCCCGCCTGTTGTGATGTTAATATTGTTGTTGATGGTTACTGTTTGGGTTAAAGCAGCATAAACTGACACGCCAATCAGTAAAAAGCAAATGACTAAACTAGCAACAAGTGAAATGATTTTTATTTTTGTTGATTTTTTTGATTCCATTTTTTCTCCTTTTTCTAACAAAGAATAACATATTAATTTTATTTTTCCAAATATTTTGCAAAATATTTTATTTTTTTTATAAGTTTTTTCTTATATTTAAAAAGTTGACAATGTTCGACTTTATTTTCTATAATATACAAAATAATAGATAATATACAAGATTAAAAATATCTATTTTTTCACACATTATAAAAAGGGATTTTATGGCAAATAAAAAAAGCATAAAAATTAAATTTGTTGGTTTAATAGTTGCTTTGACAATATGCTTTTTGCTTGTCGGTGTTTCCGTTTATGCGGCGTTGACACAATCACTTTCTATTGACAACAATATAACCATTTCAAGTAGTGGGCAAACACAAGTTGAAGTTAAAGTTTTTGAGTATGCAAATGCTGGAACTAATGCTGTTGATGTAGTGTCAAGTCCAATAAATTTTCCAGCTGATGCTGTTGTGACAAAAACCGCTGATGAAAATGATATTTCTGGAAATTTGACGGATATTATTTTTAGGAGTGACGGAAATACAAATTTTTATGCTTTTAAAATGTCTTTCAATAATATTTCCGACAAAACTGCATATGCACATATTTCAGCAACGGCAATAAACAATTCACAATTAAAGCTTCTTTATGGTGAAAGTTTAGAAAATTTGACAACACTTGGAAATAATACAGAATTGGCAAGTCAAGTTGAATTAAGTGCAACTGGCAACAAAGATTTTTATTTAATAGTTGCGTCTGGTGTCGATTTAGTAAATTTAAGTGCCATGGAAATGCAACAATTTTCTGCTAGTATCCTAATTGATCAAGTTGTCGATTAAAAATAACAAAAGAAAAAAATTAAAAGGAGGAACATGATGAAAGCTAAAAAAAGCAAAAACAAAATGTTTAGTTTGTTTGCGCTTGCTTTTGTCATTATTTCTCCTATCATTTTGTTTTTAACAACAACTTTTTCTTCACAAACTGTTTATGCTGACTGGTCTTCAAATACTTCTGCAATAACACAAGGAGATGGCTCGCAAGGGAACCCTTATGTCATTGACAGTGCACAAAAACTTGCATACATGGCTGTTCAATGCAACAATAATGTTGGAAATTATCAATCGGCTTATTATATTCAAACAGCTAATATTGACATTTCAGGAAATGAGTGGGTGCCAATTTCTTCATTTAGTGGGACTTATGATGGTCAAGGTTATACGATTAATGGACTTACGAATTCTTCACGAACCAGATTTAGTTTTTTTGATATATTGGAAACTGGTTCTGTTATAAAAAATTTAGGTTTCACAAATGTAAATATAAGTGGCAGTGGCAGAAACAATTTTCATTTTGCAACATTAGCTAATGATTGTCATGGGACTGTATCAGGTTGTTTTGCACAAGGATCAATATCCGTATCTCCATCAGGATTAGGCCGTGATATCAGGGCCGCAGGTTTAGTAAAATGGATTTCTGAAGGGATTATTCAAAATTGTTATGTGAATGTTTCTGTGACTGGAAACAACGTTTGGGCAACATTAGGAGCAAATCAAGTTGGGGGCATTTGTCAACAAATTGATTCTGGAATAATTGAAAATTGTTATAACGTCGGTACGATATCTGCAAAAAATGGGCAACTCAAAGTAAGCGGGATCGCCGCGTGGCCTAATGGTGGAAAAATTAGAAATTGTGTTTCTCTTCAAGGGGTTTGCTTTCAGGAAGGAAAGGATACTGGTGGGCTTTTTTATCAAGAAGACACCAGCGAAGGTGGGACTTCTGTAAATTCAACCGTTGAAAATTCAGTGGTTTTGGATTCTGCGTCTTTGAAAAATTCTACTGCATCGCCACTTTCGTCTTGGGAGTGGAACACTTCAAACGCTTTCCCAAGAACTTGGGGCTTTGTTTCTGACACAGGCAGTGCTTTTTACAACAATGGTTATCCACAACTACGCGTGTTTTATGAAAATTTTGCTGTAAACTTTTACACAGAAGATGGCTTGACGCAACTTTATTCAACAAGCGTGAGATATCCTGAGTATTCTGTTGATTTTTCAAGTGTTTCGGTGCCTGCAAAAGAGGGGCATACTTATAACAATTCTTTTTCAACCGCTTCTTTTGGACAAGGCACAAAATATACAGGGGCAGTAACGAACATTGTTTCAGACATGAACTTGTATGTGGTTTATGATGTCAACATTCATCATTTGACGATCACATCTTCTTATAATTTGGCGGGAACGGTTAGTTTAAAAGATGAAGATGTCGCTTACGGAACAAGCATTAGCGCCGTCGTTTCAAATGTCAATCTTGGTTACCGATTTGTTGGTTGGACCAACACAGAAACTAGCACGGTTGTGTCAACAGATTTAACCTATTCTTTTTCAATGCCTGACAATGATGTGAGTCTTCAAGCTGTGTTTACATATGAAACTTACTTTTTAAAAATTGTTGTAAATAACAATGATTATGGTTCAGTTACTGGCGCTTATGATTATTACACAGTGGGGCAAACCGTAACTTTAACCGCTGTTGCAAATGCAGGTTATCAATTAGATAAAATCTATCTTGCTGACGGAACTATTTTAGGCACGACAGAAACAGTGAATTATGTTATGCAGAGAGAAAATGTGACTATATATGTTGATTTTGTAAAAAAAGCTTACAATGTGAATGTTTTTGTTTCTCCTGATGCGACAGCAACGGTCGTAGGTGGTGGACAATATTATGCTGGTGACGAAGTTTCATTGTCGTTTTCTGATGTGAGTGATGGATATACTTTTGCTTGTTGGAAATTTGATGACCCTGCAAAAGCAGATGGCGATTTTACGCAAGAGATTGCAACATTTGTTATGCCAACAAATGACGTGAGCATTTATTGCTGTTTTATTTCAAATTCTAATGCATATGTCGCCTTTGTTGGCAAAGATGGAAAAGTCATTCAAGACGAAGAAATCACACTTGGAAGTGCGGTGACTCCGCCAGCTGATCCAGAACTTGCAAACTATACATTTTTGGGCTGGTACACTGCGCAAGTTGGTGGAGAAAAATATACAAATTTTGAAAGCATTTCAACGAATAGGCTTGTTTTGTATGCTCAATATGAAAAGATCTTCAATTGCACACTTGAAATTTCTGTTAAATTTTTAAATAACACGCAGTACAAAACAGAACTAACTTCGGGGCTTTTCTTTGCAATGAAATCAAGTGGTGGAGCGTTGATTAATGGAGCTTATTTCAATAACCAATCTTACATAATAAATTTGCCAGAGTATGGTGTTTATAATTTCACTTTTGCTCTTCCAACTTATTACGAAGCAACAGTTTATTTTAAAGGGTCATTGCTTTCTGAAAAAAGCTTTGAAATCGGGAGAGAAGACGAATCAATCAAACTTGAATTTGTGATCTCAAACACAAATGATTATCTTTTACATGACAACACAAATAGTTTTGTAGAAAATACGATTGAATCAACATACAATGTTGATCCAGTTGTTAACATAAATGGAGAAAATGTCTATGTTGGTGTCAGCGAGGTCGTTTCAAGTTTGGAATTTGACGAGTTAAGCGAAGAACAGATTCCAGTGTCGCCTTATGGCTATGAATTAAAAGATGTTATTGGTGCGACTAACTGGGGAGGACTTTACAATTTTACAGAGTTAAATTATGTGAGTGAAGGCGCTAATTTTGTTGCAAATGATATGGGCTCTACGGTTTATAAAGTTTCGTTTGCAAACAACTATCAAGCGATGTATCCATATAACGCTGACTGGGGCAACACAAACATCAACAGCATGACAGATCTAGCTAAAACTCAAACTTTCCAAGAGTTGTTTGCTATGGAAAACCTTAAAACCTTTATTTTGGTTGCTTATGAATTTGTTTATTGCCCTTGGGAAAGAGTTATAACAAGTGCTTACACTCTTGATGATTTGGAAATTTATTATGAGTATGTAAGACAAGAATATGCTGATTTAACAGAATATTTACTTAACACCTATAAAGATGATGAAAAGATTTTCATCTTGTCAAATTGGGAAGGGGACAACGCATATGGCGCTAACTTTGATATGTGCACAACCGATGAACAAAGACAACTTTTAACGGATGCTTATGTTGGTTACATAAATGCTCGTCAAGATGGAATTATTGAAGGACGCGCAAGAGTTTTGGTTGATTCTACTTCAAAGGTTTATGGCAATTTTGAAGTTTGCCATATTGGGCAAGATATTCCTTATGTTCCTAATAGGTGGAGACTTGTTGATGTCGCAGTTCCTTACACATATTGTGATATATACAGCTTTTCTGATTGGTATTCTTATTTGCAAGATGGTGACGGTAATTATACTTTTGCACTAGAAGAGTTGCTTGACACACTTTATTTGGCGGCTCAAAATAATTTGTGTTATACAGATCCTGACAATCATCCATTAAACCCTGATTTTGTGGGCAAGAAAAATGTTATGGTCACAGAATTTGGTTATGATGAAAACACAGATGCTCAATTCTACTCAAAAGTGCAACATGAAGTTAACAGTGCTGTTGAATGGGGAGTTTACAAACTCGTTTACTGGGGAGTTTACAGCAATGTTAATTTGTCTTATGGAACTGATGGACAACCACTTCACGACAGACCAAGAAATGAAGATATGCAAGGGCTTTGGTTGATTAGACCAGATGGAACTTTTACAAAAGCTTTTTGGTATTTTAAATCACTTATTGAAGGTGTTGATTATATCACACAATCGCCTAAAATTATTTTTAATATGGAATATGTAGACACGGAAGGACTGGCTTGGGAAGAATATAAAGATAAAATTGTGTTTAAAGATGATTTAACTGATTTTTCTATGATTAAACATGGTTCAAATATTGACGGGCGGTTGAATTTAGTTGACGTTATTGAATCAGGAAATTATGATTATTTTAAAAATTACAATTATTATTTTGATGAAGTCGATATTAGTGGGATATGTCAAAATAAAGATTACGTAGAATTGACTTATATAGCATATGATATGGTCTCAAATAGATTTGGTTTATTAATTTATAACTACACAGACATTTACTCTTATGTGGATTTAAATTATCAGCCATTCGATTTGCCAATCGTAATTGAAGGTTTAACAAAAGAAAATACTTGGGAAATTATTGATAACCTCAAAATTGAACAAACTTTGGATGAGAATAACTTATATTGGTATCAAACATATATCAGTGGCGTTGTGCCAGTTGATTATTACACTGAACTTAGGATTTCATTTGCTCCTAAGGGGTATAATTCTTGGGATCCAATAATAACTAGTGTTTTCTTCTTTGAAGGAGGCGAGGCATGAGCAGTCGAAAAATAAGAATTGTTGTTCTTGCAGTTGTTTGTTGCGTGTTTTTAATCGCATCAGCGTCTTTAATTGCTTATGCTGTTTTGCAAAATCAAAAAGACCTTAGCGTAAACACACAAGTTGGGACTGTCGAAGTTGTTTCAGTTGAAAATCCTTCGTTAGATGAAAAAATTAAATTTACCACAGGGGAGACAATTTCATGCCCGATAACAATCAATCTTTCGGCAAATGTTGATGCCGTTTTAAGGGTGAAAATTGCAACAAGATATTTTGATAATTTTGAAAGATTAATTAGCGTTCCAAACAATATTCAATATGATTTAAATGGGTCTGTAAACTGGACGAGCGATGGATTTGATTTGTGTTTCTATTATAATGCTTCGATTAAAGACATGACCAGTTTGACTTTTATTAATGGGATTGTTTGTGGAGAAGATCCAGATGGAACTTATGATAATGTCTATATGGATTTTGTGGTTGAAGTTGATGTTTTGCAAATGTCCGCCATTGATTATGCTAACCATCCATGGGAAGACAATGCGCCTGAATCTTGGCTTGAACTGATTCAAAAAGTTTAGGAGAATATGCGAGTGAAAAAAAGATATTTGCTGGTTTCGTTGTTAACAATTGTTTTGACACTTTCAATTGTTGTCAGTGCCGTATGCGTTTTTGCTGCGCTAAGTCAGCAGGTTTCGTTAAACACAACAATTAGTGTTGAAGCAATAAATGCTGTATGGACAGATGAAAACCAGTCGGAAGTTTCACAACTGGATTTTCCAACTTATGTCGCCCCAGGGCAAAGTATTTCGCCAGAAGGTGGGCTGTTTGTCAAGAACGAAGGCGTTGTGGCGTACGCCCGTTTTAAACCAACCGTTAAACTTAACGATGTTGAAAGCGACTTGGTTCAACTGACAATAAACACTGATTGGATTTATGAAGAAAGCGATGGATATTATTACTATTGTGGAGCATCTTCGAATGGAACAATAGGATTTAACGAATTTGCTTTGGTTGTTGAAGATATTATCGTTTCTGACACGTTTACAAACAAAAATTCAGGTGACAACATTAAAATTTCATTTCTAGTTGAACTATTAGAAAAAGAGGATAATTCATGGAAAACAGAGTGGGGGACAAATTTGCCTGACCAGTGGTTTTTAGTGACAGGACAAAGCGTATAATTTTAATTTAAATGGGGAGAGAAATGAAAAAATTAGTAGCTTATTTTAGTGCCACAGGTACAACCAAAATTTTAGCGCAAAATATTTCTAAGGTTGTAAAAGGTGATTTGTTTGAAATAAAGCCATTACGACCATATTCAAAACAAGATTTGGACTGGACTAATGGCATGAGTCGTTCGTCACTTGAAATGAAAGATTTAAGTTCAAGACCGGCAATTGCAGAAAAATTGAATAATATGAATGAATATGATACTATCTATTTAGGTTTCCCGATTTGGTGGTATGTTGCTCCAACGATCATAAACACATTTTTGGAACAATATGATTTAACTGGCAAAATAATTATACCTTTTGCGACATCTGGTGGATCTGGTATGGGCGAAACTAACAAATATTTACAAAAGTCATGTAATGGTGCGGTTCTAAAAGAAGGAAAAAGATTTTCCACGAAAGCAACAATTGATGATATAAAAAAATGGGTGAAAAGTTTGTGAACAAAACGCGATTGCCTCGCGTTTTTTTAATAAAAAAACTTGGCTAAATTGCCTAGTCTAATTTGGTAGTCGCGAGTGGACTCGAAATAGGGTTCTCTTAAAATTTCTATTTTAAGGGTAAAGCCACCGACCCCCACCTTTGAGAGCAAAAGCTAAAATTAAAAAGCTTTTGCGAAGTGGCGTTAAGGGTGGTGCCACCCTGGCAAAGCACTGCTTTGCACTTGCTGAAAAGCAAGCATAAGGTGGGGGGGGAAGTTTCCCAAAAATGCCATTTGGCGAAGAAAGGATAACAAAAAATGGTATGCAGCGCTTCTTGTCGTTCCAAAAAGAAAGTTGAAAATTGACAAAGATGAAGAAGTTGAAATAATAGATTTGCGGGCAGAGGAAAGCAGCATAGATGAACTTGTGGACAACCAAACGATCTGCAAAGGCTATCACATGAACAAAAGACACTGGATAACGATTTGTCTTGACAGCGGTCTGCCGTCAGAAAAAATTTTCAGGTTTATTGACGAGAGCTATGCGCTTGCAAAAAAGAAATAAAAAACACCTTTGCGTTGAATATTGTGCTTTTGTTGTGAAAATTTTCTGAATTTTCTATTGCAATAAATTTGATGTTTTATATGCAAGACTGATATAATTAAAAAAAAGGAGAGAGAATTATGGAAGAGGAAAAACTTTTGTCACTATCACCAAAGGAATTGACGGATTCGGGAGTTTGTCCCACTTGTTTAAATCGAAAATATAATGGCGCTATTTTCGGTGATGACACAAAACTAAAAATTTTTGAAGACGAAGACATAGAATGCTTGTTTGTTGCAAATCCGAGGGCGGAAGGGCATATGATGATTTCTTCTCAAAAGCATTATCACGACATGAGCGAAGCACCTGACTTTCTGAACGAGAAAATCATAAGGTTTGTCAAGCAGTTCATGATCATTATTAAAAAGGTTTTTGGTTGTGAAAGAGTTTATCTCTGCACGATGAGCGACGGGCCAATGAACCATTATCATGTTCAACTTATTCCAAGATATAGTTTTGAAGAGCGCGGCTCGAAAAACTTTGTCAAACCGCGCAAACCCTATGTTTATGACGATGCAAAATTTAAAAAGGTCAAAAAGTTGATCGAAGCTTACGCAAAAAAACTTTAAGCAGAAATATTGGAGTTGGAGGGGTTTAAAATAAAAAAGCACTCTGTGCGGAGAGTGCTTTTGGTAGTCGCGAGTGGACTCGAAATAGGGTTCCCTTAAAATTTCTATTTTAAGGGTAAAGCCACCGACTACCACCTTTGAGAGCAAAAGCTGAAATTAAAAAGCTTTTGCGAAGTGGCGTTAAGGGTGGTGCCACCCTGGCAAAGCTCTGCTTTGCGCTTACTGAAAAGCAAGCATAAGGTGGGGGGGGGTAATAAAAAAAACTTGGCTAAATTGCCAAGTCTAATTTGGTAGTCGCGAGTGGACTCGAACCACCGACCCCCACCTTATCAGGTAAAGAATACCGACAATTTAGGTGGAAACCCTATATATTAAAGTGCTTTTAATT
>CALVNZ010000003.1 GCA_944350115.1 uncultured Clostridia bacterium | reverse complement strand
TGTTATAACAATTCATTATGGTTGAAGAATAAACCTCACCAACAATCCCTCCAACATAACGCGATCCTGTAACACTTGCGGTGTTATAACAATTCGTTATGTTTGAATAAGAAATACCAACAATCCCTCCTACTCTATCACCCGATCCTGTCACACTTCCTGTGTTATAACAATTCGTTATGGTTGAAGAAGAAGCATAACCAACAATTCCTCCAATATCTCGATATCCTTGAATATTGGAATCAATAACTCCAACATTTTTTATTTCTGCTTGATTTGTAGAACTCTCTCCTCTAACATACCCAAACAATCCTTGATAATCATAAGCAGATGTTGTGCCAGATGGAGTATTTAGCCCTGATATTGTAAAATTTCCGCCATCATAGTTTCCTGAAAAATAATGTCGCGTTGACGTTCCATTTCTATCATAATAAATCCCTATCGGCTGCCAGTAGTGTGCAGAGAGGTCTATGTCTGCCGTTTGTTTAAAATAAGCGCCTGTGAAGTAGTAGCTTCCACTTATATATTGACTATACTGTGAATCTGTCGTGCCTGAATAAACCAAATATGAAAGTCCTGCAAGTTCTTGTGCATTCGAAATTAAATATGGGTCTTCTTTTGTCCCTGATCCTTCCCAAACCGTGTCATAATATGTTGATTTTGCAAGCCACCAATTTATTTCATCACTAGTTTTTAAAATTGGATAGTCACTTTGTGTTTTGTCAAATTTCCAATGAAAAACAAAATCCCATTTTAAAACTTCTTCACACCAATTTTGTGACTGCACATTTTCAGTTAATCCTTCAGTATATCCACTCAATGTGCAATCTCCACCATAATAACAATTTGTCGCTGTCCCATTTGCTGTTATACCGCCAATGTTAATTGTTCCACTGCCCGTTCCTGTGACTTCGCCTAAATTAAAACAATTGGTTGGCGAACCATAGCCAGAAATCCCTCCAACATAGTGTGTGTCTGTTCCTGTTGAGTTTAATGTCACTGTGCCTGTGTTATAACAATTCTTTGGTGCACCAGAACCAGCAATTCCTCCAACATGACTTAAAGATCCTGTAACACTTCCTGTGTTATAACAATTAGTTGGTGAACCCGAACCAGCAATTCCTCCAACATAATAAGCAGATCCTGTCACGCTTCCTGTGTTATAACAATTCGTTATGGTTGAAGAAGAATTAACCCCAACAATCCCTCCAACATCACTAGAAGATCCTGTAACACTACCTGTGTTATAACAATTTGTTATGGTTGAAAAATCAGCATAACCAACAATTCCTCCAACATATCGATATCCTTGAATATTGGAATTGATCACGCCAACATTTGTTATAGTGGCCCTGTTTGAACTTTGTCCACAAACACGTCCAAACAATCCTTGATATGAATATGCATGGCTAGTTCCTGCTGGCGTAAACATTTCCGAAATCGTAAATCCTCCGCCATCATAATTGCCAGAAAAATAATGATAAGAATAATTACCATTTCGATCATGAACAACCCCTATCGGTTGCCAGTAGTGTGCAGAGAGGTCTATGTTTGCGGTTTGTTTGAAATAAGCGCCTGTGAAGTAGTAGCTTCCGCTTATGTATTGACTATACTGTGAATCTCTCGTGCCTGAATAAACCAAATATGAAAGATATGCCAGCTGCTCAGCGGTTTCGATAAGGTATGGGTCATCTTCTGTTCCAGTGCCACCTGCAAAACCTGTTGTTTCCGTTACATAGTTTATCCAATAATCTCCTTCTGTCAATGCAATTGATTGTTCTTCTTTCCCTGAACGGTCAAACAAATTTCCTGTTAACAAGCCAACAGAAAAAATTAAAACCATTGACATAAAAAATGCTAGTATGCCACCTAGCACCATCTTTTTGCTGGTCATAGATTTTGAAGGGCAATTAGAAGATTCGCCCCCCTCCCCAAATGAACAATTTGTTGCATATCTCGTCGTGAAAAGATGCCCCTTTCGAGACATTTGAAAACTAGTTTGCTTTCCTTTCTTTCTACGCTCTTTTTCATGGTTTTAGTTTATCAAATTTCGTCAAATTTAGTCAAACAATTTTTACAAAATTTATCACATAAACAAATTTATTTTTTAATCAATTCTTTTAACTCTTCTTCTGAAATCATTTTAATTCCAAGCGCCTTTGCCTTGTCATATTTAGACCCAGGATTTTCGCCAAGCAATATAAAGTCTGTGTTTTTTGAAACAGAGCCAGAAACTTCTCCTCCATTTGCCAAAATCAGTTCTGTCGCCTCATTTCTCGACAGCGTCGGCAGAGTTCCCGTAAGCACAAATTTTTTGCCAGCAATTGGAGAAGAAAAATCACGCTGTTTTGGACTTTTTATTTCCACACCGACATCAAGCAAATTTTCAATTTCTTTCAAATTGTCATCGTTTTTAAAAAATTCAAAAACATTTTTTGCTATGATTGGGCCAATATCACTGACCGATTCAATTTCACTAAGGTTTGCTTTTTTAATTCCTTCCAAACTTCCAAACCGATTTGCAAGGTCCATTGCAGTTTTACTTCCAACTTCACCTATTCCCAAAGCAAATAAAAACCTGTTAAAATCAATAATTTTGCTTTTTTGAATAGAATTAAACAAATTTTCAGCCTTTTTGTCTTTAAATTTATCTAATTTTAAGAAATCATTTTTTGACAATTTAAAAAGATCGGATGGTTTTTTTACTGACAAAGCTTGAACCAACGCCTCAATAGTTTTGTCATTAAGTCCTTCTATGTTAAACGCATCTCGGCTTGCAAAATGAGTAAGTCTTCCTTCAATTTGATCAATACAACCATTTTTATTTAAACAAAAAATCAGTGGACCTTTTTTGATAAGTGTTGATTTACAACATGGACAAAACTTAGGTTCTTTTATTTCTTTTGCTTTCTCCCCTTTCTCTGCAAGCCCTAAAACTTCTGGTATAACTTCATTGCTTCTGCGCACAAAAACCCTGCTTCCAATTGAAACTTGTTTTCTCTGTATGTCTTCAATGTTGTTTAAAGTCGCTCTTGAAACAGTCGCCCCTGCAAGTTCGACAGGATCCAGCACCGCAATAGGAGTCACTTTGCCAGTTCTTCCAACTTGCCAAACGACATCTTTTAAAAGCGTGCTAACTTCTTGTGCTTCAAATTTATACGCAATCGCCCATTTAGGAAATTTGGTTGTATAACCAACATCTTCACGATAAAGTGTGCTGTTTAAACTAATTACAGCCCCATCAATTAAAATGTCAATCTTGTTTTTTATTGAGTCAAGATATTTGATCTGTTCCATGATTTCTTCAACAGAAGTTGTCGCTTCAAAATAATCACCTGTCAAAAAATTATTGCTTTTCAAAAATTCATGAATTTCAATTTGTGAATCAAATCTTTTGTTTTCGCACAAAAGCACTCCGTAGCAAAAAAAGTCAAGCCTTCTTTTTGCGGTTTCTTTTGGGTCAAGATTTCTAATTGCCCCTGCGGCTGCGTTTCGAGCATTTTTTAAAGGTTCTTCTGCATGTTTGTTGTAAATCTTTAATGAAGAGTTTGTCATCATGCCTTCGCCTTCAACAAACAAATGATCTTTGAATGGAATTTCCAACGGCACTGAACGAATTGTCCTGACTTGCTCTGTGACATCTTCTCCAACAAGGCCGTTGCCACGAGTGGTTGCGGAAACATATTTGCCTTTGTCATATTCAATGACCAAATGCAAACCATCAAATTTGTATTCGACGGTGAACTTTGCCCCTGCATGCACGGCTTCCATGTCATCCACCCATTGTTTTAAATCTTGTTCGCTACGCACCTTGTTAAGAGAAAAAAGTTTCTTTGGATGCTCACGCTTTTTAAACCCATCCAAAACATCGCCACCCACTCTTAAAGTTGGAGAATTAGGCAAAACCACGCCTGTTTCTTTTTCTAAATCGACAAGTGAATAATAAAGCTTGTCATATTCTGCGTCAGAAATTGTTGGCTTGTCCAAATCATAATAATTGTGATTGTGAATGTAAATTTGTGAAATTAAATCCTTCATTTGCTCAATTTTATCCATTTTAATCCTCCAATATTGTCAGTGGAGCAATCTCCAACATCAAACTTTTAATTCCAAAACCAACAAAATTAATATCTGCAACAAGCCCATCGCTAGAAATCTTTTCAATCACGCCCTCGCCAAATTTTGGATGTCGAACTTTTTGCATCTCTTTATATTTTGAAACATCATATTTAGCAGAAATTTGCGATTTATTTTCAAAAACTTGCGTTTTAAAATCAAAATTATTTTTTGAATTATTAAAGCCAAAACCGTCAAGCGCATCTCTGTTTTCAGAAATTTTAAACGGTTTAAAATCATAAAATCCAAGTTCTTTGCAAAATCTACTTGGTATTTGATAAGATGTTTTGCCATAAAGAAATCTTTTTGTACAATGCGTTAAAAACACTTTCTCTTCTGCACGAGTGACTGCGACATACATAAGCCTTCTCTCTTCTTCCAAATCGTCCGACGAATTTGATCTGCTGATTGGAAAAATCCCTTCTTCCAAACCAATAATGAAAACATATTTAAATTCCAAACCTTTGACTGCATGCACTGTCGCGATAGTGACAAAGCCCTCTTCTCCAATTGCATCGGCATCAGTTGTAAGTGTGATGTTCTCTAAATAATCTGACAAAGTTGCATTTTCATTTAATTTGACATATTCCTTAACGCCTGCTTCGAATGCTGATAGGTTCATGATTTTGTTTAAACCGTCTTCAGTTTTAAAGTCATAAGCATCACGAAGTTTAAATTTGTCAATCACTTCACAAACAAAATCATCTGGTTTTATGCTTAAATCACTTAAAAATTTATATGTTTCGACAAATGATCTAAGTTTATTTCTTAATTGTGAATCCAAAGATAGTTCATCACTAAGTACAGTTTTTAAAAGCGATTGCCCGCCCGCCAAATCTTTGAGTTTTTTAATCGCGCTGTCACCAATTCCGCGTTTAGGAAAATTGATGACCCTTAAAAACGCTACATCATCATCTGGATTTACAAACAACCTTAAATAACTTATAACATTTTTAATTTCTGCTCTCTCATAAAATTTAAATCCGCCGTAAATTTTGTGAGGAATATTATATGACAACAAAGCTTCTTCAAGATTGCGAGTTAAGGCGTTTAAACGCATTAAAATTGCAAAATCAGATGGTTTTGCGCCTAATCTTAACATATTTTCAATTTTGCTTGCAACAAACAAGGCTTCATCTCTTTCATCCAAAGCGTTATAAATAACCGGTGCATCACCCTCTGCTTTTTCAGTCCAAAGTTTTTTATCATAACGAGAGCTGTTGTTGGCAATCAGTTTGTTTGCTCTATCTAAAATAGATTTTGACGAGCGATAATTTCTTTCTAGTTTAAAAATTTTGACATCAGGGAAATCTTTTTTTAGCATAAAAATATTTTTAAAATTAGCGCCTCTCCATGAATAAATACATTGATCTTCATCGCCAACGACAAAAATATTTCCATGCACGCTTGCAAGTGCTTTTAAAAGTTCGTATTGCACAGTGTTAGTGTCTTGAAACTCATCAACCAAAATATAGCGAAATCTATTGGCATATTTATATAAAACATCATCATTTTGTTTAAATAATTGCAATGTTTTAATTAACAAATCGTCAAAATCAAGTGCATTATTCTTTTTTAAACGATTTTCATATTCAGCCATGATTTTAACAATCTTTTTTATGTCAACAACATCATGCATAGCTTCTTCATATTCAGACAATGTCGTTGCGGTGTTTTTCCAATTTGAAAGATGAAAAAGGACATTACGCTTCCATTTATCTTCGGCAAGCGACATCTCGTTTAAAATTTCTTTAACAACTTTTTCAGAATCGTCTTCTGCGTAAATTGTAAAAGATCTTGAATAGCCAAGCCTTTCAATTTCCATTCTTAAAATTTTTGCGCACATAGAATGAAATGTAGAGATCCAAACTTTATCGCCATCGTCACACATTTTCTCAACCCGCTCCAACATTTCTCGCGTAGCTTTGTTTGTGAAAGTTATTGCAAGAATATTAAAAGGGTCAACACCTTTTGAAATTAAAAAAGCAATGCGGTGAGTAAGCAATCGCGTTTTCCCGCTTCCCGCTCCCGCAGTGACAAGCACCGCGCCTTCGGTTTGTAAAAGAGCTTTTTGTTGTTCATCATTTAAAGAAGAAATGTCAAAACTATTCATGTCTATATTTTAACATATAAACAAAAATTATAAAACTGATTTTTGCGAAACTTCCTGATCAAATCGTTTTTTATAACTCAAAAATTTTTCAATAACATCAAGCAAATATTTTTCTTTCATGCCAGCAGATAATGAACGATAGTAATCTTGATCCATAACTTCTCTAATTGGATCAAGTGCATCGCGTTCAAGAACTTCTTTCACGCGATTATAAAAATTGTTATCGTCTAATGAAATTGTTTTAATTTTGATGTTTGGACTAAATGGCATTGTTCTTGCAGTTTTCAGCCCAGCATTTATTTTATCCTTATTGCCAATCAATCTGTTTTTGGCACTCAAAGCTAACTTTTTTAATTCATGATTATTCATTTTAAAATTTCCTTTTTTAATAAAAAATATTATCATTAAAAATGACAAATTAATTTTATAAAAATTTTATTTTATGGCAAAATGATTTTAATTTTTATTTTGTCGATTTTTGGCTAAACAATACTATTTTTTAATTAATACAAAAACATTTTAATATCTTTAAAATATTGCAAATAAATTATTTTTCCAACAATTTTTTTTAAAAACTAATAAAATAATATCAAAATTTTAAATATTTTAATAAAATAATAAAAAAAATTAATAAAAATCTTAAAATTTTTATTAATTATTCTTAATTTAATTTTTTTTAAAAATAAAAAAACGCAACTAAAAGTTGCGTTCAATTCATGCTCTCTTTCTTGCGCGTTTGCGTGCTGCTTCGCGTTTGCGCTTTTTGGCAACACTTGGTTTGTAGTAGGCCTCTTTCTTTCTGATATCACCAATGATACCATCTTTTTGACATTTTCTTTTAAAACGTTTGAGTGCACTTTCAAGATTTTCATTTTCGCCAACCTTAACCGTTGTCAACTTAACTCACCACCTTCTATTTTTGATTTATGCTTTTTTATTATATTCAAAGCAAACCTTATTGTCAAGCGTTTTTTTGTTTTTTCTCACACAACGCTCCGTCTTTAAATAATTTAATTATTTTAGCTTGTAAAACATCACCAACTTTAATATTTTCATCTTTTACAAAACATTTAATGTAATTTTTTGAAAACCCAACAAAATATTCATTGACTTTTTCTTCAATTAAAACTTCGACAAAATCGTTGCTTTCAATAAATTCTTTTCTTAATTTTTTGTCAACATCTTTCAGCGATCGCACTCGTTGTCTTTTTATTTCCCCATTCATGTCTTCAAATTTTGCAGCAACTGTTCCCTCTCTTTTTGAATACGGAAAGATGTGAAGACCTGAAAACTTAACTTTATTCACAAATTGCACTGTCTCTAAAAATTCTTTTTCACTTTCGTTTGGGAATCCAACGATGACATCTGTTGTTATTCCGGCAAGCGGAAAATATTTTCTAATTAATTGGCATGACGCAAAAAACTCATCGGGAGTGTAATGTCTGTTCATTCTTTTTAAAACTGTTTCGCTTCCACTTTGTAAAGAAAGATGAAAATGTGGGCAGAAATTTTTTAGTTTTTTAAGTTCTTTTACAAACTCTTCATCAAGCACTCCTTCTTCCATTGACGATAGTCTTATTCTCTTGCCAAATTCATCTAATTTCTTTAACAATTTAACAAGTCCTTTTTCTCCGTTAATTTTAAAGTCAGACAAATTTATTCCGGTCAAAACTATTTCTTTAACATCTTCGCTTAAATTTGCAACTTCATTAATTATTTCGTCAAAATTTCTTGAACGACTTCTTCCACGCAAATATGGAATAATGCAATACGAACAAAAATTGTTGCACCCATCTTGAATTTTTATGTATGCCCTTTCTCTTGTTTGAACAGCCCAAGGATGTGAAACATAATTTGTTGGCACTGTTTCAACATCAATGTTTGATTTTAATTCTTCAACTAATTTTTCTTTGCCTGCGACTCCTTTAATAAAATCCGCCTTATTTAAGAATTGCTGAGGATTATGTTGACTTGCGCATCCGCACACATAAATTTTGGCTTTAGGGTTTAATTTTTGACATCTCGCAATCATCTGCCTTGACTTTCTTTCTGCTTCATTTGTAACTGCACATGTATTAATAATATAAATATCTGCTTTTTCTAATTTATCAGAAATTTCATATCCTTTTTCTTTAAACAATCCAAGCAAAACATCACTTTCATATTTGTTTACTTTGCAACCCAAAGTTAAAACTGACACTTTCATGATTGTCTCCTTTAATTTTCGCAAATTATGCTGACAAGCCCCGTCAAAACAATCACAGCTGTCTCAGCCCTTAAAATTCTTTTGCCAAGTGAAAGATTGATTGGTTTTGTGTTTAAAATCGCAAGTTTTTCTTTCCCCGAAAAACCACCTTCACCGCCAATTAAAATGGCAATTTCATCTTCTTTTTTTAAACTCGCAAAATCGAAACTTTCTCCACCACGCTCATTTGCAAAAATTTTTGTTTTAATTTTTGCAAATTTTTCAAGCATAACTTTAAAACTTGCAAACTCAATCTTCATCAAATCAGCTCTTTCACATTGTTTTGAAGCGCTCAAAATGATTTTTTCGTATCTTGCAAGTTTTTCAGATTTCAATTTCATTGTTGAAAATTCACTTTCAAAAATCACCAAATTCTTGCAACCAAGTTCAACTGCCTTTTGAACAATAATTTCCAATTTTTCTCTTTTAACAGACCCAGCAAACAAAGTCAAATCTTTTTTTGGCAAACCTTCACATTGTTTTGTTTGCAAAACTTTTGCTTGTGATTTGGTTTTCAAAACGCATAAAATTTCACAAAGATAATCTTTTCCATCACCATTAAATGCGACGATTTTATCTCCCACATTTAAGCGCAAAACATTTCGAAGGTGATTGTTTTCATCACCTTCAATTAAAGCAAGCCCATCTTCAATTTTTGCAAAAAATCTTTTCATGCTTTTAGTTTACATAAAAAAAAAGGAAATGGCAACCCATTTCCTTATTTCTTTGACAGAAAGTTTTGATATTTAACATAATTTCGAACATCAATCTTTGAATCAAGATCTTCCAATGCTTTTTTGGTTGCTTTGTCAAGAACTTTTGGTGGTTCACCTTTAAGTGTGACAAGCATATCACCATAAGCGTCTTTATTCAAAGCTTTGACACCTCGATTTTTTAATCTCATGACTGTTCCGCTGGTTGTAAGTTCAGGAATAGTCAAAGTATAATCACCTTTTAATGTCGGGATTTCCACTTTGCCCCCAAGCAAAAGCTTTGTAAAAGGCAAATATAAGTCCATGTAAATGTCAACACCATTTCTGTTGAAAAGTTTGTGTTTTAACACGGCAACTCTAATGTTCAATTCTCCATTAACACCTTCTCGCAGTGGAGCATTCCCTTCGCCACGCATTCTAATAGTTTGCCCATCATCAATACCGGCAGGCACTTTAACCGTGATCGTCTTTTGAACTTTTTTATAGCCTTTCCCGCCACACTGATCACATTTTTCTTTAATGATTTTTCCTGTCGCATTACATTTGGTGCATCCAGCTTCTCTTATTGTCGTTCCAAACATGGTGTTTTGTTGATAACGAACTCTGCCAGTGCCACGGCAATCAGGGCAAACGACAAATTCTTTGCCATTTTTTGCGCCTGTACCTTTACAATCCGAGCATTTTTCTATTTTTGAGAAAGTGACAATTTTTTCAACACCAAAGACAGCTTCTTCAAAAGTTAATGATAAATTTAAAAATATATCATCACCTTTTTCCATGACTCTTTGTGAAGACCCAGCGCCACCAAAAGCTGAAAAAATGTCAGAAAAGATGTCAGAAAACCCTCCGCCTGCGCCACCAAAGAAATCTCCAAAACCGCCAGCACCTGCACCAGAAAATTGCGGGCCATCTGCCGAACCAAATTGATCATAATTGGCTCTTTTTTTGTCATCGCCTAAAACTTCATAGGCTTCATTTATTTCTTTAAACTTGTTTGCAGCCTCTTCGCTTGGGTTAATATCTGGGTGATATTTTTTTGCCAAACGACGATATGCCGACTTAATTTCGTCGGCACTCGCGCTTTTTTCGACACCTAAAATTTTGTAATAATCTTTACTTGCCATATTTGTTTCTCTTTTATTCAATTTTTAATTCAATACCTGAAGGTTTAAACGAATCATTTGCGATGCACACAAAATTTTCTTCAAAACTTTTATCGTTATTCATGCTTTTTTCAATATTGTTTGCCAAACCAAGTAAAATTTCTTTTCTAAATCCAATAGAATCATTCCAATTTAAAAAGTCTTGGTAATCTCCTGCAAAATTTCTTATATAGCAAATCTGAATTGCTCTTATAAAACTTTCTTCTATATAAGATTTTTCACTTGAATAAGCATTTTCTTTTAATTTCAACCAGTCCCCTTTGCTGACTTTAGGTATTTTTATTTGATTAAAATATTTGTCTGTTAAAGGATTTATAATTGAGTGACAAAATTCATGAAGATAATTAGATTGTTGTTCATAGCATTTTTCTTTTCGACCCCAACTTGATAAAGCATTACCTTCACAATCCATTTTTTTACTCATAGTGCAATAAACTTTTCTTTGATTTTCGTTTAAACCATAACCACCATTTGACAATAATAAAGCCAAATTAATAATAAATTCTTTCCCGTTTATATCCATTTTTAATTTTTTCATAAATGGAATCACTTGACTTAAATCCATAGTTTCATTAAAACTTTTAATTTCACTATTATAAAAATCTTTATGTTTATTAAAAAATTCATCAAAATCAGAATCTATTGAAAAATTTTTGATTTCATTTATAAATTGTAAAATTAAATTTGATTTGCTTAAACGATTAACAAAAGGGTATTTATCATATCCATCAAAGACGCCATTTTCATTTATTTGCAAAACTAGGCTTATTGGAGCATCATAAGAAAAATTCAACCCGCTATCGAGAATTTTGTTTAAGGTTTGTATACATCTGTGTTCACAAAACCTATCAAAATATTGATGCACATCATTCAAATATTGATAATTTTTAAATTCATAAAGCAAATGAGGAAATGCCTTCTTATATTTTGATAAACGAAGGCAAATAGATAACAACTCTATTCTTTTGTCTACTTTAACCTGTAATTTTTCCAAAGTAAAACCTCAAACACTTTATTTTTAGTCTTTTCAAATAGCTCAATTAATTATTTGTTATCATCAACAACAACTTCTGGATCTGAACCATTATTGTCATTATTTCCGTCGTTGTTTTGCCCTTGACTTTGAGCATTTGAAGCATTTGCTTGATACATTTTTGTTACAATGCCATTTGAAACATTTGTAAGTTCTTCAATAGCTTTTTTAATAACTTCGATGTCATCGCTTTCAAACTCTTTTTTAGCTTTTTCAATTGCATCTTGCAAGTTCTTTTTGTCTTCTTCTGCAAGTTTGTCGCCATTATCTTTAAGCATCTTTTCAAGTCCATAAACCATGTTATCAGCTTGGTTTTTTGTTTCAACAAGTTCTTTACGCTTCTTGTCTTCTTCGGCATGAGCTTCTGCTTCTTTAATGGCTTTTTCAATGTCTTCTTCCTTCAAGTTTGATGAAGCAGTAATAGTGATGTTTTGTTCCTTGTTTGTTCCAAGATCTTTTGCAGAAACTTTTACGATACCATTTGCGTCAATATCAAATGTAACTTCAATTTGAGGAACGCCTCTAGGTGCAGGTGGTATGTCTGAAAGTTGAAATCTTCCAAGAGTTTTGTTTTGAGCGGCAAACTCTCTTTCACCCTGCAAAACGTGAATATCAACGCCAGGTTGGTTGTCTGTTGCAGTTGAGAAAATTTGTGATTTCTTTGTAGGAATAGTAGTGTTTCTTTCAATGAGTTTTGTAAACACCCCACCCAAAGTTTCAATACCGAGTGAAAGTGGTGTAACATCAAGCAAAAGAACATCTTTAACTTCGCCAGCAAGCACACCTGCTTGAATTGCAGCGCCCACAGCGACACATTCGTCTGGATTGACGCCTTTGTAAGGTTCTTTTGAAGTGTAAGCTTTAACAGCATCAAAAACGGCAGGAATTCTTGTTGAGCCACCGACTAAAATAACTTTGTCAATTGCGGAAGTAGTGATTTTAGCGTCACTTATTGCGCGTTTGCAACATTCAATGGTTTCTTTAACCAAATCTTCTGTAATTGAGTCAAATTTTGCTCTTGTAAGTTCATATTCCATATGTTTTGGCCCATTTGCATCAGCTGAAATAAATGGCAAACTAATTGTAGTTTTTGGAGTTGCAGAAAGATCAATTTTAGCTTTTTCAGCAGCTTCTTTCAATCTTTGCATAGCAAGTTTGTCTTTTGACAAATCTGTTCCATTTTCTTTCTTAAACTGTTCAACCAAAAGATCAATGATTCTATTGTCAAAATCATCTCCACCTAGACGAGTGTTTCCGTTTGTTGAAAGCACTTCAAACACTCCGTCGCCAATTTCAAGAATAGAAACATCGAATGTTCCACCACCAAGGTCGTAAACCAAAATCTTTTGATTTTTGTTTTCACCTTTATCAAGTCCATAAGCAAGAGCTGCGGCAGTTGGTTCGTTGATTATTCTCAAAACTTCAAGTCCTGCAATTTTACCTGCGTCTTTGGTTGCTTGACGTTGTGCGTCGTTAAAGTAAGCCGGAACAGTGATGACTGCTTGCGTCACTGGTGAGCCAATATAACTTTCGGCATCAGCTTTGAGTTTTGACAAAATCATAGCGGAAATTTCTTGTGGAGTATATTCTTTTCCACCTAATTTAGCTTTGTGATTTGTGCCCATTTCACGTTTAATGGACATAATTGTGTTGTCGCTATTTACAATAGCTTGACGTTTTGCCACTTTACCAACAAGTCTTTCCCCTTCTTTGGTCAAAGCGACAACAGAAGGTGTAGTTCTGTCGCCTTCTGCGTTTGCGATAACTGTAGGTTTACCACCTTCCATAACAGCCACGCATGAATTTGTTGTTCCAAGGTCAATTCCAATAATTTTTCCCATAATATTAATCCTCCTTTTTATTGACAATGACTTTTGAATATCTAATCACTCTGTCGTTAAATTTATATCCTGCTTGGTATTCCTCCAAGATGATATCGTTTTCTTTATCCTCAACCTTCGCAACAGCCAAAGCGCTGTGAAGATTTGGGTCATATTTTTGCCCAACGGCGTCAATTTTTTCTACACCAATTTTTTTCAACGCTTCTAAAATGTTGTTTTTAATCATTTCAACACCTTCCAAAACTTTTGGATCTGTGATCGATTTTTCTGCAACTTTAAAAGTGTCGATGCAAGGAAGGAAAGTTTCAATCACACTAATTTGCCCATCTTCTTTTGCTTTTTTAAGTTCAAAAAATGTTCTTTTGCGATAATTTTCAAACTCCGCTTGCAATCTTTGTGCCAACGCTAAGTATTCATCTTGCTTTGATTCGCTTTCTTTCTCTTTATGTTCGTGACATTTGCATTCATGCTTTTTGCACTCGCAATTTTCTTCATGCTTTTCATCTTGCTGACAAGTGCAATTTTTTTCACATGTGCATTCGTCTTTGCATTCACAATTTTTTTCTTTTTTCAAGGTCCGTCCCCTCCTTTTAAGTTTTCAAGTTCATCTGCCAGTAATTTCAGCGCTGCGGAAACTCCGTTATAGTCCATTCTTTGCGGACCAATCACTCCAACAGACAATTCCATTGTTCCAACTTTAATAGGCACTTTTACAACTGAAACTTCTTCGTCATTTTCTGCAATTGAAATGATGATGTCATCATTTTCGTCTCCACTGTTCATCACTTCAATAAGTTCATCTTCGTCTTCAAGCACTGAAAGAATATGTTTTGCTTTTTCAATTTCGCCACTTTCCAAAAGTTTGACCGCTCCTGTCTTTTGAACATCTAAAAGCTTGCGATTGTTAAATCTTTTAAGTCCCAAAACTAAACAGTCAACAATTTGTTGAAATTCTTTAATTTCGTCGGTCAAATCTTGCAATTCAAATTGATCTGTCATCTCTTTAATGGTCTTTCCAACGAAATGCTTTTTGAAAAACCTGCTCGCGTCATCACATTCTCTCTTTGTTGCTGAAATATTAAGCCTTTCATTGATGTAACCAGAATTTGTTCCAATAAGCACCAACACTTCTTGACTTAAAAGCGGAATAATTTGAAAATCTTGCAAAATTAAGTTTTCAACGCCACTGGCCATGACAACGGTTGGATAATTTGTAGCTTCACCAATAACTTTGGCTATTTGTGAAATTAGATCAGAAAGTGAATTTGTTTTTTGTTCAATTAAACAGCGAACCTTTTCAAGTTCACGATTGGTCGCAGAAAAATTAGCGAGCATGCTTTCAACATAGAAACGATAGCCCTGTGCAGTTGGCACACGCCCCCCGGAAGTGTGAAGTTGTTTCAAATATCCCATTGCTTCAAGAGCATTTAATTCGCTTCTAAGTGTTGCCGTCGAACAATCAAGTTTTGTTAGGTCTTTAAGTCCCCCACTAGTAATAGGACTGCAAGAACTGATGTAATCTTCAATAGCAACCTGTAAAATTTGTTTTTTTCTATCTGAAAGTTGCACGTTTGCTCCTCCGACTTGGCACTCTCGACTTTCAAGTGCTAGCACTAGTATATGCAATACAAAAAAATATGTCAACCGAAATTGACAATATTTTTTAAATTTTTTTAAGATTTTTTTAATTAAATTTGCAAAGAGTTGATTTGATCAACAATTCCGGTGGTAATTCCGTAATCTAAAATGTAGTAGATTCCAATTGGGACAGGCTTGCCACCATTAAAGTTTTCAAGATAAGCAAAATTCCCATCCATTCCATCTGTCGTATCTGAAAGTGTAAGTGAGTCATTGAATATTGCATAAGAATTTAAAATTGTTTCAGTGTCTACTAAATTTGATGAAAAATAGAATGCCCTACTATTAGTTAATTCTTCTCCAGTGCTTGATGTTATATCTGTAACTACCGCACACTTATCAATAACTAATGAATCCGTAGTCGTAGACATTGTAATATTGCCAATAATACCACCAACATAAGCAGAAGAAACTGAAACGCTGATCTTAGAATTCACATAACTACCTGTTACGCTAAAATTAGAGCAACCATTCCCATAGCCAATAAATCCACCAACATAAACTGTGCCAGTTGAAGTGCTATTAATTTCTCCTTCAAATAAACTAGATGCGATGGAAATGTTAGTAGCAGTAGAATTTCCAATAAGCCCACCAACATAATTTGAGCCTGAGACATTCCCAAAAGAATAAACATTGTTCATTTCTATTTGCCCAGTATTAGATCCTATAATACCGCCAATATAATCGCCTGTGCCAAACACATCTTCTACATTAATACAATTTGATAATTTTAATTTTAAATTATTTCCAGTTGTACTTCCAATCAACCCTCCTGTTAATTTAACACCAGAGATTATTCCTTCATTTATACAATTTTCTAATTTTACAACAGCTTCCCCTTGTAAATTTGCTACAATGCCAGCGTTGTTTTGAGAATTACCAGTGACATCACCATAATTGTAAATATTTGTTATCAAAAAATCTGAAGCAACCGCTAATATTCCTATAACACCGGATATATTTGAATTGGAACTCGAAGAGTTTAATATACTACCATAATTTGTGCAAGCATCAAAAATACAATTTTGTTCTAAAATGTACAAATTGTATACAATGCCAGCGGCTTGCACCCCATTAATTGTTCCAAAATTAAAACAGTTTTGAATTTTTACATCGTAATAAATATCTTCTTCCTTCCCTAGCATATTAACATTAGAAATCACTATTCCAGCCGCTGTACTAGCTGAGATGACATCACCATAATTGACACAATTATAAAATTCAGCTGAAAATAACGAAATACCTGCTGTATAGTAACCTTGTCCAATAGTTCCATAATTTACACAATCATTAAATCTACTTTCAACATTATAAAGATTCAGATCAACTCCATCTCTCACCAAACCTTCACCAACATTTATAAGATCCGTGACAACACTTGCCAATGGTCCTAAAGAAATTCCTGCGGCGTAATAAACAGGAAAATTACTATAATTAACACAACTAATAAATTCTGTATTTGAAGAAAAAGCTGTAATTCCCGCCCCAAAAGACAACAAACCAATATCTATTGTTGCACTGCTTTTACAGTTTTCTACAACACCATTTAAAATTGAAATTCCTAACCCTGAACCTACGCCCGGAATTAACAAAGCTCCTCCGGAATTTGATAAAGTAATGATAACAGAACTTTCACAATTTGATATTAAAATGTTTTCACCATAAACAAATAATCCCGATCCTAATGTCGCAGCTTTAATGTTTGAATCAATTAATTTTAAATTTAATATTTTTGCTTGAGAACTCTCTGATCCCACAACATAACCAAATAAAGCAAAACTTACAAAACTACTTGAACCTTTTATACCTGAAATAGCAAAATTATTCCCGTCATATATTCCAGAAAAATATGCACTAGAATTTCCTATTGGTTCCCATACATGTTCAGACAAATCGATATTTTTAGTTTGTTTGAAATACACACCGCTAAAATAATATTTGCCATCAACACAACTTTCATCGGCCGTTTTAGAATATAATAAATAAGATAATTTGGCTAAATCTTGTGGTGAAGAAATTAAATAAGGATCATTTTCCGTGCCAGATCCAACCCAATCAACAGTATAATATTCCGATTTTGCAAGCCACCAATTTCTATCACTTTGTTCGTTTATTAAAATTGGATAACCATCGTTTTTGTCAGTTTTAATAGTCCATACAATGTCAACATCCCAAGTTAAAAATTCTTCAAGCCAAAAAAGATTTTTAACATCAGCATCTAATGTCTCAGAAAAACCATCTCCTGACATGGTGCACTCGCCGCCAAAATATGACTTTGTTATAACGCCCATTGCTCTCAATGGACCAGCGCTATAAGATGTGCCTGACCCAACTTTATTAACTGCACCTAAATTGAAACAAAAAGAAACCGATCCATTGCCTGTTATACCGCCAGCATATATACGGTATTTAGTGTTTGGAACAAAGGTAATTTTTCCAGTATTATAACAGTATGAAGCTGAGCCTTGTCCTAGTATTCCTCCAACATAACTTCCCGTTATTGTAGAAGCAACTCCATAAACATCCCCTCTATTGTAGCAAAAATTTATTGTTGCGTTAGCATTTGCAAATGCTGCAATTCCACCAACATTTTGATAACCAAAAATATATGAGTCTATGACACCAACATTTTTGATTTCTGCTTTATTGGTTGAACTTTGACCATAAACATATCCAAACAATCCTTGATATGAATAAGCATTTGTTTCCCCATATGGAGTTTTCACACCAGAAATAGTATAACCCCCGCCATCATATATCCCTGAAAAATAATGCTGAGTTTGTGTTCCATTTCGACCATAACAAATCCCTATAGGTTGCCAATAGTGTGCCGATAAATTTATGTCCGCTGTTTGTTTGAAATATACTCCACTAAAATAATAGTTGCCGTTTATGTGTTCCTCTTTAGCTGTACCTGAGTATACTAAATATGATAGCCCTGCAAGTTCTTTCGCTGTGGATATTTCAAAAGGTTCTTCTTCCGTTCCTTTGCCTTTCCATGTAGTAGTATAACATGAAGAATCCGCAAGCCACCAATTTTGATCATCTCTTGTCCTTAAAATAGGATATCCTTTGTTTTCTGCGTTATCAATTTTCCAAGTGAATGCAAAATCCCAATACAAATTTTGGAAAAGCCAATCTTCATTCTTCGCATCATTAGCAAGAGAATTTGAATAGCCTGCTAATGTGCAATCTCCACCATAATAACAATTTGTCGCTGTCCCATTTGCTGTTATTCCGTCAATATTGATTGTGCCACTGCCTGTTCCTGTAACTTTACCTAAATTAAAAGAATTTGTTATGGTTGAATAAGAACAGCTAGATATTCCACCAACATATTTTGTGCCTGTTTCAATTGAATTCAATGTCACAGATCCTGTGTTATAACAGCAAGTTATTGGTGAATTTGTTTGCAAATAACCAACAATCCCTCCAGCATAATAACTTGATCCTGTAACATCGCCCGTGTTATAACAATTCATTATGTTTGAATAAGAACCGACACAACCAACAATTCCTCCAACGAAATCATAACCGTGAATATTGGAATTAATCACTCCAACATTTTTTATTTCAGACCTATTATTAGTTGAGCTCGCTCCGCTGACATACCCAAACAATCCTTGATATGAAAATGCGTTTGTTGACACAGATGGGGTATTAATGCCTGAAACAGTGTAGCCACCACCATCATAATTGCCTGAAAAATAATGTCGCGTTGACGTTCCATTTCGATCATAATAAATCCCTATCGGTTGCCAATAGTGTTCCGACAAATCTATGTCCGCTGTTTGTTTAAAATAAACTCCTGAATAATAGTAATATGTGTTTGTATTAGGTGCTTTACCAGAATAAACCATATATGAAAGCCCAGCAAGTTCTTGTGCATTCGAAATTAAATATGGGTCTTCTTTTGTCCCTGATCCTTCCCAAACCGTGTCATAATATGTTGATTTTGCAAGCCACCAATTTATTTCATCACTAGTTTTTAAAATTGGATAGTCACTTTGTGTTTTGTCAAATTTCCAATGAAAAACAAAATCCCATTTTAAAACTTCTTCACACCAATTTTGTGACTGCACATTTTCAGTTAATCCTTCAGTATATCCACTCAATGTGCAATCTCCACCATAATAAGAATTTGTCGCTGTTCCATCTGCTGCTATTCCACTTATATTGATCGTTCCACTTCCAGTCCCAATAACTTCTCCTAAATTAAAACAATTGGTTGGATTCGCCCGTCCAGAAATTCCGCCAACATAAGATGTACCTGTCCCTGTTGAGTTTAATGTCACTGTGCCTGTGTTATAACAATTAGTTGCTAAACCAGTACCAGTAATTCCGCCAACATAATTTGTTCTTGTTCCTGTTGAGTTTAATGTCACTAATCCTGTGTTATAACAATTAGTTGCTAAACCAGTACCAGTAATTCCGCCAACATAACTAGTGGATGTTGAAGTTAATGTCACTATGCCTGTGTTATAACAATTAGTTATGGTTGAATTAGAACTTATGCCAACAATTCCGCCAACATAACTAGTGGCACTCACTGTTGAATTTAATGTCACTATGCCTGTGTTATAACAATTTGTTATGGTTAAATAACGACCACCCTGTCCAACAATTCCGCCAACATAACTAGAAGATCCTGTCACACTTGCTGTGTTATAACAATTCGTTATAGTTAAATAATAATAACCATCCCCAACAATTCCTCCAACATAATTATAACCTTGAATATTGGAATTAATCACTCCAACATTTTTTATTTCTGCTTGATTTGTAGGACTCTCTCCATAAACATACCCGAACAATCCTTGATATGAATATGCATTTGTTGACCCAGATGGAGTATTAAGACCTGAAATAGTGTACCCCCCGCCATCATATATCCCTGAAAAATAATGCTGAGTTTGTGTTCCATTTCGATCATAATAAATCCCTATAGGTTGCCAATAGTGTGCCGATAAATTTATGTCCGCTGTTTGTTTGAAATATACTCCGCTAAAATAACAGTTACCATTTATGTATTTATCTTCTGCTGTGCCATAGTAAACCAAATATGATAACCCTGCAAGTTCTTTCGCTGTGGATATTTCAAAAGGCTCTTCTTCCGTTCCTTTGCCTTTCCATGTAGTAGTATAATATGATGAATCCGCAAGCCACCAATCTTGATCGTCGCTTGACCTTAAAATAGGATAGCCTTTGTTTTCTGCGTTATCAATTTTCCAAGTGAATGCAAAATCCCAATACAAATTTTGGAAAAGCCAATCTTCATTCTTCGCATCATTAACAAGAGAATTTGAATAGCCTTCTAATGTGCAGTCTCCACCATAATAACAATTTGTCGCTGTCCCATTTGCTGTTATTCCGTCAATATTGATTGTGCCACTACCGGTTCCTATAACTTCTCCCAAATTAAAACAATTAGTTGGATTTCCCAGTCCAGAAATTCCTCCAACATTACATGCTCCTGTTCCTGTTGAGTTTAATGTCACTGCACCTGTGTTATAACAATTAATTGGCGAACCATAAGCAATAATTCCACCAACATAATTTTCTGACCCCGTCACAATTCCTGTGTTATAACAATTCCTTGGCGAATTATTTGTGCCAACAATTCCTCCAACATAACTTGATCCTGTCACAGCTCCTGTGTTATAACAATTCGTTATGGTCACTGAAGAATTAGGCCAACCAACAATTCCAGCAACATCATTTGATCCTGACACACTGCCTGTATTATAACAATTTGTTATCGTTGAATTAGAATAAACATAACCAGCTATCCCTCCGACATAATTTTTTGATCCAAACACACTACCTGTGTTATAACAATTCGTTATAATTGTATTAGAATAAGCATAACCTGCGATCCCTCCAACATTACTATTTCCTTGAATATTGGAATCAATCACTCCAACATTTTTTATTTCTGCTTGAGTTGTTGAGCCATAACCTCTGACATACCCAAACAATCCTTGATATGAAAATGCGTTTGTTGTGCCAGATGGAGTATTAATTCCTAAAACAGTGTAGCCACCACCATCATAATTTCCTGCAAAATAATGCCTGAGCGTTGAGCCAGAGCGATTGTAATAAGTCCCGATCGGTTGCCAGTAGTGTGCGGATAAGTCAATGTCTGCCGTTTGTTTAAAATAAACTCCTGAATAATAGTAATATGTGCTTGTTACAGGGGCAGAGCCTGTGTAAACCATGTATGATAAATATGCAAGTTGCTCTGCTGTTTGAATCTCGTATGGATGCTCTGGCGAACCATCACCACCATCAAAGCCTGTTCCCCTTACGCCATCATTTATCCACCAATCTCCTTCTGTCAATGCAATTGATTGTTCTTCTTTCCCTGAACGGTCAAACAAATTTCCTGTTAGCAAGCCAACAGAAAAAACCAACAACATTGACATAAAAAATGCTAGTATGCCACCTAGCACCATTTTTTTGCTGGTCATAGTTGTTGAAGGGCAATTAGAAGATTCGCCCCCCCTCCCCAAATGAACAATTTGTTGCATATCTCGTCGTGAAAACTCGTCTCTTTCGAGACATTTGAAAATTCGTTTGCTCTCTTTTTCTTTCACGTCCTTTTTCATGGTTTTATTATAACAATTTTTGACATTTTTAGTCAAACAAAAATAGCACAAAATGTTTTTTTAAATAAGTTTAAAATTAACCAAATAAAAAGCCTTTTATAATGAGTTCTTCCGCTTCTTGTTTTGAAAGTCCGAGAGTCATGAGTTTGACAAGTTCTTCTCCGGCAATTTTGCCAATAGTCGCCTCGTGTATTAAAGTAGCATTTAAGTTTTTCGCATCGATTTTTGGGACAGACACTATTCTTGCATGATCAAGTAATATCCCATCACACTCGACTTTACCAAAACACACACCTTGTCCTATTAAATTAGACTTGAATTCTTGATAAGATTTGCCCTTTGCGACACTTCTGCTAACAACTTCAACACTTGAATTTTCACCTAAAAGTTCCACTTTAAATTCTGTTTTGGCTTTTTCTTGCTTGTTTGTCATAAGTTTTTCATTAATTATTAATTTTGCATCATTTGTTAATTGTGCAAATGTTTTTCGTATGGCAGAAGAAACTCCTTCAATTTGGATTGTTTCCATTTCCATAAAAGAGTTTTCCGCAAGATAAATGTTTGTGACAGGATTTAAAACCTTATCACCCTTTCCATCTCCTTCTCCAACATGAGATTCAATGTATTTTAACTTGCTTCCTTTTTCCAAATGAAATGTGTGCACACCATCATGTTGCGACGAGTTGCAAGTTGAATTATGAATGCCACATCCTGCAATTATTGTCACATCAGCATTTTCACCAATATAAAAACTATTATAAACGATGTCTTTTAGTCCGCCCATTGTTATTATGACAGGCATATGCAAACTTTTGTTTTTGACATTTGGCTTAACAAAAACATCGACACCGCTTCCATCTTGTTTAGGAACAATTTCAATATCTTCTGTGCTTGAACTTTTCACAACCTTTCCATTGCTCCTTAAACTAAACGCTCCAGATGGAATTTTGTGTAAATTTGAAACTTTTTCAAGCAACGCTTGTTCGATTTTATTCATGACCACCTCGCAATTTGGTGCACTTTTCTTGCGAAATAAGTTTCGACACAACTTCAAACCCGCCGAGCATTTCAACTTTCCCTTGTTTAAGCAAAATCACTTCATCGGCAGTTTCTAAAACTCGATTTTGATGACTTACGATTATGTTTGTTGCACTTTTTAAAGACTTAAAAATAGATGTTAAATTTTCAAAACTCCAAAGGTCAATTCCTGCTTCTGGTTCATCAAACAAATTGAGTTTGCCTTTTCGTGCAAGCACCATCGCAAGTTCAATTCGTTTTAACTCCCCGCCTGAAAGTTTTGAATCAAGAGGTCTATTTAAATAATCTCTTGCGCACAGTCCCACCATTGAAAGATGTGAGCAAAGTGAAGTTAAATCATTTTTTTTGCCACTTGCAGTGTTCATCAAATCTTCAACTTTCAAACCTTTAAAAGTAACTGGTTGTTGAAAAGCATAACTCATTCCCATATTCGCGCGTTCATTTATATTTAAATTTGTGATGTCTTTCCCATTAAAAACAACCTTGCCAGAACTTGGTTGTAAAATGCCCATAATGAGTTTAAGCAAAGTTGATTTACCACTGCCATTTGGCCCTGTTATGACATAAATTTTATTTTCATCAAATGACAAATTCACATCTTTTAAGATGTGCTTTTTCTTGCCATTTTGCATGATAAAATAGTTTATATTTTCAAGTTTTAACATAACAAAATATTAACATTTTATAAAAACGCTGTCAAGTTAAGATAGACAAATAAAATAAAAAGTGGCTTTCGCCACTTTTGAATTAAAGTTTTTCTGCAACTTCCCAAGCTCTCCAAACCACAGTTCTTAAATTACCAACTTTTAAAGCGTCTCCAACAATATGAACTTTCTTAGATTTTTGAACAAGTGGTGCTGGATTATATCCGATAGACGTGATCACGTCATCCGCTTTGATTTTTAATTGTTCGCCATTTTTATTTTGAATCAAAACATAATCTTTCCCTATTTCCAAAACTTTGCTTTCAAGATGCACTGGGACTTTTTTCCATTTAAAGAAATCCCTCAAATAAGATGAATTTGCAAGGCAAAGCCCTTTTGAAACCATCAAATCATTTTGTGCTTCAACGATAACTGGTTTTTTGCCTTTCAAAAACAGGTCATAAGCAATTTCACAACCGCTTAAACCACCGCCGATTATCACAACATTTTCACCGACTTCAGCACCATTTAAATATTCAATAGCTTCAATGCATTTCTCCCCGCCCGGCACTTTAAGTTTTCTAGCGACACTTCCTGTTGCGATGACAACTTCATCTGCATCAATTTCTGACAAATCTTTTATTTCGCTATTCAATTTCACTGTAATTGGAAGAGAAGCGATTTGTTTTTTATACCACTTTAAAAGCTTTTTATCCGCCTCTTTAAATGGGAAACTAGATGCTGCGATGTAAACACCGCCCAATTGGTTTGTTTTTTCATAAATAGTTACAACATGCCCTCTCAAACAAGCAATCCTTGCCGTTTCCATGCCTGCAATACCGCCACCGATGACCGCAATTTTCTTTATTTTTTTTGCTGGTTTGATGTCAAATTTATGGTTTTGCATTGTCATAGGATTTAATGCACATCTTGACATATGTTTTGAATCGTGCACTGACGCACCATTTGCAATTCCTTTATAATGTGAAAGTGGGAAACAACCATTGTGACAATGAATACAAGGTTGAATTTCATCATATTTTTCATTTTTTAATTTTTTAACCCAAGCCCAATCCACTAAAAATTGTCTAGCAAAACCAACCCCATCAATTTTTCCTTCTTTGACAAGTTGTGCGCCAACTTCTGGTTGCATCTTTCCAGCACAAACAACAGGAATTTCAACAAATTTTCGAATATGTGCCACTTCTTCCACGTTGCAATTATCTGGCATATAAGCTGGTGGATGCGCCCAATACCACGCATCATATGTGCCATTATCTGTGTTGAGCATATCATATCCGGCGTCTTGCAAATATTTAGCAGCTTTTTCGCTTTCTTTCAAATCTCTGCCCACTTCTTTGAATTTTTCACCAGGCATTGCACCTTCACAAAAGCCTTTTGTTTTGCTTACAGCAGAGTATCTTACTGAAACAGGAAAATCTTGCCCACATTCGTTTTTAATTGCTTTAACAACTTCAACAGCAAAACGATATCTATTTTCAAAACTTCCGCCATATTCGTCTTCACGGCGATTTGTATATTCTGTTGTAAATTGGTCCAGCAAATATCCTTCATGCACCGCGTGAACTTCCACTCCATCGACGCCTGCATCTTTGCAAAGTTTCGCAGTTTTAGCAAATGCCGAAATCATTTTTTCTATTTCAACTTTTTTTAGTTGACGGCAAGTGACACCCTCCGCCCATCGAGAAGGCAATGGACTTGGAGAAGCAGTGATGTATGATAAATTCATAATAGGTTTTAAAAGTGCTCCTAAAAACTTGTTTTTAAGCATAGGAACAAACATCGTCGGAATTGAAAAAGATCTTCCAAACCCTGCCGTGAGTTGAATAAACAGTTTTGCGCCTGTTTTGTGAATTTCTTCCATATATGGCTTTAATTTTTTAAATGCGCGTTTACATTTATAAAGCCATTGCCCACCCATTAAATTGCGTAAAGGTGCAATCCCTGGAATAATGAGTCCAGCATCATTTTTAGCAAGATTTAAGAAAAATTCTGCTGCGTCTTTATCAAAATGATGTGGTTCCATCCAACCAAACAAAGATGTTCCGCCCATAGGACAAACGACAAATCTGTTTTTAATTTCGACATTGCCAATCTTCCAAGGCGTGAACAAAGGCTCAAGTTTTTTTTCCATATTTTCCCCCTTTAATCTGAAGTTTATTCTGCTGAATAATTATCAAAATATCCTGTAATCAAAACAATAGGCGTTCCTTTATCTCCACTTCCACTGACAAGGTCTGAAAGTGAGCCAACAAGATCGGTGATTCTTCGCGGAGTTGTGCCAATTGACATTTCATGATCTTTGTTTAAAGTTTCTTTCCCAGCAATAATTTTTTTCATTTCTTCAACGGCTTTTTCGCCTTTTAAACCAGCAAGCTCATTGTCTGCAACGAATTTAAATTTGATCTCATTAGGCGTGCCTTCAAGACCACTCGTGTAAGCAGGACTTACAACTGGGTCTGCAAGTTCCCAAATTCCACCTACTGGATCTTTAAAAGCTCCGTCACCATAAACTAAACATTCAAAATTTACTGAAGTTCTTTTTTTCATTTCTGCCTGCAAATCATCAACAAATTTTTGACAATCTCTTGGGAATAATTTTATTGTTCCCTCTTTTGACCTATTTGAACCCAAAACTCCAAATTGTTCATGATAACCATGCAAAATAGATTTTTTATTTAAAATTTCATCTAGGTTTAAAACTAATTTTGCACCATTACTAAGCAAAAGCTTTTTATTTCTTTTTCTTGAATGAATGTCTGCGCAAATAACTTTGTCAGTGTATTTTAAAATTTCAATAGGATCATTGCTTAAAATAATTTTTCCTTTTTTGCCACAAATTTTTGCATATTCTTCAATGTAGTCAACATTTGTAAAAGGATGTTCGACATTTTTAACAAGTTTGTAAAATTCTTCACTGGTAAAAGCTTTGTTAAAATTATGAATGCCTAATTCATAGAGCTTGTCTATAGAAACAAGGGGGTTACCCACTTCATCAAATGGATAAGAAAGTTGAACGACAATTTCGTCAACTCCGGCAACAATCCCTTCCAAAATAGCGGCAAATCGGTTGCGTGAAAGAATAGGAAAAACAAGGCCGACTTTTCCTTTGCCAACTTTTTTTCGAACGTCTTTTGCAATGTCTTTAACACTTGCAAAATTGCCTTGACTCTTTGCAACAACTGCTTCTGTCACAGCAATAATATCTTTGTCTTTAAATTTAATATTTTTTTGTTTAGCTGTTTCGCAAACACAATCTGCAACAATTTTAACTAAATCATCTTTTGGTCTAATTATCGGAGCTCTAACTCCATAAGCACATGTGCCGTAAGTTCTCATATTTACCTCTAAAATTATTATAGCTAAATTTTTAGATCTCTGCAAATAAATTGAGAAGATTGCAACCTTTCTGGCAAATCCCCTGCTCCCATTATTAACAAATTATCTTCACGGGCAAAAGAATTAAGTTTTTTAATAAGCAAGTTTAAATCATAGAACAAACAGCACTTTTTTTTCTTTAAAATTTCTAAAAATAATTTTTTTTCAACATTTCTGTCTTCCTTTTCTCTCGCTGGAAAAGTTTTGTATAAAATTACTTCATCAAATTTAGATAGCACATCAACAAAGTCATTTAAAAAATTTCTAGTTCTGGAATACGTATGAGGTTGAAAAACTGCAACTTTTTTGCCTTGAATAAGTTCACATGTATGCAATACTGCATCAATCTCCTTTGGATGATGTGCATAATCTAAAAAGCATTTGCTTTTGCAAAAAACTTTTTCAAACCTTTTTTCAATCCCTTCAAAACTTTCTAACCCAAGTTTAATAAAACACAACGGCACACCAATTTTTTGACACACTTCAATTGCAAAAATGGCATCGTTTTTATTGTAAATTCCTGAAACTTTAAGCGACAAATCAAATATTTTTCTTTTGTTTTTAAAAACTGAAAAACAAAGCCTTCCAAATCTATCAAAATATGCTTTGCCAGCTTTTAAATATGTTTTATCTATGCAAAACTCACTATTGTTTTTAAATTTATAAAACGATTTTTTTAAATTTTCAAAATTTTTAAAATAATCTAAATGCTCTTTTTGTATGTTTGTTATCACTGAAATTTTTGGTTTTAAAAACAAAAAATTATCATGATATTCACAAGCTTCTGTCACAAAAAACTTCGTGCCATTTAAAACAAAATTGGACTTTTCTTTTTTTAAAAAAGCCCCTAAATGCAAAGACGGATTTTGCCCCGCGACATCTAAAATAGTGTAAATCATTGCAGCAACAGTGGACTTTCCATGAGCACCTGCAACTGCAATAACGTTTTCAAATTTTTGAGCTTGCCATGCTAAAAATTCACCTCTTACTAAACACTTTTTATGTAATGATTTAGCATAGCTGATTAAAGGGAAATTTTCGTTAAAAGCGGAAGAATAAACAATCATGTCAGCTTTTTTTATTTCATCAAATTCAAGCTCATCAGTCACTGAAATGTTTTCTTGTTTTAAAAGTGCACAATTTTTGTTTGCATCATATCCTTGAACAAAAAAACCATCTCTTTTTGCCGTTACAGCAAGGCTTGACATGCTTATGCCACAAATTCCAATAAAATAAATATATTTCATAACAACTAGTTATGCTAAAAAAATAAAAAAGTTTCTTAATCTTCAAAAGGTTCTTGTTTAATTCCGTTTTTCTCTGCTTTAAATCTAACATACTCGGCAATCAAAGCAATAAGTTCACTGCTGGTTGGTTTGTAATCCCAAACAACGTCTGTCTTAAAAAGATTGCAAAGCGACTTGAAACCTGTTTTGTTGTAACCTATTTCAGTTGAGTGGCGCATGCTTCTTTCAACCACCGAACCATCAATCGCAAAATCTTTTCCTACTTTTGGATATAAGTCTCTTGTAACCTTTCTCAACATCATAGGGTTGTTTATAACTTTTAAAACGCATTTTTGCAAACATCTAAAACCTTGTAAGTTTGCAGGAATGCCAAGTTCAAGCAAAATCTTTGTCACCTCTTCCCTAGAAAAAATTTCAAAATCCGTCATAATTCCTCCTTTCACAGCCTTATTATACATAAATAAAAAAAATTAGCCAAGCATTTTTGTAAAAAATTGTAAAAAATTTACAAATTATTTACAAAATTCGCCATATTTATAATTTTAGAGCAAATTTTCGACATAAGATTATTTAAATGGGACAAAAAAAGACGCATTAAGCGTCTATAATCAAAACCTAAAAAATCAATCTTCGAGCCCCAGCAAATAATCAGTTGAAACATCGAAGAATTTTGCAAGTTTTGCTAGTTCTTCCCCTTTAACATCATTGACATTGTTTTCCCAGCGACAAATAGTCATGTCACTAACGCCAATCTCTTTGCCTAGTGCCATTGTAGACAATTTCTTTTCAAGCCTAAGCTCTTTTAATCTTTGAGCAAATATCAACATATAATAATTTTACATCTTTACAAAGAAAAATACATCAACACAACAAAAGTGTTGTATGGGCGGATTTATTTGATAACCTTGACATCTTTTACAATTAAAAAAAAGCACTATCGCTCGTTCGCTCCTTCCCCCAAAAAATGACTAGCATTTTTAGGGACCCCGATAGTGCGGAATGTCAGCCGCTTAAATTTTTACTTGGTGCTGGTGGTGGGACTTGAACCCACACGAAGTTGCCCTCTCAGGATTTTAAGTCCTGTGCGTCTGCCTGCGTCTCAAACTTCGCTCTTGCTCATTTGCCTGACGGCAAAAAAAAGCACTATCGCTCGTTTGCTCCTTCCCCCCAAAAATGACTAGCATTTTTAGGGACCCCGATAGTGCGGAATGTCAGCCGCTTAAATTTTTACTTGGTGCTGGTGGTGGGACTTGAACCCACACGAAGTTGCCCTCTCAGGATTTTAAGTCCTGTGCGTCTGCCATTCCGCCACACCAGCATAGAATCATCTGATTTTAATCGGCATGTCCATTTTTATTTTAAAAAAATTGGAGGTACCACCCGGATTCGAACCGGGGAATGAAGGTTTTGCAGACCTTTGCCTTACCGCTTGGCTATGGTACCGAATATGGAGCGGAAGACGGGGTTCGAACCCGCGACCTTTGCCTTGGCAAGGCAACGCTCTACCAACTGAGCCACTCCCGCATATTTAATTGTACAATGATGCCATTCGCAATCGCCCTTTTGGCATTCTTTATTTATTCAAAACAAAGAATTTTTGTGACTTCGCCTTTTAATAATATCAAAAACAATTTAAAAAATCAACTATTTTACATAAAAAATATAAACAAAATAAAAGCGCACTTAAATGCGTGCGCCATGACATGTTAAATAAACAATTTGATAAGTTTTTGCGAAACTTTTAATTAACCCCATCATACCTTGTAAGGTTTTTTCATCTAAATTGACAAACGGATCATCTAAAACAATAAATGGTTTTGTTTTAACAAAAACGCTTTCTATCAATGCAAAACGTTTGCAAATTGCCAAAAGATCTTGCCGACCCCTACTTAAAAAATCCACTTCTTTTAAACCAATCGGAGTGTCGATTTTTATATCCATATCAAAGTCAACCCTAGCATTGATGTTGTCTTGGGACAATGTTTGTAAAATTTGGGAAAGTTTCTTTTGCATTGGCTCGACAAATCTTTGAGAAACATTTTGCTTGGCTTTAAGCATAAAACTTTTAACATTCATGACAATTCTCATTTTTGATTCTATGCTTTCTTTCAAACTTTTAAGATTTCTTTCTTCAAGTTGTTTTTCATCTAAACTTTCCAAAACTCTCGAAATTTCTTTTTCAATCGCTTTTAATTTGACGTCTAAAACCGCGTATTCTCTCTCTACTCTGCTTTTTTCTTCATAAAAACTTGCAGGATCTTCGTCTTGAATATTCAAAACTAGTTCATTTAACTTTAAAATTTCATTTTGCAATAAATTTTGTTCTTTTTCTAATAATTTTAAATTGGTTTTAAGCTTGAATGCAAAAATGATGCACAAAATCAAACCCAAAGCGAACAAAACAGCAATGATTGAAAATAGCGTTAAAAGCACTGTTTCTTTTACAAAAAATGATAAAAGCATGACAAAACCTATCACTCCCAAAATTGAAAAAGCAGACAAAAGCAAACTTATTTTAAATTTTGTTTCTTGCTGTGTCCTTTTGTCTTTTTTTTCTTGCAATAAGGATTGTTTGCTTTCATATTCATTTTTAAATGTTGTTGATTTTAAATTTTCTTTTTTTGCATCTTTAAGCATTTTAAGTTGATTTTCTCGGGCTTTAAAAGCTTCGAGCATAATGCTTTTGTTTTCTTCAAGTTCGTTTAAGTCTGCTCTCAAATTTTCTTGCTTTTCTTCGGTTTCTCTAATTTGCAAAACTGATGGGCATTGTGCTTTTAAATGCTTTAACTTTTTATCCAAACTTGCCACTGCCTTTTCATATGACTCCAAATCAGCATTCAGGCCATTAGCTCCCGTCAAAAAAGCTCGCACTTCATCATTTATTTCTCCGTCCAACTCTCCTTGCGGGAAAAAAGTTGTCATGGCAAAAGTTTCACTTCCTGTGTTAAAAAGTTCTTCACCAATGCGAGAAGAATAGTCTTTGGAAATAGCACCCGTTTTAACATCGACGAGCTCAAATCTATCTCCTTCAGGCGTTTGCCCAAAAGTTCTTAAAATTCTGTAAGTTTTTCCTTCGTTTTCAAAAATCACACTTCCGCCATAAACACCACCCTGCCATGGTGCATATTTTGAACGCTCTGCGACATATGATTTTTGTTTTCCTTTTTTTTCCATGCCAAAAAACATAGCTTTTAAGAAACAAGCAAAAGTTGTTTTTCCCCAACCATTTGGTTGATTTATTAGATTCAAACCATCTTGGAATATGTAATCAAAATTCGAAATTTTCCCAAAATTTTCTATGTGGCAACTAAGAAGTTTCATATTTCCACCTCCTCGCCCCGCAAAGCTTCAATGCCCGTTTTTATGCAAAGTTGCTTTTCTTCGTCCGTCATGTCTGCTTCTAAAATCAAATTTATCATTTCCGCTTTCAATGACAAAGTTTCCTTTTTACATTTTTCAACATCAATTTTTATTTTAGACTCATCTCTAATATCAAAATAAAAAAACTTGCTTTCGAACTTGTCAATCAAATAATCAATACGCTTGTCAAGTTCTTCTTCACATTCTCCCTTAAAGAAAACTCGAACGAAATCTTCACTGCTGACATCTTTAACGGCTAATTTAACTTGTTCTTCAAGTTGTTTAAAAGTTTGAATATCGTCAAGATAGACATACTTGTCCAAAAAATTTCTTTTTGGTCTAAAATCCACTCTTTTCCAAGCTAGCTTCCCATCGACTATTTCAATTAAAACAAAACCTCTTGGATAATTTCCAAAGCCATATTCTGCGCCATTGCCAGAGTAAACCCATTCGCCACGTTCGTCAATTTGGCCATTCATTCGAGTGTGAATATGACCAAGGGCAAGATAATCAATATTCTTGTTTTTCAAATCTTTTATTTCAAAAGTTAAACAATCATCAAATTTTGAAGAAGACAAATAGGCGTGCAACATTAAAATATTTAATTTGTCTTTGTCAAAATCAATCGCTTTGACAAAATCACGATGTGTGTATTTTATAACACTGCTTCCACCAATAACCACTTCGCCTAAATCATATTTGGCAAATTCAACAGGAAAAATAATCAAGTTTTTTGGTATATCTTCGTCGAACATAGACTCATGATCATGATTTCCAAGGCAATAAAAAAACTTAACCTGTGGAGCCGAACGAATGCAATCAGTGACAAACTTAAATGTTGATTTACGCACAACAAGTTTATCAAACAAATCTCCACAAATCATAATGACTTCAACGCCGTTTTGATTTGCATATTCAACAAGGCCAGCAAAAAGCTGTAGTGATTCATCACGCAACAATTTATTTTTGTCTGGTCCAACTCGATTGTAACCGCCTTCCAAATGAAGGTCTGAAACATGAATAATCTTCATGTTTTTATTATAGCAAAAACCAAAACGCAAACAAAACAAAAACGCCCACAAAGGGCGTTTTGCTTTATTTTAAAATCTTTGTTGAACAACCGAGCCACTAGCTGTTGGATAAAGTGGCATATCAAACAATCCTGGGCAAGCATTAACGCCCGTTCCAGCATGGCATGGCGGAATAACCGGATATCCATAAGAAGGAACCAAAACATCGACAACCGCTGTCACTCTCATAATGATTTGCAAGCAACCAGTAACAGTGAAAGTGTTGTCGGACGTGTAAGAGCCAATTTCACTTGAAAATACTGCGCTTGCAGTGATGTTGATAGGAGTAACAGAAGGTTGAGGAACATAAAGAATGACGTTTTTACTTACTGTGATTGTAGACCTTCCAGTGCCCAAAACGCCATTTGCATCACGATAAGTTACTATAACCGGAATAGTTATTGTTGCACTAACGTTTGCATAATTTGGGCAACTTTCCAACCTATCAACAACCAAATCGCTTACAACAGGCTGTTCGTTTGGAGCATTAACAGCGGAGATGTAAGTGAGTGGAGTTGTAGGGCTTGCTGGATTCAAATCTGTGACTGTAAGCACAATCCCAGTTTCTGTGCTTTGAGAAACGCAAGCATCAAAAACTTTTGTTGTTTCAATCAAGATTTTTTCACAAATCCCGTTCAATGGGTTGCCCATAATAGGACCCGGTCTGCTAGGATTTGTATTGTTGATGTAAAAAGACATATTCCTACCTCCTGATTTGTCTACACACTCTAAGATATGCAACAGCAAGCAAAATTGCTAACTTTTCAAAGTTTTGCCCCTAAACAGAGCAAAACTTGTGAGCACGTCATAATGTGATTTTTTTAATTTCTTTGCTAAAATATCAGCATTTTCAAAGACCAAAACTTCATCACCAACTTTGACATCTCCCCCGGTCACATCAACAAAGCAAGCGTCCATGCAAAACTTACCAACCAATTTATATCGTTTCCCTTTTATTTCAAAAAGCATTTTTTTTGCGCCATCTCTTTCAAAGCCATCTCCATACCCCACACCAACAACAGCCAATGTTGTTCGCTTTTTTGCTTTAAAAAATCCATCATAGCCGGCTCTTTCTCCCTTTTCCAAAGAACGAATTTGCAAAACCTTTGATTTTAATTGCATGACTTTTTTTAAATTTGGATCTCCATATCCATACAGTCCTATTCCAACACGCAACAAATCACAGGGCAAATTTTTTGCCCCACTTCCACCAAAACAAATTTTCAACTTTGTTTCTAAAAATTGACTTGCTTTTAAAAAGTTTTGATATTCTCTTTCTGTGACTTTTTTACTTTTAATTGAAGAAAAATGCACTAATAAGCCAGCAAATTTATGTTTTTTTATTAATTTTTTTAATAAATTCATTAATTTTTCGTTTGAGCAATCAAAACCAAACCTATTCATGCCAGAATTAATTTTTATAAAACATTTTTCAGTTGCCCCAATTTCAATCGCTTTTCGAACATCTTTCAACGTCATGGCTGTAAAAAACACATTGCTTGGGAAATGAAAAGAAAAGGTCTTGCCAAGCAAAAGCACTTTGGCATTTGGGCAAACTTTAATGACACGCAAAGCTTCATCAAAATTTGCAACACCATAAAAGTCAGGTTTAGTTCCTAAAATTTTTACAACATTTTCCAAACCATGTCCATATGCGTCTGCTTTGACAACAGTACATAATTCTGGTGCAAAATTTTTAAAATAATTGAAATTAAACTCAAGCGCTTTTTTATCCAAAACTTTTTTGTTCATACAAAGTGTATATTAATTTTTTAAAGTTTTGGTCACAATTTTTTAAACGCTTCATCAACAATATTCTCAATTTTTTCAACAAAATCTTTTTGCCCATTTAAGTAGAAAAGATATTCAATGTTTCCATTTTTTCCGGCAATAGGCGAATATGCTATCCCAGAGATTTTGATGTGAAAACCTTTCAAATATTCTATAAAATCTTTAAGCAGTTTTAAATGCAATTTTTTATCCTTAACCACTCCGTTTCTTTTCTTTGCAAATTCCATTCCACACTCAAACTGTGGTTTAAACAAAACAACTACTGGGGCAAATTCATATCTTTGCAAAATTTCTGGAATGATATGTTTTAAAGAAATAAAAGACACATCGCTCACGATAAAATCGACATCATCATATTTTTTTGAAGTACGAAAATCTGTCTCTGACAAATCAACGACTTTTGCACTAAGTTTCAATTTGTCATGAAGCTGGCCTTTCCCAACATCTAACGCATAAACTTTTTTCGCGCCTTCCTTCAAACAAACTTGCGTAAATCCACCGGTTGAAGCCCCAATGTCTAAAACAACCTTGTCTTTTAAATTTAAACCGAAAACGTCAACTGCTTTTAATAATTTAAAAGCCCCGCGAGAAACATATTCTTCATCATTCAAAACTTCAATTTTTTCATTTCCAAGCACATTAAAAGATGGATTTTTGAGTTTCCCATCAACAAAAACCTTCCCTTCTTCAATGGCTTGTTGTGCTTTTTGCCGAGAAGAGAAATATCCTTTTGAAAACAAGAATTTATCAAGTCTTTCCATGGTTTAATTTTATCATTAAACCTATTTTCTAGCAAATAAAAAAGAGCGATTAATTCGCTCTTTATTCCAAACTTATAAGGTAATAGTAAATAGGTTGCCCACCATTTGCGACAGTCACTTCACATTCAGGGTAAGTTGAGGCAAGTTTTTCTTGAAGTGCAACAGCTTCTTCTTCTTTTATATCTTCGCCATAGAACAAAGTGATTGTCATAATGTTGTCATCCATCATCTTCGCAACAAGATCTTCCGTTGTTTGTGAAACCAAATTCCCTTTTGCAAGAATAGCTTTGTCGTCAAGACCAATGATTTCACCCGTTGTCAAATCAAAACCGTCAACGTGTGTGTCGCGAACTGCATAGGTCACTGAACCAGACTTAACATTTTTGATCGCATCATTCATCGCTTCTGTGTTTTCTTCCACTGTCCCATCTGGGTTGAAAGCAATGGCAGCAGAAATTCCTTCTGGCATGCTTCTTGTGGAAATAACAACCAAGTTTTTGTTTGTAAGTTCGTTTGCTTGTTCAGCAGCAAGAATAATGTTTTTGTTGTTTGGGAAGACAAACACAGTTCTTGCAGGCACTTTATCTGCAGCAGCAGCAATGTCAGCTGCGCTTGGATTCATCGTTTGCCCACCAACAATAATTTCATCAACAGACAAATCTTTGAAAATAGCAGCAAGTCCATCACCAGGAGCGACTGCAACAATACCAAGATTTTTGGTTTCTTCAACAGCGCTTGCCTTTTTCTTAAGTTCACGGTTTTGCTCTCTCATGTTGTCAATCTTAACATTGATGATTTCGCCTAATTCGAGAGCATAACCAATTGCTTTGTTAGGTTCATTTGAGTGAACATGCACTTTTACAAGAGACAAATCGCCAACGCATATAACGCTGTCACCGAGTGCCATAAGTTTTTCTCTCAATTTGTCAATATCTGCTTCTGTGGTCTTTTTGTACATATGCACAACCATAAATTCTGTGCAATAACCAAATTCAATTTCTTCAAGTTTGGTAATATCAGCAATGACATCATCAACAGATTGTGATTGTTTTTCGTCATCAAACATGAGGTCAAGGTTTTCTTCACCCATTAAAAGACGATAAAACCCTGTGAAAATGATGATAATTCCGCGTCCACCAGCGTCAACCACCCCTGCTTTTTTCAAAACAGGAAGCATTTCAGGCGTTTGTTTCAAAATTTCTTCACCGGTTTCCAAAACTTTTTTGAGAAAGGTTTCAAAATTGTCAGTTTTTTTAGCCACATTAACAGCGTTTTCAGCCATAACTCTAATGACAGTCAAAATTGTTCCTTCTTTTGGCTTGGTCACTGCTTTGTATGCGATGTTTGCACCTTCTTGCATGGCTTTTGCAAAGGTCTTAGTTGTAATTTCGCTATACTTTGCAGTAACAGAACAAAAACCTTTAAAAATCTGTGATGTGATAACACCACTGTTTCCTCGCGCACCTTTCAATGCTCCTTTTGCAAAAGCAGCACTTAATTCATCAACATTAGCACTAACGCATTTGCCAACTTCATTGACCGCAGACTTCATTGTCAAAAACATGTTTGTCCCAGTGTCGCCATCAGGCACAGGGAAAACATTTAATGAGTCGACATATTTTTTGTTTTGTTCTAAAAGGCTTGCGCCAGCCACAATCATCTTGCGGAAGGTTGAGCCGTTTATGGACTTAATCATCTCCACTCCTATACTCTAACTCCGACAACGTGAACGTTGACAGAGTCTACTATCATTCCTGTAAAATTTTCAACGCTGTACTTAACCGACTTTTTAAGAGATTCACTAACAGCGCTTATAGAAACACCATATTTCATGATGCAATAAACATCGATAAAAATACGATTGTCAATGTTGTGAATTTTGATTCCGCGTGAATAAGACTCTTTGTTAAAGAGCTCTTTTGCACTATCTTTAAATGTCTTTGAAACCAAATCGACAACACCATAACAATCAAGCACGGCAAAACCAGCGACGGTGCGAATAGCATCATCACTTATTGAAATGTTGCCGTAGTAGTTGTTTGTATCAACAGTCAAAACTATGACTCCTTTTTTATGGATCAAAATTATTTTACTATAATATAATTTTTTTTTCAACTAAATTAAAGCGATTTAAAAACTTTAATAAAATTTTTGTTTTTTGGTTGCAATCAGTTTTAGTTTATGCTATACTTGCATTGCTTAATCAGAAACGGAGGTGAAACCATGTCAAAAGTTTGCGAAATCTGCGGACGCGGAAAAATGGCTGGAAAAAACATCAGCCATGCAGAAAACAAATCAAACAGAACATTTGAGCTTAACTTACAAACAACAACTGTTGAAGTTGACGGAAAACAAAAAAAAGTTAAAGCTTGCACAAAATGCATTAAAACTGCAAGAAAAGCAAAGTAACCTCACCGCCTCAAACCGTGAGGTTTTTTTGTGCAATTTTACTAACTATTAGAAAATTATTCGCTTTCTTTTTTTACAAAAGGTTTTAAAAGAGGGCGCATCCATTTCGGCGCTTTGATGCAAATAATTTTAAATTTTGGTTCTTTTTCTTCTTTTTTCATGTGCATTTTATATGATGATTTTAAAAAAAGTGTGAAAATGCATATTGACGATTATAAAAAAATGATGTAAAATTTTAAAGAGGTTTTAAAATGGATAACTTTGATTACAACAGCAGAAATAATCGTGTAAGATTAATTGGAAAAGTGGTAAGCGAACCACAATTATATTTTACTTCAAAAACGACGGGTGCAAAGCATTTCTTATATTTTCTGAACGTACCAAAAGACGGCAAACCTAATCCACTTCCTATCATTATCGCCGAAAGCGAAAAGGACGAAATAGAAAATTTTTATAATTCTGGCGATAAAGTTTTGGTGTACGGAAAATGCGAAGGTTTTCATGCCGAGCAAGGCTCTTTTTTTGAATTAGCTGTAAAGCAACAAAAAGTTTACAAGTTTAAACATCAATATAAAAACACAAATGTGATATCTTTAGCTGGCACAATAATAAAAGAACCAGAAATAATACATTTACCTGGAAGTAGGCGCACAATAGCACGATTTTTAATTAAATCTTCATGGACAAATTCGAGATATGATAATGTGTCGGCTGCAGTCGCAGATGACGCCATAGACTATTCATTATGGGCAAAAAAAGGAGATAAAGTGGTTGGTAAAGGCTATTTAACTTTTTTATCTCAATCAAAAGTGCCAGTGACAAGAATTAGTCTTGAAACAATAGTGCCGGAATCACAAATGACAGACAAAGCTTGGGAAGAATTTTATAATCCAGAAAGCGAAAACACAGAACTTACAAAAATTTATGAAAACAATTTTGCACGACTAACTATAAGATAAAAAAACGAGCATACAGCTCGTTTTTTTTGTTATAGCAAGATGCAAATAATTCCTCCCTTGCCTTCATTGATGATTCTGCCAAGTGTTTTTCTCATTTTCTTTTGAGCATCAGCAGGCATCATAATAATTTTGGAATTGATGTTGTCTTCAATAAGTTCTGACAAACTCTTGCCAAGCAAATTTGTCTGCCAAATTGCTTGCGGGCTTTCTTGGATTTGCAAAGCAAGGTCACTGACAAGTTCACGGCTTTGTTCTTCCGTTCCAACAAGTGGAGTCACTTCTGTTGCAACATCAACTCTCAAAATGTGAAGACTTGGCGCGCTTGCCTTGATTTTAACTCCAAATTTTGATCCTTGTCTAACAAGTTCAGGTTCTTCAATTTCAAAGTCGCTTTCGCGTGGGGCGACGATCCCATAACCTGTTTCTTTGACTTGTTCAAGTGCGTCTTTAATTTTGTCATATTCAAGTTTTGCAACAGCAAGTTCCTTGATATAGTTTATAAGTTCAAAATCATCATTTATTTCATAGCCACACTCTTTTGAAAGCACTCTATAGAAAAGACCATCTTTTGGGATTACACTAAATTTAACTGTGCCATCACCCATTTCAACGCTTGAAAATGTGACAGGGTCAAAAAACTCACTTTCAGTAAATGCGATACGCGTTTTGTCGATGTCACTTAATTTTGACATGCCTTGTGCAAAATTGCGCATTTCAGCTGTGATTTCTTGGATTATTTCATCATCGAAATCAAGCGCTTGAAGCCAACGTGGCATAGAAACTTTGATTGATGTGACAGGGAATTCATATAAAAGTTTTTCAAAAACTTTGTCAATGTCACTCTCTTTCATTTCCAACGCATTAAGTGCAATCACCGGAACGCCATATTTTTCTTCCAAAGAAGAAGCAAGTTTTTTTGTTTCGCTGGAAGCCGGAGATTTGCAGTTTAAGGCAACTACAAAAGGCTTTCCACTTTCCTTCATTTCATTCACAACACGCTCTTCTGCTTCAACATAGTTTGGTCTTGCGATTTCAGTGACCGAGCCGTCAGTTGTCACAACAATTCCCACTGTTGAATGCTCTTTCATGACTTTTTGTGTGCCTATTTCAGCTGCTTGTTCAAAAGGCATTTCTTCTTCGCTCCAAGGAGTTTTCACTTTTCTTGGTGCATCGTTTTCAATATGTCCCATCGCTCCTGAAACAAGATAGCCAACGCAATCAATAAGCCTAACTTTCAACTCAACGCCATCGTGAACTGAAATTTTAACAGCTTCATTTGGCACAAATTTTGGTTGTGTCGTCATGATTGTTTTGCCATCAGCAGATTGAGGAAGTTCGTCAATAGTTCTTTCTTTTGAATGCTTGCCGGTAATGTTTGGAATAACAAGTTTTTTCATAAATTCTGTGATAAAAGTTGATTTTCCAACTCTGACCGGTCCAACAACGCCGACATAAATTTCGCCATTAGTGCGTTCACGTATGTCGTCGTAAATCTCAAATTTTTCCATAAAAGACCTCCAAAGTTACCATAACTTATGAACAAAAATTTGAAATTATGACGAACAATAAAAAAAAGAAGCAAACCAGCTTCTTAATTTTCTTTTTTATCATCTTCGCTTGAATTTAACTGCACCTCTTGTTGCTTTTCTTTTTCTCTTTTTGCCTCTTCTTCCGCCTGCTTTTGCTCTGCTTCAGAAATCACAATTTCTTTTTCTGGCTTTATTTCAACATGGTCAACTTTTTCTTTTTTTCTAAAAAGTTTATTGACTTTTTCTTTAAAATTAGTGACATTTTCAGCGCCCTTGACAAAACGAACAATGTTTGACCTGTGCATGATTAAACATAGTATTAAATTAAATGCGATCAAAATTATGCAAATCCACCACCACATAGGTTGCAAAATTGCAAGTCTAATAATCCACGCTACCCCCAAAGAAAAAACGAAAATGTGTGAAGCAATAAAGGCATAATCGACAAAGTATAGAAAAATTGCACAAACGATGAACATTATAAGTCCAACATACCAAAGCGGACTAAACATGAACAGCCCAAACAAACTTGCAACCCCTTTCCCACCTTTAAATTTGTAAATCACAGGAAAAATATGTCCCACGACGACAGAAGTTCCTGCTACAAAAAAAGCAAGTTCAAAAAAACCATAAGGAGCGAAAATATACCCGCAAATGAGAGCAGAAACGCCAGCTTTCAAGGCATCAAAAAGTAATGTAAGCAGTGCGTATCCAATTCCATAAACTCTAAGCATATTCATCATGCCAGGATTGCCACTTCCCTTTTGAGTTATGTCTTCATGTTTAAAAGCTTTTGCAAACACACGAGCAAAACTGACATTTCCGATAAAATAGCAAACCACAACAACTAGAATCAGCCAAAGATAAATCATCAATCTTCCTCCTTCGACTTAACCACAAATTTGATTGGCGTTCCTGAAAAATCCACCCTTTCTCTAAAACGATTTTCTAAATATCTCAAATACGAAAAGTTTATAAGTTTTGCATCGTTTGTGAAAAGCACAAAAGTTGGAGGATTTGTCGAAGCCTCAGTAATGTATTTAATTTTGGCTTTTCTTCCGCCCTTTGCAGGAGGTTCAAAACTCAAAAGCGCTTCGGAAAGCATTTCATTTAATTGCCCTGTTTTAATTCGTTTTGAAGAATTTTCATATGCTTTCAAAACCGCTGGCATCAAATCTCCAAGTCTAGTTCCTTTGAGTGCTGAAACAAAAACTGGAAGATAATAATCCATAAACGCCAAATCTCGATCAAGCCCTTTTGTAATTTCTCTTCGATCTCCTTCAAAAAGGTCAATTTTATTTATCGCAACAACGCTTGGCTTGCCTGCTTCATGAACAAACCCCGCAATGCGCATATCTTGTTCTGTAAGATTTTTATCAGCAGCAAAAACAATAATTACAACATCGGCATTTTCGATGGCTTTCATGGTTCTTAAAACGCTGTAACCTTCAACCGATTCTTTTTCAACACCACGCTGTCTTCGAAGTCCTGCTGTGTCAACCAAATAATAAGTTTTTTTATTATATTTAAAAGGCGTCATGACCGCATCTCTGGTCGTTCCTTCAACATCGCTTACTACAAGCCTTTTCTGCCCCAAAAGCCTGTTTATTATACTAGATTTGCCAACATTAGGCCTGCCCACCACCGCAATTTTTATTGCATCATCTTCTTCATCAACATTTTCTTGCGATGGGAAATATTTAACAATTTCATCAAGCACATCACCAATCCCTTTTGATTGCTCACAAGAAAGAGGAAAAGGAGTACCAAGCCCAAGCTGATAAAAATCATAAGTGTCAGAAGTGTCAAATCTATCAAGTTTATTGACGACCAAAACAACAGGAGTTTTTGATGAACGAAGTTTTTTTGCAAGCATTTCATCTGCCAAAGTCAATCCAGATTTACCATCAACGAGCATTACAATCACATTTGCCAATTCCATTGCAATGTCAGCTTGCAAAGCTATTTCTTTTTGAAAAACATCTTCACTTTTTGGATCCAATCCGCCAGTGTCAATAAGAGTAAATTGTCTACCCGCCCAATCGGCGTCAGCATAAATCCTGTCCCTAGTGACACCAGGGGCATCGTCAACTATGCTTATTCGTTGTCCACAAATTTTGTTAAAAAATGTGCTTTTGCCAACATTAGGTCTGCCGACCACCGCAACGATTGGTTTTGTCATGCTTTTATTTTAGCATATTAAAAGCAAAATAACAAATTAAAAACAAAAATTTTATTCGACCTTCTTCGACCTTTTTTGTCATTAAAAATGCTTGCTGTCCGCAAGAAAAATAATTTATAATTTCGCTACCAAAAGGAGAAAAAATGCAAGAAGAAAAAAACAATTTTATAAGCAAAATAAACTATGTGATAGTTAGGCCATCAAAGATGGTCGCAGTGACAAGTTTCGCTTCAAATTCAGCGATAGACAAAACGCTTTACAATGAATTTTTAAATTCAGTAAAAACATCTGCTGTCCCGTCCGCTTCAAATCCTGCTGTAAAATATGTTATAAATCTTGAAAACATCAGCTACATCAACGCAAGTGGCATTATTATATTTGATGGTGGCGGAGCACTTGCTGACATCGACGAAAGCAAAAACCGAACAATGGAAGAATATTTCATTGAACCTAAATCACATCTTGCTTGTTTTACAAGATAAGTTTATTTACACCCTTTACAACCACGACAAGAACGTGGTTTTTTTAACATTGAAACAATTTTAATTGTACTTAACAACACAATAACAAAAACTAAAATAAACAAAAACACTGTTAAAAAGCCATAATCGGTTATTGCGAGTGCGATATTGTAGAGCAAAAGCGTCACGAGATAAGCAACAATAAATTGACTAACAACAGCAAACGCGGTCCATTTTTTGCCAATTTCTTTGCTTAAAACCGCTGTCGTGGAAATGCATGGGCAATAAAGCAAACAAAAAACTAAAAAAGAAAAGGCGGCAACCGGAGAAGCAAAAAACACCATACTTTCAGGATTTGTCAAAGAAGACGCAATTCCATTTTGGATGGTCGCAACATTAAACATCGCAATCGATGAAATAATCACTTCTTTGGCAACAACGCCAGCGACTAGTGCACTCGCAGCGCCCCATGACCCAAAACCAAGCGGAACAAAAATTGGTGCTAAAACAACGCCCAAACTTTCAAGCATACTTTGTCCGCCATTTGCGGGAACATATGAAAAGCCAAAACTAAAATTGCCGAGAAGCCAAACGATGACATTCATTGAAATCAGCAAAGACCCCACCCTTATTAAAAATAATTTCATATTTTCAATCAAAACTTTTGCAAGTCGTTTGAAACCTCCCCAACGATATGGCGGAAACTCCAAAATAAAAGATTGCTCTTTGCTTTTCAAAATTGTTTTTTCGTAAATATAACTTAAACAAACTGAAACAACAAGCCCCAAAAGATAAAGACCCAAAATTACAAAAACATTGTTTGCGCCAAAAAACGCACCGCCGATCACAACATAGATTGGAAATTTAGCACTACAACTCATATAAGGTGTCAGCATTGCAGTTTTAATTTTTGCTTTTTTATCGTCCATATTCCTAGCGGTCAAAACTGCGGTTGTTGAACAGCCAAACCCCATTAGTAATGTATAGATGCTTTTGCCAGACAAACCAAGTTTGCCAAACACATCTTCGCTTACAAAAGCGACTCTTGACAAATACCCACTGTCTTCAAGCAAGGAAAGAAACAAAAACAAAAGCCCAACCTGTGGCAAAAAAGAAAGCACCGTTCCAACACCACCAACAATAGCGTCACAAAACAAATGCGTAACCCAAGAGTTTTCGCCAAAAGCGTTAGTCGTGATTAAAGAAACAAATTTTCCCAAAGTTTTGTCTAAAAGCCAATTAAGTCCGTCAGAGCACCATTTGCCAAGTGTAAAGAAAGTTAAATAAAAAATTCCACAAAGAATCAGCAAAAAAATAGGAAACGCCAAAAATCTGTTAAGCAAGATTTTGTCAATCTTGCTCGTTCCATAAACTCGTCCTGAAATTTTAAAACACGCTTCTTTTATTTTTTGAATAAAACCATAACGAATTTCAGCAATTTTTACAATCGATTTTTCTGGAAAAGAAATGTCATTTTGAGTTAAATTTAATTCTGCTAAAACCTTTTCATCTTTTTCTAGCACCTTGATAGCATGAAAATCATCTAGCCCAAACGCCATTTCTCCCAAGCTTTTTTTTAAATTTAAAAATTTGTTTTCTGTCAGATAATTTGGTTTAGGTGGTCTTTTAAAAGGAGTCAAAATTAGCTTTTTTAATTTGTCTATTCCCCACCCTTTTTCTGCGTTTATTTCCACGACTGGAATATTTAACATAGCAGAAAGTTTTTTATAATCGACCTTGTTTAAAGGTCTTTTGTCCATGCTGTTGACAGCCAAAACAACATCAAAACCAAATTCAAGCAAGTTTAGTGTCAGCGATAAATTTCTTTGCAAATTGTTTAAATCGCAAATATTAATGACTTTACACTTGTCGTGAAGACGAAGATAGTCAATGGCGACTTGCTCTTCATAACTTAACGCACTTAACGAGTAAATCCCTGGCAAGTCCACGAGATTAAGTTTTTCTCCCAAACAATCAAAACTTCTAACCTTGTTTTCCACAGTGACGCCATGCCAATTGCCGACATGCTCATTTGCACCAGTAAGCAAATTAAAAAGGGTTGTCTTGCCCGTGTTTGGATTTCCCACCAACAAAACTTCTTTCAACGCCTTGTTTTCGCACAACAATTTTTTTGTCATTTGACAATAACTCCCTCGGCTATCTCCGCCTTCAAAGACAAAGTGTAACCACGCAATTCAATCAAAAGCGCCTTTTTTAAAAGCGACTTTCTTCTCACACAAACTTTTTCACCTTTTGTAAGTCCTAGGTCACAAAGCCGTCGTAAAATCTTATCAGACAAATTCTGATAATCTTCAATAGCATAAATTTTATTTACTTTAACTTGATTTAAATTGAGCATAAAAATATATACTGATTTTTTTATAAAAATAAAACCTTTACACAAAATCTTTTTTTTGTTTGTTTTTTTTCACTAGATATGGTATGCTAAACACAGGAGATAAAAAAAATGAAATGTATATATTGTGGCAGTGAAGAAAGCAAAGTTTTGGACTCACGAAGCACAGATGAAACAAATGCAATTAGAAGGCGCCGTGAATGTTTAAACTGTGGGAAAAGATTCACAACATACGAAACTATTGAAATGACACCAATTTTGGTTGTAAAAAATGATGGAAGTCGTCAAGCGTTTGACATAAACAAAATTAAAAATGGCATGATCAAAGCTTGCGAAAAACGCCCAGTAACCATGAGCCAAATTGAAGAAGTTGCAGCAAACATTGAAAAAACATTGCAAAACAATTTTTCACAAGAAGTTGCATCATCAAAAATTGGTGAAATGGTGATGGAGGCATTGAAAAATTTAGATGAAGTGGCTTATGTTAGATTCGCTTCTGTTTATCGTCAATTTAAAGACATCGACAGCTTTAAAAAATTGCTAGAAGAATTGTAAAAAAGTTTGATTGACATATTAAAACAGCACTTTTTTGTGCTGTTTTTTTGTTACTTTTTATCACTTAATATATAAGGATTTTGATTTGGCTGACCGCCATAAAGTTGAACTAAAATAGTGTCTTCCCCTATTTTAACAATTTGATTAAAAGGAATAAAAAACTCTGCCCCTGATTTAAAAACATTCCAAAAAGACTTTTCACCAGGGACAACAATTCCTGTCACACAAGCAGTTGAAAGATTGAAAACGACATCAATGATGTGCCCTAATCTTCTCCCATCAATGACATTGACAACTTCTTTGCAACGCAATTCCATAAATGAACTTTCCATTGGTTTAGATATATGAAGTTGCAAAGAAATACATGACAAATTTCGACGAGTTATTCAATTTTTTCTTTGATAGCTTTCAAAGCATTTTTTTCAAGCCGTGAAACTTGTGCTTGTGAAATTCCAACTTCTTCACTGACTTCCATTTGAGTTTTGCCGACATAATATCTCAAAAGCAAAATTTCTCTTTCACGAGGCGTAAGTTTTTTTATGGCATCTTTGATTGCAATTTTTTCATACAAACTTTCATCGCTGTCTTTCAAATCAGTGATTTGATCTTGAAGCTCAATTGTGTCAGACCCATCTGAATATACAGGGTCTGAAAGAGAAATGGTGTCTGAAATTGCGTCTAACGCAAAATTTATAGTTTTTGCTGGCACATTCAAATACTTCGCGATGTCATCAATCGTTGGTTCGTTAAAATTATCTTTTGACAAAACTTCCTTCGCTTGTAAAGATTTGTAAGCAATGTCTCGAAGCGACCTTGAAACACGCACGGAATTATTGTCACGCAAAAATCTTCTGATCTCGCCTATAATCATTGGCACTGCATAAGTTGAAAATCTCACATTAAGCGTTTCGTCAAAATTGTCAATGGCTTTCATCAGTCCCACGCATCCCACTTGAAACATATCATCAGCTTTGTCAGCTTTTCCGCCAAATCTTTGAACAACAGACAAGACTAATCTTAAATTTGCAATGACAAACGCATCTCTTGCAAGTTCGTCACCTGCTTTAACCTTTTTCATTAAAGACAATATGTCTTCGTTTGAAAGTTTTGGCAAAGTGGATGTGTTGATTCCGGAAATAACAACTTTGTTGGACATAAAAAGCCTCCAATGGAAAAAAGTTTCTCCTTTTTGTTGGCGTTTTATTCCCAAACGCTATTTTTTGACAAAAAAAGTGCAAAATTAACTAAATTTTTATTTTATTTTAAAAAAACACGACAAATAATTAAAAATTTATTAATTAATTGAATTTTGAAAGTTCTTTTTTCATTTTAACCAAAATCTTCTTTTCAATACGTGAAATATAACTTTGACTTATGCCAAGTTTGTCCGCCACTTCTTTTTGTGTGAGTTCGTCCTTGCCTTCAAGTCCAAACCTTAAAATCATAATTTCTTGTTCTCGGCGTTCAAGCCTGCCAAGAATCTGCCATAAAATTTCTTTGTCTGCAGAGCAATCCATCGCAGAACTAACTTCGTCAGTTTCACTAGCCATTATGTCAGCAAGCACAAGTTGATTCCCCTCTCCATCTTCACAAAGTGGTTTATCCAAACTAACCTCGCCTTTTACTTTCGCAAGTTTTCTTAATTGCATCAAAAGTTCGTTTTCAATACAACGCGAAGCGTATGTTGCAAGTTTAATGTTTTTGTCACTTCGAAAAGTTTTAACAGCTTTGATTAGTCCAACCGAACCTATAGAAATCAAATCTTCAAATTCTATGCCCGTGTTTTCAAATTTTTTAGCAATGTAAACGACCAAACGCAAATTGTGTTCGATAAGTTTTTCTCGTGCAAATTCGCTTCCATTTTCTGCTTGTTGGACAAGCATTTTTTCTTCATCAGCATCAAGAGGTAGTGGCAACGCTTCATTGCCACAAATATAACAAACAATGCCTTTGACATCTAAAAAATTCTTTTTTGCAAAAAGTTTCCAAAGAAACTCTTTAATAAAAAATAAAATTTTTTTCATTTTTCTCCTTTTAAACTAACGAACTATGAAGCAAAACTCCAGAATTTAAATTTTTTGAAAAATCAGCCATACTTAGTCCTAACAAGGTGTTTTTAAAAATTTTTGCGTGTTTTCCTTTCTCTGTTATCGTCAGTTTGTCAGCCATAAAAACAAGCATCTGCCCATTTGAAACAGCAGAACCAACATTAACAAAATGCCCATACGGAAGTTTTTTCGCTTTTTCTTTTTTTAGCAAGAAAAACAAATAATCTTCCCCTGCAATTTTTTCAAAAACTTCTTTTGAAATAAGAACGATAGGCTCAGATGTAATAGGATCATAAAGCACATTCCCGCTGTCAAAATACCCTATCTCTTCGACCGTTTTATCTTTGCATTTTATTTGCACACTGCAAGTAAATGAATCAATAACCCTTTTCTTCGCAAGTCTTTTGAACAATAATGAAAGTCCAATGTAAACCACCATGCTCACCAAACAAATAATAAAAGTGCTGAGCTGACCAAACCAACTGGTGAGAAGATATGAAGCCCCACCAAACACAAAAGTTAAAAACACAAGTCCAAACCCATAGTATAAAAAGTCCTTAAACTGTTTAACAGGAAAACTGATGCAAACCATAATGATTCCAACAAAAATGGTAGCAAAAATATTTGCGACCAATGGAAAATTAAATAAAGGCATAATCACTGCCATAATACTTCCAAAAAGGCAACTAACAAACCACCATTTTGCTTGAACTTTAAAAAGTTTTGCGCAAGATTTTAAGATAAAATAATTAATTACAAAATTTACAATAAGCGCATACTCGATAATAATTTCCATTTGACTCCTCAATAGATAAAGCAATTTTAAACTATAAAACTTAAAAAAAGATAATAAAAAAAACACGACTTGAAGTAAATCGTGTTTCATTTTGTAGAAAATTTATAAATTACTTTTTCTTGCTTCGAAGTTGTCTAAGCCATGCAGGAATCGATGCGTCAACATCAACTCTTGAAGAATTGCTTGTTTCGTCTTTTTTAACTGAAACTTCTGGCTTTTCTTCTTCTTGCATATTTTTCAAAGCGCTCAAACCTTTCAATCCTTCTTTACCAGCAAAATCGGGATTAAAATCTCTTGCTTCATCTGCTGCCTCTTCTTTAGGTTTTTCTTCTGGATTTGGGAATCCTGTTGCAATGATTGTAACTTCGAGTTCGTCTTTCATGTCCATATCAATGCTGTTACCGAAAATAACAACACAGCTTGGGTCGATGACTTCTTGAACCAACATAGCAACTTCGCTGACATCTTCTTGTGTCAAATCAATGCCACCTTTGACATTCAACAACAACCCTTTTGCCCCTTCAATTGTGGTTTCAATAAGAGGGCTTGCAACAGCTTGTTTAACAGCTTCCAAAGCTTTGTTTTCACCTTTACCATGACCAATGCCCATATGTGCAAGTCCTTTGTTTTGCATAATGGTTTTAACGTCAGCAAAGTCAAGGTTGATTAAACCTGGTTTTGCAATCAAATCTGAAATTCCTTGAATGCCTTGACGAAGAACATCGTCAGCATATCTAAACGCTTCCAAAATAGGCGTCTTTTTAGGAACAATTTGGAAAAGTCTTTCATTAGGAATAATCACCATTGTGTCAACATATTTTTTTAACTCTTCAATACCTTTATTAGCATTTTCAGCTCTAACTCTGCTTTCAAATGCGAAAGGTTTTGTAACAACGGCAATTGTCAAAATTCCCATTTCTTTTGCAATTCTTGCAACAACAGGAGCAGCACCTGTTCCCGTTCCACCACCCATACCAGCGGTGATAAACACAAGATGAGCACCTTTAAGCATCTCTGTTATGTGTTCTTTGCTTTCTTCAGCAGATTTTTGACCAACCTCAGGTATCCCACCAGCGCCAAGACCACCAGTGAGTCTTTCACCAATTTGCAATCTTACAGGTGCTTTGCTGACAACAAGAGCTTGTTTGTCAGTGTTGACCGCAACAAATTCAGCTGAATCAACACCTGCTTCAATCATTCTGTTGACTGCGTTGTTTCCACCGCCACCAACACCAACGACCTTGATTTTTGCAAAAGAAGTTACATTATTGTTGTTGTTTTCCATGTTTGTCTCCTTAATATAAAAGAATTATAATTGATTTTCGCAATATTTGCAAGCAAATTAGCGTTTAATCACAATTTTTAAGGGCATAATCAGCGAGCGAATAAATCACCGCCATTTCAGGCTGATTTTTGCCAGGGAATGGCGCTTTGCCAAAAGCGATGTTTTTGCTTATACATTTAGCCAAGAAATCTTTTCCACCTTTGATCTTGCTTGCACCCGCCCCCGTTAAATAAATAGGAACATAATTGTTTAATGAAATTCCTTGCAACATCAAACATTGGTTAATCGCTGAAGCAATCGTTTCAAGACGATAAGAAACAACTTTGTTTGCATCTTGTTGAGGAATTCTTTCAATTTTGCCATCACTAGTTGCAAGGTCATAATAATCAAGCGAATCTGCTTCAACAGAAATAACAACTTGTTTTTTCAAATTTTCTGCGTCTTCAAAGGACAAATCGAATGCTTCACAAAGATCGCTTGTAATATGTCCTCCGCCAATAGAAAATGATGTAAGATTTGTAAGCCCCTCACCTTTTACAAAAGCGACACTTGTTGTCAAATGTCCAACATCAATGATCAGCGCTCCTTCTTCTCTCTCTTCTTCTGGAACAACGGTGAGTGCTTCCGCCAAAACTTCGCTTATGTATTCAACATTAATAAATCCTAAATCAGCCAAAATTGAATTGATGTTTTTAACAAGCGATGCTGGGCAAGTGATCACAGAAAATTCGGCCGAAAAAGTTCTTCCTTTTTTTCCAAATGGATTTGCGGTTTTGACATCATCAATAAAATAATTTAATGGAGAAATCGAAACTATTTCAATTTCAGGAGCTTTAATTTTTTCAAATGCCTGTCCTGTCAAATTGTCAACATCGGTTTTTGAAACTTTCCCAAGCCCTTCTATGTTAACTTGCGACGTAACTATTTGAACATTTGACATTTCCGCAGGAAGAGCGACATAAAGCTTTTTATAATATTTGTTTCTTTTAAAATCAATTGAATTAAAAAGGTCATAAAGAGAAGGAGCAAGCTTGCTCTCATCAACAAACTCGCCTTGATAATATCCTTCATAAATTCTTGAAGCATAGTCTTTGACAAACAAAGAATCATTGATTCCTGGTTTTGCAACGATGACTTTAAGTTGTGAAGAACCTATTTCTAAAACTACGACTTCTTTTCCTCTCATGTTTCACCTGCCTTTATTGTAAAATATTTGTTTTAATTTGTCAAATAAAAATTTATAAATATTAATAATTTTGCATAGTTTTTCATATTGTTACTTTTTCGCCGTTGAACATCAAATAAAAATAGCAGTCTTTCTCTGAATAATTTGTGCCAATAAAATTGTTGATGTGGATTTCACTGTTTTCAATGACCTCATCAGATAGTTGCCCCGCAAGATCATAAATGGAACTTAAAACCGCATAAAGTTTTGCAAGTTTGTAGGCAAGTCCAAATCCAGCATTATGCAGATAAACTTCTCTTCCAGAATTTAATGTTAGTTTTAGTCCTAACTCTTTGTTTGAATAAACTTCGTTTAGGCTTTCAAAATACTCAATTTTTTTAAACATTGCGAGTGCTTCTTCTCTTGTCCTATTGTTCAAAAGCACAGCGTCATAAAATTCTTTTAACAAATCCAGTTCGACAAAATCACCCGGCGTTGCTGAAATCACATTTTGAACATAAATAAGTCCTGTTTGCTCTGTTTCAAAACACTCCAAAACCTTTAAATCTTGATCAAGGCTTACAAAACCTTCGTTCGTTTTTACCAAATAAAAAGGTTGCCTTTCAGCCAAATGAAAAACTAAAGTTGACGGGAATTTAGTTTCAATGTTTATGCATTTTAAATAAGGTTGTGATTTTTCTAAATTATCTATAAGTTTATCCTTGTTTACAACAAAGATATTTTTACCAAAATCGACTCCTGCATCTTCTGCGACTTCTTCTGCAACATAAGTATTGTCACTGCTTGTCCTTAAATCAATTTCAACTTTTTGAACAGTAAAGAGAGTGAAAGACAACGTCACAATTGTGACAACCAAAACCACCACAACAATCAATGCAATCAACCATTTTTTCTTCAATCTTCCACCCTTTTTATATCTGCACCAATCAACGATAATTCTTTTTCAATCGAAGCATAACCCCTATCAATATGTTTTGCCCCTGACACAGTCGTGTAACCTTCTGCAACCAAACCTGCCAAAATTAGTGATGCCGTTCCCCTAAGTTCCATGCCAGTGACAGAAGCTCCGTAAAGTTTTTTAACCCCTCGAACAAATGCAACACGATCTTTCACATGCACATCTGCACCCATTTTCACCAGTTCAGGCACATGCTTGAAACGTGATTCAAAAACATTTTCGCAGATCATACTGCTTCCTTCACTTATGGTTGACAGCGCCAAGATTTGAGCTTGCAAATCAGTTGGCAAGCCAGGATAAACAGAAGTTTCAATTTTTCCCAAAGCAATGGGCTTTCCGCTTGCTTTCACTCTAATTTTATCACTTTTAGCTTCAATGTTGCAAGCGGTTTTGTCTAGTTTGTCGATCAAAGCACCTAAATGGTCAGGTTTTACACCATACAATGTAACATCACCGCCACACATTGCAGTTGCAATTAAATAAGTGCCTGCAATTATTCTATCTTTAATAGGGTCATAGTCACATCCTTTCAGCTTTTTGACACCTTCAACAATGATCTCTCCTGTTCCCGCGCCCCAAATTTTAGCTCCCATTTTTACTAAAAAGTTTTGAAGATCAACAATTTCTGGCTCTTTCGCCGCATTCAAAATATGCGTCACACCATTAGTTAAAACGCTTGCCATCATCAAACTTTCTGTCGCTCCAACACTTGGAAATTCAAGCAAAATTTTTCCTGAATGCATATTAGACGCATCACATTGAATAAAACCATGTTTTTCTTCAACAACAACTCCAAGTTTTCTAAATCCAGCCAAGTGAATATCTATCGGCCTTGCACCAATTTCACAGCCACCAGGATAAGCGACTCTTGCTTTTTTAAATCGTCCGAGAAGCGCCCCTAACATAAAAATAGAAGATCTGACTTGTGAAGCAAGTTCACTTTTTATTCCCCATGAAAAAAGCGAAGACGCATCAACTGTTAAATCGCCATTTTCACAACTAATCAACGCTCCAAGCGAACTTAAAATCTTGCACATGCTTTCTGTGTCAGAATAATATGGATAGTTATGTAAAGTGATTTTGTCTTCACAAAGCACACATGCAGCTAATATAGGCAAATATGCATTTTTGGCAGCAGTAATTTGCAAATCACCAAAAAGTTTTTTGCCACCATTAATTAAAAACTTACTCATTTTTTCCTCTTTTGAATATCCGCTGTTTATCACAATTTATTGTATGACAAAACATCGTTTGTTGTGAAAAATGAGTATTGACAAATGGGCTGATTTACGATATAATAACACACATGAAAAAGATTAAAAATTTATTACAAATAATAAAACCTCGAACTAAACTCGATAAAGAAATTGATGAAGTGTCCTCACAAATAGCACTTTTAAATTTTGCCGAGCAACTTGGAGCAGATGTTCCAGAAGAAACACGCAATGAAGTTATAAAAAGGGCGGCTCTTTTAAAAGCAAGAATTGTTATAGACGATTTTTCAAAGACTAAGAAATATAGAGGATTGTTTTTTCTTGCAAGTGCCACCGTCGCTGCAACTGCGATAGGAACAGCTTTGGGTTTAACAAATTTTTCAGATGTGGCAATTTCTGTTGGAACAATTTCTGCTTTTCTCCCAGGATTAACATTCGCTGGGATGAATTTTGTTGATGCAAAAAAACTAAAAACTCAAAGTGAAAAGTTAAATTCAAACCAAGAAAAATTTATAAACATTCATATTCAAGACAAAGATAACCTTTATTGTGCCACTGCGCATCTTCTAGATGCAAAGGAAGAATATGTAAAAAGCATCTCAGAAGAAAAAATTTTTCCTGACGAACCATCAAATATTGAAGCCAAAACAAACAATTTTTTAGATTATTGTGAGTATATTTCAGAGACAGCTTATTCACATGAAGAAAAACCATTTGGTAAAGAATATTAATTTAATTTTTAATTTGTTTATTTAAAAATTTTCAATCGAATTTAACCAATTTTTAAGAACCTTCAACAATTTCTCAAATTTATCAAAATTTACTTTTTTATTTGTGATTCCACAATTTATTTCGATTTGAAGTGTCCAAATTTCTGGATACTTCTTTTTTAATGAACCTGAAATAGTATGAATTGCACCCATAAAAGGTTGGTCAATGGTCACATTAAAACCCGCATTTATCAATCTTTGATAAAGTAAACTAAAAAGCGCTTGATCATTTGAAATGTTTTTGCCGAGATGAGTTCCTAAATTAACATCCCAATTCCTTTTCTCCGCCAATCCATGAATATCAATCACATATTTAATTTTTTTTATTTAACCATTTTTTCTAAATGTTTTCTATACTCACAATTTTCGTCAAAATTTGCATCATCGAAATTGTTTTTAGTTTTTGCGATAAGATTGCAATTTGTGTTGCTTTTTAAATATATGGCAGTAGCCAAGCTTCCAATTTCGGAACATTTATATTTACCTAGCCTAACTTGTGAAACTCCATGTGGTGCAGAAAGCACAATAGAATTTTTGCCTTCTAAAAAGACATGGTCATTGTTTGCATTTCCAATTAAAAAGTTTTTTCTATATTCATGAATTTGATAAAAACTGCTCATGAAAATAATATAGCACTTTTTTAACAATTAGCCAAAAAAAATTGGTTAATACAATCATTTTAATTTACAAGTATTTGTAAAATGTAAAATCGCAATCATAACCAAGTTTTTTATAAAATTTTTGTCCAGATTCATTGTCAATATCACAAGTTAAAAAAACCAAATCTGCATTAATTGATTTCCCAAATTTTTCTATAAAACTAATAATATTCGTTCCTATTTTTTCTCTGCGAAATTCAGGGTGTATTCTCAAATTCCATATCATAATGATTGGTTTTTGTTGCTCAACAATGTCGTGATTGACGACAATTGAACAGAAGCCCACTAATTGATCATTTTTCATTGCGGACACAAACTTATAGTCTGGATTTGAAATAAGGCGTTCAAATTCAGCCACCATGCCATCAAAATTAGTTTCCACTTTGGTGTCTCCGTTGTGATATTGCCTATATAACCAAGGCAACTGTTTTAAATCTTCTTTTAATGTAAATCTTATTTTGATATCTTTTCCCATGCTTTTATGTTCGCACAATTAAAAAAAATAGTCAAGAAATTACAAGGTTTTTAAATTCATTTTACTTTGTCTTGCGACATTTAAACAAATACCAATTCCGGCCATAAACATCATAACAGATGTTCCACCACTTGAAATAAATGGAAGTGGCAAGCCTGTTGGCGGAATTGAGCCTGTGACAACAGCAATATTTAAAATTGTTTGAATGCCAATCACAAACGCAATCCCCGCAACAAGCAACGCCCCAAACCTATCAGGTGCGTTCAATGCTATTTTTATCAAGAGCCAAATCAAAAGCGCAAAAACTGCTATTAACAAAATGCAACCCACTAAACCTAACTCTTCCCCTATCACAGAAAAAATAAAGTCTGATTCTGCAAAAGGGAGAAATAAATATTTTTGTCTGGAATTAAAAAGTCCAACGCCAAACCACCCCCCTGATCCTAAACCATACAAAGATTGAATAAGTTGAAACCCCTCTCCTTGTGGCGAAGCCCAAGGATTGATAAAGGCAAACAATCTTTTCAATCTATAAGGCTCTAAAATTATTAAAACCGGCACTGTTGCAGCTGCGGGAATAGAAAACAAAATGGTATGCTTTTTTGTAATGCCCCCAATAATCAACATAAAAAGTGTGGTAAAGGCCAAACACATTGTCACTGACATGCTTGGCTCTAAAATTACAAGCAAACACAAAAGCCCTGCCACACCAAGAACTGGCAAAAGACCTTTTAAGGTTTTTATTTTGTCATGATTGTCTGACAAATAAGCAGCACAAAAAACGACAAGAGCAAACTTTGCAATTTCAGACGGTTGCAAAGAAAAACCCAACAGTGAAATCCAGCGTTTAGCCCCATAACTTTCTGTTCCTATTCCTGGAACAAAAACCAGCGCGAGTAAAACAGCAGAAATTATGACAAGCGCCCATTTAAACTTTTTAAGTTTGTGATAGTCAACAAATGATAATATGAGCATAAGTGCAATGCCTATCACAACGCCAAAAATTTGTTTGTATAAGAAAAAATATTGGTTGCCATAATGATATTGCGCAGAATAAGAGCTGGCAGAATAAACCATAATGCAACCAAAAATTGTCAGCCCCAAAACTATTAAAAAAACAAACAAATAATTTGATCTAACCTTCACTCACAATCTCCATAAAAATTTGTCCTCTTACTGCATAAGAAGCAAATTCATCAAAACTCGCACAACCTGGCGACAACAAAACCAAATCTCCAGGCTTGGCAAATTGTTTGGATCTACGCGTTGCTTCTTCCATTGTTTCAAAACTTTCGGCATCATAGCCAAACCTAACTGCAACGCTTGCAATCTCTTTCCCTGCTTCACCAAAGCAAAGACATTTTTTTATTAAAGGTTTTTCCATAAACAATTTTTCAAAATTAAGGTCCTTGTTTTGCCCACCTAAAAGCAAAATAAGATTTTTTGAATTCAAACTTTCAATTGCCATTTTGACACAAGCAATATTTGTCGCCTTTGAGTCGTTTACAAATTTGACTCCATTTTTTTCTCCTAAATAATTTAGCCTATGTGGTGCCGGCATAAAAGACGAAATTGCTTCGCGAATAACTCTCGGCTTAATCTTAAAATAAATCGCAATAGCCACAGTGGCCATAACATTTTGATAATTTTTTAAACCTATAAGCGGAATTTGATCAATTGAAATAATTCGTGTTTTCCCATAATAAATGCAACCGTTTTTAAAAAAAACGCCTTTTTTTAACTGATTTAATGAAAAAAACAGCAATTTTTTGGGCAATTTTAAGTTCATAACATTTTTATCGTCTAAATTTACAACGCCAGTTTGAGAAGATTTATAATTTTGAAAAATTAAGTTTTTAACACGCAAATATTCGTCAAAACTGCCATGCCTATCTAAATGGTCTTCTTCCAAATTTAAGATACAAGCAACCTTTGGCGCGAACGATTTTGATGTTTCAAGTTGAAAATTTGATGTCTCACAAACAATAAAACTTTTTTTAGTCGTTTTCAAAGCGATGCTACTAATTGGCAAACCAATGTTCCCACAAACAAATGTTTCCTTTCCTGCAAGTTCGAAAATTTTCCCAAGCAAACTGCAAACCGTAGTTTTTCCGTTTGTCCCCGTCACAGCAATAAGCGTGCCTTTGCAAAATGAACTGCCCAAATCTAATTCACTGACAATTGGAGTTTTTCTTGCTTGAAAACCTGAAATCACTGCATTTCCGCGCACTTTTATTCCAGGGCTTAACACGACCATATCATAGGCATGTAAAAGCGGTTGTTCGTCAAAACAAAACAAACTGCGTTCATTTTTATCATCATCATAAATGCTGACGCATGCGCCAAAATCATGGAGAAGTTTGCTCGCAGCTTGCCCACTTCTGCCAAGTCCATAAACAAGCACCCTTTTCCCTTTTAATTTTTTCATAAAACCTCTTCTTTACTAGAAAACAATTTCCAAGCAAAGACAACCCGCACAAAGCAAGCTTGTCACAATTATATATATTGTGACGATTCGGTTTTCATGCACTCCCTTTTTTTCAAAATGATGATGTAAAGGTGCCATAAGAAACACCCTTTTTTTTGTTCGTTTGTAATGCAAAACTTGAATGATGTCGCTCAGCGCAGAAAGCACAAACATAAGTCCCATGATTGGAATGTAAAGAGCTTTGCTAGAAAACAAACCTAAACAAGCAATAAACCCACCAAGCGCAAGCGAACCAGTGTCACCCATAAATATTTTTGCGGGGAATGTGTTCACTGCCAAAAAGGCAATCAATCCTCCGCAAAGTGCAAAGGAAGAAAGCGAAAGCATGTTCATTTGTGAAGAGCCGATTAACGAAACTATCGTTCCAAAAAACAAAAGATAAACAAGGCTCACTCCACCAGCCAAACCGTCAAGCCCGTCAGTTAAGTTGACACTGTTGACAGTTGCCAAAAAGACAATAACCGAAAATGGGATAATTCCCCACCCTAAATCAATTGTCAATCCAAAAAAATCCAAACAAGTGCCAATTCGATAATAAATCAAAAACGAAATCATAATTGTAATGGCAGTTTGACCAATAAGTTTTTGATATGGTTTTAAGCCTTCATTTTGTCTAAAATGGATTTTGATAAAATCATCAAGAAACCCTAATAATCCAAATGCGAACATAACGAGTAAGCTTGTCCACGCCAAAAGACTATCTTCCCACAAGAAAAAAGCACAAGCAAAAATGGTGCTTAAAATAAAAATAATTCCACCCATAGTTGGCGTGCCCGACTTTGATGAATGCTTTTCCACATAATGTAAAACAGTCTGCCCAAGCTTATGTTTTTTGCAAATTTTGATGACAGGAAAAGCAAGGGCTAGTCCAACTGCGAATGAAATAATTGTAATTAAAATGATTTTAACACTTAATGGCACTTTTTGGCTCTCCTTTCAAATGCTCTGCTTCTTTTATTTCAAAAAAAGTTTCTTGCACAACACTTAAATCATCATATGGGACTTTTATTCCGTTTATATCTTGATATTTTTCCCCACCTTTGCCAGCAATAATCACGACATCATTTTTTTCAGCAAGATTGATTGCAATTTTAATTGCTTTTGCTCTGTCAGGTTCAACAAGCACATCTTTCCCCACTTCAACACCTTCGGCGATTTGAGATATAATTTCCATAGGATCTTCAAACCTAGGATTGTCGCTAGTCAAAACGACAGCATCGCTCAGACTTGAAGCGATTTTTCCCATGATTGGTCTTTTCTTTGCATCACGATTTCCACCGCAACCAAAAACTGTAAGCACTTTCCCTTTTGCAAAAGGCCTGGCTGTGTGAATAATTTTTTCAAGTCCGTCAGGAGTGTGTGCAAAATCAATGACAACAGTTTTACCTGCACCTTTAACCACATTAAACCTGCCTTCAATTTCTCCCATATGCTTTAAAGCGGATTGAACGCATTTTTTATCAATTCCAAGTTCGTTGCAAACGGCAATCGCTGCTAAACAATTTTCAACATTATATCGCCCCACCAAAGGCAGTTGAAACAAAAAAGGAACGCCTTTGGCATTGCATAAAACAATACTTCCATCGATTGATTCGTTTTCAATCACACCAAACACATCACTTGGGCTGTTTAAGCCACAAGTGATATAAGGAATTTCTAAATTATTTAAAATTTTTTTCACTTCAACGCTATCAACACAAAGCACAGCTTTTTGCGAAACATTGGGTTGAAATAGTTTTAATTTTGCGTTTTGATAATGTTGCATATCGCCAAAAAAATCCAGATGATCTTGCGTTATATTTGTTAGCACTGCGACTTCAAAATTGATTCCTGCCAGTTTGTCAAGTTCAAGCGCATGTGCTGACGCTTCCATAACGACATATCTTGCCCCAGCATTATAAAAATCTTCAAATAATTCGTGAAGCAAATCAGGATCTGGGGTTGTTAAATTGGTGTCAATGTGTTTTTGGTCAAAAAAAGCACCTAAAGTTCCAATCAAAGCAACTTTCTCACCTGCTTCTTTTAATACTTGATAGATTATGTGAGTTGTGGTGGTTTTGCCATTTGTCCCTGTGACAGCAATAACTTTCATTTTGTCAACAGCATCGTGATGCTTTTTCTTTTCTACTATTGCCCAAAACGCCCTTGGCTTTTCAATTTCAAAACAATTATCGACGCCAAAACTTTTTGACGCCAAAACACATTTTGCACCTTTTTTTAATGCTAACCTAATTTTTGGCTCTGAGTCATCGTCGTCTTTAAGAAGCAGAAAAATTTGCCCTTTTTGAAGCTTGTTTAAATCAACACACACATCTTCGTAGTTTAATTTTTTTTCTTCTAACAATGAAAAAATTTTTTCATAATTCATAACCACTTCTCTCCCTGCAAAACAATCTTACTTCAAAATCTCTGCTTTTTGACGAAGACGCCAAAACAACTTAAAATATGACAAAATATTTTTTTTGTAAATTTTAATAATTAATCATTTTTTTGCATATTTATTCGAAAAGCAATTTTCTTTAAAAATGCTTAATGCCTCCGATTGATATTTAAAAATGAGTTGTTCGTTTTTAAAAAATCTTGCTTTTGCGTTTTCGACAAGTTCAATTGCAACTTCTTTTAAATTGCCAAACAAATATCCCGCCAACGAACCTGGAATTGTGTTTACTTCATTTACAAAAAGCGTTTCGCCTTCCATTAAAAAATCGACTCTAACCACTCCTTCACATTCAAGTGCTAAAACCGTTTTTTCTCCCAATTTTTTAATCAGTTGTTCAAGTTTTTTTGATGTGACTTTTTGTGTTTTAGGTTTGTCGGTCAAGTATTTTTCATCAAAAGAATAAAATTTTTGCCCAACCACTTCATAAACATTTGAAGATATGACCATATTTTCATTTAAACAAAAAGCGCAGTTAAACTCGCGACTATTTTCAATAAAATGTTCAAAAATCAATTTAAAATCATATAATTTTGCACATTCAATGGCTTGTTCCAACTCATGCTCATCTTTGCATACGACGATTCCAACGCTACTTCCAAGTCTTGCTGGTTTTACAATCATCGGAAATCCTATTTTCTTTATTATTTCTTTTTTGTTTATTTGATCTATGTTTTTTGTTATTGAGCTTACAACCGGGATGTCAAAATCTTTAAGAACAATTTTTGTTAACTCTTTATCATAACAAATTGCACTGCTTTCCAAATTCGGGCAAGAATATGGAATATTTGCCATTTGCATAACTCCGGCTATAGCCCCGTCTTCACCATTTGCTCCATGCAAACAAATGAGCGCCGCAGCTGGTTTAAAATATGATTTTTTAAATTTTTTAAAAACATAAACACAACCTAAGCCAAACTCAATGCTCACTTGTTTTGGTTTTTTCGCTAACGCCAAAAAATCTGCATAAATATTCGGGTCGTCATAATTTTCTGCTGTCCACCACAAGCCAGCATGATCAATATAAATTGGCAACAATTCATACTCATTTTTAATTACGCTCATGACTTGCAAACCCGTTATGATTGAAATGTCATGTTCAACACTTTTTCCGCCATAAAAAACAACTAACTTTTCCATTTTCTCTCCTTTAATTAAAATTGTCCGGCAAATCATTTTCAAATAAAACCACACTGCCTTTTTCTTGTAATTGTTGCAAAAGTTCTATTTGTTGTTGACGAGTTTTTGCATAGTAGATTTTGTCTTCACTTTTACCGCCTGCCAAAATTCCTTTCATAATCGGCGTTTGATTAACTTTGTTCATAATAATAACTTCATCACAACTTTCTGCAATAAGCTTGCCAAGTTTATAATTCATTTCATATTGTTTCGCCCCTTGTTCCACAAAACCTGGCGTTATAACAATTTTTTTGCCTTTAAACATTTTCAAGGTTTCAAGTGCTTGTTCTGCACCAAAATAATTGGAATTATAAGAGTCATCAATAATTGTGGAATAAGGCGTTTGTATAACTTGCAATCTATGTGGAAAAGGTTCAATGTTTTCCATAGCATCAACAATACTTTTTGCGTCCATGCCAATCAAATAAGCCATAGAAGCCGCTGCAACCAAATCGTTTAATAGCAATTTCCCAATAATTTTTGTTTTGACATCAAAATCTTTGCAACCAAGGTGCAACTTAAATTTACAGCCAGATGTAGACATTTTTAAATTCGTTATATATGAAAAGCCCTTTTCTTTGTTCACTTCTCGTTTTTCGCCACGATAAATTTGGCATAAACTTTCTGTCACATCATTTGCGCAATCAAAAACCACACAGCCACCTTTGAGCATATGCTCACACATTTCAAATTTGGTTTTTTTGATGTTTTCTAAATCTCCAAAAGTTTCCAAATGTTGTTCGCCAATTGCTGTCATTATCCCATATTTTGGCTTCAGCATTTCCATAAGTTCTTTAATGTCTCCGCGTTTTTTTGCTCCCATTTCCACAATAAAAACTTCATAATAATCACTTAAACTTTCTCGCGCTGTTCGGCATAAACCCATCGGCGTGTTAAAATTTTTTGGCGTGCACAAAACTTTAAAGCGTGATTTCAAAATATTGAATAAGAAACTTTTCGTTGAGCTTTTTCCAAAACTTCCAGTTATTGCAATTTTTGTTCCTTTAAACTTGTTTAAAATTTTTTTAGCTTTTTTTATGTAGCAACTTTTTATAAGTTTTTCAAATGGTTCCAATATTAGAGCAACCAACAAAAATAACGCCTGCAACAATACAAATTCAACGATCATTAAAATAATAGGTACCCATACAATTTTTATAAGAACAAATAAACACAAATTTAAAGCAAATAAAATCAAAGCATAAACTACACAAAGTCTTACAACTCTTTTTGTAAAAACAAGTTTATTTTTGCCTTTAAATTCATAAGGCAAAGAAAAATAGTGTTTCAGTTGAAACAAAATTTTGTAGCCATTAAGTTGAAAATTTTTTGCAAAAGGATAAGAGATGATAAAGAAAAACACACTAAATAAAATTGCAAACGCGACGTTCATTTTCCCTCCCTTAAAAACCGCGAAATCATTTCAATTATTTTAAGCGGTCGTTCTTCATAACAAAAATGTCCTGCATGGTCAATAATTTCAAGTTGAGATCCTGCAATTAATTTTTTTAATCTTTTTGCCATATAAACAGGCGTAACATCGTCATTTTTTCCAAAAATTATCAACGTTTTAGCTTGAATCAACGAGCAATAATCTTCCAAAAATGTGTTGATAATTCCGACAAACATTTTTTTCATTTGCTCCGGCAAAGCTTGATAATCTTTTGAGCCCACATTTTGTGGCATAAATCCTAAAAATTTTAAAAGTTTAAATTTGTAAACACTTGCATAATACTTTATTCCGCGCTTTGGCTTCATCCCTGCGCTTGAAATAAGCACAAGTTTATGAACAAGTTCCGGTCTTAACGATGAAATTAAAATCCCTACTCTTCCGCCAAAAGAATGGCAAATCAAATTGCATTTTTTTATTTTCAAATGTTCACATAATGATATGACCATGTTTGCATAAGTAAAAACGCTCCAATCTTTCACATCGCCACTTTCACCAAATGGTGGGAAATCTAATTTTAGCCATTTAAACTTTGGCATTTGATTTGCAATTTTATTGAAAGCTTCTCCGTTTTGTCCCCAGCCATGCAAAAAGATGTTGACCTTGCCTTTCCCGGTCAAACTATAAGAAATTGAAACTCCACAATACTTGAAAAACACATGATTATTTATGCTTTTTGTTTTAGTATTGCCACTTATATAATTAAAACATTTGGATTTTTTAAAATTTTTTGTTAAAATAATGATGTGTTAGATAAAAATAAAGATTTCTAACAAAAAAACTACTTAAAAGGAAGGTACACTCACTTGAAAATCACAGACATTAGAGTAAGACTTGTAAACAAAGAAGATGCAAAACTTAAAGCTGTTGCATCAATCACAATCGATGATTGCTTTGTTGTTCATGACATTAAAATCATTGATGGCAGAGAAGGACTTTTCATTCAAATGCCAAACAGAAAAACTCCGGACGGCGACCACAAAGACATCGCGCATCCAATCAACACTGAAACAAGAGAAACAATTAAAAATTCAGTTCTTTCAGCTTATCAAGCAGAATTATCTAAATCAGCTGAATAAGATATAATTACATTTTCAACTTGCTTCGTAGCACGGCTTTTTATCACCCTGCTTTGTTTTTGATGCTCAAAAAAACACATCTTGCGATGTGTTTTTTATTTTTTAAACAGATCAGCAAGCAGCATCATTTCCCGCTGCATTTGCTGGAATAACATAATAATTTCCACCTGTGTTATATCCCCAAACAAATTGATCAAAGCCCATTGAAATCAAAGCTGAGCCTTGCCCGCAAAGGCTTGAAGTTGATGTGACAACGGCATCTTTTGCATTCCCACTAAAACCTTTCCACCACCAAACAAAATATGCTTGAACCTGAGCGTTTGTGCCTCCAATAGTCACATATGGTGCCAAAGTGCCATTTACCATACCATATTGTAAATAAATAGGATAACCAAAAACCAATTTTGATGAGCCAGTATCTCCAACAAAAAGTGTGTTTGTTATACAACCAAACTTTTCTTCATTTTCTTTTACTCTAAAATATGAAGATGTTTCAGCATATGTTGCTCCGACATTATCCGTCCCAAACCCAATGTCAACATAACATTTGTCAATGTGCGAGCCCTTTCTCAAATAAACAGTCATGCCTGCTTGAATTACAGAGCCCTTAACTGATGCCGCTGACATACAATTGTTGATTTGCCCATTTAATGTGCAAGCAAAGCCACCTGCATAAGCCGCATTTAAAGTTGTGTTTTTAGTTACATAACTTTCTTGAATAAGTCCATTACCTATCCCAACAAATCCCCCTGCTGAACAAGCCGTTATTGTCATGACGCCAACAGAAGAATACAAAATTGATGATTCAGCGCCAAGGAAACCGGCAATTCCTCCTGCTATAGAAGAAGTGTTGTTAACTGAAAATTCTATATTATTAGTTGCATTAACAACACAAGAAGAAATTTTGCCACTATCTTGAAATCCTGCAATACCGCCAGCATAAACGAGACCTGAATATTTTGAAGCTGCCATTGTAAGGTCGCTAATCCAAACATCATTTACTATGCCAGAATTTAACCCAACAACTCCTCCGATATACAAACTATTGTCAGTGCCTATAAAATCAACACTGATATAATTTTTAAGTCCAACACCAGAGTTTAAAGACCCTTGATTTTTCCCAATAAAACCACCGACATACATAATTTGACTGTACTGATCAGATATGCTCGTTTGCCCTTCTCCATAAAGGGATGAGATCGGTTCATTAGTTTTTTCATCATATGCCAAAACTTCATCTGAATCAAGTTCTACAAATTCTGACGATTCTGCTTCTGATGATTCTGCTCCGTCTGCCCCTTCTGTTACTATTTTCGCATAAACAGTGTCATAAACCTTTTTTCCAGAAATTGCAAGCAAAAATTCACCTTCTTCATCAATTATAATTGCCGGGTTGCTTAATTCTTGATATCCTTTTGTGCCATTTGTTTCTGTGCAACCATAAATCTTAATATCACCATAGATATCGGCTTCTTCATCTTTTGCATCTCTAATTTCATAACTAATGTTGAATTTGCAATTTGAAATAGTTCCACTATTAAAACCAGCAAATGTTCCAATATATTTGTCACCACAAATATTGAAATTGTTAATAACACAATTTTGAATTGTCGCGCCATCGTTGAATCCTACTATTCCACCAACAACTGTTCCACCATTTATTATTAAATTATCTATATAAATATTTTGAATTATCGTGTTAACACCTGAAACATATCCAAAAAGACCGGTATAAGTTGCAGAAGAAACAGTCACATTTTTGAGCACAATATAAACGTTTTCTTCCATTATAATTTGACCCATAAATGGTGATTCTTTGGTTCCAATAGGAGTCCAAACTTCGTCGCTACAATCTAAAACGATGCTCTTTTCAAAAACATATACTATTGATTGCGATGGTTTGCCCCTCATGTTGTCAAGAGCTTCTTTAAAGGTTTCTTCGGAATTTATAATATACGTGCTTCCATTCGCTGGGAAATATTGATATGGATTGTCGCCTTCTTCATTTGTTGTAAATTGCAAATCAATGTATCTTAATTGGTCGTCTATAACCCAAATATAATCAAAATCCCACCTATTGTTTGGAATTGAAGTGTAAGTCGTCTTTTGCAAAGCTTCTTCACTGGATATTTGTTTAACATAATTTTTTGCAGAATTTGGATTTTCGTCAGAAATGATTTGTTCATCATCATGAAGATAATAAGGTTTGATTGAAGATTCTGCGATGTAGAAAATCATATTATAATTGCCCTGTGCTTCGTATACACCGCTTACACCATAATAAGCCCCAAACACTCCGGCAATATGAGATTCTGTTGATTTTACGCCATTGATGTAAACTAAACAGTTTGAAACATAACTGTCATAAGAATCTTCACCATTAACAGCACAAACTGAAACCCCTGCCACTCCGCCAAAATATGAATAGATTGACGATTCGCCTTCTTTGACTTGCAAATCTAATGAACGAGTTTTAATCAAACAGTTAAAAATAACTCCGCCTTTATTATATCCAACAGCGCCTCCTGCGACCCATTTTGAAGTTATTGAAACATCTGATGAACAAATGTTCACTTGAGCATAGTTACTGCTTCCAGGGTAATGTTGATTTAACCCGCATATTCCGCCCGTAAAAGACATAGTTTCAAGAGTGTTCACAACTTCACTGTCTTTAACTTCACACATGCCAATTAATCCATAATTTGCACCTGCAACAACTCCTGCATAAGCATACTCACCAACAACTGAAATGTTTTCAAATCTTACGTTTTCAATTTTACCAGTGCTGCCAACAATTGCAAAAATTCCACCGACATTAAAGTTTAAATCACCTTGTTTTACAACTGCATCTTTGATTGCGTATCTCTTCGTTCCACCAGAAATAGAACCTGTAAATTCATGCACTGAGATAGAACCATCATCGCTTATTTCAACACCTATAGGGAGCATTTCTCCAACACTGATGTCTGTTGTAATTTCATAAGAATCTGAATACAAATAATTTCCTTTTCCAATGTTTTGTAAATCTTCACCATTCCTAATATACCAAGGCGAAGTTATAGAGCCGTTCCCAATTTTGCATGGGACTTCAAATTTTGAATATTCATCATTTGTAGATGTGAAAACAACATTGACAAGCCCCGATTTATTTGCAGTAATGGTCCAATTTTCAAGGTCAATTGTAACGTAATCTTCATACCCTTGTTCAATAGTGTATGTAAAATCTGTGTGTGGCGAAGGATTTGAATATTCTAAAGGAATAGAGAGGGTCTCCCCCTCATTCATATAAAATACTTTATCTGTTAGCTCCAAAGCTTTAATTTCTTCGTTGTTTCTTACCACATAATAAATTGAAAAACCACAAGTGACAACCACAATGGCTACAACGAGATACATCAAGAGTTTTTTCATAATTCCTCCGCAATAAATTATAAACCAGCGGAGGGTTTCTGTCAATACTTAATTTAAAATCAACAGCAAAAAAAACTTGTAATTAAAGCTTGAAATCAACAAAAAAATGGCGTTTAGCCATCTTTTTTAAAACAATTTACTACCATCTTGCGTTTGTATTACTTTCAAAACATTTTCTTCTTTCCCATTTAACGCATTAAGGTAAAAATAATAAGTACTACCATTCTTTTCACATTCATATTCAAAACACAAAACCTCTCTATTATAGTCAAGCGGAGCTAAGACAGCTCGCATGTTTTTGACAGTCATGTCTTTTGGAAGAGATGATTTAAACTCTTTTGCTGTGTGCGTAGGTTGGCTCAATTTTCTGTTGACATGATTCATGAAGTAACTTGTAGAATCATAACCGACAACACTTCCACTTCCTAAATCAACTTTAACTTTCACTAAATCTGGATAAAGGACAATGCCGTTTTGAGTAGGAGCTATGTTTAAATAGAAACTATTCTTTAAGCTGTCACTCCAAACAACTTGTGGATTTTCAATTCCATTTTCTTTGGCAAAATCCAAGGCTATGTTTTTTGCAGATTCTTCATTAATATTTTTTTCATTGCTTTCACTTCCTCGTCCGCTTACAGTAATGACATGCCCGCCGATTTTTGAAACCTGAACAAAAAGTTTTTGTGAATCTGTATTTGTGACATTATATGTATAAGTGTTAAATCTTCCATTAGTTTCTCCATTATATTGTATGCTGGCCAAATTTTTGAAACATTTTTCAATTTCTTGTTTGCACTGATCTTTGTCTTTGCTTTCTCCAGAAAGCCCTTTAACTGTTTTGTCAAGAGTAGAATCTGAAAAAGGCCCATCATATATCATAACAGGATAGTCCATATTGTCACCTTTAATTTTACTTAACTCAATAGTAAAGTTGTTGTAATCACCATTAAGAAGCAAACTTTGATTTAAAATTGAATAGTCGTTTTGAGTCTTTTGTGAAAATTTGTTTATTTCTTTTTTCATATCTTTGACGCTTTGATGCAATTTTCCTATTGTTTCCAAATCATTTTCAGTTAACGCTTTCCCTTGCGCCAACGAATCTGCCAAAGTTTGTGAATAGCCACCCAACTGATTAATAAATTTAACGCTTTGAGATAATGAATTTGCAGATAATGGCAATCCAGAAACAGCGTTTTGAGCAAGTTCTGAATCTTGCGCGACTTCATTTAAAAGTTTTTTTCGATAAGAGTTGCTGTTTGAAGCAAGAACCTTGCTTAATTTTGTTTCAACATTGTTTACGCTTTCAACTAAATCATACATATTTTTTTGATAAACATTTTCAAGCTGTATTCCATAACTGTCACTTTTAGATTGTGCAACCCCAAATGCAATTCCTAAGCCTACTGTTGACAAAGCTAATATCGCTGTAGAAATCGAAAGACCCATAACAACGCTTTTGGAATAATGTTTTTTGTTTGTTTTGTTTTCACCTAAAACATCTTGATTTTTTTTCATACTCTCCTCCTAAATCGCAAACACATGTCTGCCTATTGTTACAACTGTGGTTCTAGTAAAAATCCAACTGCTAGTCGCAGTGGCTGGATTATAATAATACAAACAACCATATGTAGGATCCCATCCGTTCATCGCATCTTTTGCAGCACTGTATGCTGTAGAATCAGGTTCTAAATTGATTTGTCCATCATGCACTGCTGTAAACGCCCAAGGTTGATAAATTACCTCTGAAATTGTGTTTGGAAATTCTGGACTTTCAACTCTGTTTAAAACCACAGCAGCAACAGCAACTTGTCCTTCATAAGGCTCTCCTCTTGCCTCGGAATAGACACATTTTGCAAGAAGATATAAATCACTTCCGGACTGTGCAACCTCTTCGGAATTTAAAGTAACACCTAAAGCTTTCGCTGTTTGAGTCCCGACAACCCCATCGGCAGTTAAACCGTTCGCTTTTTGAAAAGCAATGACTGCACTTCTTGTGCCTTGGCCATAAACGCCATCAACTGAACCCGTGTAATATCCAAGTTCTTTTAATTTTTGCTGAATCGCTTTATTTTCAGAAACTGTTGTGGCCGCTTTTACAGACACCATTGTATTTTGAAAAACCAAACAATCTCCAATTATAAAGGATGACATCAAAAATATAAGCCCCAAAACTAAAGATATAATTTTTGCTTTCATACTACCTCCATCTCAAACTATATTAATTTTTGGTTACATTATTAATTATTTCCCAAATTTTCGAAATATAAACATAATTTGTCGAATTTTCAGTTTTTGTGAAACAAAAAGCAGGATAAACAAGGCACCACCAATTATCTCCTTCTCCAGAGCCCAAATCTAAAATCACGGCATCGTACTCGCCTGCTGGAAGAGTGATGTCGTCATAAGTTCTAGTAGGAAAAGTTTCTTTTGCGATGCGAGTTTGCCCACAATAGTCAAACCCTTCTGCTTCTAAAACAGCGTTTGCAACAGAATTGATGTAATTTGTGTTTGCATTTATCACATCAATTGCCTCTTGCTTTGTCTTTGCATCGCTTAAAAGAGGAATCAGCGCTTCAACCACAGCATCTTTAACCATGTATTTAACTCTTTGATCTTCGCTAGAATTAGAATTTGCGCGAATATGAATTCTTAAATAATCTGTCTCGACACCAGAAGAAAACAAGGGCGCACAAGCCATTAAAACGCAAAGCAAAACAAAACAAACTCCGCAAACAATCCATTTCATAAAAAAACTCCTTTCTTTCGAAAGAAGTTTTGCCTTAAAATGTTTGCGAAAATCGGTAAATTTTTGATTTTTTTAATATTTTAAAATTAATTATTTGTTTTTAACTATTTTGATAAAAAACTATAATATCAGTGTTTTCTTGCAATGGAAAACTTACACCGGGGTTTTGTCTAACTATTTCTGTTTCTTTTAAATGATTTAATTTAGCTACATCCCACAAACTATCCCCTTCTTTTGCAAAAATCACTTGCATAGCAAAATCTCTTTCAGGAAGGGTCTCGCCATCCACAGCTTCTGTGATCACAGCGGAAACATCATCATCACTGATAACAACCAAGCCTTTCACTTTTGCATCAAAGAAAAGCTCTCTTCCTTTTTTAACTGCCACATCAACATCAGTTAAAATTGCATCAACATTGATCAAACTGTCTTCCGTCGCTTTTGTTTTGTCTGAAATTGAAAAAGGAATTTCTAATTCAACCGAGTTTAATGATGAAAGGTCGTCGTTTAAATAAACAACTGATGTTTTTGCAATTCCTTCAATTGTTAATTCTCCATTCTCAACAAATGAATTTGTAAGTTCGACAGAATTTCCAAATGTGAAAAGAATTTTATCAACTCTAGGTTGATTTTCATCAAGCGTCAATGTTCCATCTATTTTGCCTTCAATGATTTCAATAGGAAGCACCTTTGACATGTTAAAGCTTTCTGTTGAAATTTCCATTTCATGAGTAAGGCTATACAAATCTTCAATAGTTTTAACAGTGATTTCTTCATAAGATAAAGCACTAACTTCAAATGGAATTGTCACAGTCAGTTTGCTTCCTTTTTCTTGGTCTTCAACAGCGACTTTTATTTGAGATGAATTAATTTTAGCATATGCTTCAACCAAGCTTTCTCTTGAAACTCCTTCAATCTCAACTTCTTCTTTAAAAGAATCGTAAAGGGTTACTGAATCGAATTTATCATTATCATCAACAAAGAGAATTTTCGTGATAATATCCCCGCCAACAGAAACAAAATTTACACCTGGCTCAATTGTTTTTATCAAAACAACGGCTTCTGCACCCAAAACTTTTTTAACTTTCTCACGATTATTATTTTCAAGCGTTTCGGTTGCTTGCGATTGCCCAGCTCCAATGAATCTTACGACGCTGATCTCTTCTTCGCGAGCGCAAACATCTTCGCCAACAGAAGTAATTGAATTTATTTGCGTGGAAGAAATCAAAACACCTGTTTGTTCAAGTGTAATCAAAATTTTTGTTTCATTCCCTTCAACTGAAGAAATGCTATGATCAACAACTTTAATTTTTATAATGGCTTTTTCGCCAGAAACAATGTCAGCGCTTTCAAATTTAGAAGAAAACGGACAGGTCGCACAAGCGCTTTCAACTTCGCCAGTTTCCAAACCATAAATCATGCAGACATCAACATGACCGGAATAGGACACCACACCTTCTGTTACTTCTTGATTGTCGTCGTAAACATTTATTGCAACAGCATAAACTTTTGCAATTTCTCCCTCTGCCAAAACACTGCAATCAACAGTAAATTCGCTTTTTGGCAAACGCGTTTTTTTCACAACTTTAAAATTATTTGATTCGAATGACATTGTTTTCCCCCTAAAATTCAATTACGCTAGTATTGTATTAAAGGTTTTGCCCAAGTATTCCAAATGTTTAGAAAATTTTAAAATGACAACAATTGAAAAAAAGAGAGGTAAATATGAAAAGACCAACTGGCCAACTTTCTCTGGTTAAAGAGCAAATCGCTGCGCTAAAAGGCCTTGAAGTTGAAATGAGCATAAATCGCGGAAGAAAAAAAATAGACACCGTAAACGCAATGGTGGCTGATGTTTATCCAAGTGTTTTCACGGTTAAAATAAAAGGTGTAAATCAACCCTTGCAAACTTTTTCTTATTTTGATGTTTTGTGTGGAAACGTGACCATTCAAAATAGTTAGAATATAATAATAGATATATAAAAATAAATATATTGTAGAAAAATATTTTACTTTTGAATTTTTTGTTGTTATAATGTGGCTATGACAAATGGAAATTCAGCAGAAATTAAAAAAAATAAACGAAAAATATATTTCTTTTTGATATATAAAGCAATAGCTTTAGACTATTTCTTTTTTTATGCAATTGACTCAATTTATTATAATGAAGTTAAAAGCATGACGTTCTCCGAAATTTCTTTGATAATAACAATATTTTCATTATGTTACATGATTGTTTCGATTCCTTTGGTTTCTGTTGTTAGAAAATTAGGCACCGTCAGGTCTTCTCAACTTGGAACATTTTTCTACTTAATTTCTGCACTTATGATTTTTATAAATCCTTTGACAATTTATATATCACAACTTTTTTTTGCAATTGGATTGGCCTTAAAAGGCCCAAGTGAATCAAAGATTTTAAAAGATAATTTAAAAATGTTTGGTCTAAGTGGCAACTACTCAAAATACACAAGCATTGTTCAATTGTGCTATGCTTTTGTAGGAGCAGGGGCAACATTTGCATCTGGTTATTTATATTCCGCTTGGTGCTATGCCCCAATAGTTTGTTGCTGTGGACTTCTTGCAGTTGGGTTTGTTATGTCATTTTTTATTAAAAATGAAAAAGAGCTTTACAAAAAACAAAACAATCTTCCATTGCATAACACAAAAAGAGAAAAGTTTGAATTTTTCAAATTATTTAAATATCACACAACCTGGCTTTTATTTTTCTTCTCGGCAATTATGTTCGCACTGATTGCATGCTCTATGGATATAAATAAAATGGTTTTCCAAGAACTTGCATTCAGCACAATAACCATCACGACTGTTATTACTGTTGCAAGAATTGTTAGAGGAGCGACTGCTTTTGGTTTTGGTGTTTTATATAAAAAGCTTGGCTTTAAATCAGTTTATATAGTTTTAAGCGTGTTACTTTTAGGCGTATTATCAATTGGTTTAGGCGGTCTATTCACCACAGGAACTACTGCTTTACTTTTGTTAGGCGCAGGGACAGTTTTACTTTACTGCACAAGAGATCCATTTAGTTTAATTCGAGAAGATTTTGTTATGAACAGTAATGGTTTGACAAAAAGACAAACACTTTTACAGATCACCAATTTGGGTTCTTACACTGGAAGATTTATCGTTTCACTTGTGTTAAGTTATATTTTACTGTCACAATCTGCGGCAATGTCAAATCTTATTTTGTTGGGTTCATTAATGCCACTTTGCATAGTGTTTTCACTTCTTCTTCATAGAAAAAGAAAGATTAACAAATATGATGTTTATTATTAAAAAAAACTTCCTAATGGAAGTTTTATTTTTTTAATTTTTTTATTGCTTTTGATCTGTCTTTTGAATTGTAAACAAAACTACCGCTGACTAATATGTCCGCGCCCATTTCGCTTAACAGTTTGCTGTTTTGATCTGTTACTCCACCGTCAACTTCAATTTTATAATTATATTTGTTTTCTTGTCTTAATTTTTTTAATTCGCTGATTTTTTTATAAGTGCTTTGCAAAATTTCTTGTCCGCTTGCGCCAGGTTCGACACCCATGACAAGAACAACATCGACAAAATATAAATAATTCTTAATTTCGTTTATGTTTGTTTTTGGTTTAAAACTTATTCCTGCAAGGCACCCCTTTTCTTTTATGAGCTTTAATGCCTTTAAAACCTCTTTTTTGTTAGCAAACGCCTCATAATGAACGGTTATAATATTTGCTCCGGCTTCAGAATATTTTTCAATATCTTGCATTGGCTCTTTAACCATCAAATGGACATCAAGCATTGTTACTGTCTGCTCATTTAAATTTTTAACAAACGAAGCGTCAAAAGTTTTGTTTTCAACAAACTCTCCGTCCATAACATCACAATGCAAAAGGTCTGCTTGACCCTGCAACTCTTTTGCATATTCAACAAGTTCTTGAAAATCTTTAACTGGATCAGTTGAAACCGAAACATCAACACATTTTTTCATCATCTTCCCTTCCCACTTAAAACTTCAAAAAGTTTAACATAACTATTATATCTTTGCTCGCTTATTTTTCCTAATTTTAACGCATCTTTTATTCCACATTTTTTCTCTACAATGTGACTGCATGAATTGAATTCGCACTTTGGCAAAAATTCGATAAACTCATCAAAATATCTGCAAATTTCATTTTTTTCAATATTTAGAAGATTTTCATCTAATTTTGAAAAACCGGCCGTGTCAGCTAAATAGTTTTTGCCACCTAAATGATGAAGACAAACAACTCTCGTTGTTTGTTTGCCTCTCTCCACTTTTTTTGAAAGCAATCCAACCTTTTCTCTTGCTTCTTCAAAAATTGCATTTATAAGAGAAGATTTGCCAACTGCACTTTGCCCAGCAAAAGCACAAATGCCTTTTACTTCTTTTTTTAACTTAACAACGTCTCCTTTTTCAGCGCTTACAAAAACCACTTTTAAAAAAGAAGAATAAATATTTTTTATACCTAAAATTTCTTTTTCACTCATTAGGTCGGTTTTGTTAACAACTAAAGTCGGCTCAATTCCTTTGACTTTGCAAAATATAATCAATTTATCAACAAGATAAAAATCTGGTTTTGGAATTGGAGCAATCACAATAAACATTTTGTCTAGATTAGCGATTGGTGGTCTAATAATATAATTTTTTCTTTCCAAAACTTTTTCAATCACACCTTCTTTTTCATTTAAAACAATTTTATCTCCAACAAAAATCCCTTGCGTTTTTAAGTTTTTTCTTGCTTTATACCCTTTTCCTTCGACAAAAAACAAATCTGCGTTCTTTTTCTCAATCACATGCGTTTTCATTTTTTATCCTCCAAAATTTGAGCCCTCAATTGACCACAAGCGCCACCAATATCTTCGCCCATAGTTCTTCTTTTGGTTGCATTTATTCCGTGGTTTTTTAAATAATCCAAAAATCCTTGAACTGCGCTTATAGAAGAGCCTTTCAAATTTCGTTCTTTAACATAATTAAGAGGGATCAAATTTACAAGGCAAGGCAATCCTTTTAATAACAAAGCAAGCTTTTCCGCCTGTTTTAACGAGTCATTTTCACCATTTACTAAAGCGTATTCAAACGCAAACCTGCGACCAGTCTTTTCAAAATAATATTTGCAAGCGTCCAAGATTTCTTTTATTGAATAAGCCTTGGCAACGGGCATAAGCTTCTGTCGCGACTTGTCATCTGTCGCATGCAAAGAAATTGTAAGCGTCACGCTAAACCCGTCATCTGCTAATTGATAAATTTTTGGCACGATTCCGCATGTCGAAAGAGTGATATTTCTTTGACTTATGTTAAGTCCATCTTGTGATGAAACAAATTTTAAAAATTTTGAAACATTTTCATAATTATCAAGCGGTTCTCCCATACCCATCAAAACGATATTAGTCACAGCTCTTTTTTTCAGGTCTCCGCCCAAATCTCGATTGACTAAAAGAACTTGTTCAAGCATTTCTCCCGCGGTCAAATTTCTTTTTAAACCTTGCAAAGTGGACGCACAAAACTTGCAACCCATTCTGCAACCAACTTGTGTTGAAATACAAAGCGTGTTTCCATATTTGTATTTCATAAGCACGCCTTCAACTATTTCGCCATCAGAAAATTCAAACACATATTTGATTGTTCCGTCTTTTGCTGTCAATTTTTTTCTTACACAAAAATTAGGATAAAATGGTTTAATTTTTGTTTTAAGCTCCTTTGAAAAAGTAGAAATCTCTTCCAACTTTTTTGCCCTTAAAAGTGCATCAAAAAGCTGGTCACCACGAAATGCTGACTCTCCTTCTTTTTTCATCCAATCACGCAATTGTTCTTTGGTCAAATCTAACAGCATCAGTCCACTTTCTCCACATCTTTTAAACCATTTTTAAAAGAAACGCCATCCATTTTCTTTCCACTTGGCGCAATGAGTTCCAAAATTTCAACTGCATTTTCTTTTGCTCCGATGATAAAATGCTTTTTGTCGTTTGCAATAGCTTTTTCATCAAAATTCATTTCACAAACTTTCGCCTTCAAGACTTTCACTCTTTTACCTTGAACTTCAAAATAACAACCTGGATTGTGTGCCAAAGCTCGAACTTGATTTACAATTTCAAAAGCAGTCTTTGAAAAATCTAACTTCCCGTCTTCTTTTTTTATTAGTTTTGTATAAGTTGGAGCCCCCTTTTGCTCCAAAAACTTTGCTTTACCACTTTCGATATCTTTTAGTGCTTCTTCTAAAAGTTCAGCACTAATGTAAGCAAGCCTTTGTTCAAGAGCGCAGTAATCTTCATCGTCTTTAATTTCAACCTTTTGTTGTTTAATAATTTCTCCTGCATCAACTTCGTAAACCATCTTTTGAATTGTTACGCCAGAAAATTTGCGCCCCTGCATTAAAGCCGTTTGAATAGGAGTCGCCCCTCTCAAATCAGGCAAAAGAGAAGGATGAACATTAACGCCCCACTTATAACTGATAAACTCTCTTGACAAAATTTGCCCGAATGATGCTGTTACAAAAAGATCATAATCAAGTTTTTTTATTTCATCAAGATTAGCGCTTACTTTTTCAAATTGAAAAACTTTTAATCCATTTTCGAGAGCAAACGTTTTCACTTCAGGCATTTGAATTTTTCCGCCTCTATCAGCTGGTCTGTCTGGTTGACAAATAACAGCCACAATCTCGCGACCATTTTTTAACAAGCTTTCAAGAATAATTTTCGCAAATTTAGGCGAACCCAAAAACAAAATTTTCATTTTTTACCATACTTTTTAAAATATTTTTCATTATTTTCACTTTTATCAACATAAAGCACACCATTTAAGTGATCGACTTCATGACAAACACAACGCGCAAAATACTTCTCGCCAGTTATTTCAAAATCATAACCATATCTGTCTTTAGCTTTGATTGTGATTTTATAAGGTCGTTTTACTAAATCTGTAAAATTAGGCACACTCAAACAACCTTCTTCGTCAACTTGCTCACCTTCTTCGTAAATTATTTCAGGATTGATGAGTTCAAAAAATGTTCCGCCCAAATCCACAATAACCGCTCTTTTTAAAACACCAACTTGTGTCGCAGCCAGCCCCATACCATTGTTTGCATACATAGTGTCTCGCATATCATCTAAAAGCTCAAACAAATTTTCATCAAACTCAGTCACAGGCGTGGCTTTTTTTCTCAATCTTTCATCGCCATATTTTAAAACTTTTCTTTTAGCCATATTTTCCTCCTAACTCATATTTTCAGGATTGACTTCAAAAAACACACTTGATTTTAAAACATCCTCTGTGCATTTGAAAATTTCTTTTTCAATTTCATCACAATGTTCTAGTTTTATTCTTATAATCACTTGATATCGATAAGAATTTTTAATTCTTTTAATCGGCGATTTCATCGCATCCATATAAATAATGTCATCGAAAAATTTTTCTCTAACTTTTAACAATTTATTATAGCACGATTTGAGTTCATCGCGAACAACATTTTCATCTGTGTGTGAAAATAATATTCGAATTATTTTAGAATAAGGTGGAAACGATGCTGTTTTTCTTAAATTAGCTTCTTTTTTAAAGAAACCTTTGTAATCGTAATTTGCCGCAAATTTATAAACATAGTGTCGCGGAGAATAAGTTTGCAAATCAACTTTGCCTTCAAAAGTGCTCCTTCCCGCTCTGCCGGCAACTTGTGTTATAAGTTGAAAACATCTTTCGGTGCTTCTGTAATCAGCCCGATACAAACTTTGATCAGCATCAATAATTCCAACAAGCGTGACATTTTCAAAATCATGACCTTTTGCAATCATTTGAGTTCCAACCAAAATTGCTGGCGTAGTTTTTCTAAATTCTTCTAAAATTTTTTCGTGCCCATTTTTTCGAGAAGTTGTGTCATTGTCCATGCGTAAAATTTTGACATCTTTAAAAATTTCTTGCAATTCTTTGACCACTCTTTCTGTTCCAACTGCGCCTTGCTTTATTTTGTCTGAACCACAATTTGGGCATTTGTCTAAAACCTTATATTGCTTTCCACAATAATGGCATTTAAGCCTGTTGTCTTCACGATGATAAACCAAACTTACATCACAGTCTGTGCATTTTGCAACATAACCACACTCACGGCACATCATAAAAGATGAAAACCCACGGCGATTTATAAAAATCATAGCTTGTTTTTTGTCGTTTATCACAGACGCCAAATCTGTCAAAAGTTGAGTGGAAAAAATTCCAGAATTGCCCACTCTAATCTCGTTCATCATGTCAATTATTTGAATTTTAGGAAGTTCTTTGCCGTTGGCTCTAACTGGCAGTTCAACCAGCTTTACTTCTTGATCTTTCGTTTTTTCATAAATATCAACGCTAGGCGTCGCGCTTCCAACTAAAAGCGGACATTTATTGAAGTTTGCACGAAATTTTGCAACATCAAAGGTGTCATATCTAGGGTTTGATTCAGAAATATAAGTTGCTTCATGCTGTTCGTCAATAATTATTATTCCCACATTTTCTAGTGGAGCAAAAATAGCAGAACGTGCCCCCACAACGACTTTGGCTTGACCAGAAAAAAGTCTTTTCCATTCATCAAATCTTTCTCCCGCAGACAGATTTGAATGCAAAAGTGCAATATTTTCGCCAAATCTTGCTCTAAAAGTTGACATGACTTGTGGTGTTAAAGAAATTTCTGGAACAAGCATGATGGCATTTTTCCCTTCTTGCAAAACCTTTGAAATAAGATTCATATAAACTTCGGTCTTTCCACTGCCCGTCACTCCATGCAACAAGAAAACGCCTTCACCTTTGACAGTTTCAATCGCTTTTCTTTGCATTTCGTTCAAAACAACTTTTTTATCTTCTCTTTCCGTCAAATATGGTTGTCTGTTTATTTTTTCTAAAACAATTTCAATCACGCCTTTTTCAATCAACGCTTTAACTGCGCTTATGCCAAACTCTTCTTTTAAATCATTTAACTTTGCTTTTTTTAATTCCTGAAGTTTAACAACTATTTTTTGTTGAACTTTTGCTTTATTTAAATTTTGTAATTCAAAATTTGGTTTTAAAACTGCCCATTTGACAAAAAGATCTTTAACTTTTCCTTCTCTCATTTCGCTTGGCACGACAAGTTTTAAAACACTGGTTAGTCGCAAATGAAATTTATCACACATAAATTTCATAAGTTTCAGCATCTCAGGTTTAATTATTGGAAAATCATCAACGCTGGAAATAACTTTTTTTATTTTTGCTTCATCATAGCCAGCCTGTGACTTTATTTCCACCACAAAACCTTGAAGGATTCTTGAACCAAAAGGAACTAAAACGCGAAATCCTTCTTTTATGTTAAGCTCGTCTGGTATTTTGTAATCAAACACTTTGTCAAGTGCTTTTGTGTCTTGATCTATGATGACAGAAGCAAACATATTTCTCCTTAAAAAAATTCTATTGTTAAACAACAATAGAATTATAACACATCTTTTTTAAAATGAAAATTAAAATTCGCTTGGCACAATTTTGCCTTGATAAATTTCTTCACAAGCGATGCTGATCGCTTTTTTGTCTTGATCAGCAAGTTCTGCTCTTCTAACGGTTTCAATTTCTTTTGCTCGTTTTGTTATAACCGTACAAAGCACATAAATATTGCCCTTTGTTTTCTTAACAAGTTCGTCAATTGGCGGATAAATCATCATATTAATCACCTCGAATATTTTTATAAATTTAATTATAACACAATGTTTTCCTTTTGTAAACTGAAAATTTGAAAAAAACAAGTCAAAAAGACTTGTTTTTTTGCATAAAATTAAACTTTTTCTTACTTTCTTGGATTTTTGATATTAGCTTGTGCTGCTGCTAATCTAGCGATTGGCACACGGAATGGTGAGCATGAAACATAGTTCAAGCCTGCACTATGGCAGAATTCAACACTTGAAGGATCCCCACCATGTTCACCACATATTCCAAGTTTAATGTCTGGGCGTGTTGATTTGCCAAGGTCAGCTGCCATTTTAACAAGTTTGCCAACGCCATTTTGATCAAGTCTAGCAAATGGATCGCTTTCAAATATTTTCTTTTGATAGTAAACATCCAAGAATTTTGCTGCATCATCACGGCTGAATCCATAAGTCATTTGTGTTAAGTCATTTGTTCCAAATGAGAAGAATTCAGCATATTTTGCAACTTCATCAGCTGTTAAAGCAGCACGAGGAATTTCAATCATTGTTCCGATCTTGTAAACAAGGTCAGATTTTTTCTTTTCAATGATTTCGTCAGCTTTCTTCGCAACAATGTCGCGAACATATTTAAATTCTTTTGAATCGCAAGTCAAAGGAATCATGATTTCAGGAACGATGTCGTAACCATGAGATTTTTTAACTTCGATTGCGGCTTCAATAACTGCTTGTGTTTGCATTTCAGCAATTTCAGGATATGTCACAGCAAGTCTAAGCCCACGGTGTCCCATCATTGGGTTAAATTCGTGTAAGTCTACAACTGTTTGTTTAAGGGTTTCGAAAGAAATTTTCATTTCTTTTGCAAGAGCTTTAATTTCTTCATCAGTGTGAGGCAAGAATTCATGAAGAGGTGGATCCAAGAATCTGATTGTAACAGGTTTTCCTTTCATTGCAGTGTAAAGACCTTTAAAGTCTTTCTTTTGCATAGGAAGAATTTTTGCAAGAGCAGCTTTTCTTTCTTCAACTGTTGATGCAACAATCATTTCTCTCATGGCCATTATTCTATCTTCTTCAAAGAACATGTGTTCTGTTCTGCAAAGTCCAATACCTTCCGCACCAAAATCAAAAGCAACTTTTGCATCTTTTGGATTGTCAGCATTTGTTCTCACTTGAAGTTTGCGGTTTTTATCTGCCCAAGCCATGATTGTGGCAAATTCACCAGAAATTTTAGCAGGTTCTGTTGCAACTGCGCCATCATAAATTTTGCCCGTTGAACCATCAAAAGCAAGCATATCGCCTTCTTTAAAAGTTTTCCCACGAAGTGTGAAAGATTTTCCATCGTCAGCAAATTTAATAGCGCTGCATCCAGCAACACAAGCGGTTCCCATTCCTCTTGCAACAACAGCGGCGTGAGAAGTCATACCACCGCGAGCAGTCAAAATGCCTTGTGACGCTGCCATACCTTCAATATCTTCAGGAGATGTTTCAAGTCTAACAAGAACGACCTTTTCTTTATTTGCAGCCATTTCTTTAGCTTTTTCTGCGGTGAAGCAAATTTTTCCACATGCAGCGCCAGGAGATGCTGGCAAAGCTTCTGCCAAAACCTTTGCTTTCTTTAAAGCGGCTGGGTCAAATTGTGGGTGAAGTAAAGCATCCAATTGTTTTGGATCAATCATTAAAAGTGCTTCTTTTTCAGAAATCATTTTTTCATGAACAAGATCAACGGCAATTTTCAATGCAGCTTTTGCTGTCCTTTTACCATTTCTCGTTTGAAGCATATATAACTTGCCTTTTTCGATAGTAAATTCCATATCTTGCATGTCATGATTGTGTTGTTCAAGTTTTTTAGCGATTTCAACAAATTGTTTGTAAACATCAGGATTTTGTTTTTTAAGTTCCGAAATAGGCATTGGTGTTCTTATACCTGCAACAACATCTTCACCTTGTGCATTCATGAGATATTCGCCGTAGAATTCATTTTCACCAGTTGCTGGGTTTCTGCTGAAAGCAACACCCGTTCCGCAATCGTCACCCATGTTTCCAAACACCATGGATTGAACATTGACAGCTGTTCCCCACTCATAAGGAATGTCATGCATTCTTCTGTAAACATTTGCACGATCATTATCCCAAGATCTAAACACAGCCTTAACAGCTTCAATAAGTTGTTCTTTTGGATCTTGTGGGAAATCTTTCTTTAATCCTTTTTTGTAAAGATCTTTAAAGAGTTTAACGATTTCTTTTAAATCATCAGCCGTCAAATCTTTGTCATATTGAACATTTTTCTTTTCTTTAATGTTGTCAAGAATTCTTTCGTATTTAGATTTGTCTTGCATCATAACAACATCAGAAAACATTTGAATAAATCTTCTGTATGAGTCATAAGCGAAACGAGGATTGTTTGTCAAAGCAGCAAGTCCTTCAACAACTTCATCGTTTAAACCAAGGTTCAAAATTGTGTCCATCATACCAGGCATAGAAACTCTTGCCCCTGAACGAACTGACACAAGAAGAGGATTTTTCTTATCTCCAAATTTCTTGCCTGTCATTTTTTCAAGTTCAGCAAGTTTTGAATTAATTTGGCTGATTATGCCATCATTAATTTTTCTGCCATCATTGTAATATTGTGTGCAGGCTTCAGTTGTCACAATAAAGCCTTGTGGAACAGGCATGCCAAGTTTTGTCATTTCAGCGAGGTTTGCACCTTTTCCGCCAAAAAGAGCCTTGTTTTTGCCATCTGCTTCTTTAAATGCATATACAAATTTTTTCATAAACATCTCCTTTTTTTGTTACCTACTTAGTATACAAAAAACGAAAATTTTTTCAAAATGAAATAAAGGATTTTTAAAACATTTATCATAAATTTTTTGGTAAAATATCAAAATTTTTTTATCTATTTTTTAAGCAATTTGAACAAATTATTATTTTTAAAAAAATAAAAAAAACAAGTCACAAAAAACTTGTTTTGTTCCCCGCCGGTACGGGTGAGGTGCAGGTTCAAATCCTGCCTAATTTCAAAGTTGCGACAAAATCGCCAACGTAAGTGCGATTTTCGTTTGGTCGCAAAATAGAAAATTTTAAGCGTCAATATGCAGTTTTTCAAGCTTGAGCTTGAAAACAAATCAAAGCGCAAAAATTTTCTTTGGCTGGGGTGGCAGGATTTGAACCTGCGCATGCAAGAGTCAAAGTCTTGTGCCTTACCACTTGGCGACACCCCATTGATAAAGATTGCACAAGTATTTTAGCAAAACGCAAAAACAAAGTCAACCTTTTTAAATAAATTAACGAACAAAAGAAGTTCCTTTTGAGAACAATTTGAAACTTCTATCAACCGTGTCCCAATTATCTCTGCCCACTTTTCTTCTTTTGGGATCAACTTGCCAAGATTCACACATTCTAAAACCATTGTTACTTGTGAAAACTTCATCTCTATCTAAACCGAAATAATCCGCTAATTTGCAAATAACAAAAGCTTGTGGGTCTGTCAAAACTAAATCAGTATCAAGACTTTCACCTTCGTAAATATCCTTCCATCTTTCACAAAGTTTATTGATATCATTCTCATCCGTCGCATATTCATAGTCATAACCTTCTATTATGCTTAATCTTTTCGTGTCAGGAAAATAAACATATTTCAAGCTGTTTGTAATATCTACGCCATTATACTTTAACCATAAAGTGAGTTCAATATGAAAAGCTTTTACACTAAAAATTGTCCCATCTTTCAAAATAAGACCAACTTGTGGTAAGGTTTTATAATTTCTTATATTTTTTAATTTAAAAAATTCTATGCCTTCATACGAATCGTCGAAATAATCATCAGGATAAAAATTTTCATCAAATGAAAGCCTGAATTGTTTGTCCAAACAATCATCAACATCAATTTCTTTTCTAGCTTCAATCAATGTATGCCCTTCATCTAACATTTTTTTTAAATCTTGGTTTTTGCTCATCTTTGAATCCCGTCTCTTTCTTTTTTTCTTCTCATTCTAAAAGCACAATTTATTGTGTCTTCGTTGTCCCTTCCAATTTTTCTCAATCCTTGTTCGGTTGAATCTAAACAAAAACTGACATTTTTATAAACAACATCATCAAATTTTAAATGAAATTTACCACACAACCCTAAAATTGCCAAAACTTGATTTTCCGTCAAACTGACTCCAACAAAACCTTCTTCTCTTTCACGCTTATCATACCATTGCGATATCAATTCGTATAAATTTGTGTTGTTCACTTTTTTATAATCATACCCTTGAACAAATGACAAATATGGCGCTCTAAACGCGCTCTCTTTAAAATAAATGTAGTTTATGCTTCCTTCAAGATCTGTAAAATTTTTTCCATCTGGTTTGTTAAATTTTAACCATAACGCATGCTTTAAATGCCATTCATCTACATGAATAATTGTGCCGTCTTTTAAGATTATACCCAGCTGTGGAAGTCTTCTATAATCATAAATGCGGTCAAGTTTAAAATAGTATTTGCCCTCATTTTGCAATTCAAAATAATCGTCTGGAAAATCGTTTTGTGGCATTGCATAAGCGGTAAATTTTTTGTTTGGAAAATTTCCAATATCTAACCCTTTCGCTCTTGCTTCAATCAATGTATGCCCTTCATCTAACAAATTTTTTAAGTCATTTTCTATATAATCTGCCATTTTAAATCTCCTGCAACATTTTAAAGATAACTTTTTATATAATTTTTTATGATTAATTTTAAAATAAAAACACTTTAAAAGTATAAAATAATAGACTTGAAAAGTCAATATTCGACAACTATAAAAATGTAAAAGTTTGTTATTTTTTTAATTGTAAAATAAAAAAACACTTCATTTTGAAGCGCTTTTTGGTGGCCCACCCGGGGCTCGAACCCGGGACCCCTTGATTAAAAGTCAAGTGCTCTACCGACTGAGCTAGTGGACCAAATCGGTGATTAAATTGTGTTTCCCCTAAACATTAATAAAATGTTGATGGCTGGGGTGGTAGGATTCGAACCTACGAATGTTGGAGTCAGAGTCCAATGCCTTACCGCTTGGCGACACCCCATAATGTTTTTTAAACGAATATGGGGTGATCGAAGGGAATCGAACCCTTGACCTCTAGAGCCACAATCTAGCGTTCTGCCAACTGAACTACGACCACCATATTCTGGTGCTCCCAGAAGGATTCGAACCTTCGACCTCTGCCTTAGAAGGGCATTGCTCTATCCAGCTGAGCTATGGAAGCCCGATGGAGCGGGTGAAGGGAATCGGACCCTCGCAACCAGCTTGGAAGGCTGGGGTTCTACCACTGAACTACACCCGCGCACTTTGGCGACTATGTAAATATATCATAGTCGCCAAATTTTGTCAACAATTTTAAATAATTTTGCCATTTAAAACAAAGAAAAATTATATTTTTTTCAAAACAATTTTTCCGCCTTGCATCATGGTTGCAATTGGAAGTTGTTTTAATTCAATGGCTTTAATCGCTGCAACAGCAAACATATAAGCAATCCTTAATTCCCTATTTGTTGGAGCCGACCCACGTTGTAAATAGCTGATGCAGAAATCTCTAACATCTGCGGGTTTGACAGAGGCGGAAATGTCTTTACATAGTTTTTTAATATCAATAATGTTTTCTTTGATTATGATCATTGTAGCTTTTTCTTTTTTAAAGTTTTTGTTGATAACATTTGCTATTTCTTCTTTGTTTAAATCTTGTTTTTTGGTAATTAATAGATCAGGTTGCAAAACTTTTGCAGCTTCTTCAGCTATTTTGCCACAATGACGACCCATAGTTTCAAATATGCAAGCTCTTGAAAAAGCTTCCATGCTCGGCATAATATTTCGAGCTGCGTTAATAACACTTTGAACTGCGGTGTGGAATCCAATAGAATAATCACTATCTTCCACGTCATTATCAATAGTGCAAGGAACAAAAACTGCTTTAACCCCAGCATTGTTCATTTCGATAACGGCTTTTTGTGATCCATTCCCACCAAGGATAACCAAGGCATCAAAAGATTTTGCATTTTCAATCGCTTTGTCAAAAATCTCTTTATCTTTAAATTCAGGGAAGCGGGAAGATTTTATGCAACAACCAGCACTGTTTGCATATTTTTGTGGTTCAAAGAATTTTATAGGATAAATTTGATTTTCGTATAAACCCTTAAATCCTCCTTTGCACGCATATAGTTTGTTTCCAAAATATTGAGCAAGTTTTGCAATAAACCTGTTCATTCCAGGAGCATCACCGCCACTAGATAAAACTAAAACTTTCATTCTTTTTTCTCCTTTCCCACCGCTTTTGGCGAAAACAACTTAACATTATCTGTTCCTATTATACCATATAATTCATTTAAAAGATAGTTTCCAACATCAACTTTTTGATTATAAGCAAAAGGTTTGTTGACAGCGGTGCATTTAATAACAACTTCTGTATCTCCTGGATAAGCATTTAATGTTGAAGAAATTTTGTTATATAAGTCTATATCCTTTGTATCAAATCTTAAACAAAGTTTTTGCGAGTTGTTTTCCTCCGCCTGCTCACCCCTAACTTTCCATGGCAAGACTTCTTCTGCCGTGACACTAGGCGTGCCGTTTCGCATAGAAATCTTTCCACGAACAGTAATCAATTTATCTTCTTCAATGAGATATTTAAATTTTGGATAAACATTTGCAAAAAGTGAAACTTCAATAACACCATTAAGGTCTTCAATTTTAATGAACGCCATTTCTTTGCCGTCTTTTAAGATTTTTCGTTTCTCCACTATTATTCCACCGCAAGTGACAGGCATTCCTTCATAAACTTGTTCGTAAATTGCATCTTCTGGTTTAACAGCATCCCCTTCATCTGTATCTTCTTCATTGGTTGGCAAAAGCATGTCGGAAGTCAAATTAAATTTATCATAATAATCCAAATAATCATCAAGTGGATGCCCAGAAATATAAATTCCTACTATTTCTTTTTCGAATTTTAACAAAGCGTCTTTGTTATATTCTTTAATATTTGGCCAACTCAAACTATTAAATTCATCTTTCATGTCAGCGAAAGAATCAAACATTGTAAACTGCCCAAGTTTTTTATTTTTGCTATCGCGAATGGCTCTATCAACGGCAATGCCATAAACCGCCATAAGTTGTGAACGATGTTTTCCAAAACAGTCAAACGCACCACTGACAATCAAACTTTCCAAAACTCTTTTGTTTAAAACAGGAATAGATGCGCGAGAAATAAAGTCTTCAAAACTTTTAAATTCTCCATTTCTTTCTCTTTCCTTTATTATTTCATCAATGACTGTTGCTCCAACACCTTTAAGCGCTGCAAGGCCAAAACGAATGTTGCCGTTTTCAGTTTTAAAATAAGTTGTGGATTTGTTAACATCTGGTGGCAAAACCTCAAAGCCTTCTTTTCTTGCAAAAGTCGTATATTTTTTCACATCGTCAAGGTTTGTGATTCTGTTATTCAAAACTGCCGTCAAAAACTCCACTTCATAATAAGTTTTAAGATAAGCAGTTTGATAACCGACATAAGCATAAGCAGCAGCGTGTGATTTGTTGAATGCATACTTTGCAAACTCCGCCATTCTGTCAAAGACTTTTTCAGCGACTTCTCTTTTATGCCCAAGTTTAACTGCTCCAGGTATTGACGCTTTTCCTGTAGGATCTGCCCAGCCATCAACAAATTTGACTTTTTCAGCAGCAATCTTGTCAACTTGTTTTTTACCCATGATTCTACGAATGTTATCCGCTTGACCAAGAGTAAATCCAGCCATAACTTGCGTAATTTTCATAACTTGCTCTTGATAAACGATACAACCATAAGTGACATCCAAAATATCTTCCAAACAAGGATCGTCGTAAACAACAGCGCTAGGATCTTTTTTGCGTTTAACAAAATCTGGAATAGAATCCATTGGCCCAGGTCGATACAAAGAAATCCCCGCAATAATGTCGTCCATGCAAGTTGGCCCCAGATCCTTCATGAATCGTTTCATTCCGCCACTTTCAAGTTGGAAAACGGCGTCAGTTTTTCCAGAAGCGATGAGTTCAAAAACTTTTGGATCGTCATATTCCATATTATAAAAGTCGATTTCCACGCCATGATTTTCTTTAATGTAATCAAGCGCTTTTTTAATATCAGTCAAAGTTCTAAGCCCTAAAAAGTCCATTTTTAAAAGTCCTAGATGTTCAATTTCAATCATATCAAACTCTGTCACTATTTCGTCGCCGTTTCTTGCAAGTGGCACAAAATTTGACACCGATTCTGGCGCAATCAAAACGCCTGCGGCATGCATTCCACAGTTTCTTGGCACTCCTTCAACCTTAATTGCCATGTCAACCATTTTTTTGATGAGTGGATCATCTTCGTAAGCTTGCCTTAACTCTGGAATTACATATTTTTCAGCTTCTGGTTTTTTTGTTGTGCCAAAATAATATTTTAGCACGGGTTCATTCTTTTTAATGCCATCTGGTGGCATGTTTGGAATTTCTTTTGCAAGTCTATTGACATCAGCGAGTGGCACTCTCAAAACTCTGCCAATATCTCTAATTGCATTTTTTGCTTTCATTGAACCAAAAGTTACAATGCCCGCAACATGATCTTCCCCATATTTGCGCTTGACATATTCAATGACTTCGCCTCTTCTATCCATGCAAAAATCTACGTCGAAGTCTGGCATAGACACACGCTCTGGGTTGATGAACCTTTCAAAAAGCAAATGATATTTGATTGGGTCAACTTTTGTGATCCCAATGCAATATGCGACCAAACTTCCTGCACCTGAGCCTCTGCCAGGTCCGACAGGAATGTCATTTTGTCTAGCATAGTTGATATAATCCCAAACGATCAAGAAATATTCAACAAAGCCTTGCTTTTTAATAAGTCCTAACTCTTCTTCCAACCTATCAGTAAGTTCTTTTGTCACTTGTGGATAGAGTTTTTCAAGACCTTCAAACGCCATCCTTCTTAAATAGTCATAAGTTGTTTCACCTGTTTCAGGCACATAGTTTGGAATATAGTTTTGACTTGAAGGCAAACCATATTTCCTGTCAATTTTAGGGTTTTCGAACATCGATTTTGTTTGCAATATGACATCGCACTTGTCTGCAATTTCAAGAGTGTTGTCAAGTGCTTCTTCATAGCCTGGCAAAACTTCAAGCATTTCTTCATAAGTTTTATAATAAAATTCATCTGCTTCAAATTTAAGTCTGTCAGGGTCGTCAACAAATTTATGCATGGCAACGCACATCAACGCATCTTGAAGTTCGCTGTCCTCTTTATATAAATAGTGCACGTCATTTGTCGCAACAAGTTTTATTCCAAGTTCTTTGGCAAGTTTAGTTTGCCCAATCAAAACCTCTTTGTCTTCGGGCAAATTATGATTTTGTATTTCAATATAAAAATCGTCACCAAACAAATTTTTAAACCATAAAGCAAGATCTCTCGCTTCGTCAAACCTGCGTTGCAAAATAAATTGTTGCAAATGCCCAGCAAGACAAGCAGAAAGGCAAATGATTCCATCATGATATTGTTCCAAAAGCTTATAGTCAATTCTAGGTTTATAATACATTCCTTCAACATGAGCAATTGAAATCAATTTCATAAGATTTTTATAACCTGTGTTGTTTTTAGCAAGCAAAATTAAATGTCCTATATCTTCTCTTCCTGTTTTATTTAAATGGTCATGACAAATGTAAAACTCGCACCCAATAATAGGCTTAATACCAGCTTTTATGCATTCTTCATACATTTTAATAGTGCCAAACATATTGCCATGGTCAGTTATGGCAACAGCTTTCCAACCACGTTCTTTTGTTATTTTGATGAGTTTTTCAATTCGTGCAAGCCCATCAAGCAAACTATATTCCGTGTGAACATGCAAATGCACAAAATCCTTCATAAGTCCTCCTAGTTAAGTTCTTTTGCTATTCTAATCAATTTGTTTAATCTGTGGTTTAGCCCACTTTTTGAAAGTTTCAAAGTTGACAACATCAAAAGTTCGTCCAAACTTTCTTCTGGATTTGCAAGACGAAGCATTGCCACTTCTTGCAATTCTTCACTCAAACTTTCAAGCCCAATAGTAGAAATGATTGTATTGATTGCCGAAACTTGTTTTAAACTCGCTTCAACAGTTTTCGAAATGTTTGCATTAATGCAATTAACTTGTCGATTCACTTGATTGCGTTTTTCTCTAGTAGTCATTTCTTCTGCCAAGGCAAGTGCGCTGTTATTTGCTCCTAAAAGCGCCAATAAACTCATTATAACATCTGCTTCTTTAAAATATAAAACAAAACCATTTTTTCTTTGCACAAGTTTAGAAAATATTTCAAATTCGCTTAAAATTGAAGCAATTTCAGTTAAAAATTCATGATTTTTTGAAGAAAACTCCATATGATATCCCGAAGTTGTCTTTTCATTTTCATGTTCGCTTAACCTTATTGATGATGTGCTACACCCAATGTAAGCTCCTCTTAAAAACGCTTTTTTTGTTTCCTCACTATTGACAATATTTTCATCGACTCCAAAATTTATTGAATATTGTCCGTCAATCAGCGAAACAATTCCTGTGTCAAGTAAAATTTGTTCAACCCTGTCACGCGGAAAATAAATTCTGTAATATGTGGTTTTGTTAATGACATAGTCGTCTTCAATCTCTAACTCTAAAAAATCTCCATACAAAGTGTGACAAATTTCATTTAATTGATCATAAAGTTCGTTAATATCCGTAAGAACAGAAATTGCAAAACCTTTTCCATTTTTTTCAAGTTCGCCAGAAGCATGAAAAAGACCTGACATGTATGCAAACGCCGTGTCAGCATTTTCTTTTATGTTATGCAAAATCTCCAACTTGCTATCTTTTGAAAAACTCAAAACCTAACCCCTTTTTTTCTGAAATGAAGGCAACTTGTCCAAATTAACAATTAAATTAATAGGCAAATTCAACCTGTAAACCAAATTTAAAGCATTGTTGCATTCTCCAACTCTGTCTGGCGAATGCGCATCAGAATTTATGATAAATTTGACCCCTTCACTTGCCATAATTAAAAGTTCTTCATCTGTGAAATTTATTCTTTTCCCATTAAGTTCAATCAAAACACCTTTTTGTTTAGCAAGTTTTGCAACAGCCAAAGTGTCAGTAGGACAACCATAATTTAAGTGAGTGATAATGTCAATCGGATATTTATCAAGTGCTTTTAAAAACGCCGTTGTATTTCGAGCAATTCTTTCAGGACTTGCTTTAAATGGCGAAGAAAGCAAATTTGATGCTTTCAACAAAAATTCATCTTTCAATGTTGGCATTTTAACGATTTTGTGAAATCCCATTAAAATAATGTCCAAAGAATCATAATCTTCTTCTTTTAAATCAACTTCGCCTTTTAAAGAAATGATGTTTGCTTCAACCCCCAACAAAACATCAACGCCAGTGACTTCTTCAGCATTTAAAATTTCTTCACGAATTTGTGGCAAATCTTTTCTTCGAACGCCAAAAAGTTGATGATTAAAGCCATGGTCAGTGATTGCAATTTGTTTCAAGCCTTTATTAGTAGCAACTGTGGCGTTTTGTAAAACAGTCCCCTTGCCATGATTATGCCTTGAATAAATTGTATGTGTATGATAATCTCCAAACAAAATCATCTCTATATCTCCAACTGATATAAAGTATATCAATTTGAAAAAAGTTTTGCAAGCATAGTGACGGTCAAATTGAAAGCAATTATTTCAAAACTTTAATTTCTTTTTCGAAAACAAATCCGTGCTGTGACGCGTTTCTTTCGATTTCTTCAATCAACTTTTTTACATCATTAGAACTTGCATTTTTAATATTAATTATAAACCCTGCGTGCTTATCAGAAACACATGCTCCTCCAACTTTTAAACCTTTTAACCCCCACTCATCAATAAGTTTGGCAGGCAAAAAGTTTTCACCTCTCTTAAAAACGCTTCCGGCTGAAGGATAATTATATGGTTGCAAAGTTTTTCGTTTTTGAAAAATTTCCATCATTTCGTTTAAAATTTTTGATTTTTTTTCTTTTTTTAATTTAAAAATTGCAGACAGCAATATTTCATCATCTTCAACAGGACCTTTACGATAAGCGTAACGAAAATTTTTCTTTTCTATAATTTCTCCATTTTTTTTAAAAATTTTAAAGCTTTTCAACTTTGAACAGATTTCTTCTCCAAAAGCACCAGCATTCATAACAATTGCTCCACCAACCGTTGCAGGAATGCCATAAAGTTTTTCAAATCCGCTTAACCCATGCTTTTGACAAAACATACAAAGTTCAAACAAAGACGCTCCTGCTTCACAAAAAACACAATCACCTTGAACAAACATTTTGTTTAATTTTTTAGTACAAATTATAGGCGTTTCGAATCTTGAATCTGGAAACAAAATATTGCTTCCATTTCCTAAAATAAATAATTTATTTTTTTTATTTAATAATTCAATTAATTCATCATTATTTTTTGGAAAATAAATTATTTTTGCTTTTCCTCCAATTTTAAATGTGCAATAATTTTTTAATAAAACATTTCTTTTTTTCTCTATATTTTTAAGCATATTAAAATATATGATATATTATTTATTAATGATTATTTTTTTTCATGTAAAAAATACAAAATGTTTATTGAATAGTAAATAATAAAAAAAATAAATAATTAATTAAAATTAAATAAAAATAATTAATTATTTATTAAAAAAATAAAAAAAAACGGATATTTTCCGTTTTTTTAAATTAATTCAACAATTGCCATTTCGGCAGCATCGCCTCTACGTTTGCCAAGTTTGATGATTCTTGTATAGCCACCACCTTGTCCAAGTTTTTCTGCACGTTCAGCATACTTTGGAGCATAAACGTTGAATATTTTTTCAAGAAGTGGATGATTGATGCCTTTGGTTCTGTCAATAAAAGATGTCTTTGGCTCTTTGTTTCCTCTTTGTTCTTGTCTGTCATAAACATAAGACATAATCTTTCTTCTGGCAGCAAGTTTCTTTGGCCCATCATTGACAACTTCTTTTTTAACTTTAACGCCTTTTTCATCTTTAATTTCTTTTGTCACTGTGACATTATCTTTATAAGAATTAATAGCGGCTGTCAAAAGTTTTTCGGCAATAGAACGCACTGACTTTGCTTTTGCAAGTGTCGTTTCAATTTTTCCAAGCCATAAAAGATCTGTAACTTGCCCTCTTAAAAGAGCGGTTCTTTCTTTCGTTGGCCTTCCTAATTTATCGTTAGCCATTGTCTTCTCCTTTTAATCTTCGTCTTTGCGAAGTGAAAGTCCATAACTTTCAAGTTTTTGTATAACTTCATCAATTGACTTAATGCCAAGGTTTTTGACTTTGAGCATGTCGCCTCTTGACTTTTTAACAATGTCTTCAACTGTGTTAACGCCAGCACGCTTTAAGCAGTTGTAAGACCTTACTGAAAGATCCATTTCTTCAATTGGAAGTTCCAACACTTTGACTTGTTTGTCTTCTTCTTTGGAAACCAAAATTTCAACATTTGACATTTCTTCGCAAAGTTCTACAAAAAGTCCAACGTGTTCCATCATGATTTTTCCAGCCAAACTTACAATTTCAGTTGCTTTAACAGTTCCGTTTGTTTCAACTTCAAGTGTGAGTTTGTCAAAGTCAACGCTTTGTCCAACACGAGTTGCTTCAACATTAAAGTTCACTCTTTTCACAGGAGAAAAGATTGAATCCATAGCGATAAAATCGATGTTGTCAAATTTGTTTTTGTTGATTGTGCTTGGAACATAACCTCTGCCATTTCCAATCATAACATCCATATCCAAAACAGCGCCATCGTCCATTGTGCAAATGTGAAGGTCTGGGTTAAGAATTTCAACTTCATCATTTGGTTCGAAATCTTTTGCAGTAATTTCCCCTGCTCCAGATTTTCTAATACGAAGAAACGTTATGAAATTACGGTCGTGATTAAAGGTTTTAACAAAAAGTGTTTTCAAATTAAGTATGATGTCAACGACATCTTCCGTTATTCCTCTAACTGTTGAAAATTCATGAGCAACGCCAGCAATTCTAACAGCGATTGGAGCTGCCCCTGGCAATGAAGACAACAATGTTCTTCTCATGCAGTTTCCAAGAGTGATTCCATAACCTTTTTCAAGAGGCTCAACGGTGAAACGAGCAAAAGCGCCTCCTTCAGTTTCTTCACAAACGATTTTTGGTTTTTCCATTTCCATCATAATTTTATCCCTCCAATTATCTCGAATAAAGCTCGATTACAAGACGTTCTTGCAAGTCAGCGTCGATGTCTTCTCTCTTAGGCAATGCCAAAATTTTGCCTTTAAGTGTTTCAGTGTTAAATTCCAACCATTTTGGCATAACAATTTTCATGCCTTTAACAACTTTAATAGGTTCTTTGTCTAATTTGCTTTCTTTGATTCCAATTTCATCGTTAACTTTAACGATAAATGAAGCAATATCAACGCGTCTTCCATTAACAGTTATCAAACCATGGTTTACAATTTGTCTAGCTTGTTTTCTGCTTGCTGCAATCCCCATGCGGTAAACAACGTTATCAAGTCTTCTTTCAATCAAAGACAACATGTTTTCACCTGTAACGCCTTTCATTCTTTCAGCTTCTTCATAATAACTGCGCATTTGGTTTTCTAACAAACCATAAATTCTTTTAATTTTTTGTTTTTCACGAAGTTGTGAGCCATATTCAGTAAAAGTAACTCTTCTTCTTGAATTACCATGTTGACCAGGGATAACCGGTCTTCTTTCCATGGCACATTTTTTTGTTGTGCATCTTTCTCCTTTAAGAAAAAGTTTGCATCCTTCACGTCTGCACTGACGGCAGTCTGGTTCAATTCTTCTTGCCATTTGCTTTTCTCCTTTTAAACTCTTCTTCTCTTTGGAGGTCTGCAACCGTTGTGAGCGATTGGAGAAACATCCTTGATAAGAGTTACATTAAGGTCGCATCCTTGAAGCGAACGGATAGCCGCTTCTCTTCCGCTTCCTGGTCCTTTAACATAAACTTCCACAGAGCTAACTCCATGTTCTTTTGCAACCTTTGCTGCTTCTTCAACACAAGTTTGAGCTGCAAAAGGTGTGCTCTTTTTTGAGCCTTTAAGCCCAAGTTTTCCTGAACTGCACCATGACAAAACATTACCTTCGTTGTCAGTAAATGTTACAATGGTGTTATTGAAAGAAGTTTTAATATGAACTTGCCCTTGAGAAATGTTTTTTGAAACTCTTTTTCTAACTCTTGTTGCAGCAGGCTTTTTTGTATTTTTAGTTTTTGTTGCCATTTGTTATCTCCTTATTTACCCTTCTTAGATGAACCAGCAACAACTTTTCTAGGTCCTTTTCTGGTTCTTGAGTTGTTTCTAGTGTTTTGCCCGCGAACAGGAAGCCCTTTACGGTGGCGAAGTCCACGATAGCACCCCATTTCGTTGAGCTTTTTAATGTCAAGGCTAACCTTTTTGCGAAGGTCACCTTCAACCGTGATGTTGTGTTCGATATAAGAACGAAGTTTTGCCACTTGATCATCAGTCAAGTCTTTAACTCTAACATCTGGACTGATTTTTGTAGCTGTGCAAATTTTAGCAGAGGTGACAGGACCGATTCCGTAAATATATGTCAATCCTATCTCCAATCTTTTTTCTCTAGGTAGGTCTACACCTGCAATTCTTGCCATTTTTTTCCTCCAATTTTTAACTTTTAGCCCTGAGTTTGTTTATGTTTGGCATCTTTAGGGCAAATAACCATAACTTTTCCATTTCTTTTTATAACTTTGCATTTGTCGCAAATAGGTTTAACTGAAGCTCTAACTTTCATAATTTCTCCTTCTTACCCCTTGTCTCTCCAAGTTATTCTGCCCTTGGTTAAATCGTAAGGGCTCATTTCGACTTTTACTTTATCGCCTTCGACAACTCTGATGCAGTGAACTCTCAACTTGCCAGAGATGTAAGCGGTTATGACATGACCATTGACGAGACGCACTTTGAAGGTTGAGTTTGGCAAAAGCTCTTCAACAACGCCTTCAAATTCAATTACATCTTCTCTTGACATATCTTCTCCTTTTCATTTTTTAAAAATTTTCTGATTTCTGCATTAATTTTAACATCTTTTGCCTCGGTGATAAGGCTTTCAGAAAATTCACATTTTGAAACTTTTTGAATATGTTTCAAATTTTTCTTTTTTGGTTTAAAAACTGAAATCTTTTTCCCATCAGCTATAAACGCTGATTTTTCATCTAGTTTTACAACCACAAAGATTTTCCCTTTTTCTTTTCCCGCTGTTGCTAAAACAACATTTCCAACTTTCATAATCACCTACAAAGTCAAAATTTCAACACCTTGTTTTGTAACTAAAACTGTGTTTTCATAGTGCGCAGAAGGTTTACCATCTCTTGTCACAACTCCCCAATCATCGTCAAGCAAGAAAATTTCTTTTCTTCCCATGTTGATCATCGGTTCAATCGCAAGACAAGTGTTTTCAATAACAATTGGCCCATCCGTTTCCTTGCCGTAGTTTGGAATGTTTGGTGGCAGATGCATCTTTTTGCCGATGCCATGCCCTACGAGTTCTCTCACAACGCTGTAACCATTTTTTTCTGCATGAACTTGAATAGCATGTGAAACTCGTCCCAATCTTTGTCCCACGCTTAACTGCGCAATCCCCTCAAAAAAGCATTGTTTTGTCACTTCAATAAGTTTTGCTTTTTCAGGAGAAATTTTTCCAACAGGAAAAGTTCTTGCAGCATCTCCGTTGTAGCCTTTGTAAACAACGCCAACATCAATGCTGATTATATCGCCTTCTTTAAGAATAATTTTTGAAGAAGGAATCCCGTGAACAACCATTTCATTCACCGAAGCACAAATACTTCCAGGGAAACCTTCATAGCCCAAAAATGAAGGCGAACCACCACTGTTTATTATAAACTTTTTTATCAAATTGTCAAGTTCTAAAGTGGAAACACCGGGTTTTATCAAGGTTTGAGCATAATTAAGTGCATCTCTTGTTAATGCGCCAGCCTTTCTCATTAAAACTATCTCACCAGCTGTTAATTGATTCAAGCTTTTGCCTCCAATTTAGTTAAAAAAGTTTTTACAGGTGCATAAGTTTCATCAGGCGAACCACTGCTTGAAACTTTCAGCACTTTATCACCGTAGAAGTTTATAAGTGGTGTCACATCTTTTTTATAAACTTCCAGACGAGCTTTTATTGCTTCAGGCTTATCGTCATCACGCTGAAACAATTTTGTGCCACATTTTCGGCACTTTCCAGTGAAACCTTCATAATTTATGTTGTCGATTTCACCACAACTTGAACAAAGCCTTCTGTTGACAAGTCTTTTTTCAAGTTCTTCAAAAGGAAGTTCAATGCTAATCACTGCATCAACATCAAACAGATCTTTTATCATTTCTGCTTGTGCTAATGATCTTGGGAAGCCATCTAAAATGAAACCATTTTTGCAGTCTTTTTGGTCAAGTCTTTGTTTTAAAACTTCAAATGTAAGTTCATTAGGAACAAGTTGCCCTTTATTAATTAAACTTGAAATTTTTTCACCAAGTTCGCCGCCTGACTTAACAATTTCTCTAAATAGGTCGCCAGTCGAAATTTGAGGAATCCCAAAATCCGCAGAAATCTTTTTTGCCATTGTTCCTTTGCCACTTCCAGCTGCGCCCAAGAGAATTAGTTTCATTTTTTTCCTTCCTTTTATTTTATCTTGCAGTTTCCTGCTGTGGTTTGCACCACTATGCTTTGCGATGGGAAAATTTTGTTTTCCCATCGGAATAGCTGTGTTATATCTCTATTTTGTTAATCCAAGAAGCCTTTATAATTTCTCATCAGCATTTGTGCTTCAAGTTGTTTGTCAAATTCAAGTGCAACGCTAACTAAAATCATAAGTCCGGTTGAACTGAAAGCATTGATCAAGATTCCCCAACCAACGCTGTCACCAATAGCTTTAAATGCTAATGATGGGATGAGTGCAATCAAAGCCAAGAATAATGCTCCGAAGAAAGTGATTCTTCTCGAAATCTTTTTAAGATAATCAGCGGTAGGTTTGCCCGCCCTTATGCCTGGAATAAATCCGCCTTGCTGTTGAATACGTTTGCTTATATCATCTGGATTAAATGTTATTTGTGCATAGAAGAAAGCAAAAGCCAAGATGAGCAAAGCAAGCAAAACGATATATAACCAAGAACCTGTTCCGAGCCATTGTTGATACCAAGTTGACTCAGGAGCAAAAATTGAAATAATAAGTTGTGGGAAGGTCAACAAAGCACTTGCAAATATGATAGGCATAACGCCTGAACCATTGACTTTGATTGGAATAAATGTGCTTTGTCCGCCATACATTTTGCGTCCCTTGATTTGTTTTGCATACTGCACAGGCACTCTGCGTTCAGCATTATCAACAAAGACAATAAGGGCGAATATCGCAATAACAGCCACAAGATAAAGAACGATTGTCCAAATATATGTGATGTCTTGTCCAACAAGTTGAATCGCTTTAGCAAAGGCGCTAACAGATGATGATAATATACCAACAAAAATCAGCAAGCTCATTCCATTTCCAATTCCAAGGTCAGTAATTCTCTCACCGATCCAAACTGTAAACATTCCGCCTGCAACCAATATTAACACGACTCCTGCACCTACAACCCATGCAGGTGTTCCTGCCCAAAGTGCGTTGTTTACATCGAGGTATTGATTGTATGCTACAACAATTCCTATTGCTTGAGCAAGAGCCAAAATCAATGCGGCGATTCTTGTGTAAAGATTTATTTTCTTTCTTCCATCTTCACCCTGTTTTGAAAGTCTTTCAAGTTTTGGAATAGCGACAGTCAAAAGTTGAATGACAATGCTCGCAGTAATATATGGCGACACGCCAAGTGCCAAGACTGAACTGTTTGCCAAAGCGTCACCGCTGACCATGTTCATGATTCCAAAAATACTGAAATCACCTGATGCACCTTCTGCTTCAAACAAAGCAGTCACATCGAATCCAGGAATTGGCAACCAGCATCCCAAACGATAAATCAAAAGAAGAAGCAGTGTCAACAACAGCTTTCTTCTTATGTCTTTAATTTTAAAAGCATTATAAATGGTTTTAAACATTAACTTACTCCTCTATTTTTCCACCAGCTTTTTCTATTTTTTCTCTAGCAGTTTTTGTCACCTTACTAGCTTTGATAGTAAGTGGTTTTGTAAGTTCTCCATCACCCAAAATTTTCAAACCATATTCTTCAATTTTGCCGATGAAACGGTTTTCATAAAGAAAATTGATGTCAACAACAGTGTTAGGTTCCAAAACTTCCAAATCTCCAACATTGATGGTTGAATATCTTTTTCTAAAATTGTAGTTATTGAAACCACGAATAGGAATTTTTCTGATAAGAGGAATGTTTCCTCCTTCAAAACCGGCTTTAACACCGCCACCGCTTCTAGCGTTTTGACCTTTTTGACCTCTACCACTAGTTTTGCCGATGCCACTGCCGATACCACGACCTATTCTAACCTTTTTGGTTGTTGCGCCTTGCGCAGGTTTAAGATTTCCTATTTGCATGGTAACCTCCTATTCCTCTTCCACTTTAAGCAAGTGCTTAACAGCGAAGATGCTTCCTCTAATGCTTGCGTTATCCGGCAAAACTCTGGTTTGACCAAGTTTTTTGAAGCCGAGAGCTTCAATAACTTTGGCTTGTTTTTTATTGTAACCAATAGTGCTTTTAATCCAGGTAACTTTAATAGTTTTTGATTTTTCTGCCATGTCACACCTCCTATATTTCCTCAGGATTTTTTCCACGACTAGCAGCAATTTCTTCTCTTGTTCTCAAAGCAACAAGGCCATTCATTGTAGCCTTAACAGCATTGATTTTGTTTGAAGAGCCATGGATTTTTGTAACGATGTCTTTAATTCCAGCAAGTTCCAAAACAGCACGAGCTGAACCACCAGCGATTACACCAGTACCAGGTTTAGCAGGCAACATCAAAATTTTTGAAGAACCGAATTTCCCAATAACTTCATGAGGAATGGTTCCGTCAACAAGTTTGATAAGCTTCATATTCTTCTTAGCTTCCATTGTTGCTTTGTCGATAGCGGCTGGAACTTCGGCAGCTTTTCCAATGCCAATTCCAACACGATTTTTGCCATCTCCAACGACAACCAAGGCTGAGAAACGAAGAGTTCTTCCGCCTTTAACAACCTTTGTAACTCTGCGAACGCAAACGAGTTTTTTGTCGAACTCGCTTTCTTCACGAGGAGTTCTGCGGGCTTCTTTTGGCTTTGGCTCAAATTTCTTGTCTTTCTTGATTTCTTTTTCTTCCATTTCTCTTCCTCCTAAAATTTCAAGCCGGCATCACGTGCGCCTTCAGCAAGTGCAGCAACTCTGCCTGTGTAAACATAACCGCCACGATCAAAGACAACTTCTTTGATTTTTGCTTTTTTTGCACGTTTTGCGATTTCTTCTCCAACGATTTTTGCTTGTTCAGTTTTGGTTTTGCCTGCAAGCAATGGAGCGATATCTTTGTCAAGTGAAGAAGCAGAAACGATTGTCACTCTGCGCTCATCATCAATGATTTGAGCATAGATTTTGCTAAGACTTCTATAAACACAAAGTCTTGGTCTTTGAGCAGTTCCAGAAATGTTTTTTCTAACTCTTTTATGACGAACAACTCTTTCTGCGTTTTTGTCTTTAACGTTTATCATGTGCTTCCTCCTTACTTCTTGCCTTTACCAGAGGTCTTTCCGACTTTTCTAATTACGACTTCATCGCTGTATCTGATTCCATATCCATGATAAGGTTCAACAGGTCTTTTGTCGCGGATGTTTGATGCAAATTGACCAACTCTTTGTTTGTCAATGCCTGTGATTTTAATTTCAGTAACAGAAGGGCAAACAACTTTAACATCAGGCCAAATTTCAACTTCAACTTGGTGTGACATTCCAAGGTTCATGACAAGTTTGTTGCCATTTACTTGAGCTTTGTAACCAACACCGTTGATAAGTAATGATCTTTCAAAGCCTTCACTAACGCCTTTCACCATATTGGCAATAAGAGCTCTGTAAAGTCCTTGTTTTGCATCTGTTTCTTGTTCAGCGTTGTTCTTAACAAACTTAAGTTCGTTTCCTTCAACAACAGGAGAAACGCATTTGTCAACTTCTTGTGACAAAGTACCCTTAGGTCCATTAACAGTCACCACGCCATTTGCTATGGTAACAGTAACACCAGAAGGAATAGAAATGATTTTGTTTCCAATTCTTGACATTTTCTTCGTCCTCCTTACCAAACAAACACAAGAACTTCGCCTCCAACATTCATTGCGCGAGCAACTCTGTCAGTAACGATTCCTTTGTTTGTTGAAATAATTGCAATCCCAAGTCCGCTGATAACTTTTGGGAGTTTGCTTGCTTCTGCGTAAACTCTAAGGCCAGGTTTAGAAATTCTTTTCAAACCTTGAATGATGCTGTTCCCGTTTTCATCATATTTTAATGAAATAACGATATCATCAAATTTGCCATTGTTTTTGATTTCAAAACCATTGATGTATCCTTCTTCAAGGAGGATCTTTGCGATTGCAGCCTTTTCTTTTGATGCAGGAACAATAACATCGGCATGCTTAACTTTTAAAGCATTGCGAATTCTTGTAAGCATATCTGCTATAGCGTCTGTAGATAACATTTCTTCCTCCTTTTACCAACTAGCCTTTTTTACGCCAGGGATTTCACCTTTGTTAGCAAGTTCTCTAAAGCATACTCTGCAAATGCCATATTTCTTTAAAACGGCATGTGGTCTGCCACAAAGTGAACAGCGAGTGTATGCTTTTGTAGCGTATTTAGGTTTTCTTTGTTGTTTTTGAATTAGTGCTTTTTTTGCCATATCATCACCTCTTATTTATTGAAAGGCATTCCAAGTGCCTTCAAAAGTGCTTTTGCTTCTGCATTTGTTTTTGCAGTTGTCACAAAACAAATGTCGAAACCTCTGACTTTTTCAATTTTGTCATAAGAAATTTCAGGGAAAATCAATTGTTCTTTAATACCTAATGAATAATTGCCTCTTCCGTCAAAAGCTTTCTCTGAAACTCCATGGAAGTCTCTCACCCTTGGGAGTGCGATAGCAACGAGTCTGTCAAAGAACTCATACATTTTTTCTCCACGCAAGGTGACTTTTGCACCAATTTTTTGTCCTTCACGAAGAGCAAAGTTTGAAATAGATTTTTTAGCAACTGTTGCAACAGGTTTTTGACCAGTGATGACAGCAAGTTCTTCAAGGGCTATGTTAAAACTCTTAGAATTGCTTTTAACATCTCCAAGTCCAGCGTTGACAACAATTTTAACAAGTTTTGGAACTTCGTTAATGTTTTTGTAGCCAAACTCTTCTTTTAATGCAGGAACAACAGTTTCTTTATAAAGTTTTACCAATCTGTTTTGTTCTTTTTTTGCCATTTTTCATCCCCTCTTACTCTGCTTTAGATGAAGTTGTCGACTTTTTTGTTGTTGTTTTTGCAGCTGTTTTTTTCTCTTCGCCAGCAGTTTGAGCTTTTGAAGTTGCTGCTTTTTTCACTGTTTTTGTTTCGGTTGTTTTTGTTTCAACTTTAACTTCTTTTTCAGTGTTTTCTGCCTTTTGAGCAGTTTTTTCATCTTTTTTTGCTATTTTTTCAGCTTTTTTAGCATCTTTTTTAACAGTTTTCACAAATTCTTTATCAAGGCTTGCTCCACATTTTTTGCAGATTCGAACATTTTTACCATTGACATCTTTGTGAGAAACTCTTGTTGCTTTTCCACAAACTCCACAAATAACTTGAACATTTGAACTGTCAATCATTGCAGGTTTTTTGATAATGCCGCCTTTATCTTGTTGTGATCTTGGTTTTTTGTGTTTTGTAACAATGTTGATGCCTTCAACAAGAACTTTGCCGTCTTTTGGGCTAGTTTCCAAAACTTTCCCAGACTTGCCCTTGTCTTTTCCGGCAATAACTAAAACATTGTCACCTTTCTTAATGTTCATTTTCATCGCTGTGCTCCTTAAATAACCTCAGGTGCAAGAGAAATAATTTTCATATATCCCTTATCACGAAGTTCACGAGCGATAGGCCCGAAAACACGAGTTCCTTTTGGTTGTTTTTGATTATCAATGATGACTGCGGCATTGTCATCAAAACGAATGTGAGAGCCGTCTGGACGACGAAGTCCTTTTGCTGAACGAACGATAACAGCTTTAACGACGTCACCCTTCTTGACTGAACCCCCAGGAATAGCTTTTTTAACAGAAGCAACGATCACATCGCCGATGTTTCCACTTCTTCTAAAAGAACCACCAAGCACTCTGATGCACATGATTTCTTTAGCGCCAGTGTTATCAGCCACTTTTAATCTTGTTTGAGGTTGAATCATTTTCTATCCCTCCTTACTTCGCTTTCTCGATGATTTTAACAAGACGGTAGTATTTGTCTTTTGAAAGTGGACGAGTTTCCATAATCATAACGGTATCTCCAATTCCACATTCGTTTTTCTCATCGTGAACTTTGAATTTTTTTGTTTTTTGAACGACTTTTTTATAAATTGGATGGTTAACTCTGGACACAATTTTAACAACAATGGTTTTGTCCATTTTGCCAGCGCTTACGACTTGACCAATTCTTGTAAGTCTTGAATTTCTATCTTCCATCGTTTCCTCCTGCTGCTATCTCTTTTTCACGGATAACAGTCTTAACTCTTGCAATCTCTCTCTTCACGTTTCGAATTTGAACAGGGCTTGCAAGATTTCGTGAAGCGTTTGAAAAACGAAGATTGAAAAGTTCCATATTTAATTCTCTGAGCCTAGCATTTAATTCTGCTGTGCTGAGTGTTTTGATTTCACTAATTTTCATCTTACTCACCACCTTCCATAGCTGCGGCTTCTTCTTTTCTCACAAATTTAGTTTTGCAAGGAAGTTTGTGCCCAGCAAGTCTAATAGCTTCACGTGCAAGTTCTTCTGAAACACCTTCGATTTCAAAAAGAATTCTGCCTGGTTTAACAACGGCAACCCAAAATTCTGGTCCGCCTTTACCGGAACCCATACGAGTTCCAAGAGGCTTTTTAGAAACAGGTTTGTCTGGGAAAATCTTGATCCAAACTTTACCGCCACGCTTGATATGACGAGTCATAGCAATTCTGGCTGCTTCGATTTGGTTAGATTTGATCCAGCATGGTTCAAGAGCCATAAGCCCATATTGCCCGTAAGCAACAGTGTTTCCTCTCATAGCCTTTCCTGTCATTCTGCCTCTGAAAACTTTTCTTCTTTTAACTCTCTTTGGCATTAACATTATTCTTGTCCTCCTTTTTCAGACGACTTTGTAGGAAGAATGTCTCCCTTGTAAATCCAACACTTAACGCCAAGTTTTCCATAGTTTGTGAAAGCTGATGAAACACCATAATCGATGTCTGCACGAAGAGTGTGCAATGGCAAGCTTCCTTCAAGGTAGTTTTCAGTTCTGGCGATAGTGTTTGCACCATCTATAACGCCACTAACTTGAACTTTGCATCCTTTTGCCCCAGCTCTCATAACTTTTTGCAAAGCCATTTTTAAAGCGCGTCTCCATTGAACACGTTTTTCAAGTTGGCTTGCAATGCTGTCAGCAACAAGCGTTGCATTTAAATCAGGTTTCTTAACTTCTTTAACGTTAATGATAAGATTTTTAACTGGACGAATAACTTTTGAAACATCTTTTTTGATATTTTCTATTCCAGCACCTTTTGCACCGATGATCATACCAGGTTTTGCAGTAAAGATGTCAACAATAAGTTTTCCTTCCATTCTTTCAATTGTGATATTTGCAATTGCACTGTTGGCATATTTTTGTCTCAAAAGTTTTTTAACCTTTTGATCTTCTAAAAGATTCGGAGCAAAGTCTTGTTTCTTTGCATACCAAGTCGAATTCCAGTCTTTGTTGATGCCAATTCTAAGTCCAATTGGATTAACTTTTTGTCCCATGACTTCCCTCCTTACTTCTTTTCATCCAACACAATTGTAATGTGTGATGTTCTTTTTAAAATTCTGCTTCCTTGACCTTTAGCTTTTTGAGTAATTCTCTTTAAAACTGGTCCAGGAGTAACGAAAGCTTCTGCCACAAACAAGTTGTCTCCCATAAGTCCCTTGTTGTTTTCAGCGTTTGCGATTGCACTTTTAAGCACTTTTAAAGATGCTTCGGCAGCTGAATTTGGCATATTTTCAAGTATTGCGCAAGCAAGGCGTGCATCTTTGCCTCTAACAAGGTCCAAAACGATACGAACTTTTGAAGGGCTCATTCTAATGTATCTTGCTTTTGCAAATGGGCGAATATCTTTTTCTTTTGCCCTTTTTTCTGCTTTTTGTCTAATTCTTGTAGCCATATTTCACCTCGCCTTACTTTTTGCCAGCAGCTTTAGCTGCTTTTTTATTTGCATGGCCTTTATAAGTTCTAGTAGGAGCAAACTCACCAAGTTTATGTCCAACCATGTCAGCTGTGCAATAAACCGGGATGTGTTTTTTGCCATTATGAACTGCAAATGTGAAACCAACAAAATCTGGGTAAATTGTTGAAGAACGAGACCAAGTTTTGATTGGTTTTTTAACTCCTGACTCACTCATTTCTTTAACCTTTTTGATAAGAGATGGGTGAACATAAGGTTTTTTAATTTCTTTCTGCATGACTTTTCTCCTAATTTACTCTCTTAACCATCAAGCGGTTAGAAGAATTTTTTCTTTTTCTAGTTTTAAGACCAAGTGCAGGTTTGCCCCATGGAGTCATAGGCGACTTCATGCCGACTGGGCTCTTTCCTTCACCACCACCGTGTGGGTGATCGTTAGGGTTCATAGCAACACCACGAACTGTTGGACGAACGCCCATATGACGTTTTCTTCCAGCTTTTCCAAGAGAAACAAGTTCATGATCCAAGTTGCCAACTGTTCCGATTGTAGCTCTGCAAGTAACGAGAACTTTTCTCATTTCTCCGCTAGGCATTTTTAATGTTGCGTATTTCCCTTCTTTTGCCATAAGTTGAACTGTGCTTCCAGCACTTCTAGCAATTTGCCCACCTTTCTTAGGTTGAAGTTCGATGTTATGAATTTGGCTACCTACAGGAATTGCTGAAATTGGAAGCGCGTTTCCAATTTTGATTTCAACATTTTCACCACTCATAATTTCGTCGCCAGGTTTAAGTCCAACAGGTGCAATAATATATCTTTTTTCGCCATCAGCATAGCTAACTAATGCAATATAGGCTGTTCTGTTTGGATCGTATTCGATTCCAACAACTTTTGCAGGAATGTTATCTTTATTTCTTTTGAAATCGATAATTCTATATTTTTGTCTGTTTCCACCACCTTGGTGACGAACAGTGATCCTGCCTTGCGCGTTTTTGCCCGCGTGTTTCTTTTTAACATCGAGAAGAGCTTTTTCAGGCGTTTTTTTAGTCACTTCATCAAAAGTGGCAACTGAGTAAAATCTTCTGCCCGCTGATGTAGGTTTCGCTTTTCTAATAGCCATTTTTCTCTCCTCCTTTATGACAAGCTTTCAAAGAAGGCGATTGGTTTTGATTTTTCAGTGAGAGTCACGATTGCTTTTTTATAATCGCTGGTTCTTCCCACAGTCCTTCCTGATCTTGTGTTTTGTGTTTTTTCGTGTCCTTTGACAACGGCTGTGTTCACTTTTGCCACTTCAACGCCAAAAGCTTTTTCAACGGCCTTTTTGATTTCAATTTTTGTTGCGCGTTTGTCAACAACAAAAGTGTAAACTTTTGCTTGAATGCCTGTATAGCTTTTTTCAGTTAAAAGCGGTTTTTTAATAATTTCATATGCTTCCATTATTCTGCGTAAGCCTCCTCTATTTTCTTAATAGCGGATGTTGTAAGAAGAACATTCTTGTTGGCAACAACATTGTAAGTTGAAAGACTGTCAATGCTGATTGCTTCAAGAGAAGAAATGTTGGCTGTTGCTCTAAGAGTTTCAGCTGAATTTGCACTTCCCACAACAATTGTTTTTCCATTAAGCCCGAAAGCTTTTAAGAAAGCGTTTGCGTCTTTAGTTTTTCCACTTTCGATGACGAAATCTTTAAGAACAATCAAATTGCCAAGTTCCAATTTTTTGGAAAGAGCAGTAAGAAGAGCAAGTCTTTTTGCAGTTTTGTTCATCTTTTTGGAAAAATCTCTTGGTTTTGGAGCAAAAACAACTCCTCCGCCTGTGTATTCTGGAGATTTTGTTGAACCATGACGAGCGCGTCCGGTTTTCTTTTGTCTCCATGGTTTAGCTGCATGTCCGCGAACTTCACTTCTGGTCAATGTGCTTTTTGTGCCCTGTCTTTGATTAGATTGATAGTTTACAACAGCCTCATGAATAAGAGGTTCATTGTAAGGAAGGGCAAAAAGGTCATCAGAAAGTTCAATTTCGCCAACCACTTTCGCAGTCATATCATAAACTTTAACTTTTGCCATGTTTGTTCGCTCCTTATGCTTTCTTTGCCTCGCGAATGGTCACCAATGAACCTTTAGGTCCAGGAACGCATCCCTTGACAAGCAAGATATTTCTATCTGCGTCGACTTTGACTATTTCAAGATTTTGAATGGTCACTCTTTCACAACCATATTGTCCTGGCATGTGTTTATTTTTAAACACTCTTGATGGTGTAGAGTTTGCACCCATAGACCCAACTTCTCTGTGAACAGGACCTGTTCCGTGAGTCATTTTTAAGCGGTGTTGGTTCCATCTTTGAATAACGCCAGTGAAACCACGACCTCTTGTTGTGCCAACAGCGTCAACTTTGTCGCCTTCGGCAAAAACAGAACAATTAAGTTCTTGCCCAACTTGATATTCATTTGAATTGTCAAGTTTAAGCTCTCTTAAAACTTTGGCAGGTTCAACATTAGCTTTTGTAAACACGCCAAGTTTAGGTTTTGAAAGACGTGATGCTTTTTGTTTTCCAAAAGCCACAACAACGGCTTCATAACCATCTCTTTCCTTTGACTTGATTTGAACGACACTGCAAGGACCAGCTTCAATCACAGTCACAGGAACAACCACACCTTCAGGTGTAAAAACTTGAGTCATTCCAAGTTTTTTTCCAAGAATTGCTTTTTTCACGAAGTGCCTCCTTACAGTTTAATTTGGATGTCCACCCCAGCTGGAAGGTCAAGCTTCATCATAGCGTCAACGACCTTAGTTGATGGACTGATAATATCAATAATTCTTTTGTGAGTCTTTGACTCGAATTGTTCACGACTATCCTTGTGTTTATGTGGTGAACGAATAACAGTGATCACTTCCCTGTCAGTTGGAAGTGGAATTGGCCCAGCCACTTTTGCACCGTTTTTTTCAGCAGCCAAAATGATTCTTTTGCATGCCTCATCAATAAGCGAGTGCTCAAAGGCTTTAAGCTTAATTCTAATTTTTTTTGATGCCATTTTTTAATCCTCCTGTCTTGGCTAAAACCATCAAAACCATCACTTGCCTTGAAAGTTGCGAACATCGTACACGAGTCCGTGTGTTTCATGCTGTGAGGCAATAAAAAATGTGATTTATGATGATCCGCTCGCAGTCGCTGCCGCGAACTTGTCCGCCCAAGTTCTCTTTGATTGCCAGTAACCAAAGTAACCTTGGGAATCAACCCATATTTCACAGCATAGTTATTATAAACAAAGGCAAAAGATAAGTCAAGTGTTTTTCAAAGATTTTTATAAAAAATATACTTGATTTTAATATCTAATTTAATGAGTAATTAGTTTGTAAATATCAAAATTTACAAAATAAAAATTTTTAAATTTTTGTAAAAAACTTGCTTCCAAATCTCCACTCAAAATTTTGGCTTAAAAGGTTTAAGGCTTTTAATTCTCCGCTTCCGCCTAATTTAAGTGAATTGAGTTTTTCATAAGGTGTTGACTTTAATAATTTTAAAGCACTGATTGTGGCTGGGGCAACTTCAAGAGATGTCAAATTTTTACAATTAGCACAAACAAACTCTCCATATTCAAAATTAAAAAACTTCTTTCCTGTAAGTTTTGCCTTGCACCCAGCACATTCTTCAAAGTTTAAAGCATAACCTGAAAAATTGAAAATTGATATTAAAAATTTTACTAACGAATAATTTTGTGGTGCTTCGTCATACGCAAGCGCTTTTAACGCTTTAATAATTTCAATAAAAAGAGATGTGTTTGGTTCGTTTTTTGTAAGTTTTTTTACAATATCTAAAACAGAGCAAGCTTCGAAAAATTTGTCAATGTTATTTCTCAACGGCAAAAACGAATCTATGATTTCCACTTCTGTGACTATATTTCCACTTTTGCCTTCTTCAATGACAAATTCACCAAAAGTGAAAATTTCTTTGGCTGCTTTTAACTTCGCTTTTTCAGATTTAACCCCCCTAAAATAAACAAAAAGCTTGCCCTCCTCTAATGAAAAGAGAGTGACAAGCTTGTCCTTTTCTTTGCTGTCTTTACTATCAATAACTAATGCTTTAACTTTTGTTTTAGCCATTTATCTTCCCAGTTCTTTCTCCATCAATTTAGGTCGTTTAAGTTCACGATCAGCTTCTTCCATCAAAAAAAGGCTTATGAAACGCGGGTCTCCCGAAGCTTGAAAAAGCTCCCAATATGCTCGTTGAAAATCACTTGCAAAATCATTATATTTCATCTTACGCCTCCTTTTATGTAAAAAACTTTTAACGCAACACCGCTCCCTCCTTGACAAGCGAATTCTACGCAAGAGAGAACCATGATCAAATTTAGGTTGCTCTCTTACATTCATATTATACCGCACTTGCAATAAAAAAGAAAAGGAATTTTAAGGTTAATTTAAAAGTTTTGTCAACACAACATTTGCGTTGTTTATTGCGACATTACCATTTGTTTGATTCATTAAAGACAAAACCGTGTTTCCCGACACGCTTATTATAAAGGAATTTCCAAAGGATTGAATTTCATTATTACCTGTTGCATAGGAAACTGAATAAGGCAAATCTTGCCCGTTTACCCGTAAAACAAATTTTATTGGATTCGTCTGCGAACTTGCTGAAATCGAATAGGAAACCAAATAATTTCCCGCAGTTAAAACAATTTCACCGGCATTATCTTGTTTAACAGAAGTCCCTTCACTTCCAACCAAAACAATAGGCACACTTTCACCTTCTTCCACCGCAACGTTTTGAACAGAAGCCATACCCCATTGCGCAGAACGACTTGGATTTTGCACATTGTTTCCGCCTCCACAGGATTCTGCACTACAACAGTTAAAAATTGGTCGCGGATAATAAGGACCTGTGTAACAACCATTAAAATTATCATTACAAATTGGCATAAAATTCCCCCTAACCCTTATATATTCCAAATTATAAATAAGCGTGCATAAAAAAACGAGGCTTTTGCCTCGTTTTGTTTTGCGGGTTAAGCTGTCGTTTCAGATAATTTGATAACCGTTAAAGTAGCATCGCCATTTTCTGGAATTGTTATAGTTGCGCCACTTGGACTTGTGGTTGTAGCAATTGACAAACCAATTTGATCATTTGCAGATAATGTGACAATAACCGAATTTGAAACATCAACAACATAAGTTCCTCCTGTTGCCGTTTCCAATGCCGTTTGTTCTATTGTAGATGAATCAATAGGAGTATCGTTTACAGTAACAGTTACATTAAAAGTTAACTCTTGTGTTGAATTGATTTGTAAATGATAAGTGATTTTATAGTCACCATCTTGTAAAACCGTTATTTCATTTGATGCCGTTGTTTCATTTAATAATGGCATTTCAGTGTTTAATTCAACAGGAACATAAGTGTTTTCTGTTGTCAACGTTGGCGTTTGTTGGGCATTGTTATAAAGCCCACCATAAGCCGCCAAGCCTAAACCGGTTGGACCGGTTGGACCAGTAGGACCTGTGTCACCTTGTAAGCCTTGAACACCTTGCGCTCCAGTATCACCTGTTGGACCTGTCGGACCTGTCGGACCTGTTGGGCCGGTCGGTCCCGTTGGACCTGTCGGACCAGTATCCCCTTGGGCACCTTGCGCTCCAGTATCACCCGTCGGGCCAGTAGGGCCTGTTGGACCTGTGTCACCTTGCAAACCTTGAATTCCTTGCGCTCCAGTATCACCAGTTGGGCCAGTTGGACCGGTTGGACCAGTAGGACCTGTCGGGCCAGTTGGACCAGTTGGGCCTGTCGCCCCTGTATCACCTGTTGCGCCAGTATCACCAGTAGCACCTGTTGCACCAGTAGCACCTGTTGCCCCTCTAGGAATAAAGAAAGTCAAGTCAGCTGTTGAGCCTGTTCCACTTTGAACAACAGAAGCATCACTTCCGGCAGCCAAAGTGTTTGTGCCAATAACTTCAACTGTGGTAACTGTCGCTCCGGTTGGACCTGTTGGACCTGTCGCCCCTGTTGCACCAGTAGGGCCTGTCGGACCTGTTGGGCCAGTTGGGCCAGTAGGGCCTGACGGACCTGTTGGACCGGTTGGACCTTGGAAACCTTGTGGACCTGTTGGACCTATCGGACCTGTTGCACCACAACAATATGGTCTCCAAGCTATTTGCTGTTTAAAACCACAACAGCAACCTCTGAAACCGCTTCCTCTAAAATAATTATAAAACATATTTTCCTCGCATGGAGTATATTAACTCCATTGCATAGTATGATAAAAAAATGACAATTGTTAATTTTTAAAACAACAAAAACTAAAAAAATTACAGCGATTTTAAAATATTTTATACATTTTTTTCACCAGCATTGCGCTCCTGCGCTTTGCTGAAAGTAAAAACACGGCTTTCGCCGTGTGTTTTTACTCATATTTAAATGGAGTTATATCGCATCAAAGGCGAACTTGCTTGCAAGGGTGAACCTTGATAGCGATATATCTCCCACCAGACATGCCTGTATGGCATGTTTGTTTACAAAGTAAACAAAAAAACACGACTGCCGTCGTGTGTTTTTACTCATATTTAAATGGAGTTATATCTAGCAAGGCGAACTTGCTTGCAAGGGTGAACCATGATCGCGATATATCTCCCACCAGACATGCCTGTATGGCATGTTTGTTTACAAAGTAAACAAAAAAAAACACGACTGTCGTCGTGCTTTTTTACTCATATTTAAATGGAGTTATATCTAGCAAGGTGAACTTGCTTGCAAGGGTGAACCTTGATAGCGATATATCTCCCACCAGCATTGCGCTCCTGCGCTTTGCTGAAAGTAAAAACACGGCTTTCGCCGTGTTTATGCTGGTGGGAGTTATAGGGCTCGAACCTATGACCCTCTGCTTGTAAGGCAGATGCTCTCCCAGCTGAGCTAAACTCCCAAATTTAAGGTGCAAATTAAATATATCAAACTCGCAAAAGTTTGTCAACTATTTTTTAAAAAAAATCACAAAAAAAATCTTGAGATGTTCTCAAGATTTTTTTATAGTTTTTAAACTCCTGGGTTGTAAAGAAATTCAATGTCGAAGATAAGTGTTGTTTCTTCACCTGTGATACCAAAAGATTCAATAGCAAGCAAATCAGCAATCGTAAGTCCTTCATAATATTCTTTTGTCTTCAAGTATGTTTCGTCATTGTAGGTTATTTCAATGCCTTGAATATCTGGATCTATTGATGCAAACTCGTCTGACAATACAATTGATTCTATATCAACTTTACCATCATTTGTTATTTCAAAAGTTCCATTATCGCCAAATTTTGATGAATAATTAATTGTAATGTTTTCAAAAACCAATTTCCATTCAGTTTGAACTGTCACTGAAATTTCTTTTGTTGAATCGGCATTTACATAATTTTGAGCAAGAACTAAATTAATTGCATCTTTATCGGTCAAGAAATAGCTTTGACCGTTTAAAATAATTTTATCAAGTTCATAGAAATCTCTTGTTGGAATAACGCTTGATTCTAAATTAGCCCCAGCCATTGAATCATAATAAATTACGCCATCTTCTTTTCCGTAAGTCCCTGCATCAGCAATAAATTTGAATTGATAATCAGAAAGTGGTTTAATGTTGGCATTAAGAACGACGTTGTCGCTATCCAAATCATCAATTGATGAAACATATTCATCACTTGTGTTTTTCCAGCCCAAGAACACTCCCAAAGATCCATCTTCTAAAACAACTGGATTTTCAACTTTCTCTATTTCATCTCCATAAGTATATGTTCTTGTTCCAAGTCCTTCAACGCCTTCATAAGTTACAACATATTTTATTGCATCAAAAACTGCCGTAAAATTAGTGTCTTTTGTTGCAGTAAATTCATATGAGAAAGATTCTCCAACTGGTTCCATGTCGTCAGCCAATTCAGCTTCTGACACATTGTACCACCCTTGCAAAGCATATCCAGGAGCTTCAAATGTAAGTGTTACAACTGAATCTTGTCTGACATATAATTCATTGGTTTCTTCGCCGTTGATTTTCAAAACGATTTCTTGTCCGTTTTCAGTTGCAGTTGTTTTTGACAAATATTTGGTTTCCAAGCTAATTTTAACGCCAACAGCATTTGTTAAGCACATTGCAGAACAAACAACAATAGCGATAATTGCCATAGTTAAAACGCAATATGTTAAAATTTTTGTAAATCTTGTAGACATACTACCCTCCTAATTACGCTTATTATACCACCTTTTACAAAGAATTTCAATACCTATTTAAAAAATTTTTTAAATTTTTGCTAATTTATTACCTTTACAGACCTTTTCACGAAAAAATATTATCGATAAAAACAAAAAAGCGACCTCGTGCGGTCGCTTTAATGATTATCTGGCAGTGTTCTATCTTCCCGGGCCGTCGCCAGCCAAGTATTTTCGACGATGAGAAGCTTAACTTCTGTGTTCGGAATGAGAACAGGTGGATCCTTCTCTCTATCGCCACCAGATATGGTATAATCACAGGTTAACCTGAAATTATCTCTTAAAGAGTTTTAAGAACTCTGACAACTACATAACAGACTTATGCTTAAATCCGTGATCAAGCCCTCGACCTATTAGTATCGGTCAGCTGAACACATTACTGTGCTTACACCTCCGACCTATCAACGTTGTGGTCTACAACGGGTCTTACTAACTTGTGTTATGGGATATCTCATCTTGAGGTGGGCTTCACGCTTAGATGCTTTCAGCATTTATCCCTTCCATACATCGCTACCCTGCTATGCCACTGGCGTGACAACAGGTGCACCATTGGTATGTCCATCCCGGTCCTCTCGTACTAGGGACAGCTCCTCTCAAATATCCTACGCCCACGATAGATAGGGACCGAACTGTCTCACGACGTTCTGAACCCAGCTCGCGTGCCAC
>CALVNZ010000002.1 GCA_944350115.1 uncultured Clostridia bacterium | reverse complement strand
CGACTTGATCCTGTCACGCTTCCTGTGTTATAACAATTTGTTATAAGTGGGTAACCATATCCAACAATCCCTCCAACACGATCTCCAGATCCAGTCACAGTCACACTTCCTGTGTTATAACAATTAGTTATAGTTGCATAAGAAGAAGCATAACCAACAATCCCTCCAACGTAATTTGATCCTGTCACATTTCCTGTGTTATAACAATTAGTTATTACTAAATTAGAAGCACCTCCGGCAATTTCTCCAATATAACTATAACCTTGAACACTTGAGTTAATCACTCCAACATTCTTTATTTCTGCTTGATTTGTAGAACTCTCTCCACTAACATATCCAAACAAGCCTTGATATGAATAACCATTTGTTGTTCCCATAGGAGTCACAATACCTGAAATGGTATAACCATCTCCATCATAATTTCCTGAAAAATAATGATGAGAATAATTACCATTTCGATCATAATAAATCCCTATCGGTTGCCAATAATGAGCCGATAAATCTATATCTGCTGTTTGTTTGAAATATACTCCTGAATAATAGTGATATGTGCTTGTTACAGGTACAGAGCCTGTGTAAACCATGTATGAAAGCCCAGCAAGTTCTTCCGCTGTTGAGATTAAATATGGATTTTCTTTTGTTCCTTTGCCTTCCCATGTTGTGTCATAGTATGTCGGTTTAGCTAACCACCAATTTCTATCTTGCCCAAATACTAAATATGGATAACCATTATTTACGCTATCGTTTAATTCCCAAATAAAAACAAATTCCCAATCAAGAAGCTTTGTTTGATACCAATCTAGGGATTTAGCATCTTCAATTAAAGTTTCGCTATAATTTGCCCCAGAAACGGAACTACCATTTACGGCTTCTAGATTTTCTTGCATTCCACCATAATAACAAGCTTCATAATCAATGAGTGCATCCCTACTTATTCCTACATATCCTCCTAAACTTCCAAAATAATCTGTTGCTTGGACTTCTCCAAGATTGAATAAACTTTCTATGCGACAATATAAATTATAACTGGAATTTATGTTACCTCCGGTTAAATATATATAGCCGAAAATCCCTCCAACATATTTTTCTCCTTTTATTATAGAAGTATTATAACAATTCTGTATGTACCAAAAAACAGAATCAGAACTAGATGTCGTCGAATTTGAAAGAGAAACTGATCCAATTATTCCTCCAATTTGCTGAATGCCAGTTACATTCCCAACATTATAGCAATTTTTTATACAATGTAATGAATAATCATTTTTAACAGAATTTTGAAAATAGTAACAACCTATTATTCCTCCAACATCACTTGATCCCGTCACACTTCCTTCGTTATAACAATTTGAAACTGTTGAAAAAAATGAAAGATAACCTACAATTCCTCCAACAAAATCATAACCTTGAATATTGGAATCAATCACTCCAACATTTTTTATTTCTGCTTGATTTGTAGACCTCTCTCCATAAACATATCCGAACAATCCTTGGTAAGAATAAGCGTTTGTTGTGCCAGATGGAGTATTAATTCCTGAAATAGTATACCCACCACCATCATATGTCCCAGAAAAATAATGTTTGAGGGTTGAGCCAGAGCGATTGTAATAAGTCCCGATCGGTTGCCAATAATGTGCCGATAAGTCTATGTTTGCAGTTTGTTTGAAATAAACTCCTGAATAATAATAGTTTGTGCTTGTTACAGGGGCAGAGCCTGTGTAAACCATGTATGATAAATATGCAAGTTGCTCCGCTGTTCGAATCTCGTATGGATGCTCTGGCGAACCATCACCGCCATCAAAATCTGTTCCCCTTACGCCATCATTTATCCACCAATCTCCATCTGTCAATGCAATTGATTGTTCTTCTTTCCCTGAACGGTCAAACAAATTTCCTGTTAACAAGCCAACAGAAAAAATTAAAACCATTGACATAAAAAATGCTAGTATGCCACCTAGCACCATCTTTTTGCTGGTCATAGATTTTGAAGGGCAATTAGAAGATTCGCCCCCCTCCCCAAATGAACAATTTGTTGCATATCTCGTCGTGAAAACTTGTCCCTTTCGAGACATTTGAAAATTCGTTTGCTCTCTTTTTCTTTCACAATCTTTTTCATGATTTTATTATAACAAAATGTTTCATTTTTAGTCAAATAAAATCATGGTTTAACATTTAAATTTAATTTTCTTCATTAAAAAAGGTAAACGCTTTCATTATTTCGTCCAAACTTATTTTTGGATTTACTGCTTCTTTTAAATCAAATCCGTTTGTCTGTTCTGGCTCAGGTTCAGGTTGTTTTTTAACGTTTATACGAGCGATTCGCACCTCTTTTGGAGCTTCAGTTGACTTTCTATATTCTTGCATTTTACCAAGCAAAGCTCTCATAGTGTCATTATCCGAATTGACAGGACTTGTCAAAACTCCCCCTGCACTCTCTCCTTTTGCTTGTGACAAGGTTTCATCTAAATCAGCAATAATTGCAGAAAGTGCTTTATCTCTCTCCAACTCTGGATGTAACAAATATATCTTTTTAAGAGCATCTTCAAATTTTCGATAAACCAAAGTCATTTGTTCAATTTTTAATGCGTAGATGCTTTTTGAACCTTCTTCTTGAACTTTTCTTGCATCTTCAAAAACTTGTATTGCTTTTAATATGTTTTTTTCTTTGCTTTCAATTTCTTCTTTTTGTTTTTGCGCATCTAAACATTTTCTTTCCGATTCCAAAATACTAAGCTTTTGCTCCATGATTTCAGCTTTTAATTTATTAATATATTCATCAACCTCATCGCGATCATAGCCGTTAAACTCACTTCTAAACAAAGCTTTTATCCCCTTTTATTTGGATTTTTGAAATACTTAATAATGAGTATAACACAAATCAAACAGAAAATAAAGAGAAAAGATAAATATATAGCAAGAAAAATTGCTAAATTTAACACCTCGTTACTATACAAAAAAGACAAAACAGCACTCATAACCATCAATAACCCAAAAAAGAATTGAAATTTTTGATGAGTAAAGAAAAATGTCAAAATAGAAGCAACACCGACTGCCGAAAGAAAATAAAAGTATTTATATTGCAAATCAAAAAAATACGCAAAAAAACCTGCAATGCCTATAAGAAACAATAAAAAACCAAAATAACAAGCAGAATCTAATTTAAATAAAAAACTTTTAATCAAACTATGCAAACCTGTAAAAAAACAAAAGAAAAAAAACCATAAATAATAATTTTTGATGTAAAAAATTGAAAAAAATATAAAAAAAACTAGTAACGACAAATTAATTCCGCCACTAATTTTTAACCACGTCGATTTTTTAATTCCAAAAACGCGCCCTTGCATATTTTAATTTTTAACACAAATTTAAAAATCAAAACTATTCTTTTTTAACATTATTCTTTTTTTCTTTATTTTTTTTAGATTCTACTTTTTTTGTAGTCTGTTTTTGAGTTTTGCTCTTTTCTTCTTCAATTAGTTGTGTGCCATTATTTTCAGCTGGAACAATAACGACAGCTTTTGATTTTTTTATTTTAATATATTTTAAAACATAAGTTGTAATAATAAAAATCACGCCAAACGCAATAATTAATCCGCTAAATAATTGCGCAGCTCTGACGTTTCCCAACATAAGTGGATCTGTTCTTAAACTTTCAATTCCAGCCCTTGCACTTCCATAAAGCACAAAATAACTCGCCATCACAACACCATTTTCTTTGATATTGACTTTTCTTAATAAAATCATTAAAATTGCAAAAATGATTATGTTACACAAAAATTCATAGAAAAATGTGGCCATGTGCCAATGTCCTAATCCTCCACAAGTGCACATTTCCTGCGTACAATTTTCAATATAAACACCAAATGGAAACCACTGCCAATTTGGATCTGTTATAGGATAACCATAAGCTTCTTGATTAAAAAAGTTTCCCCATCTGCCAATCGCCTGTCCTAAAATCACTGACGGCATAGCAATATCTGCCACATCCAAAACATTTTTTTTGTGAATCAAACAATAAAGAAACGCGCCTATTGCTCCGCCAACAATGCCACCATAAATAGCCATGCCACCTTCCCAAATTTTAAATGCGTCCCAAAAATTTGAGTATCTGTCTAAATTAAACAAAACATAGGCAATTCTTGCCCCAACAACAGCAAAAGGCAAAACATAACAAGCGAGAACTAATATGTCATTTGAATTAAGACCACGCTTTTTAGCATTTAAACATGCAATAACAATGCCAATAGCCATTGCACTGGCCATTAACAAACCATAAAATTGTATATGCAATGATCCTATATTGAATCCGCTTGGCAAACTTAATAACATGTTTTAATTATACGCATCAAATTTTGTTTAGTCAACTAAACTTTTTAATCTATTTTTGCAGAAATCCTAATTAAATCATCTTTTATTGTTGTATTAGTTGTGTCAACATCTTTGATGGTCGCAACAAGTGTGGTTGTTGTCCCTTCCGCCCTAGCCTCCGCCAAAGAAATAATTTTTTTAAGAATTCTGCTTGCTTCTTGGGTTGAAACACTTTCATCATTTTCGTTAAATCTCAATTTTAATGTTGAAAGCAATAACCCTATGTCGTAAATGATTAAATTTATATTAAAGCCTTGTGATGAAAGTCTAGTTACAAAATTAATAACATCAATAATTCGATCATAACTTACTTCTTCTCCTTGCAAATACTCCGTCACAAAGCTATGCATTTTTGACATTGAAAAAGCAAAATAACTATCTTCAAAACAAAGATTTAACCCCAAAAAAACATTTACTGCTTCATCTTTTTCAAGAAAGCTTAAAAGTGTTTTAAGTTTAGCATTTAAAAATAAAGGCTCTTTATTGATTAAAATGTTTCTTCCGCCTTTTAAAATTTTCAAATTTTCTCCATTCAAAAATGTTGAAGGCAAAACTTGTTTTTGTTCGAATTCTGGTTTTGATTTGTAATTTGCGAAATCTGACATGTTAATTTTCGTAATATTTTTAACAAAATATTGTGAATTATCATTTATCTTATATGCTTCACATTCGACAAAATCACCAGTTGTTAAACCTTTCTCCTTTACAATTTCTTCTGACAAAAATACATGAAAATTGCTTCTTAAATCAATAAAATATGTTGAAACTTTTCCAACTCTTAGAACACCACAAACTTTTGCTAAATCTAAACATTTGGAAGTAAAAACAGGAATTTCTTGATTAAAAGCGATAGTAGTTTCGAAATCTTGCTCTTTTTCTTCAGTCTTGTTTGCGATCATAGAAACAATGCTGTCAAGATGTGCAAGTTTTTTGAATGGTCTTCCTTTCCTGCTGACTTGTGGATCAGTTGGTTTTCCTGTTGAAATGGTCTGCAAAATGTCATCAATCAAAAGTTCACGCACTTTGGTTGTTGGAGATTTGATTCCTAATGCGCGTGCAAGACCACGCAATTCGTAAATGCCAAGAGATTTTACAATATCTTCTTTTGTTTGCGTGTCTGAATTATTGAAAAGTTCTAAATCTAATTTTTCGCGCATAAACGCCCCTTTTGTTTAAAATTTTCGATTTATTCGACAAGTGCCGAGATTTTTCTATACAAAATATATCATATTTTTTACAAAAGTCAAAGCTTTTTTGTAAAAGCATATGATTCATGTTTTATTTACTCTTAATAAAATAAACTCACAATGATTCCACTGACAACACCCAAAACATAAAGAAGACCTACAATTCCAAAACTTTGCAAAAGTTTTTTCCCTTTATTATTTTTTGCAAACAAAACCACTAAACCAACGCCTGCGCCTGCACTTAATCCCGCAAATAAAGCTGAAAAAGCAATTCCACCGTTGATGTAAAGTTCAACTAAAAAGACGGATGAAGCACAATTTGGAATTAAACCAATCACCCCTGCAAGCAAAATTTGAACATAAACATTACCACCAAACCATGACGTAAATGACTCCATTCCTACCGCTTCAACTACGATATTTATTAGTAGTGTCGCTATAAAAATATACATCATAATGTTTAATGTGTGATACAGAGCATCCAAAAATATGTTTTCTTTGTGGCAATGATCTTTCGTGTCGCTATGACCATGACAAACACAATGATCATGTTGATGTTCTAGTTCCTCCGCCATAATAGGTTGAGTTTCGGCTTTTTTCTTTTTTGAAAATAAATTTATTACTAAATCAATGGCATATCCAAAAACAATAGCAAAAACAATTTTTAAGCCTATTAAAATTAACAAGTCAACAATAAAACTTGGCTCGCTTATCATTATAGGAATTGCTTCATCGCTTGTCGCTAAAAAGACAGCTATTAATGTTCCAAGAGTTATCGATTTTCTGGAATAAAAATCTGACATGACAGAAGAAAAGCCACATTGCGGAACACAACCTAAAAAAGCTCCGACAGCTGGCCCTGCCTTTTTTGAAGTGTTTAAAAATTTAGTAAACTTCGTGCTTTGAGCATGTGAAAAATACGCGACCAAAAGATAAGCCAAATATAAAATAGGCAGCGCTTTCAACGTGTCAAGAGCCGCATCTGAAAGAGCATGCAAAAAAACTTGCATTAAATTTGCCTTCTTTTAATTAATCTTTATTTTCACTATCAGCTGTTACAAGTTCTTCTTCTGCTTTTTTTGAAGATTTCTTTTTAGCTGATTTCTTTTCAACTTTTATGCTTTCAGGAAGTTCAAGCTCCATTTGCGCTGGTGTGGTCTCTCTTGCAACAGCGTTTTTTAAAAGCTCCTCTTTGTTTTTCTTGAATTCTTCCCTTCTTTTTTCACTTTGATCAGGGCTGTACAAAATGAGTGCATTTGGAGTCATGTATTTTATGTTCCCTTCCATATTTGCACTGATCATGCTTGATCCGATCATTTCTGTGATTTCACCTTTGTTTAATGTTGCGATTTCAGCATTATCAGCAATCAAAGCAATATGCCCATTGTTGATAGTTCCAACTTTTGCATCATTAAGCGTGTATGTGATTTTGCCGTTCATCATGCTGGTAAGCTCCGCATTGTCTTCAACCCCAGTAATTTCACCATCAATCAAAGTAACGATTCTTGCTTTCCCTCTGACAAACATAATTTTTCCTTTTGTCATAGTTGCAAGTTCAGCTTTATCATCCAAAAATCTTATGAACCCATCGTTCATAGTTCCAATTTTTGCTTTGTTTGAAACATAATCAATCACACAATCATTTATTGTTGTGATTTTGGCTTTGCCTGAAACTCTTCCAATAAACCCGCTTTTCAAAAGGCCGATCTTTGCTTTTCCATACATTGATTCAATGCTGCTTGCATCAAACATTTGAATGAAAGCCTTTCCGCTTACATCTTTAAAATGCGTGCCTATTGCTTCAAGAATAACAGCGCTTCCTGCAACAGAAACATTTTTACAATTTGAAAGTATGTGAACACCCATTGATAAATTGATGTTTTCTTCTTCGTCGTGAATGGTTGGGTCAACAACTTTGTCACCTTTAAATAGTTTAAAACTCATTTTTTTCACCTCTTCGCTTAATTGTAACATAATTTTAATAAAAATCAAAAACGATTTTTAATATTTTATTTGACTTAATTTTTGTTTAGTCATATAATTTTTTCATGTTAAAAATTATTAAATTATTGTCTTTTAAAGATTGGATGCTACTTCTTTTAAATTTTGTATTTTTAGGCACTTATGTTTATTGCAACTTGTCATTGCCTGAATTTATGGGTGGAATTGTTGGAGCTTTACAAGCTGGTGCTCAAAACGGCAAATTAAATTTATATTGGAACGACATTTTAATCAATGGCGGGTTTATGCTTTTGGTTGTCGTTGGGATGTATGTTTCGCGACTAATAGCAAACTACCTTTCCTCACACACGGTCACAGGATTGATGGCAAAAACTAGACGCGAACTTTTCAAATCAGTAAACAATTTTTCAATGAGTGAAATCAATAAATTTTCAATTGCATCATTAATAACAAGATCTACAAACGATATTACACAACTTCAAGAAGTTTTAATCATGATTTTGAATATTGGTCTTTCTGCCCCTGTTATTGCAATAGTTGCTGTGACAAAAATAATAAATCTTTCTGCACAACTTTCGTTAGTTACGGCAGGATCAGTAGTTGCTCTTTTGCTTTTAATTACAATGCTATTTGTTTTTGTTGTTCCAAAATTTAACAAAATACAAAACTTAACTGACAGAGTGAATTTAGTAACTCGTGAAAACTTGACGGGGTTGAAAGTCGTAAGAGCAAATGCTGCTGAAAAATTGCAAGAAGCTAAATTTGAAAAAGAAAACAGGTCACTAACAAAACTTCAATGTTTTGTAAACAAAATTTCAGGTTTAATTCAACCAGGAATGACTTTGATTATGTCTGGCACAAATCTTGCTTTGGTTTGGGTTGGCGCTTATTTAATTGCAGGAAACTCAATCGACTATGAAATTTTGACAGTGTTCACTCAATATGCATTGCAAATTATAACATCATTTATGATGGCATCTATGTTATTTGTTATGGTTCCCCGTGCTCTTGTTTCTGCCCGCAGAATAAAAGATGTTCTTGACACAAAGACATCTATTCTTGATGGAAACGGCGTCTCCCCTAAACAAACAGGAACAATTGAGTTTAAAGATGTTTCATTTAAATATCCGGGTGCTGACGACTATGTTTTAAAAAACATTTCATTTAAGGCAAGTCAAGGTGACACGGTGGCTTTTATTGGGTCAACAGGTTCTGGAAAGTCAACTCTCATAAATTTAATTCCAAGATTTTATGATTGCACTGAAGGTGAAGTTTTGGTTGACGGAGAAAATGTTCGTGATTACAAGCTTAAAGATTTACATGATATAATTGGATACATTCCACAACAAGGCGTTTTGTTTTCTGGAACGATTCGAGAAAACATCAAGTATGGCAACAAAAATGCAACAGACGAAGAAGTTGAAAAAGCATTAAAAATCTCACAAGCAAATTTTGTGTTTAAACAAGAAAAAGGGCTCGACTCTCACATTTCACAAGGTGGGAAAAATGTTTCTGGTGGTCAAAAACAGCGTCTGTCAATTGCAAGAGCTCTTGTAAAAAATCCGGAAATTTTAATTTTTGACGATTCTTTTTCAGCGCTTGATTACAAAACAGATAAAGCATTACGAAAAGCTCTTGAAAAAAACATAAAAGGGACAACTAAATTAATTGTCGCACAAAGAATTGGAACAATAAGAAATGCAGATCAAATAATCGTTTTAAATGAAGGGCAAATGGTTGGAAAAGGAAAACATGACGAACTTTTAAAAACATGCGATGTTTACAAAGAAATCGCTTTATCGCAACTTAAACAGGAGGAATTATAATGCCATCTTTTGGACACGCAGGAATGTCTGCTGACAAATCAAAAGACTTTAAAAAATCAATAAGATATTTACTAATGGCTTTTAGACCTTATAGGGTGGCAGTCATTTTCTCTATATTACTTTCTCTTGTAGGCACTATTTTATCGATAGTCGGTCCATGGGTTTTAAACAAAATGATGGAACTTGTTTTCCAAGATACTATAAATTTTGATATTTTAATAAAATTTGGAATAATACTTGCTGTTATGTATGTTTGCTCGTTTTTGTTTACTTATATTGAAAATATTATAACGGCCAAAGTGTCTGCTAAAATAGCGGAAAATTTTAGAAGACAAATAATTGAAAAAATCAATAGATTGCCACTTTCCTATTTTGACAAAAATATGTATGGTGACGTGCTTTCAAGAATGACAAATGATGTTGATTTAATAGGTCAAACATTAAACACAACTTTGCCAAACTTTATCACATCTGCAACTATGATAATAGGTATTCCTGTTATGATGTTTACAATAAGTTGGGAACTAACTCTATTTTCACTTATTGAAATTCCCCTTGCAATCGGATTAATTCTTTTGATTGTAAAATTTTCTCAAAAACACTTTTTTAAACAACAAGTATTTTTAGGCGACATAAACAGTCATATTGAAGAAATCTATTCTTCACACAATGTTGTAAAAGCTTTTAATGGCGAAGAAAAAGCACTAGCGGAGTTTGATGTGATAAATAAAAAACTTCGCACATCTGCAAAAAAATCTCGCTATCTTTCTTCTTTAATGATGCCTTCCATCGATTTTGTTGGTAATATGATTTACGCTGGGGTTTGTGTGCTTGGCGCTTATATTGCTATTTCAAGAAACAGCTTAGTTTTTGTAACTTCTATAATAACTTTTATAACTTACATTCGATTATTCCATCAACCTATGGCGCAACTTGGAAGCGTCTTCAGTTCTTTGCAATCTTCTGCCGCCGCAAGCGAAAGAGTTATGGAATTTTTAAGCGAAGCAGACGAACCTGCTGATTTAAAAGATAAAAAACTTAAAAAAGTCAAAGGTAGAGTTGAATTTGATCATGTAAGTTTTGGCTACTCCCCTGATAAAACAATTATTCACGACTTTTCTTTTGTCGCTGAACCAGGTCAAAGCATTGCAATCGTTGGGCCAACCGGTGCTGGCAAAACCACACTTGTAAACCTACTGATGCGTTTTTATGAAGTAAATAGTGGAGATATAAAAATTGACGGTGTAAGCATAAAAGACATGAAACGAAGTTATGTAAGATCGCTTTTTGGAATGGTTTTGCAAGACACATGGCTTTTTGAAGGCACCATAAGAGAAAACTTAAAATTTGGCAACCCTACTGCAACTGATGAAAAAATGATTGAAGATTGCAAAATGGCAAATGTTCACCACTTTATCACCACTCTACCAGGAAATTATGACATGGTTTTAAAAGAAGACTCCATGGTCAGTCAAGGCCAAAGACAACTTTTGACAATCGCACGTGCAATGATTCAAAACAGCCCAATGCTGATTTTGGACGAAGCTACTAGTTCTGTTGACACAAGGACGGAAGTTCTTATTCAAACAGCCATGGAACGCTTGACAAAAGGAAGAACCAGTTTTGTTATTGCCCACCGTCTTTCTACAATTAGAAATGCCGATAAAATAATTGTAATGAACAATGGTGATATAGTTGAATATGGCAATCACGAACAACTTATGGAAAAACAAGGGTTCTACTATCAACTTTACTCAAGCCAATTTGATGACGAAGAAAAGGAAAACAAGAAAAAATGAAACAGTTGGAAATAAAACATGTGTATAAAGATTATCCAATAGGCAATAAGGAAAAGTTTACCGCATTGACAGACATCAATCTGTCGTTTAAAAAGGGCGAACTTGTTTCTATTATTGGCGAAAGCGGAAGTGGTAAATCAACTCTTATGAATCTTATTGGAGGACTTGATTCTCAATTTGAAGGAGACATCATTGTTGAAGGCATAAACTTGCGGGGTCAACCTGATAAAATTTTAGATAAATACAGAAAAAACAAAGTTGGTTTTGTTTTTCAATCTTTTAATCTAATCCCTCACCTTTCAATTTTAGATAATGTGACAATAGCTTTGACTCTTTCAAACGTTCCAGAAAAAGTTAAAGTCGAAAAAGCGACAGCGCTTTTGTCTCGTCTCGGTTTAGAAAAAATGTTGAAACGCAAACCAAACCAACTTTCAGGCGGTCAAAAACAGAGAGTTGCAATTGCACGAGCACTTATCAACGACCCTGACATAATTTTAGCTGACGAACCTACTGGGGCACTTGACAGTGGCACAACAACTCAAATTTTGGAAATTTTAAAAGAAATCGCTGATGAAGGAAAACTTGTTATTATGGTGACACATTCTGAAAAGGTCGCTTCTATTTCTTCACGAATAATTGAAATTTCTGATGGGAAAATTGTTCGAGATGAAAAAAACAAAAATTATAAAAAACACAAGGTTTTTTCACAAAACAAAAGCTTTCCAAAAGGCGAAAAACAGAATCTTTCATATACTAGTGCAATAAAACTTGCATTTCATAATATGTGGGCAAGCAAAGTAAAAAATATTTTGATGGCTTTTGGGGTCGCAATAAGCATCTCCGCTATGATTTTGATGCTTTCATTTGGTTCGGGTTTAACAGATTATGTTACAAATGTTGCCTCGGATTACAACAACCCATTAGTTGTGCCAGTATCAAAACAATCAACAAATATGTCTTCTCCATTAAGCGGTTCATGGACAGATGAAGAAATCGAAACTTTAAAAGAAGAATTAAACACTGAATTGAAAAATCAAGGCAGTGACTTTGTTGTGCGTGATGAAAACTTAAAACGCGGTTTTACAATGATAAACATTGCTGGAAACTTGGCAAAAGTGACAGCGATTAAAGATGGCGAAGAAGTTGAAACTCCAATTTTTTGTCTTTACACCACCCCACCAACCTACAATGAAACAAATTTAATTGAAGGTTCTTTCAGTGGTGACGGACAAGTGATGTTTAATTCGTATATTTACCAAATTCTAGGACAAGACGCAGTTGGGCAAAAAGTAGATGTAACAGTTACAATGGGTGGCAAAACTATTCAACAAAATGCAGAAATTTCAGCAATAGTTGACACAAGTGTTTTTGAAAACATTTTGTGCATGTATGTTGATTATGATTATTTAAATTCATTAGTCACAGCCCAAGACGAAGTTTTATCCCCGACAGAACTTTATGTCATAACAGAAACTGAACAACAAGCAAATATTTTAAAAACTTTTATATCAAACAGCGACAAATATTCTGGCTCAATGGAAGAACGTCTTGCAAACATGTTTAGTCAAATGTCAAACACAATTTCAATCGCCCTTGCCATCATCGCGGGAATTTCATTGATTGTGAGTGCAATCATGATTTTAACTGTTCTTTACATGTCAGTCACTGAACGAACAAAAGAAATCGGCGTGCTAAAATCAATTGGTGCTAGAAGGCGTGATATTCATCGCATTTTCACTTCTGAAAGCTTTTTGATCGGGCTTTTAAGTGGAATAGCCGGCATATTACTTTCGCTTGTCGCTTTTGGTATATTCACAATCTTATTTAACTCATTATTAGGTTTCGCACCGCTTTCACTAAGATGGTATTATTTCGTTTTAGCGATTGGCATTAGTTTGATAATAAGCATATTAAGTGGGCTTTATCCATCAGCAAAAGCCGCAAAACTAGACCCTGTTGAAGCTTTAAGAAGAGAATAGATTTTTATAGACAAAAAGAAAAATATTTGGTATAATAGCTTTACTAAAAAAGAAAAGGAAAATTTTATGAAAGCGATAATTTTGTGTGCTGGATATGCAACCAGACTAGGAAAACTTACAGAAAACACACCAAAGCCACTTTTAAAAGTAAAAGGTAAAACACTTTTAGATTTGTTAATTGACAATATAGATGAAATAGATGATGTTGACGAAATCATCGTTGTTTCTAATGCAAAGTTTTTTGAGCATTTTAAATCATGGGCAAAACAAAGGTCGTCAAACGCCCCTATCAAAGTTTTAAATGATGGATCAACAAACAATGAAAATCGTCTAGGTGCAATTGGTGATATTAAATTTGCTTTAAACAAAATCCATTATTCAGGCGACATTATGGTGCTAGCCGGTGACAACTGGTTTGATTTTAAACTCGCAAGTTTTTATCAAAAATATCTTGATTGTGGCAAACAAAACATGGTTCTTGGAGCAACAACAAATGACTTGTCTATTTTGCATTCACACGGCGTTGCTAACCTTGATGAAACTGGGAAAGTTTTGTTTATGGAAGAAAAACCAAAAGAGCCAAAAGGAAATTTTGCTGTCGGCCCGTTTTACATTTACAACGCAAAAAGTGTGGCAATGATTGATGAATATCTTGCAAGTGGAAATAGTAAAGACGCCCCAGGAAACCTCCCTTCTTGGCTTTCACAAAAAACAAATGTTTATGCTTGGGATGTCAACCCACACCATCGTATTGATATAGGAACAGAAGATGTTTATTATAATATTGACAAAATAATTGATAATTTACAATAAGAAAATGCTGAAAAAAATCGCAATTAAATATTGCGATTTTATTTTTATTTTATTTAAAAATTAATTATTTAATTAATGTTTTATTTTATTGTTTCATGAACAAAAAACAGTTATTTTATTAATTATTTATTTTTTAAAAATATTTTATTTTTTTAATAATTTTTTATTTTTTATAATTTTTTTTAATTTTTAATTATTTTTTTCAATATTTTCTATATTTTTTTCGCTTTTTTTATCTTTTTTTTCAAAAAGACGATGCCTAATTTCAAACTCTTTTTCCATGCTCGCAATGCCTAAATCTTTTTTTGTGAGCTTTGCAATCAAAAAATGAATTGTAAAAAGCAAAGCGCCTCCCATATTGCAAGCGATGTCTTGAATTGTGTCAGTAAGCAAAGGAGCATTTGTTCCTTCAACAACAGCTCCTTGAACGTCTAGATTAAAAATCAAATCAATGCAACGCTCACAAAGTTCCCAACCTGCTTCCACAAACAAAGACATAAAGAGGCAAAACATGGCGACTGTGGCAATTTTCATTTTTTTGTTTTCGCCAGTTCTACACAAAAAGAACAAACCAAGCGCAGCAATCAAATAACCCATCACAAAATGCACTGCCATGTCAAGCCATGAAACATTGATGTAACCAGACAAAGCACTACCCCAAAGTCCAGCGATGCCAAGATAAATGTTGAAAATTAAAAACACAGAATTTGGAAGTTTCGAGCGTGCGATCATCTCATATACCAGCGGAATAAATCCATACAGTAATAATCCAAGACTTGGCACAAACCTATTGTTTGGATCACCCTCGACTTTGTAATAAATCGCAAGCGCCACGCCAGTAAGCATGATCGCAACAGTAATGCAAATGTTGATTATGCGAAATATTTTTTCACTTTTCGTTGAAGGCAAAAATTCTTTTTCTGTTTTCATTCACTATCCTTTTTCAAAAGACTCAATAAAGCCTTATTTTTTTCAAGTTTATTTCTTTCTTCATCCACCAAAGATTTTGGCGCTTTTTCAACAAATTTAGGATTCGAAAGCATCTTCTCACTTCTTTGAATTTCAAACAACAATGATTCAATTTCTTTTTGCTTTCTTTCTCTTTCTTTGTCTTCATCAACAAGTTCGTTCATAGGAAGATAAGCAACCGCAAAATCAGAAATCGCTTTTGCATATTTGCCGTCTAATTCTTTTTCAGAATTAATGACAACGATTTCACTTCCAAAGCCAAGTTTATTTATTCCTGCAAGCAAGTCTGTATGCTTCTTCCCATCAGAAAATTCGACAAAAATTTTTGTTCGCTTGTTGTCAGGAACTTTGTAATCAGTTCTTAGAGATCTAATCGCTTTGATGAGTTTGATCATTTCATCAAACACCTTTGAAGATGCCACCCTGTTTTGTGCTTCTGGAAATTTTGAAAGCATGATCGTTTTTTCATGAATCGGAAGTGACAAGTAAATCTCTTCAGTTACAAATGGTATAAAAATATGGAACATTTTTAATGAATCAGTCAAAACTTTTAATAAGACATTTTGTGTTGTAAGTTTATTTTTTTCATCTTCGCCATAAAGGTCAAGTTTTGCAAGTTCGATATACCAATCGCAGAATTTCCCAACAAAAAATTCCATCAAAAGTCCAAGCGCACCTGAAAGATTGTATTTGTCCATCGCCTTATTAAAATCTTTAATGGTTTTGTTTAAGTTAAACAAAATCCACTTATCTTTTTCGGAAAGGTTGTTTAAAACATTTTCTTTAAGGTTTTGTGTCGCTGAAATAACAAACTTGCTTGCATTGAATATTTTGTTAATAAAGATTTTTGCTTCTTTGATTCGGTCTTCACTATATTTAAGATCTGTGCCCATGCTCATTCCGTTGATCAAAGACATTCTCAAAGCATCGGCACCGTATTTTGCAATCATTTCAATAGGATCAATGCCATTTCCTAAATGTTTAGACATTTTAATGCCCTTTGCATCACGAACAATACCATTTATTAAAACATCTTTAAATGGAATGTCTTTCATAAACTCTAAACCAGAGAAAACCATTTTTGAAACCCAGAAAGTGATGATGTCATAGCCTGTAACAAGCACATCGGTTGGATAGTAATATTTCAATTCCTCTGTTTGTTTTGGATAGCCAAGCGTTGAAAATGGCCATAATGCAGAGGAAAACCAAGTGTCTAAAACATCTGGATCTTGATGCAAATGTTTGCTTCCACAAACAGGACAAACTGTTGGATCAGTTTCTTCAACAATTTGCTCACCGCAATCTTCACAATAAAAAACAGGAATTCTATGTCCAAGCCAAATTTGACGCGAAATGCACCAATCTTTGATGTTTTCAAGCCAATTTAAATATTGTTTTTCAAATCTTTTTGGAATAAATCGAACTTTTCCTTCTTTTACAACTTCAATCGCTGGTTTTGCAAGTTCTTCCATTTTAACAAACCATTGAGTTGAAATTTTTGGTTCAGTCATCGAACCACATCTTTCACAAGTTCCAACTTTGTTTTTGTATTTTTCAACTTTTACAAGGAATCCTTGTTTTTTTAGTTCTTCTTCAATAAGAGCTCTCGCCTCTATGCGATCCATGCCCTTAAACTTGCCTGCTGCTTCGGTAAGCTTTCCTTCATCATCTATGCAGACAATGACATCTAAATTATGTCTTAACCCGATTTCATAGTCATTAGGGTCATGTGCAGGCGTGATTTTAACTGCACCTGTTCCAAAATCCATTTCACTGTAATCATCTGCGATAAGCTTAATTTTTCTGTCAGTTAACGGCAAAATAAGGTCTTTGCCAATAAACGCTTTGTATCTAGGGTCTTTTGGATTGACAGCAACAGCAGTATCGCCGAACAAAGTTTCTGGTCTTGTCGTAGCAATCACAACCTCTCCACTTCCATCAGCAAAAGGATATCTTATATGCCATAAAAAAGTGTTCTGTTCAACATAAACATTTTCATTGTCTGAAATCGTAGTGCGACAAGATGGGCAATAATTTACCGATCTTTTCCCTCTGTAAATATAGCCTTTTTTGTAATATTCAACAAAAGCATGTCTAACTGCCGCGCAAAGATTTTCATCCATTGTAAAAGCAGTCTTGTCCCAATCAGGTGAAATGCCAAGTTTTTGCAGTTGAAGTTTGATCAGGTCACCATAGTCGGCATACCATTTCTCACCTCTTTTTATAAACTCTTCTCTGCCAACCAAATCTTTAGACAAGCCTTCTTTTTTTAAAGCTTTAACCAAAACTTCTTCTGTTGCAATAGCAGCGTGGTCAGTCCCTGGAATCCAAAGTGCTTCAAAACCCTGCATACGCTTTCTTCTAACCAAAACATCTTGAATAGTGTTGTTTAAAGCGTGCCCAACGTGTGCCTTGCCGGTAACGTTTGGTGGTGGCATAACAATCGAAAATTTTTGTTTTGATAAATTAGGTTTTGATGCAAAATATTTATTCTTTAACCAAGTTTCATAAATTCTACTTTCAAAATCAGATGGTTCATAAATTTTATCCATGTTTAACTCCTGTATTAAGCCATAATTATAACGATAATAGTATATAAAAATTGATAAAAAAAAACAAGCGATTGCGCTTGTTTTATTCTATAACCATAACAATTAGCGACACTAAAATCACAGTCAAAGCAAACGCTTTCAAACACAATAACACCTTATCATTTGGTTCCACTTTGTTTGATTTGCGCACAAGTTTTGTTATTTTTTTTGCAAATAATGCAAAAATAAGTCCAATAACCAACAAAATAAGCCCAGTCAAAACATTAGGCTGAGTTAATCTTGCAATAATATCGTTGTCAAGTAAAAGCGACATAACGCCCTCCATTAAGTTTTATTACAAGATTAATTTTAACACAACACACTATGATTGTCAATATTGTTTTTTGTTTTTATACAAAAAAACAAGACCTTTAAGTCTTGTTTTTTTAAATTAAAGTGGCAAATCCTTTTTATCAAAGCAGAATGTGCCAACAATAAATGTTACAATTCCAATCGCAGCTAAAATTCCAAAGCCAATCAAATAATTCAATCCACCAGATAAAATCGTTGTGGTTTCAAAAAGTGAAATAATTGAAAGATAGTTGAAGAAATTCATTTGATCAATTCTCATGGCTGATGGAACAACGTCCGAACCAAACAAACCAAGAATTGTGCAAACAAGCATGAAAATTGAAATTCCTCCGCCTATTGACAATGAATATTTTGTTCTATTGAATATCGCTGAACACATAAAACAGAATCCAGCAAAAGCAAACATAGTCAAAAAGGCGCCTACGTTAAACAACAATATTTCACGGAAATTAATTGCAAATTCGTTTCCACCCACAATTGCAACAGAAACCGTGCTGACAGCTGTAAGCAAAGCAAACATAGCTAAAAGAGAAACTAGAAGATAAAGCATTTGCGTTGTTGACACGGTTCTTCTCTTTGTTGGAGTCGAAAGCACATAAGCCATTGAGCCGGAATCCACTTGCCCTGCAAGCAATCCATTTGCAACCATTATGACATAAACCATAGGAAGCAACAAACCTGCTATGCGATAGAAAATTGAACCGATGATAAGCCCATAAATATCCATATCGCCAAGTTCTTCCAAGGCTGCTGCAACTTCTGCATCTATTTGGTCAGTTATGCTTGCTGATGCTTGAATTTTTGCTTCCTCTTTTGTTGCCCCTTCTTGAAGCCACAATTCATAAGTGCTTATTGCAGTGTTGCTTATAACCTTAACTGCAACAGCATATTGCTCTGCTTGAGCCTTTTCTTCTTCGGTTGATTCATCAGTTATGTTAAATGATTTTAAAGCCTCACTTTGCAAAAGCTCATTCACTTCATTTGTCGCTTGTGCTTTAAATGCACTTTCATTATAAATAAAACCTTCTGAACTATAATAAACAAGAGCTTTCGCAACTAAACCTTGTGCCATCAATGCCGCCGCTTGTGCTGATTCTTCTGTTTCGCCTTCTTTTGCTATATACATTTCATAAGCTGTTTGATAAACATATTGAGAATATGTGGTGTTTACTGCTGTTATAAAAACTTCATTGTCAGTTGAATTAAACCCATCGCTGTCATTTTCATAAGTTTTAACTAGAATCAGCATGAATTGTGAAAGCTCTTCATCCGAAATTCCTTCAAGCATTTCACCAACACCTGGAATTGTTGCAAAACCTTTTATCAGTGTCACTAATTCAGTTGCAGTTTCAAGTTGAATATTTTCAAGGTCTTCACCTGTTGGCATCTTGCCATTTTCTTCTTCATAGGCTGTTTTGTTATTGTCATAAGTAGATGTGATTTGACCTTTTAAAAGCGGAAAATAAGCATTCCCTGTCAAATTTGTTATTCCATTTTCGAAAGTGATTGTTGAAACATATGCGTCATATCCATCAACAGCGCTTTCTTTTAAAACTGATTCTTGATCAGCTTGTGTAAACACATTTTTCAATGAATCACGAATATCATTGATTGACAAACTTCCCAACACAATGATAACTATAGCAAGCATGACGCAAGTTGCCACTGTAACTGACACCCATTTGATCCAGTTTGCCTTCATTGATTGCTTAAACAATGCTTTACTGAAGAACATCTTCTCCTCCTTTTAATTGTTTAGCCAAAATATCTTTAAAATGCCTTTCCAAATTAAATTTTATTTCAGCAATAAATTTCACTTTATATTTTGTCAAAGTTTTAAACATTTTGTTAATGTCTTTATCATCAATTTCCACTGTCACTTGATAGTATTGCGGTTGATCACGAATAATCTTATATTTTAATTTTTTAAATTTTTGATAGTCAGTTTTTTCCAAAAACTCAATCTTATAAGTTTTAAGTGTGGAAGATTTTAATTCATTAATATCTGCTATGTCAACTATTCTACCTTTATAGATGAGCGCCACTCTGTCACAAGTTCTTTCAAGTTCATCAAACATCTGACTGCTCATCAAAATTGTTTTACCTTTTTGTTTTTCTTCCAAAATTAAGTCAAGAAAAGTTTCTCTCATAAGTGGATCAAGCCCAGTGGTTGGCTCGTCAAGAATCAAAAGCCCTTTATTAGCCATAAGCGCAGCAACGATAGCAGTTTTTTGCTTCATTCCTTTGCTCATTCTTTTAAGGTTTGCAGATGGGTCCAATTGCAACTTTTGAATTAAGTAATCTGCATAATTCATATCTTTTAGCCCCAAAAGTTCTGCTTGATTTTTTAAAAAAGTGATTCCGTTGTTTAAATCAGGAAAAGCAATTTCGCCTGGGATGTAAGAAACTTCATTTTTTATTTCACATGATTTTGCCCATGCATCCATATTAAGCACAGTCACATTCCCTTTTTGTGGTTTTATAAAGCCCATAATATTTCTGATTGTTGTCGTCTTCCCACTTCCGTTTGTTCCAACAAAACCAAAAGTTTCACCTTTTTTAACAGAAAATGTTATGTCAAAAATTCCACGTCCTTGACCATAATCTTTTGTCAATCCTTCAACCTTGATTATTTCTTCTTCCATAACATTCCTCCAAAATTTTTGTCTTCTTTATAAAATTGCATAAAATAGTCTTCCAAAGTGAATTGCACTTGTTTGAAGGATGCAATATCAAATTTTGAAATAGAATCAATAAATTCATTGACATCTTTGTCTTTCAAAGCAATGGTAACTTTGAGATCTTTTTCTTTTACTGATTTTATACCTGCTTTCTTGACATTGCCTTTGTCAATTTTAACTTTTGGCAAAGATTGAACAAACTTTTTCAAGCTTTCCAAAGTTTTAAAATAGACTTCATATTGCTTGTTTTCATTGTGTTTAATAGCGTTTGTTTCAAATGTTGAAACAATGAAGCCATCTTTAATGATTGAAATACGATCACAAGTTTGTTCAACTTCGTTGAATATGTGAGAAGAAAGCAAAATCGTCTTCCCTTTTTTCTTTTCTTCCTTAATAAATTCAATAAATTTCTGTTGCATAACAGGATCAAGACCGCTTGTTGGTTCGTCCAAAATCAAAACATCTGGATCATTCATAAATGCAGCAACTATGGCAAGTTTTCTTTTGTCTCCTAGGCTCATGCTTTTTGTTTCAAGTCTTGGGTCTAAATCAAATTTTTCCAACAAATACTCTTTAAGTTCTGGCTTGTTTCCCCCTCTTAAATCAGCCATCATTTTTAAAAATTCAACACCAGTCAATCCTTCTGGAAGCGCAATTTCGCCAGGCAAATAACCTACTTTGCCCATTATTTTATCGTAATTAGAAAAACTTTCAAGACCATAAACTTTTGTTGCACCTTTTTGCGGTTTTGAAAAGCCCATGATATGACGAATAGTGGTTGATTTACCAGCGCCATTAGGTCCTAAAAAACCAAAAACCTCTCCTTTCTTTACAACAAAAGAAACATCAAACACGCCCCTGCCGTGTCCGTAATCCTTTGTTAATCCTTGAACTTCAATGATATCCACAACCACTCTCCACTCTTTAAATTAATATAATTTTACACTTATGCTTTTAAAAAAGCAAACGAATTAAAACACTTTTATATAAATGAAATATACCGAAATTTGTTTACTCAAATTCACAAAGTTTAACTCAATCTCATACAATGACTTTTGTAAAAGGAGGAATAATGAAAAAATTAAAAGTCAGCTTGGTCGTTGGATTAAGCATGATGCTGGCACTGACAACAACATTGTTTATGGGTTGTGGCTCAAAAGATTACAACAAAATCAACTTAAACGAAGTCACTCATTCAATCTTTTATGCACCATTCTATGCTGCAATAAATCTTGGCTATTTTGAAGATGAAGGTTTGTCAATTAATTTAACAAACGGCGGAGGCTCTGATGTTTCAATGACTGCTCTTATTTCAGGCTCAGCAGACATAATTTTAGCTGGACCAGAAACAGTTGTTTACACATCACAAGAAGGAATCTCAGATCAGCCAAAAGTTTTTGGGCAACTAACTCAAACAGATGGTTCGTTCATTGTTTGCAAAGAAAAAAGTGATGAGCCTTTTGACATAACGGACTTAATCGGTGAAACCATCATAGGTGGCAGAGCTGGTGGTTTGCCTGCTATGACACTTCAATATGCAATAGAAAGTGCAGGTCTTGAAATAGGAACGGGCGAAAATCAAGTAAATTTAAGAACAGATGTTTCTTTTAACGCTATTGCAAGTGAATTTGAAAATTCTGATGCAAAATACTGCACTTTGTTTGAGCCTAACGCATCAAATTTAATTGCAGCACATCCTGAATATGAAATTGTTGCAGCGGTTGGAGATTTAGTAAATAATGTCAACATTCCTTACACTTGTTTTATCACTAAAAATTCATATTTAGAACAACACTCTGACATCTGTGAAAAGTTTTTAAGAGCAGTAACAAGAGCTTATGAATATTTAAAAGACTGTTATGAAAATGACAATCTAACTGCCGCTGCCAACGCTTTAATTGATTCTTTTGATGGCATGACAATTCAAGATTTGGAAATTGCAGTTGAAGCATATTATCGCATAAATGCTTTTGCTTCAAGTCCAGTGATGAGCGAAAGCGCGTTTGAACAACTTTTGGAAATAACTGAAAATGCTGGAATGCTTAACGGCAACACAAATTATGAAGATGTTGTCAACACAGAAATAGCAAGCAAAATTGTGGCTTAAATTTAAAAAACAAAAAAACTAGGATAATTCCTAGTTTTTTTTAATTAATCAAAACAATCGCAATAACATCTGTTTTTGTGTGAGAAATCGAAATTTCAACGCTTTTAAATTTGTTTTTTTCAAAAATTTGTTTGGTTTTTCCAAAAAGATTGATTTTAGGTCTGCCATTTTGTTCATGCAAAATTTCAACTTCCCTAATATCTCCTCCGCCCAATGCTTTCACAGTCGCTTCTTTTGCAACCCACAATGAGCCCATGTGCTGCGTGCGCACTTTCGGTGAAAATTGTTCGAGCCATTTTATTTCATCTTTTGTTGCGACTTTTTCAATCAATTTCTCATTCATGCGAGAAATTTTTTCTATATCAATCCCAACTTTCATCTTTCACCTCGCTTAAAACTTTTAAAGCGATTTCAGAGCCAAACCCTTTGTTAATTAAGTGAGCATAGGCTTTATTTTTTGTTTTTGCATCAAAAACTTTGTTTTTTAAATATTTCTTCAAAATATTTTTACAAGTTTCTGTTGCTTCTTCTTCGCTGACAAGTTGTTCAAGTTTTTCATCAATAATTTCTCTTGCAACGCCTTTGCTTAAAAGTTCAAATCTCAATTTTTTATTGCCTTTCTTATTTTTATAAGTTTGAATAAAACTTTCAGCAAAAACAGAATCATCAATATAACCATAGTCTTCAAGTTTGTTGATTGCTTGATCTATGCTTTCTTCCAAATATCCTTTGCTTTTTAAATATTCTTTCAATTGCTTTTTTGTTTTTAAAGATTTTTCTAAATAACTTAAACCACGATCAAAGCAGGCTAGATTGCTGTTTTTTAGTTTTATTTCTCGCCACTCGTCTTCTCCTATTTCTTGTCCCTCTTTCAGTTTTGCTTTTACCAAAATTTCAGTTTCCAACGCACAATCAAAGATTCCGTCTATAAAGATGGAATATCTCTCCCCTTTGCCTATTTTTTTGATTTGCGTTATTTGCATTATTCCTCCATAAAAAGTTTGCTGGTTGCCATTGTATAAGCTCTTACAAGTCCACCTGCGCCAAGTTTTATTCCGCCAAAATATCGAACTACAAAAACCGCAACATTTGTCAACTTCTTTTTGTTTAAAACTGATAGTATAGCATATCCTGCAGTGCGACTTGGCTCTCCATCATCAAAAAATTTTTCTTTGAAAGGATCTTTTAAAACATAAGCAAAACAAATGTGAGTGGCTTTTTTATGTTCTTCTTTTAAAAATTTTAAAGCCTGCTCAACTTGATCTTCTGTGACATTTTCAAGTAAATATCCATAAAATTTTGATTTTTTTATGATAATTTCGCTTATTTTATTAAATTTCATTTAATTTCCACTTTTATAAAGTTTTTCTTTCCTTTTTTAAGAAGACCTGATTTTAAGATGTTTTGATTAAAGTCGCTAACTTTTTCGCCGTCAAAAGAAATTCCTCCGCCTTCAATCAAACGACGTGCTTCACTTTTTGAATTACAGAATTTGCATTTCACTAAAAGGTCACAAATATTGATTGGCGTTTCTGCCTTGTTCACTTCAAAAACAGGTGCATCATCTCCACCTTGTGAAAACAGATTTTCACTCATGCGTTGAGCTTCTTGTGCATCTTTTTCGCCACGAACAAATTTTGTAATTTCGTATGACAAAACTTTTTTTGCGTTGACAATGTCTTTTTTAATCATATCGCGAACTTCTTGCATAGGAATGTCAGTGAAAAGAGCAAACATCATTTCAACGCATGGGTCTGGTGTTTGATATATTCCTTGATAGAAGTCGTATGCACTAATTTTATCTTTATCAAGCCAAATAGCTCCTCTTTCTGTTTTTCCCATTTTAATCCCAGCTGGTGTGATTAATAATGGGTTCGTTGCGCCAATAAGAGAAACGTCTGTCCCCTCTGCAAAATTTAATTTTCTTTGCAATTCAACTCCTGCAACAATATTGCCCCATTGATCTGCTCCGCCATATTGAAGCGTGCAACCATACTTTCTGTTTAGGTAAACAAAGTCATATGCTTGCATGAGCATATAACCCATTTCAAAAAATGTCAAGCCACCTTCTGCAAGCCTTTTTGCATACAGATCTTTTGCAAGCATTTGATTGACATTAAAATGCACCCCGATATCTCTTAAAAAGTCGATGTAATCATATCCTTTAAACCAGTCTGCGTTATTGACAATAATTGCAGGATTTTCACCTTCAAAATCCAAAAATATGTGCAAAGTTTTTTTGATCGCTTCCATGTTTTTTTGCACTTCTTCTTTTGTCAACATTCCACGCATTTGACTTTTGCCACTTGGGTCACCAATACACGCTGTTGCGCCACCCATTAAAACAATAACTTTATGCCCCGCCTTTTGAAAACGACGCAAAATGCAAAAAGGAATGCAGTGCCCTAAATGCAAACTATTGATTGAAGGGTCTGTTCCTTCATAAAGCACAATTGGCTCGCCACTTTCAAGCCTTTCTTTCAAAAGCTGTTCGTCTGTTGATTGATATAAAAGTCCCCTTTCCTTTAAAACATTGTAAAGATTTTTATCAACCATGTTTTCCTCCTAAAAAACGCACGCCGTTCCTAAAATTTTAGGACGAAGCGTGCGCCTTCGTGGTACCACCTAAATTCGTGTAAAAACACCTCATTATGCTTTTTCGCAAAGCCCAGCGCAAGACTTGAAAAAGTTGTAATTCAAACAATTTTTTCGATTGAGTTTTCACCACCACTCAACTCTCTGATTTTGCCCAAAATTTTTCTACTAATTCTTTTCCACCATCTTGATTTAAACAATCAAATATTAAAACTATTTTTTTATTTTGTCAAGCAAATTAAACCTTTAACGCATTTCTTCCAGCATAAACGGCCTTTTTGCCAAGTTCTTGCTCTATTCTCAAAAGTTGATTATATTTTGCAACTCTATCAGTCCTTGAAGGCGCTCCTGTTTTGATTAACCCGCAATTTAAAGCAACCGACAAATCTGCAATAGTTACATCTTCTGTTTCACCACTTCTGTGAGAAGCAATCGCTGTCATTCCATTTTTTTGTGCGAGTTTTATTGCATCAATAGTTTCAGTCAATGTTCCAATTTGATTGACTTTAATTAAAATCGAATTGGCACAATTTAATTTAATTCCCTTTTTCAATCTTTCAGTGTTTGTGACAAAAAGGTCATCGCCAACCAACTGAACTTTTTTGCCAAGAATTTTTGTAAGTTCTTTCCAGCCTTCCCAATCTTCCTCAGCAAGTCCATCTTCAATTGAAACAATAGGATATTTCTTAATTAAAGTTTTGTAATACTCTATCAGTTCTTTTGTCGAATAAACTTGACCTGTCTTCCAAAAATAGTAATCTCCCTTTTTGCCAATTTTTTCAGCTTCGTCAAACATTTCTGTGGCAGCAACATCAAGCGCAATGCAAATTTCTTTCCCAGGTTTATAACCTGCATAGTTTATAGCTTCAACAATAAATTTTAGCCCATCTTCGTCAGATTTCAAATTTGGTGCAAACCCACCTTCGTCTCCAACAGAAGTTGCGAATCCTTTTTCTTTGAGCACTTTTTTCAACGCATGAAAAACTTCCGCACCCCAACGTAATGCTTCGGCAAAACTTTTGGCACCAATTGGCATGATCATAAATTCTTGACAATTCACACTGTTGTCAGCGTGTTTGCCACCATTTAAAATGTTCATCATTGGAACTGGCAAAACTGTTCCTTTCCCAAGATATTTGTAAAGTGGAACACCTTTAGCATTCGCCGCAGCTTTCGCGCAAGCAAGCGAAACGCCAAGAATCGCGTTTGCACCTAAATTGACTTTGTTTTTTGATCCATCAAGTTCACACAATTTTGCATCTATTCCTTTTTGATCAAAAACATCAAAACCTTTTAAAGCCGTTTTTATTTTTCCGTTCACGTTTTGAATCGCTTTTAAAACTCCTTTACCGCCAAATCTTTTTTTGTCACCATCACGCAATTCTACTGCTTCAAATGCCCCAGTCGACGCACCTGATGGAACAGAAGCGCGCCCAATTATTCCAGAATTTAATTGCACATCAACTTCAACTGTTGGGTTGCCTCTGGAATCCAAAATTTCTCTTGCCGCTATGTTTTTGATCAAATTTTCGCTCATTTTTTCACCTCATTTTGAGTATAGCAATTTTTAATTTCTTTTCAAAACAAAACCACTCTTTTGTTGATTTTTTAACAAAAATATGTTAATTTAAAAGTAATCATGAAAATACGAAGAAGTTGGTATGAATTATTAAAAGACGAAACAGAAAAAGACTATTTCAAAGCTTTGCAAGAGTTTTTGTCTAACGAACGCACCCGCTACACCGTCTACCCAGAAGACGATTGTGTTTTTAATGCATTAAACTATGTCCCTTTTGACAAAGTCAAAGTTGTAATCATTGGTCAAGACCCTTATCACGAGCCAAACCAAGCACATGGTCTTTCATTTTCTGTTCTTGATCCATCGCCACTGCCACCTTCACTTGTCAACATTTATTCCGAAATTGAAAATGATTTAAACATAAAATGCTCATCTTCTGGCGATTTGTCTAGATGGGCAAAACAAGGAGTTTTGCTTTTAAACACAACATTGACTGTAAGACGCGGACAGGCAATGAGCCACAAAGGCAAAGGCTGGGAAGAATTCACAAGAAAAATCATTGAATTGCTCGCAAACAGAAAAGAACCTATGGTTTTCATGTTGTGGGGCTCACACGCAGGACAATTCGCCGATATAATTCCAAGTCAGCACTTGGTTTTAAAAGCGCCACACCCTAGTCCACTTTCAGCATATCGCGGATTTTTTGGTTGCAAACATTTTTCAAAATGCAATGAATTTTTAGAAAAGCATGGACAAACTCCAATTGACTGGCATTAAAAAAACGAAGCAATTTGCTTCGTTTTTTAATTTTTTTTTAATAATTTACCTCAATTAAACCAAATTTTTCATCTTTTCTTCTGTAAAGAATGTTGACCTTTCCTGTTTCAGCATTCAAGAAAACAAAGAATTCATGCCCAAGTCTGTCAATATAATCTTTTGCATCATCAACAGTGATTGGCTCCAAATCGAAAACTTTTTTCTTAAACACATCAGGAAGCTTTACTTCTGGTGCTTTGTCAATAAATTCGAAACCACCAATTTCTTTAACTCTGTTTTTTGCAATCTTTTTATCTTTGTGTCTGACAATTTGTCTTTCAATTTTTGGCATAGCAAGGTCAATGTTTGCAAACATGTCATCACTTGACACTTCACTTCTATATAAAACGCCCTTGTTAACGATTGTAAGTTCAAGTTTCTTTTGTTTGTTTTGCTCACCACACAACACTTTTGCTTTTGCATCTTCTCCAAAATATTTGTCAAGTCTGCTGATTTTTTCAGTGATGAGTTCTTTTAATTTTTTTGAAATTTTAAAATTTCTTTCCAAAAATTCAATTTTCATATATATCCTCCTGCACTTTTATTTTATCAAAGTCCAAGTTTTTTTCAAAGCACTTTTAATCTTTTTCAGATGTAAAAGTCAAATTCTTTCCATCAAAGTCAACCACAATGACGCCTTTGTCATCAAGTTGACCAAGCAAAATCTTTTCAGCAATTCGGTCTTCCACTTCTTGTTGCAAAAATCTCTTTAAGGGTCTTGCTCCATATTCTGTGTTTGACCCTTTGCTTACAATGAAATCAAGCGCTTCTTCTGTCATTTTTAAAGACAAGTTTTTCTCTTGAAGTCGTTTGTTGATGTTCGTCAACAAAATCTTCGCAATTTTAACAAGTTGTGGTTGCGTCAAAGGTTCAAACACACAAATCACATCAATTCTGTTGATAAATTCTGGTTTAAATTTTTCTTTCAGAGCGTGCATGTAAATTTCTTTATCAGTCAAATTTTCATCTTCTTCAACAAAACCTAGTTTTTTATTGTGCCTTACTTCATTTGCGCCGATGTTTGATGTCATGATGATGACAGTGTTTTTAAAACTTACTGTTCGCCCTTGTCCATCAGTCAATCTCCCATCGTCCAAAATTTGCAATAATGCATTAAATATGTCAGGGTGAGCCTTTTCAATTTCATCAAACAAAACAACAGAGTAAGGTCTTCTTCTAACGGCCTCCGTCAACTGCCCACCTTCATCATATCCGACATATCCAGGAGGCGCGCCGATCAATTTAGAAACAGAATGCGACTCCATATATTCAGACATATCAATTCTGATTATGTTGTTTTCATCATCAAAAAGTGCTTCTGCGATCGCTTTTGAAAGTTCGGTCTTGCCCACACCTGTTTGACCTAAGAACAAGAATGAACCAATCGGTCTTCGAGAATCTTGCAAACCGACACGCGACCTTCTTATAGCTTTTGAAACTGCTTCAACAGCTTCATCTTGTCCAACAACTCGTTTGTGCAAAATTTCTTCAAGATGAATCAATTTTTCTTTTTCGCTTTCTGTGATTCTTGTAACAGGAATTCCTGTCCATTTTGCAACCACTGCTGCAATTTCGTTTGCGCCAATTTGGTTTGTTGCTGGTTTTTTAGGAGCAGATTTTGCTTCTTTCTTTTTTAATTCATCTTCTAATTTAATTATTTCTGATTGCAAACTTGCTGCTTTCTCATAATTTCTTTGTAACGATGCTTCATCACGTGAAGAGGATAGTTGTGTAATTTTGTTTTCAATTTCTTTAATAGCTTGTGGTTTTACTGAAAAATTGACTTTGGCTTTACTGCACGCTTCATCAATAAGGTCGATCGCTTTATCTGGCAAACTACGATCCATAATATATCGATCTGACAAAACTGCGGCGGCTTCAATGGCTTCGTCGCTTATTTTAATTTTATGGAAAGCTTCATAAGAATCTTTCAAACCTTTTAAAATTTGAATTGTGTCTTCAACTGATGGTGGTGAAACCAAAATTGGTTGAAAACGTCTTTCAAGTGCTTTGTCTTTTTCAATAAACTTTCTGTATTCATCTGTTGTTGTTGCGCCAATAGTTTGCAACTCGCCCCTTGCAAGATATGGTTTCAACATATCCGAAGGGCTTGTCTCGCCTTCTTTTGATCCTGCTTGTGCAAGCGTGTGAATTTCATCAATGAACACTATTATATTTTTGCTTGCAATGATGGTTTCTATGGCGTCTTTAAGTTTTTCTTCCATGCTACCACGATATTTCGTTCCTGCCATCAGCCCGCCAATTTCCAACGAAAAAATAACTTTGTCTTTCAAAAGTTCTGGAACATTTCCGGAAACTATGGCTTGTGCAAGCCCTTCAACGATGGCCGTTTTCCCAACTCCCGCTTCGCCAATTAAAACGGGATTGTTTTTGGTTTTTCTACACAAAATTTCAACCACACGCTCTATTTCATCTTCTCTGCCAATAACGGGATCTAATTTGTGTTCTCTAGCTTTCAAAGTGATGTCACTTCCCATTTCAAGCAATTTTTCAGGCAATGTGCTTTTTGATTGTGTTTCTTTTGAATTTGCCGTTTGAGAAGCTTGATTTAAAAGGTTTGCAACCTTTTGATAAAGCCTGTCTATTTCAATTCCATAATGATTTGCAAGCAATTTGACCGCAACAGAGCCTTGGCTTGAAAGCAATGCCAAAAGCAAATGTTCAATCCCTAAAAAACTATGGTTGTATTCCACTGCGATTTGTTGAGCCACTCTAAACAAATCCTTAACTCTTGGCGATAGTTCCACCGAACCTGTTGAAAAAATCGTTTCTTCATAAGAGTTTTCACTGAAAAGCTCAAACAAATCTTCTTCTGTCACTCCCTCGTCAGCCAAAACTTTTGAAGCTAAACAATCTTTGACAGAAACAATGCCATAAAGGATGTGTTCTGTTCCCACAACATCGCTTCCAAATCTTAAAGCAATGCGACTTGCATTTTTGATAACTTTTTCAATATTATCTGAAAAATAATTTGATCCAATATTCATGCCTTCCTCCCAATCTCAACAAGGTTTTTAACCCTCTTTGCTATATACTCGCTTCGAACTCTATTTTCCTTTTTTTCTTGCGAAAAAACTCGAATTTCATGCAAATTTGCCGAAGAGCCATGATAATAAAGCTTCATAAAAAGATTTACATCTTTGATTTTTAAAATTCCAAGTTCATGTCCAAACCTGACCAAAGATAAAAGTGAAATCATCTCTTTTTCTTCCAAAAGAAAACTATTTTCTAAAATGGCAAGAGCTCTAAACACTTCATCGCAAATTTTATCATGATTTTCGTCAAAAATTTTCTTCCTTAAACTCATCTCTTCATTATAAATGTTAAAAAAGAAATCGCTGACTTTATCAATCACTTCTTCTTCACTGCAAGCAAACAATCCTTGATTAGAAATTTGATAAATGCTTCCAAGCGCTTCACTCCCTTCGCCATATAAACCGCGAAAAGTTAAATTAAAATGTCCAGCTTCTTTAATTAACTCGTCAATTCTTCCGCTTCTTTCTAACGCAGGAATAAACACCATGACAGAAGCTCGCATGCCATTACCTAAATTTGCAGGTGAAGATGTTAAAAAGCCAAATTCTTCGTCAAAAGCAATTTTAAAACTTTTGCAAATTTTTTCATCCATAGGCAAAAGTTTATTGTAAGCTTCTTGTAAACTAAAACCTGGTTGAATGCATTGCTCACGCAAATGGTCTTCTTCAAAAATCATAAAAATCAAGCTTTCATCTTCATTTGTTGCAACAACGGAAATATCTTTGTTGTTGATTAATTCTTTGCTTATAACATGTCTTTCCAAAAGCGCCTTGCATCTTGAAAGAGGCATAAATGCAAGTGGCATGATTGTGTAATCTCCCGAAGCTGACAAAAGTGCCACCATTGAGTCGGTCAGGTAAGAAATTTGTGCTTCGTCAATTTTTGACGGCATAAATCCAATGCCCGCAACATTTCGCGCAAACCGAATTCTTGATGAAATTGCAACACAATCAAAATCAGTCATGTTTTACTTTGGTGACCTCCCTGAATGCATTTTCCCATCAAAAAGTTCACGAACATTTTCAGTCAAAGGCTGAATTGAACGATAGCATTCTTCACAGCCAACAAAACCTGTTCGCATAATTTCTTTATAACTTGTCCCGCAATTTGAGCAAATGTCTTTCAAACTCACTCCTTCTCAATTCCTTTCATAGTCAATGCTATGCGTTTTTTCGTCAAATCAACACTTAAAATTTTTACCTGAACTTTTTGTCCAACTTTCAAAACTTCCGAAGGATGTTTAATGTAATCATCTGAAATTTGAGAAATATGCACAAGTCCATCTTGATGCACGCCAATATCGACAAACGCACCAAAATCAATAACATTTCGCACAGTTCCTGAAAGCACCATTCCCTCTTTTAAATCTTCCATGGTGATCACATCTGACCTAAGTTCAGGCTTTGGCATGCTTTCTCTAATATCTCTTCCCGGTTTTTGAATTTCTGAAACGATGTCTTTAAGTGTTGGAACGCCCACACCAATTTCGTTTGCAACCTTTTCTTCACCTTTCAGTTTAACAAGGCTTTCCAAACTTAAATCACCTTTCTTGACATCTTCCAAACTTACTCCAAACAAATTCAAAAGCTTTTTAGTTGCTTCATAGGCTTCTGGATGCACCGCAGTGTTGTCGAGAATGTTATCACCGTCAGTTATACGCAAAAATCCTGCACATTGCTCATAGGCTTTTGGCCCCAATTTTGGTACTGAAAGCAGTTGTTCTCTGTTTTTAAAGCCTTTAATTTTCGCTCTGTATGCCGTTATGTTTTTTGCTATTGACATATTAAGCCCTGAAACATAAGACAAAAGACTTGGAGAAGCAGTGTTAAGGTCAACCCCAACGCTGTTTACGCAATCTTCAACAACTCCTGTCAAAACTTCGGTAAGCCTGTTTTGAGGCATGTCGTGTTGATATTGTCCAACACCAATGCTTTTTACATCAATTTTAATAAGTTCTGCCAAAGGATCTTGCAATCTTCTGGCAATAGAAACAGCGCTTCGCAAAGAAACATCATAATCAGGGAACTCCTCCGCCCCTAACTTTGATGCGCTGTAAACTGATGCGCCTGCTTCACTGACAACGGCATAAGAAACAGGTCTTGAAACATGTTTAATGAGTTCCGCAACAAAAATTTCTGCCTCTTTTGAAGCTGTCCCGTTGCCGATTGAAACTATGTCTACATTGTATTTTTCAATCAATTCTTTAAGTTTTGCAATTGACTCTTCCGTTTTAGATTGTGGGGGTGTTGGATAAATCACTGTTGTTGCAAGCACATCACCTTTTGTGTCAATGACTGCAATTTTACAACCGGTTCTGTAAGCTGGGTCTAAACCTAAAATAATGTTGTTTTTAAGTGGTGCTTCCATTAAAAGTGGTTTTAAATTGACTTCAAACATTTTAATAGCTTGCTCACATGCAGTGTCAGTCAAAGTTGAACGAAGTTCTCTTTCTAGCGCTGGGAAAAGCAATCTTTCATAAGCATCGTCAATCACTTCTTCTATAATTTCATCAGTGTCAGGATTGTCTTTTTTATAAGCAAATCTAATTTCTTTGAGCATTAATTCAAGATTAACCACAACACTCACTTTCAAACACTTTTCTTTTTCTCCACGATTGATTGCAAGCACACGATGACTAGGCAACAATTTTGCTTGTTGTTTAAATCCAGCATAAGTTTCATATGTGAGTTTGTTTTCGCCATCAAGCAATTCACATTCAATCATAGCTTTTTCATATAAAAGTTCTCTTAAAGTTTTCCTTAAATTTGCGTCATCACTGATTCTTTCCGCCAAAATGTCTTTTGCACCGGCAATCGCATCTTCAACAGTCAAAACTTCTTCTGTGATAAACTTTTCTGCTTCTTTTAAAATTAATATGTTTTTATCTTGTTTTTCAAGCAAATCTGCAAGTGGTTCAAGCCCTTTTGCGATGGCAACGGACGCCCTAGTTTTACGCTTTGGTTTGTAAGGCCTGTAAATGTCTTCAACTTCTGTCAAAGTTTGTGCATTTTCGAGCGCTTGCCTGAGTTCTTCCGTCCATTTCCCTTGTTCTGTGATGACTCTTTGAACTTTTTCTTTTTCTTCATTGAGATTTCTCAAATATTTAAGTCTGTCAGAAAACGCACGAAGAACTTGGTCGTCGCATGATCCATGCATTTCTTTTCTATATCGCGCGATAAAAGGAATCGTGTTTCCTTCATCTAATAAAGATATGATGTTTTCAACATAAACGGGTTTTAACCCAAATTCGCTTGCTAATTTTTCATTAATAGTCATTTTTGTTCTCCTTTGGAAATTTTATTTAAAAATTCATCACTGATTGCGTCTTTACTTTCGTGCAAGGCACAATTTGTAAGTTTTAAAAACTCTTTCTCTTTTTGAAAATCAATTTCATTAAAATCGAAAGTGCCAAGAAAAAGCTTTAAATCATATTTTTGCAAAAGTTTTAAATTTGCAAAAGTTCCGCCTTTGCTTGCAAAAGAGCGCGGGCATAAAACAACTTTTGCGTCATAATCTCCCAAAATTGTGAGATCATCTTTGTCGGCATACATTGCGCCAACAATGGTGCACTCTGTGTCGAGAAAACCAAATTTTTCTAAAACTTGTGCTGGCATAACCCCGCCATATTTTTGCGATATCTCACCCGTTCTATTTAAGTTTTCATAAAGCAAAAGCGTGGTTGGAATTTGCGTCATCGCAATTGCATTTAAAATGTTTTCATCTTCCAACAAATCTATAAAGATTGAAATTTTAAACCCAGAATTTTTTAATTTTAAAAGTTTAGCATTGTCAAGAGCGAATTTCATTGGAACAATAATTTTGCCATTAAGATTATATTTTTTCATCATTTGCACAGCAAAAAATGGATCTTCACACAAACAGTCGAGTTTTTCAACACCGTTTGAAACATTTTTGACAAAATCTTGTTCATCCTTCACGACACAAAAAGCATTATAAAAATTTTGTTGCATAATAAAGACCTACTTGATAGAATATATACAATGTAATTATACTATTTTTAAGGGAGCATGGCAAATAAATGAGAACGATTTTACATTCTGATGTCAACAATTTTTTTGCCTCTGTTGAGTGCACAACGCAACCACATTTGAAAGATAAACCCGTGGCTGTGGCAGGCAATCCTGCAAAAAGAACAGGGATTATTTTAGCGAAAAATGAACTCGCAAAATCGCTTGGCGTGAAAACCGGACAAAGTATTTACGAGGCAAAGCAATATTGTCCTGAACTTGTTTGCCTAGCACCACATTATTCCGTTTATGAAGAAATTTCCAAAAAACTGCACCAAATTTATTTGGATTACACTGATTTCGTAGAGCCTTTGGGTCTTGATGAATGTTGGCTTGATGTGACAAATTCTTTAAAACTTTTAAAAAAAGATGGCCTGCAAATAGCAAACGAAATAAGGGAAAAAGTAAAAAAAGAATTTGGATTTACCGTTTCTATTGGAGTTTCTTTCAACAAAATTTATGCTAAACTTGGCTCAGACATAAAAAAACCTGATGCTGTCACCCAAATTTCAAAAAATGATTATAAAAAAATTGCTTTTCCACTTCCCCTTAATTCAATAGTTGGAATTGGGAAAAAACTTGAAAGAAAATTTGCACTTATGAACATAAAAACAATTCAAGATTTTTGTAATTTAAAAGATGAAATAATTTTAAAACTCATGGGCAAAACAGGTCTTCATTTAAAAAGAAATCTGCTTGGAAGCGACGAAGATTTGGTTCATAATTATTTTGAATTAGTTCCACCAAAAAGTATTGGAAACGGCACCACAACTATAACTGACATTACGAATCGCGAAGACATTGAAAAAGTGATCGCTTTTTTAGCAGAAAAAGTTTCTTCAAGGTTGATTCAAGGCAACTTCGAAGCAAAAACCATTTCTGTTTCATTAAAAACCAACGAATTTGAAAAGATGCGAAAATCAAAAACCATTGCTCCGTGTTTTGCAACAAGCGTCTTAATTAAGGAAGCAATGATTTTGATTGATTCCTTTTTTGATTATTCCAAACCAATTCGTGCCATACGATTGAGATGCTCGAACTTAAATAAAATTGACAAGTTTAGGCAATTAAGTTTTTTTGACGAAAAAAAAGAAAAAATAAGTTTGTCAATTGACAAAATAAATGAAAAATATGGAGACAAAGTCATTTATCAAGCAAGTGAAAAATCAAGTTTTATAAATCCTAAAAACCATGTTCAAGAATAAAAAAAACAGCGTTTTAACGCTGTTTATTTTTAATAATAATATTTTTTGTAGTCGTCTTTTCCACCGCCTGCATTTCTTCTTCTTAAAACAAGCCATGTCACAAGCCCTGCTGTTGCAAGCAAAACAACACCGCCTACAACTCCAACAACAATCCAAACTGTTGGATCGTTGTCTTCTTCACCTTCCCCTTCTTCAGCTCTCAACGAAAAAGTAAAGTTTGATGAACTAGCATAATTAAACGATGAAGTAGAAAAAGTGAATTCATGAACAATCAACTCATCATTTAATGGATCGGTGTAAGTGTCATAATCAAGGCGCGAAGTGTTTGAAGCAAACATATTTTTTATCGACGACGAAAGTGAATCAACATTCAATTTAACATTTTTCGCAACATAAATTTTCAAAACCACACTTTCATTTTTGTCAAGAAGTGCCGTTTGCCCACTAGTGCTGAATTCTTGACCATTTACATCAACTTTTGTAATTAAGCTCGGATCAAAACTAAAAGTCAAAGAGCAAGGATCATTTACAAAATTTGCAATAAGCAAAAATGTTTGATTAAATGCAGTTTCAGTTTTGTCATCACCTCCAAAAACAACTTTTAGTGGATTTGAAGTCGACTCGAATGACACGCCCTCTGCCTCTTTCCATTTTTGACCATTATATAAAACGGTTCCGTTTGAATCTAAATAATACAAACTCCAAGATGTGAACACATATGTCTTATCACCCAATGCTTCTATTTCAACATTTGTGCCACCTTTGTATAATTCCTTATTAAGAAAATCGCTTGTGGCAGTTGTCCCTTTGTATCTTATTCCGCCATTAGCCCCAACATCAACAGTCCCATCTTCTTTAACTTGTCCTGCCACAAAATAAGCCGGATATTTTATTGCCGTCAAAACAAAAGAATAATTCCCTTCCGTTGCATTTGAAGCAACCACTTTCAAACTATAAACGGTCTTTCCATTTTCAATTGACTTAACAAGTTTGTAATTGCCGTCTTTTGAAACAAAAACCCCTTCACTTTCTTCAATAAAATTTTCTAAACCAATGCTTTCTCCATTAAGAGAAATGTCTGTCACATCATAATATTTTGAATTATCAACCAAAACATCATTTTCAGCACCTTTAAAAGTGACTTTTAATTCGGTTGAGTCGCCATATTGCACCTGCGCTTCGGAAAATCCTTCAACACTAGTTAATCTTGAGTCTAAAACGCTGGACAAATTGATTTTAAAATATTGAAATGCTTGCAAGCGAAGTTGAGTTGTCGAGTCTGCCGAAGACACAAGCACCCAAGTGTTTGCAAAATCCCAGTCTGCTAAATCTTCATTCCAACCAAAAGTGTAAGTTGTGCCGTCAAGGACGAAACCAGTGGTCAAAGAAGTGTAAAAAGAACGGGAAAGCATTGTGTCTTTTAAAACTCTCATTACATAATCATTTGTTGCTGTGTTCTTTGGTTTGTAAGTGATTTCATCGTCATTTTCAAAAACTCCAAACGCTTTTTCCTCTTGTGATGATGCATAAAAAGCAACTGATGAAATATCTCCACTTTGTGGATTTACCAAAATATTTCCGACAACTGTTGCAACTTTAAACTTGTCAACATCATTTTTATTTTCGATTTTAACGTTTCCACCTTGAACGCTGTCTTTGATCTTTCCACCTTCAATTTCACCGAACAATCCACCAAGATAAAGCGTCGACGATTTTTGAGGTTGTTGATTTTCGACCCTTAAAATAGAGTCGCCAAAAACCACAACTTTTTCTGCAACCACATTACTTCCTACGCCAACAAGACCACCAATTTTTATTGTGTAAGCATTTGCAAGCTCATATGTAAAAGACAAATTTAAATAAGAAACAACATTTGAAATTGTGCTGTTAACAAGTTTCCCTGCCAAAGCGCCAACTGTGGTTTTCTTTGAAATTAAAATATCATTTTCAATGTAATTATCTGGTAAAATCAGTTCACAATTTGTTATTGAAACGCTTTCACCCATTCCAATAAGAAGTCCAGAGTAAACTTCATCATTGCTTGAAGATGGCAAAAGTTGTCCGTTTGCGCTCATAACATTTCCAATAATCTGAACGTTTTTAAACTCCCCACCAGAAACATAACCAAAAATACCTTGGTAAGAGCCACCATTGATTACAGCATTGCTCACATCAATAGAGAATCCGTTTCCGTCAAAATTTCCTTTAAAAACATGGTTTTGTGATCCTATTGGATTCCACGCACCAGTTATAGTAATGTCACTTGTCAATTTTAAAGTTTTGCCAAAATAGTCATCACTTCCGATGTTGACATTTTCTGCCACATTTGAAAGATTGTCGAAACTGTCAATTTTAATTATATTTTCTTGTTGCGCTCCATCTGCTTTCGCTTCAAAACTCTCCATTACAAATGGAGTAAATGCCAAAAATGCAAAAGATAAAATTAGTAAAAACGCATAAATCTTTTTCATATTTTAACTATGTTAAATTTATCATATTTTATTTATTTTTCCAAACAATTTTAGTTGTTTCTATTATTTTCTACAATTTTTGAAAAATATTTCATCTACCAAAACGATTGTATCGCAATTTCCTTATAAGTTTTTCTTTGTCTTTTTCTATTAAACTTTTGTTTTGCATAGGTTTGTGAGGCAATGGTTTCGACATAAGATAATATCTTAATTCGTCTAAAGCATGATCATCTTTTTTTATAGGACTGTCTTCATCGCCCCAAAAATAAGTTTTAAATTCTTGAATTAAATTCACGCAGTTTTTAAATATGAACAAATGTGCTTTTCCTTCTCCATCTTTTAAATATCTTTTGACAGTTGAAATGCCAGAGAACATATCTTTGTTGACTTTTGGATTTACTAAAATTCCGTTTTCATAAAACAAATCAACCACACTTTTTTGGCTAGCCAAAGTCCGTTGCGAAGCTGCACTGTCAATAAGCGCGACAAGTCTTCCATCATTTGAAAAATGCCAGTTGAGTTTTTTAGCAATTTCTTTTAGTTTGCCCGCATGATATTCCACATCTTTTTTTGCTTCGAAATGCTCTGCAATGACATAAATATTTCCATCAAAATCAACAGCGTAAAAATGTGCAGACAGCGGATTGTTTAAACCAGGGTCAATCGAAATATTGTCCTGCCATTCAATAGGAACATCAAAAGGATCAATCACATGCACGCTTTCGTCAAATTCCGGATAAACGAGCCCACCCAAAGCGGTGAATTTTCCAAATTTTCTAGATTCAAGTTCATCTTCGGACATAGATTGTGACAAAAGTTTTATTTCTTCTTGAGAAATAAATGGATTGTCTTCCCATTGCATGTGCTCACACCAAACTTCGGGCGAAGCATGACAATTCAAATAAATTTCATTGTAAACCCAACTTAAACCTTTAAGTGGCGTCATCGTTCCAAATATATCACCTTGCCTATCCAAAACTCGCATTTGACATTCTCTGTAAATTTCAAAAGGTGGTTCTTCATCAAACCACACAAAATCAAGAGAAGCGCCTTGAAATTTTTCTCGGCCTTGGTCACAACTTTTAAAGCCGATTTTACTAACGCCACCAAAAACATTTTTGAGCAAAATGAAATCAATAATGCCAGTTTCTGGGGACCCTTCACTTCCGCTTTGCATAACAATTTTTTCAATCCACGAAGAATTCAAATATCTCAAAATTTTTTCTTGTGCCACATCACGCTGAACTTGTTTTGAAAGAGAAACCACCCAACCACTGATGTCTTTTTTGTTTTTACGAAAAGGATGGATGCCTCTAGCCAAATAAATAGTTTCCACTGCCCCACATTCACTTTTCCCACTTCTGTTTCCACCAAAAACCCAACGATTGCGTTTTGGACATTTATGAAAAGCAAGCTGTTTTAAATGAATCTTTTTGCCAGTGTTGTAATCTGCCAAATTTTTATTTGGCAATCTACGAGCAATTTCTCTGTTGACTAACTCAAGTTTTTCTATAATATCTGACATCACTCCTCCATAATTGACAGAATAATCGTTTCCTTTTAAATATTTTAGTTTTAAAATTGAACTATGAAAAAATTAATTATCGCATTGATATCTTTTGTCATATTTTTTCCAACGACAGATTTCGTCATAGCTCATGCAGACGAAACAAAAAGTTATTATGCAAAAGTATTACAAGAAGCAAAATTCTATTCTCAACCCAACGAAGAATTTGGTCTTTTCACCATTCCTTCATCATATTTTGTAATACTTTACGACAACGCTGGAGAAAATTTTTATAAAGCAAAATATCAAGACCTGTCTGGTTATGTAAAAAAAGATGAAGTCACACCAATGGACGGAACGCCAACTTCACCCTTCCCAAATGAAACTTTTAGAGTTTTTAACGATAATGGATTAAATTTTTATGAAAAAACGTCATATGAAAGCACAATTTTAGGAAAATTAAACTTTTTAGATTCTTACACACTTTATGGCATACAAATTGGAGAAGAGCCTTTCCCTAATTCTTCTAACGCATGGTATTATTCAAAAATCACAACAAATGGTCAAACATCTTATGGTTATGCTTTTTCATATTATTGTGACGGATTTGAGTCTTTCACAGAGAACACCGAATATTTTCCAGAAATTACAAACGAACTTGTCTTTTCAACTTCATCAATAAACGCCGGTGGTTTGAGTGACACAGTTAAAGCTATCATAATTTTGGCTGTAAGTTTGCCATGTCTGATCATTCTCTATCTTCTGTTAAGTCCTTCCAAAAAGCTTAAAAAACCTAGGGGTAAAATATTTGCAAGGAAATCAAAAGACTATTACGAATTTAATGAAGATGATTTATAAACAAATGCGTTCTTTGACAAAAACAACTTTTTCGTCTTTATTGCTTTTTAAGAATTTTTCCTTAACACTGACAATCCAACTTTCACTTGCAAGATAACTGTCAAGTCTTTCCATAGGAAAACCAAACATCGCGCATTGTGCTTCAAAAGCGCCTTCCATCTCGCCAATGCGTCTAAAATATGTTCTTCGTGAAAGATTTAAAGTCTTTAAAATTTCTTCACAAGGCAAATTATCAAAATATTTTAAAATTAAAATTTTAGCGCCTTTTTCATCCATTGAAGAAAGTGCTTTTTCAATTAGTAATTTTATGTTAATAAGTTTAACTTTTCTTTCTGACAAGTCGATGATTTTATTAGCCAAAGCAAGCGTGTTATGCGTCAAAGCATCACTTCCAAGCATGGAAGATGTTTGAACAGCTTTTTTTTCAATAATGTTGTCGATTGCATCTGCAATCCTTTCTAAATAACGATAAACCGAAAGCAAAGTTTTGCCCCAAACATGATTTTGCATATTTTAATTTTCCCCTTTAATTAATATTTTTGCAATAAAAATGCTATAACCTAACTTAAGGCCAAATTTTTATTAAGTTTTTTATAAAAAGATTATAGTAGTTAGATTTTTGCGTAAAACTGGAACAACAATTTAAAACTTCTGCGCAAAAGTTAAATTGGTTTTCGCGTTATACAAAAAAATTATAAAATTGACTTAAATAATAGTCAAATTGAAATGCCAAGTTTTTTTTAGTTTTTGCGATTTTTTTACAAATTTGTCGAATTTTGACGACATATTGACAATGTTTTGGCAATGTTTTGACGGCAAAACATTTAAATTTTAGAAGAAATTTTGAAAATAAAAGTAAATAAAAAAAATGATTAAAAGAGTTGAAAAAAAATAAAAGATATGATAAAATGATAAGGCATTGAAAAATGCCGCTGTGGCGGAATGGCAGACGCGACGGACTCAAAATCCGTTGAGGGCAACTTCATGTGGGTTCGACTCCCACCAGCGGCACCAGATGATCATATTATTAAGCGTATGGCATTCCGCACTATCGGGGTCCCCGAAAATGTTAATCATTTTTGGGGAAAAGGAACAAACGAGCGATGGTGCTTTTTTTTGCCGTCAGGCAAACAAGCAAGAGCGAAGTTTGTGACGCAGGCAGACGCGACGGACTCAAAATCCGTTGAGGGCAACTTCATGTGGGTTCGACTCCCACCAGCGGCACCAGATAATAGCGCGTGGGCGCTTTTTTTTGTTACTTTAAATTTTGTTTAATTATTTTGCGTTTGAAAATGTTTTTGTTATACTATATGTGTAATTTAATTACATTAGAGGAGAAAAATATGAAATATAAACTTATCGCTGACGCATCTTGCGATATTCCAAAAGATTTAGCAGAAAAATATGACATAACATTAGTTCCAATTGAAGTGCGCTTTGGTGAAGACATTTATCCTCAAGGTTTGGAAACCAAAGAATTTTATAACAAAATTTATGAAACAGGTTTAATTCCAAAGACAAGCATGCCTAATCAATTTTTATTTGAAGAAATCATGACTCCATTTGTAAATAAACCTGATGTACATGTCATCGTTTTGACAATATCATCAGAAATGACGGCAACAATTCATCAAGTTGAAGGTGCTGTGCAAGCACTTAAAATGCAAAATGTCACTTATCGTCAATCGACTGTTACAACATGGGCACAAGGAGCAATTTTGGTTGAACTTGCAAAATTTATTGAAAAAAATGATGATTTGACAAGTGTCATTAACAAACTTGATGAATTAATTTCAAAAGTTAAACTTGTCGCAGTTATAGGTGACTTAAAATACTTGCGTGCAAGTGGCAGACTTTCAGCTGCTGGTGCAGTTATGGGTTCAATGTTAAATGTTAAACCAATCATTACTTTAGCAGGTGGCAAAGTTACAAATGAAGCAAAAGTTATGGGTGAAGTTAAAGCTTTGATGTATCTAGTTACAAAAGCAAAAAATCGTGACAAAACCTTCCCTGTTTATTTTGGACATTCAGATTGCCCTGAAATGATTGACAAAATCATCACAAAATACGGTTCTATTTTGGACATAACACAAAAAGAACAGGTTGTTTGCGACATTGGATGCGTTGTTGGTTCACATGTCGGGCCAAAATGCTATGGTCTTGTTTATTTTGAATAAAAAAACTAAAAAATAAAAAAATGCACAAACTGTGCATTTTTTATTTTCTTGACATATAGCCAAAAGAACGGACGCGTTCCGCTTCAAATTCTATAAAAAACTTTATCCCATCGTGAGAAACAAAGCGAATTTTCACATCTGAATTTAAAAGAACAAACTCTTTTAAAAGTTTTTTTATTTCACTTTTCATCAAAAGCACAACTTCTTCCGGCACATAATTTTTGTCTGCTTGCAACAATGATTCTAGCCTGCTCATATTTTACACCCTCTTTTTTATGTTTCTTCTTAAATAGCCCATAAATCCACGATATTTCATTTCACAATCATAAATCTTCTTTGTGCCAGTGTGAATGTTTTCACAAAGCAAAGAAAAAGCTCTTGCAGAATCAACAGAATTTAAATAACCTCCAATCGAGCATGCGCTTGAAATTGCGTCATCTTCTGGAATAACGCCATAAAGTGGCAAATGCATCGCTCTGACGACATCTTCAACTTTAAGCATTTCACCGCTTGCGAGCAAATCGCCTCTCATTCGATTGATGACGAGTCCTTTGCTTGTTAAATCATATTCATTTAAAAGCCCTATAACCTTGTTTGCATCTCTTAAACTCGAAAGATGAGGAGTGACGACAACAATGGCTTCGTTTGCTGAAAACACTGCCCTGTGAAAACCAGCATCGACACCCGCTGGGCAATCAATCAAAATATAATCAAAAGATGAGTCAAGCATATTAAGCACACTTCTCACATGTTCGCCTAAAATTTTTGTTTTCCCGCCGTAATGAGAAGATGGCAACAAAAAAAGATTTTGAAACTTTGAATCTTCAACCAACGCTTGCTTTGCACGACATTTTCCCATAATGACATCAGTGATGTCAAAAACAACTTGTTTTTCAAGTCCCATGACAACATCAAGATTATTAAGTCCAATATCAACATCCACCAAAACAGTCCTAAACCCTAAACTTGCAAGTTGCACGCCTAAATTTGCACATATGGTCGTTTTACCAACTCCACCTTTGCCACTTGTTAAAACGATTTTTCTTGCCATATTCCCCCTCATAAAGATAAAAAAATTTTAGCAAATAGGCATAAAAAAAAGAAAGAATAATTTTGTTGAAAAACCACTCTTTCTTGTCGAGTTAAATCAAAACATGTGCTTATCAATTTCCAGCAACAATTTTTAAAAGTGCTTCATCACCAATAAGCTTTCCTGCACCAAAAATTGCCAAATCTTCTGGATCTTGTGAGATCTTAAAATTATAAGTCAAATTTTTCTTTAAAAAGTCTTCAAATCCTGCAAGTTGGCTAACTCCCCCTGTGAAAACCACACCATTTTTTATTATGTCTGTTGAAATTTCAGGTGGCAAGGTGTTGATTGTAACATTCACGGTTCTCACAACTTCTTCCAAATATGCTTCAATAACCCTTCTAATTTCGCCACAAGAAACAATTCTGGATTTTGGCGTGTTGGTTTTAATGTCAAGCCCCATAACTTCCATGTTTAGCGTGTCATTTTTATATAAACTGCCAATTTCATTTTTAACTTTTTCAGCAGTTGGCAAACCAATCAATATTCCATCTTTACCAAGTGCCAAAGAGTTCGCAATGGCTATGTCTATGCTTTTCCCACCAATTCCAAGAGTTGCGCCTTTCAATATTGAGCCAAGATTGACAACTGCGATATCCGTTGTTGTTCCACCAATGTCAACCAGCATCGATGCCTTTGGAGAAGCAACATTAACTCCAAAGCCAATTAATGAGCAAATAACAGAAGGCACAAGCAAAACTTCATTAAATCCGAGTTTTTCAAACAAAGAATAATAACTTTCTTTGTCTTCCTTGTTTAAGCCACATGGAATCAAACAAACAACATTCGCACCTTTTTTAAAACCCACTTTTTTCAAAAAAGTAGAAAGCATGATTTGTGCATATTCAAAATTTTCAATCACACCGTTTGCCATAGGATTAAAAATTTCAACATCATCTGTTGTCTTCCAAAGAAGTTTTTTTGCATCTTGTCCTACAGCTTTAACCTTATATCCTTCCAAACTATTTTCAACCGCAAGCAAAGTTGGCTCTTTTAAAACAAAGCCATCACCTCTGATAAAAATGTTTGTGTAAGCACCGCCAAGTTCTATCGCATATTTATAGCGCACTTTGCACCTCCTTAAATTAATTGAAGATTCTTTTTAAAGAATTTACGATAATCCCTAGCCACTTTCATCCCTTGCATAATTTCGTAAGTTGGATCGCCATTAACAATAAGTTTCATAATAATTGAGTCGCCCAAAATATCGCACATTACATCAGTCACAATCAATTTCTTTGAACTGTTTAATGCTGCCGATAATTTGACAATCACGCCAAGTTTTCTCACAGCGTTCAAGTCTTCATCAGTGAGAAGATCTTTATATTTCATCCATTTTGAAAGATTGAAATTATCGGACGTTTGACACTCACAAATAAATGCACCTAAAAGCAAATCTTTTTGGCTGACTCCACAAAGTCCAGAATTCAAAATTGCATAAAAACCATGTTTTTCATAATCTTCGAAACAAATTTTCTTTCCACTGTCGAACATATATGCCGCAACTCTCATTGGTTTAACATAGGCTCTTGGAAGTTTGTGCATAACTTTTAATTGTTTAAACAAAATTGTAGCCATGTTTGCGACACGATTGTTTACTGATAAGTCGTCTTTTTCAAATTCATATCTGTTGTAAAACGAACTTGCCAAAAGATCTGAAAGTTTTTCTTGCACATCAGCAGAAATGCTGCCTGCAATTATTCCCTCTCTCTTGTTTGCTGTGCTAATAGTAATTGTTGCATCTTTAAAATAGTCATAAATTGCAGAAACAATGGCAAAACCAGAGAATAAAACTTCTGTCCTATCATCAACAAGGCCTTTCACTTTTTTAACTTTTTCAACATCAAGTCCGTTGACAAAATTCATAACAGCTTTTGCCGACTGCCCTGTCACGTCATAGTTGTTGTCAAGTTCTAAAGAATAATGGTCAATCTTTTTTGCAATTCTTCCAAGATTGATAAAAGGCACACCAACGCCAACCAAAGGTGCTTCACTTTCGAATTTAAAATCTCTTGCTTTCAATTCAGCCAAAAAGATTTTTTTCATGTCTTCAAATGCTACATCTTTGCCTTGCATGATGTTTTCATATCCATAAGGAATGCAAACTGACCCCAAAGTTGTGCGACGGTTATATCTTATCAAATGACTTTCATTTGCACCGATATAAATGATGCCACCTTTTGAATTGTCAATAGAATTAACAACTGAAGTATAAATGTTTTTAACAACATCTTCTTCTGTTAAAAATGTAAAAGTAATTCCCGTGTTATTAAAAATTTCATCAAAAAAACCTCTTTGGTTTCTTGCCGATGAAATCATATTATCAGCAACAGCAATTATTTTTTGAACATTATTGTCTTCAATGACATTTCTGTATAATTTTAAAATGGAAACCACATCAGCAATGGTTTTTGGTCGCAAAAGTTTTTCTTCAAAAATATCTTTAAAGATTGAAACAAAATCTTTTTCTTGTCTAATTAATTTGTATCTTCCATTTTGTGTCTCAAAAATTGAAAGATTAATAGCTGAATCAGCAAGTTCAATAATAGCAATTTTTTCCACAGTCAATTCCCCTTTTTAATTTTGATCTATTGCACTAACAGGACAACTTGATGCGCACGCCCCGCAATGAATACATTTGTTTTGATTTATTTTTGCTTTTCCATTTTTATCAAAAGAAATTGCTTCAACAGGACATATCGCAATGCAAGTGCCACACCCTATACATTTTTTAGGATTAACCTTCATAACGCATTTCACCTCTGCCTGCATTATAACATAAAGCAATCGCTTTGTAAACCATTTTTTTAAAAATCAAAACAAAAAGTTTGCTTAAAACAACTATTAAAAAAATGTGTATTTTTTAATTATTTTTTATTTTTATTGTTTAAAATTTTAGGCTTTTTTTTAAAAATTTTTAAAAATTCAAAAACACTTAAAACACACAAAAATCCGCCAAATATTTTTCTTAAAATTAAGTTTGGCATAACGGTTGCAAGAAAAGCCCCCAAAACAGAAAAAACAACGCCCCCTAAAACAATCCATAAAATTCCTTTTGTTTGAATGAGCCCATTTTTCGAATGGATCCAAATTGAAACGACAGCCATAACTAAAAAAGTTAAAAGATTAATTCCTTGACTTAATTGTTGGTTATATCCTAAAAATATGCTTAAAAGAGGAATGAGCACAGTGCCTCCACCCATGCCTAATCCCCCAACAAAACCACCTAAAATACCAAAAAATATAGGCCAGAAAATCGTCATAAAATCAACCTCAATCCACCAGCGAGCATAAGCACAGCAAAAATAACTCTAATAACATTTGAAGAAAGATATTTTAGTAAAATTGAACCTAAAATTCCACCTAATATCACACCAAGTCCAACCGTCATTAACGGCAACGATTGAATGGCGCCCTTGAAAATATAAACAGCGCAACTCACAACTGAAAGTGGAAATATCACTGCTATCGCTGTTGCGTGTGCCTTTTTATTGTCAAGGTTTAGAAACTTTTCTAAGGTTGGAACGCAAACCATTCCTCCACCTCCTCCAAAAAAACCATTTAAAAACCCAATCACGCCCCCAATTAAAACAAGCATAAGTTTTTTAGCAATATTTTTTTTTGTAATTTTTGTTTTCTGTTTGGAATTTTTTTTCATATTTAGTGTTATTTTTAGCAAAAAATATTTGATTATTAAATTAATTTGTTATATACTAAATATTGACATTTTAAATTAAGGAAAAATTTTACATGACAAAGAAAAAAACAGGCTTAAAAATTTTGACTGCTGGTATGCTTGGTTTGGCTTTACCTCTTTCACTTTTGGGACTTTCACAACCACAAAACATCTCTCAAGCATCATCTTTTTCACAATATACTTCTTCCGTTTCAATAACAAACGGAAGTTTTGGTGATATTTCTGGAACTTACTATGAAGATGATCCAAGTGGCTGGCAAAGATATTATGGTTCGACTGGTGCAAAAACGATGATCATTGACACCGTGACTAATTATTCAACAAACTCGTCGTCGACCTACTATTTAAAAAATAATCCGGGCACTTACGGAACGGAAGATAACAAAATCTTGATGATAAATTCATCATCTTCTTCCCCAAATAATGCAAACTATCAAGCAAGAGAAATCAGTGAAGGCTACATTTCAGACGAAATCACTCTTTCTGCAAATAGCTATTATGAATTTTCTGTCGCAGTGAAAACTGCATCGTTCAACGACGCAAATGAATTTGCTTCAATTTATATTTCTGGGCTTGTTGATGAAAACGGTGACGAGATTGAACTTTCAACAACAAACATTCAAGCAAGAGAATGGCAAGTGCAATATTACTACATCGCAACAGGAGCGCAAGAACAAACAATAACAATTGATTTATGGCTGGGTTCAGAAACTTTTGCATCAACAGGCGTGGCATTCTTTGATGAAGTTTGTGGCAGACAACTTTCTGAAAACGCTTACTACTGGACAATGCAAAAAAATCAAGAAAGTGGAATTGCTTGCAAAAATGTTTTGATTGAAAAATCTAATTTCGTTGACACATCTTCCTTAAACTTTGATTTTGAAAAAGATTTGGAAGGCTCCACAAACAATTTGGTTGGTTGGGAAAAGACAACGTCTGCAGAAAACTCTCATGCTATGATCTTAAACATGAATGAGGACAACTTTAAAAACACCACTGGTCTTACCTACCCTGGCACAGATTTTGCAAAAGACAACTCACAAGCTTTAGTTTTGTGGACTGACGATGATTCTTATGTTACAGCCAAATCTTTGCCTTTCGAAATTAAGTCAATGATGACATATAAAGTGACTTTGCGTGTCAAATTTGCAGATTTAGAAAGCGGAAGTTTTTATGTTAAACTCAACGAAACTGAAACAATTAAAAACAATTTTGAATATTTAAAAAATTATGAACTTATGTCAGCAACATCTTCTGCTGTTTCAACAAATGGTTCAAACAATTTTATTAACAGCTACAATGAAGTAACATTCTACATTCAAGGGCATGACCGATATGATTCAGAAGTGACAATGTCATTAATGCTTGGGACAAGTGATTCTTTGGCTAAAGGTGGTGTCGTTGTTGACAACATAACTTTGGAACAAATTGCTTACAGTGATTTTTCTAGCGAAGGAAATGTTTTAAAACTTGCAACAGCAACTGATGAAAGCACAACAATAACAAATGGTTACTTTAATCAAGGTGAACCAGAGACAAAGGAACATAATTTTCCTGTTAAACCAGCAGGTTTTGAAATTTCACAATCATCACTTCCTGCAACCAAAGAAGCTGGCATCATCAACATTTATGCTCCTTACTTTGAATCATACAAGGCAAATGGCTATGACTGGGCACAATCACTTGCAAATCCAGGAAACCCAAATGCTGATTCTAAAACTGATGATGTAAACAACATTTTGATGATGTATAACGCTCAACTTGATTATCAATCAATCACTTCATCAACATTTACTTTGACAGCTGGAAGCTATTACAATTTCTCAATTGATTTCAAAACTTATGGAGAAAATGCAAAATTTAATATTAAATTAATTGATGAAGACGGAATTGTTATTTTATATGAAAAAGGATTAAACAGCTCGGTTTGGACAACTTACAATGCAGTGATCAACGCTGGTGAAACATCATCAACAATCACAGCAGTGATAGAATTTGGAAATGAAGACGAAAAAGCAACTGGTTATGCTTTCTTTGATAACATGGAACTTCTCACATCTTCATCAGAAGAATTCGAAACTGCAACCGTAAAAGTTGATCTATCAGGATTTATGCTTTCTCTTGATCCTAACAATGAAATTGGATACACTCTCACCTCATCAAATGTTTACGCTGGATCATTGACTTCAGGCTCAATTGGAACAGCGGAAGGCGGAATAATAAAAGGTGAAGGCAACGATTCCTTTGGTTATAAAGATCATGAATCAATTGATGACGGCTCGCTTACCAAAAATGTTTTAACTATCATCACTTATGATAAAGCAACTTACACTCTTACATCAAACTTTAAGCTTAGCTTGGAAGCAAGCAAATATTATGTTTTAAAATTTAGGCTTCTCACTTCCCTTCCAGATGAATTTACTTATGTAGATGACAATGCTGACGAGCAACAAGCAAGCTTTGGGGTTAGCGTTGGTTTGAGCGAATATAATTTGGTGACAAACTTAAAAGCAAATGAAGGCTGGACATCTTACGAAATTTATTTTGAAGCGACAGAAGCCGTTGAAAGCGATTTTGTATTTAAACTTGTAAGTGATAGAATTGAAACAAGCGGATATGCATATTTGACAGATATAACTTGGGCTGAATCTGATTCCACAACTTATGAAGGTTTAAGCGAAAAAGAAGGCTATAACGAAACAATATTTAAAGCAGAAGCAACAACAGAAGAAACTGAAGATGATGACACGACAACCGATGACAGCACTTCATCAGATCCAGACAATTCTTACATTTGGCTTCTCATTCCTTCCCTAATCTTTGGTGTAACTATAATTCTTGCTGTTATACTATTTGCATTAAGAAAATTTAAATGGTCAAGACCTGAAAAGAAAGCAAAAGGTGACTACGATCGTGAACAATCTTTACATCAAGACGTCATAACAAATGAAGCGAAAAACATAAGAAACATCGAAATAGAAAGAGTTAAATCTCACATTGCAGAATTACAAGCGCAGATTGACGAACTTGAACAAGAAAACAAAAAGATTGTAAGCAAGGCTCGTGAAGAAGGCAAAGTTACAAAAGAAGTTGAAAGAAAATTCAAATCATTTGCACAAAAACGCACTCGTCTGCAAAAGAATGTCGAAGAATTCAAAGAACATCTTGCTTATATTGAATCTGCCGATTATTTGATGATCGTTGAAAAACGAATACTTGCTGACCATAAAAAAATGGAGCAAATTCAAAATAAAAAAGATAAAAAACAAAATGAAAAATAATAAATAAAAAACCACGGTTTAAACCGTGGTTTTATTTTTAATCTTCATCATCATCTTCATCATCTTCGTCATCGTCTTCATCATCGTCATCAAATTCTAAATCATCATCGAGTTCTTCATCCAAATCTAAATCATCGTCTAAACCATCATCAAAATCAAGGTCGCTGTCAAATCCGCCATCAAGAACGTCATCGTCATCAATGTCATGAACTGATGCCATCTCGCCCGTCTCTTCATCAGGAGAAACATAATCATCTTCATCATCGCGTTCAATATATCTGCTCCAATCAGCACTCACTTCACCATCTTCTGTTTGATGCTCTTTCAAACAGCTTGAACACATAATTTCGTCTGGTTGAATATAATTGGTTTTGCAAATTGGGCAAAGTTCAAGATCCAAATCATCAAGGTAGTCATCTTTATTTGAAAGCTCTGCTTGACAAACAGAACAAAGTTTTTCGCTCTTTTTAATAAAGTTAAGTTCACATCTAGGGCAACGTTTATATTCGGTTTTTTTCATAACACCTCCAAAATCTATTGCAATTATACTTATATTGAAAACTTATGTCTATCAATTTAACGCACTTTTTTTAATTTTTTTTGATCTCTAAAGATTTTCTTCTGCCGATGATTTTCTGATGTATTTTACGCTTAGTTCTTTGTCTGAAACCAGCACATTTTCTGCTTCAAGTTTCAAGGCAAGTTCCAAAAGATTTTCACAAGTCAGTGTCACAGAATTCGTCAAAAACGCCTCTTCCAATAGGCAATATTTTGCCCCTCTTCCTTTTAAAACTTTTGTCACATCTTCTATGTGTTCAGCGCAAGTTTTCTCACCTTTTTTATTATAACTAGCACTGTAATACCTCCCACTTTGCGCGTTCATATAACACGAAAAATTTGACTTTGGCTTATATTCTTTCATAACTGAAAAAGCGATTAAATCCATGGTCGGTATAGGCACAATTTTATGCATCTTTTGCCCAGCGCAGAACCCTTTTAATAAACTGGCTCCAATTCTAAGCCCAGTAAAAGATCCCGGTCCGGTCACCAAAGCAAAATTTCCAACATCTTTAAGCGTTAAATTTTGTGAACGAAGCATTTCATCAATCTCTTGCATCATTTTTTCTGATTGACGACAATCCGCCTCAATTTCTTTGTAAATTCTTTTACCATTGTGTTCAAGTGCCACAAGAGCTTTTTTTGTTGCTGTAGATATTGCAAGCATCACTCTTTCCCCCTTACTATTATCAATCTTTTGTTTTCATCATCAAGTTTTTTTATCTCCACTTCAAAATCATACTCTTTAACAAGTTGTGGAGCATTTTCTGGCCACTCAACTAGACTTATGCCGTCAAGTTTTTTATGGTCGAAATAATCATAAAATCCAAGCTCTTCCGCTTCGTCATCACCTGTCAATCTGTAAAGGTCAAAATGATAAATAGGAAATTTACCTGAATTATAAATATTCATGATTGTAAAAGTCGGACTTGTGACTTGTTCTTTTGCTTTTATCCCCTTAACAAAACCTTTCACAAAATGCGTTTTCCCTGCGCCTAAATCACCACGCAACAAAATAACACATGGTGCTTTAACCATTTTCGCAAAATTTTGAGCAAATTTTATTGTTTGTTCAACATTATTTGATGTTGTTTCCATAAAAACTTTTCCTCACCCATCTTTGATATAACATGATCCCAATAAATGAAACACACACGCCAATCATAACACCTGCAACAATATCTGTCAAATAATGAACGCCTAAATACATTCTTGAAAGTCCAACAAGTAAAACAAAAACAGTTCCACACGAAATAACCAATCCTTTCACCCATTTCTTTTGCGTGAAAAGCAAAATGAAATAACATAAGAAAATTGTAAGAACTGTTGCACAAAAAGCATGATTGCTTGGCATGCTTCTTCCCATTGCATCAGTCAAAGCAAGAATTTCAGAGCTTATTTCAAAAGGCCTTGGTCTGTCAATTAAAAGTTTTAAAATGTAATTGAATGTTATGCCTCCCAAAAAGGTCACACCAAAACAAAGAGCAAATTTTTTGGCAAAAAAGAAAAACACAAACAACAAGATGATAAAACCATACCAACTCCCAAGTAAAGATATGATTTCAAAAAATATTGTCACGCCATCAGATGCCCCTGATTGCAATGCTTTGATAATGTCAAGTTCAAATTGCATAAGTTTATTCTACCAAATTATACAAAAAAATACAATTAATTTAACTTGTCGCACACTAGCAATCCATCTTCTACTTTTAAAAATTGCGTTTTAAAATTTTTGTCATTATCTAAGTCACTAATAAATGCTCGTAAACTTGCAACAATTGTCCTATGTTTATGCCCAGGATCACCTTCTTTTAAAACATAACCATGAAAAAAAATATCATCTGCAAGCAAACAACCATTTTTATTTAAAAGGTCTTTTAAAATTGGAAGATATTTAAAATATTGCCCTTTTGGCCCATCTAAAAATATAAAATCAAATTTTGATTTGTCTTTTCTTAAATCATTTAAAACTTCAAACGCATCGTCACAGAAAATTTCAACTTTTTTTTCAATTTTTCTATCTTGAAAAGTCTGTTTGGCAATTTGAACCAAGTTTTCATCTTTTTCAATTGTCAATAACTTTGCTTTTGGACAAGCAGAAAGCATAACTGCGCCAGAAAAACCGATCGCAGTGCCAATTTCAAGAATTTTATGAGGTCTTTTTTGCAAACATAAATCCCGCAAAATCTTTTGACTTTGCGGTCTAATAATTGGAATTTTATTTAATTTTGCATATTTTTTTAACTCAAAAAGTGTTTTCATTTTAATCTAATGTCACAATCGTCAAAATCATCGGTCTTCTTTTGGTTCTTTTAAAAATAAAGTTTGAGATGTTTCTTCTTATTGTGTTTTTAATGACAGCAGGTTCAACCCCACGCAAATCTTGTTCTTTTAAAGAAGCAATGATTGCGGCTTTCGCATCTTGGACAAAAGCTTCGGCTTCGTCTTGATAAACCACCCCTCTCGTGATAATAAAAGGTTCACTTGCCACTTCACCAGAGACATTATTGATGTTGACAACAACAACGCACAAACCTTCTTCCGAAAGTTGTTTTCTTTCTTTAAGCACATTGCTGTCCATGTCTCCGATGCCAATGCCGTCAACCAATCTTTGCCCTGCTGTGACAAAACCAGATTGTTTGATTGAATTGTTTGAAAGTTCAACCTGCATTCCAAGTGATGGCAAAATTATGTTTCTATCTTCCAATCCAAGCCTCTTGGCAAGAAGAGCGTGCATCTTCATGTGACGGTATTCACCATGCACAGGAATAAAGAAATTTGGCCTTAAAAGTGAATGAACAGTTTTGAGTTCTTCTTGACAAGCGTGTCCAGATGCGTGGACATCAGCAAGTTCATCATAAATGACATCAGCGCCAAGTTTGTAAAGGGCATTAATAACATTATAAACCGATTTTTCATTACCAGGAATAGGTGAAGCAGAAAAGATGATAAGATCGTTTTCGCCAAGTTTTATCTTTTTAAATTCCCCTGCCGCCATACGCGTCAATGCGCTCATTGGCTCGCCTTGGCTTCCTGTTGTCACAATGAGAAGTTCTTTGTCTTCATATTTATCTATTTTGTCAATATCGACAATAATATCGCGATTATATCTCAATTCTCCCACTTTCGAAGCAACTTCACTGACATTGATCATGCTTCGACCAGTGAAAGCAACCTTTCTTTTATATTTTTCAGCTAGATCCAAAATTTGTTGCATTCTGTGAATATTTGAAGCAAAGGTTGCGACAAAAAGTCGTCTTTCAGTGTTCTTTTCGAAAATTGAATCAAGCGTGCGCCCAACTGAACGCTCACTCATAGAATAACCTTTTCTGCACACGTTTGTGCTTTCACAAAGCAAAAGTTTGATTCCCCTTTTGCCAAGTTCACCCATTCTAACCAAATCCGTCATTTCTCCGTCAATAGGCTCAAAATCAATTTTAAAGTCACCTGTGTGGAATATATTGCCAACAGGAGTGGTTATGCACAAGGCAAGCGAGCCAGCAATTGAATGGCTGACTTTAACAAATTCAATAACAAAAGATCCTAATTTTAAAACATTTTTAGGTTTGACCGAAATAGCTTTGTACTTGACGTTTGGAAATTCTTTCATCTTGTTTTCAACAAGCGCCAATGTCAAACGCGAACCATAAATAGGCACATTAATTTGATTTAAAACAAAAGGCAACGCCCCAATGTGATCTTCGTGCCCGTGCGTTAAAATTATGGCTTTAACTTTGTCCTTGTTTGTTGTTAAATAAGTTATGTCAGGAATAACAATATCAATCCCAGGCAAATCTTCATCTGGGAAAGTTAATCCTGCGTCAATGACAATAATTTCGTTGTCATACTCAATAGCGGTCATATTTTTACCAATTTCACCCACACCGCCAAGAAAGGTGATTTTAACTTTATTAGTCATTTTACTCCTTTTAAAAAATTAAATATCAAATTAAAAGCCTAAAAGGCTTAAACACCAAATTAAAAATTACAATAAAAATTTTGCGTTTGCCATAGTGTCTTGTTCTTCAAGTTTTTTTGAAGACAAGACTTTGTCTTTGTCGATATAATAACGCATGCCTTGACAAGCAAAGAAAAACATTGTTTCAAACATGGAAGAAACGACCTCATAAAGTGGCACCAAAATCACCAAACTGAAAGGTCCAAACCCTAGAACAAATAATATGGTTGCAAAATAAGTTGAAAAAGCAAACAAAAACGCTTTTTTAAAACTTCTTGATACTGCTTTTATTCCCAAATTAAATGATTTAAAAACATTTTCTCCATAAACAACCATCGCCGGTGCCCAACCAAGAATAAACACTTGTTTTATTGTCATAATCAAAGTTGCACCAACAAGGAATATAAATGGCATTGCATAAACAAGCGCTTCTGTTTGTGCAAACAAGAAAGCATAAGACAAAGCAAGAACTGCGAAATTAAACGGCAAACAATAAAGCATTCTGAAAAAACCATAAGGAATTGATTTTTTTAATGTTCTTATAAATGTTGAACAGAAACCAAGTTTTGCATAGCTGGACATGAAACCATACATCATTTCATCAATGACATATCTTCCCATGTTCATCAAAACAGGACGAATCACAAACAAAACAATAACGATGTAAATGGCAATCCCAGTGTAAGAAGTGAAAAGAGTTGTCACAAAAGTATAACAATAAATCCACGCAGACGCGAGAACAGGCGTTGTAATGACACCATAAAAAAGTCCTGCCCCTGCAAACGCCTCAAAAAGTTCGTTGTTCCACATGTCAGTTAAAATTGTTTTAAACACATTATAACAAGGAGCAATGAGCCCTATAACTAAAATCCAAACGACAACGCGATAAAGGACAAGCTTCCACGTTTTATCAAAATTTGCAAATGCAAGTTTTAAATAATTTTTAAATGTCATAACCTCAACCCTATTTTGTATATTTAAGTATAACAAAATAAGATTTTAAACGCAACAAAAATCACTTAATAAAACAAATTAATTTATTAAACCGTGATTGCCAAAATTTTATATTTAACTTCGCCATTAGGAGTTGAAACATCAACAGTTTCACCAACTTTGTGCCCAAGCAAAGCAGACCCAACTGGTGAAAGATTGCTTATGATCCCATTTTTTGGATCACTTTCATCAGAACCAATAATTTTATATTCAACTTCTTCGTCAAATTCAAGATCATAAAGTTTGACTTTTGTTCCAATACTTACTTTTGATGTGTCGATATTGCTTTTTTTGATGATAACAGCATTGAGCAAAGTATCTTCAATTTCTGCTATTTGAATTTCTAAAAGCGCTTGTTCGTCTTTTGCAGCATCATATTCAGCATTTTCTGACAAGTCACCATATTCACGAGCGATTCCTATTTTTTTAACAACTTCTGGTCTTTTAACAGTCTTCAAGTATTCAAGTTTTTCTCTAAGTTGTTTTTCTCCTTCTGGTGTCAAATATTTTTCAGCCATTGTCAATCACCTCCAAGTCAACAATAATGGTATTATATGCTTAATTCAAAAAAAAGTCAATCAAAAACAAAGAATTTTTGTTTTAATTTTAACTCATACTATTTAAAAAAAGGAGGATGAAAAAATTATGCTGACTTTTATTGCCTTCGCATTAACTATTGCAGGTTGCATAAATTGGCTTTTAATTGGGCTGTTACAATATGATTTTGTTGCAGGAATATTTGGATATCAAGGCAGTGTTTTTTCACGACTGATTTACATAATTGTTGGTGCAAGCGCGGTGTTTTTGGTTGTAAAATTATTTCTCGACAAAGGCTCAATTCATATTTGGGGTTTTAAAAAATTAAAAGCTAAAAAAGAAAAAATGGCACTAGCAAATGCAAATATTGATGCAAGCGAAGAAAAGCGTTCTCGTCATAATAAAGATGAAGAAAAACAAAAAGAGAGATTGCGAGAAAGTGGTTATCATGAAAAAACAAGCGAAAATGACGATAATTTTGATTTTGATCGTTCTATTCAAAACAACGATAATCGCAACAGCCTTTTTGACGAACACTTCGACAAGAGATGACAGTCAATCATTTGACTTTTAAAGCATTTTAATGTTACACTCACTTTATGAGGTGAGAAATGGTCACATTGGTCGTTTTAGACGGTTTTGGTTGTAATAAATCAAGGTTTGGCAATGCTATAAAAGCTTGCGGAACGCCAAACTTAAAAAAACTTTTAAAAAAATATCCACACACGAAACTTTTAGCAAGTGGAAATGCGGTTGGTTTGCCAGCAGGTCAAATGGGCAATTCGGAAGTTGGTCATTTAACATTGGGCGCTGGCAGAGTGATTTTGCAAAATTTAGAAAAAATAAATCAGGCAATAGATGATGGATCATTTTTTTCTATGCCTGTTTTAAAAGAAGCAATGGAGCACGCAAAAAAGAATAATTCTTCCCTACATCTTCTTGGACTGCTTTCAGATGGTGGCGTGCATTCCCATATTTCGCATTTACAGGCACTTTTATCCATGGCAAAAGAATATGATTTAAGCAAAGTTTATATTCACATCATCACAGATGGAAGAGACACAAAACCAACCTATGGTCAATTTTTTGTTGAAGATTTGCTTGAATTTGTTGAAGGCTCAAACGCAAAAATAGCCACCATTTGTGGCAGAATTTATGCAATGGATCGCGAAAAAAGATATGACCGATTAAAAAAAGCCTACGATCTTTTAGTGTCAGGAAAAGGTGAAGTCAAAACTAACCCTGTTGAAGCGGTCACAGACAGTTACCACGACGGCAAAACAGACGAATTTATTGAACCCGTTTTAATAGATAAAAATGGACTTATAAAAGAAAACGATTCCGTCATTTTTTACAATTTCCGCTCTGACAGAGCAAAGGAATTATCTTTTGCGTTCACTGATCCAGAATTTAAGGAATTTAAAACTAAAAAGTTTAAAAATCTTTACTTTGCATCGATGGAAGAATACGATGTCAAATTAAAAAATGTTCATGTGATCTTCCCTGTTGAAAAAGTTGAAGACAATCTTTCTGCAATCATTTCTCAAGCGGGGTTAAAACAATTTCATATCGCTGAAACCACAAAATATGCCCATGTGACTTTCTTTTTTAACGGAACAATCGAAAAACCTTACAAAAATGAAGATAGAAAATTGATTGAAAGCATAGAAACAACTGATTTTAGCCCATATCCAAAAATGAAAGCGTTGGAAATCACAACTGACGCGATTGAAGCGATAGCATCAAAAAATTATGATTTTATCTTAATAAACTATTCAAACACAGACATGCTTGGACACACAGGCAATTTTAATTCTGCAAAAGAAGCCGCTGAATGTGTTGACAAGCAAGCTTACGCCATTGCTCTTGCAACATTAATGGCTGGTGGTGAATGCATAATAACGGCTGACCATGGAAACGCAGAAGTGATGTATGATCGCTTTGGCGCTCCCGTCGCTTCACACACAACAAATAAGGTGCCATTTATTTTGGTGTCAAACAAAATTAGAAAACTGAAAAAAATCAAAAATGCATCTATTGCAAATGTTGCTCCAACCGTGTTAAAGCTATTAAATTTAGAGATACCACAAACAATGTTTCCCCCACTTGTAAAATAATTAAAAAAAACCGTTAAAAACGGTTTTTTTTATCCTCTTGCAATGTTAAATGGAGAGGAATAAGCCTTTTCTTCGTCAAAAATCAAATGTTTTTCAATTTTTGGAATGTAATCATAAACTTCTTGAACGCTGACTTCATAAGCTGTTCTTTCTTCCAAATCATTACCAATCAATTTGTTATATTTGCGAGATTGAATTCTTCCCTTTATGCTGACGCAATCGCCCACTTTATAGTCTTTTGCGACAGTTGCATTTCTCCCCCAAATAATGATCGGAATATAGTCGCTTTTTTTGTTCAGCCTGTTCACTGCAAGAAGCAAATCTTTAATCTGCCTTTTGAGTGGTGTCGTCCTAAATTCTGGTGACTTGCAAACATATCCTGTTAAATCAATTTGGTTTATGTCAATTTCTTCTGTTTTTGGCTCAACCAATTTGCAAAAAACTGACAATATAAGCTTGCTTTTCCCTTCAACATCTTTATTGTATGATCTAAAATCTCCACTTAATTTAATCATATCGCCAACACTAAAATCTGTGAAATTCACACTTTGCATAAGTCTTTCACTAATTGTAATTGGCAAACTGTCAACGGTTCCTGACAAGCGTCTTACATCTAAAATAAATTCATAAAATTTTTCGCCACCCGCAACTTCATGACTAAATGTTGGACTAGTGGCAATCCTTCCTGAAAGGACAACTTCGTTCTTTCTTAGGTGTTCCATAATCTTTTCTCCTTTTTTTGATTTTTTTGCAATAAAAACCCATGCGTTAAAAATCAATGACAATTTTAATCGCTAATTTTGTGTTGCACTCCATTTCGGTCAATTTCAAAATTATCTTTGTAGACAAGTTCTCCCACGCTTGTGATTTCATATCCTTGCATAGTAAGCCTATCTAAAATCATTCTTAAACCGTCTAAAATATTGTCTGAATTATTGTGCATGAGAATGATTGAGCCGTTTTTAACTTTATCTAAAACACGCGAGCACATATCTTGTGCTGAAAGTCCTTTCCAATCTAATGTGTCAACATCCCATTGAATTGTAATAAGTCCAAGATCTTCTGCTTGTTCAAGAAGAGTGTTGTTGTAAGATCCAAAAGGTGCTCTAAAAAGCTCAACCTTTTTATTGGTTATCTTTTCTATTTTTTCAATTGAAGTTGTAAGTTCAGTTTTGATTGTTTCGGCATCTAGTTTTGCCATGTCTGGATGACTTTCTGAATGAGTCCCTATCTCAATCCCCGCATCGCTGATTTTTTTGACTTCTTCCTCATATTCGTCTACCCAAAATCCTACAAGGAAAAAAGTTGCGGAAACATTATACTCTTTCAAAATTTCCAAAATCCCATCGGTTTTATCCGCACCCCAAGCGGCATCAAACGAAATTGCAACCTGCTTATTTTGTGTATCAACACAGTAAACAGGCACTTTACGAGTGGAGTAACCAAAAAAGACTTCTGCAAGTTGAACTCCTCCAAACGAAACAGTAAGCAAAATGACAACGATCAACATGGCAATAACGATTTTAATTGTTCTAGATTTGACTACAAAAAAACTGCGCATACAAACCTCGCTTTATATGATAAATTAATTAAATCTTTTTTCAAAACACCAAAAGTGAAGAACCTGTCTAAAACTGTTGAGTGTTGTCGAAAGATTTGTTCAATCATACTTTACGAGCGACCTAAAAAAAATATGCAAAAAAAACCGCATCTTTCGATGCGATTTAGTTTTAACAATAAGGATAAACCCCTAAAAACTTTTTCTTGATGATTTCATCACCGCTTGTTAGTCTGCCTTGTGGTTTAAATTTCTTTGTGTCGAGTGGCAAAAGTTTCAAACCAAAATCAACAGCGATAACATTCGATTTTGAGTTTAGGCAAGCAAAGCAAACAAAATCATTTGATTTGAGATTAAAATATTTTAATCCTTTTCTATATCTTGATCCCAAAGCAAATTCCGAACATTCAATCTTTTTTAAATATCCAGCTTCTGTTGTCGTAATAACCACATCAGAATTTTGAATAAGTCCAGCAAAAACAACTTTATCACCTTCGTCAAGATTGATTCCTTTGACTCCTACTGAAATCCTGCCTTGAAGTGGAACTTCACCATAATCAAAACTCAAACTCATGCCCTTTTCAGAAAGCATCAAAATATTTTTGTTTTTGTCAGCATATTCAACGCCAATCAACCTGTCGCCATCATATATTTTTACAGCTTGATAGAATGGTTTTGTAACAAGCGTGTCCGCAAGCGTTGTTCTTTTAACCATGCCCTCTTTTGTGAAGAACAGAACTTCTTCGCCTTTGCCACTGATTAAAACCGCTATAGCTTTTTCATTTGGATGTGCTGATTGCTCTAAATTATTTAAAGAATAACCTTTATCTCTCCACTTGCATTCTTTGATTTTGTCAATAGTTGTTTTTAACACATTTCCTCTTTCAGAGAACAAGAGCACAACATCTGTCGAAACGCAATTTAAAACAGATGTGTGAACATCATAAAGCATCGAGCCATCAATCAAATTCTTGTTTGACATATTGTAGTTTTTGGTTGAAACTTTTTTTATCGTTCCTGCGGCAGTCAATGCAAGAATATAACTTTGAGCAGTGGAAACTTCTTCACTCACTTCTTTGACTTTAACATCCGCCGAACGACAAATTTGACTTCTTCTTGGATTTGAATGAGCTTTTTTAATTTCCAAAATCTCTTTTTTAATGACATTATTTTGTTCTGTTTTTGAATTTAAAATTTTGGTAAGTTTTTCGATGGTCTCTTGCAATTCTTTGAGTTCAGCTTTCAATTTGTCTTCTTCCAAGTTGACAAGTCTAGCAAGACGCATATCTAAAATGGCTTGCGTCTGTTTTTCAGAAAAAGCAAATTTAGCTTTTAATCTAGTTTTTGCATCAGTGATAGTTGCACTAGTTTTGATTATTTTGATCACTGCGTCAATATTTGCAATCGCTTTTAAAAGCCCTTCAACAATATGCGCGCGTTCTTTTGCTGCGTTCAAATCAAATTTGGTTCTTCTAATAATAACTTCACGCTGATAGTTTGTGTAATAAGAAATGATATCTAAAAGCCCCATAAGACGAGGTTTGCCACCAGCGATTGCGACCATATTAAAAGCATACGAAACTTGCAAATTGGTTGATTTAAACAAAATTTCAAGGATTTTTTTAGGGTTTGCATCTTTTTTGAGCCTAATTATCGCTCTCATGCCATTTTTGTCTGACTCGTCACGAATTTCACTGATTGATGAGAGTTTGTCTTTGTTGTGTTCTTTGAGTTCGACAATTTTTTGAAGAAGTTGTGCTTTATTGACTTGATATGGAAGTTCTGTTATCACAAGTGACACTTTATCTCCATTAGTTTCGACGCCTACTTTCGCTCTAATGGTAATTTTACCTTTCCCTGTTTCGTAAGCAGATCTCAATCCATCTTCAAAAATAAGTTCTCCGCCCGTTGGGAAGTCTGGTCCTTTAATGATCTGCATCATTTGATCTAGAGTTATTTTTGGATTGTCAATATATGCTACAACGCCATCTATGACTTCCCCCAAATTATGAGGTGGGATGTTTGTTGCGACGCCAACGGCAATTCCTGATGCCCCGTTGACGAGCAAGTTTGGAAATCTTCCTGGCAACATGTCAGGCTCTTGCAAAGTGTCATCAAAGTTTAAACTCCATTTGACTGTGTCTTTTTCAAGATCACGCAAAAGTTCCATTGCAAGTGGCGAAAGTTTTGCTTCTGTATAACGCATAGCCGCAGGGCTGTCTCCGTCAATAGAACCAAAGTTTCCATGCCCTTCAACAAGTGGTGCGCGCAAAACGAAATCTTGGCTCAAACGAACCATTGCGTCATAAACGGAACTGTCACCATGAGGGTGATATTTACCCATGCACTCACCGACAATTCTCGCTGATTTCTTATAAGGTTTTTCAGGTTGTAAACCAAGTTCTAACATAGAGTAAAGAATACGGCGTTGAACAGGTTTCAATCCGTCTTCAACTCTTGGCAATGCACGATCCAAAACGACATGTTCTGTGTAAGGAATCATGGAATCGTGCAAAACTTCTTCTAATGATTTAAAAACAATTTCATCTGCCATTTTGCACGCTCCTAACTTTTATACTCATTCATAAACGTGTCAACTTTGTCAAAGTTAGCATGTTTTGAAATGTAATCTTTTCTTGCTTCAATGTCATCACCCATAAGTGTAACAACCATTTTTTCTGCTTCAGCAGCATCATCAATTGTAACTTGAATAAGCGTTCGTTTTTCAGGATCCATCGTTGTTTCAAAAAGTTGATCAGGGTTCATTTCACCAAGACCTTTGTATCTTTGAATTAAATAACCCTTGCCTGCCCTAGCTGTTGCTGCTGGAAGTTCAGCGTCAGAATAAACATATTCTTCATAGCCTTTTTTATAAACTTTATAAAGTGGTGGCAAGCCAATAAAAACATGTCCGTCATTGATGAGTTCACGCATATAACGATAAAAGAATGTCAGCAAAATTGCACGAATATGAGCACCGTCTTGGTCAGCATCTGAAAGAATAATAACTTTGTTGTATCTTAAAGCAGACAAATCAAAGTCTTCGCCAATCCCTGTTTCTAATGCAGAAATGATAGTTCTAATTTCTTCATTTCCTAAAACTTGATCGATCCTTTTCTTTTCTGCGTTCAAAGGTTTTCCTCTTAAAGGCAAAATAGCTTGAAAAGATCTGTCTCTCCCTTGCTTTGCACTTCCGCCAGCAGAATCGCCTTCCACGATGAACAACTCTGCTTTTTCACGATTTTTTGAAGAAGAAGCAGCCAGCTTTCCAACCAAATTAAAGTTATCCGCCGAATTTTTTGCACGCGAAAGTTCTTTTGCTCTTTTTGCCGCTTCTCTCGTCTTTGCAGCGCCTTTTGCTTTGTTTAAAATTGCTTCTGCGACTGACGAAGATTTTTTGTTAGACAAAAACTCTTGCAAGCCTTTAATAGTAAGCGCTTCAACTTTAACACGAGCTTCTGGATTTCCAAGTTTTGTCTTTGTTTGACCTTCAAATTGCACGTTATTCATTTTGACAGAAAGCACAATAGTGATTCCTTCACGGAAATCTTCACCCAAAAAGTTCTGTTCTTTTTCCTTTAAAAAATTGTTGGCGCGAGCATAATCATTAAACACTTTGGTGATGGCCGAACGCGCACCAGTTTCATGCGTTCCTCCCTCTGTTGTTGGAATGTTGTTGACATAAGAAAAGCAATTCTCTGTGTAAGAATCAGTGTAAATTACTGCAAGCTCCATTTTAAAATCTTTGTCTTCTTGCTCGATGTAAATAGGTTCTTGAAAAAGTTTTGTCTTTTCTTCAACCAAATATTTTGCAAAGTCTGCAATGCCACCTTCGTAATGAAAAGTGGTTTGATTTCCATCAATTTTATCAATAATGTTTATTTTCAGATTTTTGTTTAAAAACGCAAGTTCTCTCGCTCGTTTTGCAATTAGTTCAAAATTAAATTGTTGCTCTCCAAAAATTCTTTTGTCTGGCAAAAACGTGACTTTTGTTCCTGTTGTTTTTGAACTGCCTTCTTGCGTAAGTGGTTTGACAACTTGTCCACCATGAACTTTTCCTTCACCATCTTCCAAAGACTCAAAACGCATGTTGTATGTTTTGCCATTTCTGTTGACAGTGACATCACACCACTCGGAAAGAGCATTAGTAACTGACGCACCAACGCCGTGCAAACCACCAGAAAATTTGTAGTTTGAATTGTTAAATTTTCCGCCTGCATGCAAAGTTGTGTAAACGACTTCCACGCCGGACTTTTTCATAGTTGGATGAATATCAACAGGAATACCACGCCCGTCATCTTCGACAGTCGCGCTTCCATCTCGATTTAAAGTTATTGTAATAGTGCTTCCAAATCCACTTGAAATTTCATCAATAGAGTTGTCAACAATCTCCCAAAGAATATGATGAAAACCTTTTGGCCCTGTTGTGCCGATATACATGCCAGGACGAAGCCTAACTGCATCCAAGCCCTCTAAAACTACGATATCTTTTGCTTCATATTTCGATGTCATCTTAACTCCCAAAATGTTGTTGCTTTCTTGATTAGATTATATCATATTTTGAGATTTTAACCAAGAAATTTTTAAATTGAAAAAATCGTATTTTTATGCATGTTTTTGTATAATTATTATAAAATATTTTTTCTTCACATTGCGTAAAATATAAAAAGGTGTGATATGAAAAAAATTGTTTTTTGTGGTGGTGGCACGGCTGGGCATATCTATCCCAACCTAGCGATAGCTGAAAATTTAAAAGATTATGAAATACATTACATTGGAACAAACGGCATAGAAAAAGAAATCGTTGCAAAATATTCAAACATCGTTTTTCATGAAATAACCGCTGTCAAATTTGACAGAAGCAAATTGTTTAAAAACTTTAAAATTCCTTTTAAACTTTTTAAATCTGTTAAATCTGCAAAAAAGCTTTTAAAAGAAATCAAGCCAAACATTGTTTTTTCAAAAGGCGGTTTTGTTTCTTTGCCTGTTGCGATCGCTGCGAAAAAATTGAAACTTCCGCTCATCACTCATGAGTCAGATTTAAGCATGGGGCTTGCAAACAAAATAATTTCAAAACTTGCTTTATGCACCTGCACCACTTTTTATCAAACAAGCAAAAAAGGCAAAAATTTTCTGCACACCGGTCAGCCTATAAGAAACTCTCTTTTTGAAGGAGATGGAGAAAAAATTAAAATAAAACTCGGCTTCCCATCAAAACCTATTTTGCTTTTTGTTGGTGGCAGTTTGGGCGCAAAAAAAATCAACGACTTACTCGTTGACCCTTCATTTTTAACTGAAAATTTTGTTGTCATTCATGGCGTTGGCAAAGCAAACATTGAAAACTTTAAACCACAAAACAACTATCATCCAATTGCCTATCTTGATCCAATAGCTGACTATTACATGTGTGCCGATCTTGTAATAACAAGAGCTGGATCAGGTGTCATTAATGAACTTCTCGCTCTGCAAAAACCTATGCTCATGCTTCCGTTGTCAAAGCAAGCCTCACGCGGTGACCAAATTGAAAATGCAAAGCTTTTTACATCGCTTGGATATGGCGAAATGATTTTAGATGAAGATTTAACAAAAGAAAATTTAGAAAAAACAATAAACAAAATGCTTAAAAATCTTGATTTTTACAAAAAAAACATGAAAAAAACTGGCAAAAACGAAGCAAATAAAAAAATTATTGATTTAATTCAAAAATTTAGTTAGATCAGGATAACCAAACCCTTCAATATTATGATTATATGTAATCGGTTTGCAAACCGACAACAATTTTCGTTTTGCTTCGTCGGGAGAAAGATTCGGATTTTTTTCAAAAAGCAAGCACATCGCTCCTGCGATCATCGGCGTGGCGACACTTGTTCCACTGAGTTTTGTGTAACCACCGGCGCAAGCACAAGAAACTATGTCAACTGCTGGCGCAACCACATCAGGTTTAAATCCTCTAAAAGATGGGCCTCGTGAAGAAAAATTTGCTATCTCAAAAAGCGATGGATTAAATGTTCCTTCGTCAAGTCTATTGTCATCTAAACCGCCAACGGTAATCAGTCTGCGACTCACCCCAGGGCTTTTTATGGACTGATATTCTGGCCCACTATTTCCTGCTGCCGCAACCACAACCACTCCACTTTTCCAAAGTTGTTCTGCCCCATTCATGATTGGATCATTGACTCCTAATGGCTCACTTCCAAAACTCATACAAACAACTTTGATATTATTTTTTTTGTGGTTTTCAAAAACCCACTCCATAGCATCTAAAATTTTATTTGAATAAGCCTCACCATTTTGGTCAAGAGCTTTTAATGCATAAATTCCAACTTGTGGAGCAACGCCCATAAATTTTCCAGAACTGCTTGCGCCATTGCCCGCGCAAACCCCTGCAACAAATGTGCCATGGCCATTGTCGTCGTACGGCTGTTTTTTGCCACCTACAAAATCTAAAAACTTTTTTATTCTATTTTCACCAAACAAAAAATCTGTGTGTTTGGAAATTCCTGTGTCAATAAAAGCAATATTAACACCTTTGCCGGTTAAATTTGTTTGTGGCATTTGCAAAACTCTTCGCGCCACATTCATAAGTGCCAAAGCAGAAACATTTGAAGATATGTATTTTATGCAACCTAGTTTTGAAAGTGAAAAAATTTGTTTTTTGCTGGCTTTAACAAAAAAAGATTTTATGAATAAATATTCGTCTAAAATTTCAACTGCATTTGATTTTAAAACTCTTTTTGCAAACTCAAAGTTTTCTGCTGTCACCAAACAACAGATTTTTTCTTCTTTTGCAAAAGTATGAATAAAAAGAAGTCTTTCATCTATTTTGTTTAAATTCATTTCATGTTCTCAATCATTTGTTTTAAATTCATATAAGTTTCATAAGGCAAAAAACCCTTGATTGATTCAACGCTGTTTAAAAGCATATTCACATCAAGCGTTCCTTCTTGTTTTCTTTTTGATATTTCTTTGACGAGTTTTTCTTGCAAGCCATTCTCATCAAGCGAGCTGAATTCATCATAAGCTTTTCTTAAATCTTCTTCTTTGACTGATTCTTTTTTAGTTTCCACCTTTTCTTTTGGTATTTTAACAAATTCAAAATCTGAAAAATTTCTGCTCATCTTTTCCTCTTCCACACAACAATATATGTTTGATTAAAAAAATTTTCCACTTTTGTTGCAAAAAAAAATATTTGAGCATATATAAAAATATGAAATTTAAAGAATCCTTACCTTTATACCCTCCTGAAGCATATTCCGCGCAAAACAATCCATCAGCATTTATGCAACAAGAAGGCGTAAATCAAAATGAAAATGCAAACAAACAAAGCCCTTTTGGAAATAATAGTGCTTTGATGCCTTTGCTTCTTAAATTTTTGCTGGGAGGAGCAAACTCATCTGTGCTTTCACAAGAAGCATTAAACTCAATCGCTGGCACTAATTCAAACGCAAATCCTTTGATGAGCATCTTATCATCAATGGCAAATGTGACAAATAAAAAAAATTCTTCCGAGCCCGAAAGCCCGAAAGAAAAGAGTTTTCCCGAAAATTAATTTTCTGATTTATCGTAATAGTCTGCTTGCGAAACAATAGAACCATTTTTAAAATAAATTTTTCGTTTGCAGAATCTGTTTGCAATCTTTTCGTCGGTCGTCGCAAGAACAAGTGTCGTTTGCGGCGTTTTTAATTTGTCTATAATTTCATCAATAATTTCTAAATAAAACTCTGAAAGATGATCAAAAATGTTGTCAATCATAAGAAAATCAAGTTTCCTAAATGACAATCTAATCAAAGATAAAATGTATTTTTCTTCTATTGATAAGTTTGCAACCTTTTCATCTTTTATTTTTTCGAGTGAAAAATCAATCACCGCTTCGTTTATTTTGTTTTCTATCTCTTCTGGCGGAAGTTTTCTTTCACTTAAAATATATTTAAAATTTTCATAAACTGTTTTATTTTCCAAAAACACAGGAGAAGATGGAACATAACCAGCACTTATATCAGTTCTAAAATTGACTTTTTTAAGTGGCCTATCTTTTAAATAAATTTCTCCCTTTTGAGGCTTTTCCAACTTTGCTATTGCGCGAAGAAGACTAGTTTTCCCACTGTCATCCATTCCAACAAAAGCAACAGCTTCGCCAGGCTTTACTTCGAGATTGATGTCATATAAAGCATAAAACTCCCTTGTGTATTTTAAAAATAAATGTTTTATTGTAAGCATAGCACTCTCCTATGCTTATTTTACAATATTTTTTAAAAAAAACAAAAGCAATCACGCACAATTTAAAACAAAGTCATTAGAAATCGGTTCTGTGTTTGCAATTATTAGACCTGTTTTGTCAGAATTTTCACTTATCTGCCCTGCGACGACTCTAAATATAAGTTTGCAAGGTTTGTTCACATTAAATATATAAATTTCATTTACTGCGTCCTTTAATTGCGAAAAATCTTCTTGCCCTTCAAGACCTGCTGCCGAAACTTTTAGGCTTGTAAGTGAATTCCACACATTTTTTTCTGTCAAAGTGCTCGTCAGCTTATCTTCTCCCTCTTTCCAAAAAACAAGCTCCACATCTTCCGTATTAGACATGATTTGCACATCATAATATTTTTCTTCAAATCTAGTGTCCGACTGAAAACTTATCTTTACAGTATAATTTTCACTGCCTGCAGATGTCATGTTGCTAAAAGATGCCAAAGATATTTTTGTTGCGTTTTCACAACCGAGAAACGTAACAGAAACAAAAAAAGAAAAGACTAGAATAAAAAGCTTTTTCACAAAATCCTCCTAAACTAATCTTTCCCTTCTTTTAAATTTTTAAAACCTTTAATAACCTTCTGGCATTTGTTTGTCTGATTTCTCTTCTACTTCTGCGACCACAGCTTCTGTCGTCAAAAGTGTTGCAGCAACACTTGCAGCATTTTGCAATGCACTTCTTGTCACTTTTGTAGGATCAATAATTCCACTTTCAATCATGTCAACAAACTCATTTTTCAAAGCATCATACCCAAATGCTTTTTGATCAATGTTTTTAAGAATTTCGTTGACAACAACCCCACCATCCACGCCTGAGTTCTTCGCTATTTGACGCACTGGCTGTTCAAGTGCTTTTAAAACAATTTCTGCGCCAACCTTTTCATCTCCTGAAAGTTTGTCGGCAATTTTTTTCACTCTTTTGCTTACTTTCAACAAAGCGACGCCTCCGCCTGGAACAACACCTTCTTCACTAGCAGCTTTTGTAGCAGAAAGTGCGTCTTCAATACGAAGTTTCTTTTCTTTCATCTCAACTTCTGTTGGAGCACCAACTTTAATCACAGCAACTCCACCTGCAAGTTTTGCAAGTCTGTCAGCAAGCTTTTCTTTTTCGTATTCACTTGTTTCTTTTGCTAAAAGTGATTTTATGAGTTTTATTCTATCTTTTATTGCCTCGCTATTGCCAGCTCCTTCAACAATTGTGGTTTTATCTTTGTCAATCACAACCGACCTTGCTTTTCCTAAAATTTCAGTTCCCACACCACTAAAATCCATTCCAAGTTCTTCACTCACAAGCGTTGCACCGGTCAATATAGCGATGTCTTCAAGCATTGCTTTTCTTTTATCTCCAAAACTTGGCGCTTTAACTGCAGCGCAAACAAATGTCCCGCGAAGTTTATTGACAATAAGTGTTGTCAATGCTTCGCCTTCAACTTCATCTGCGATGATTAATAATTTTGCGCCCGTCTTTACAACTCCTTCAAGCAAAGGAAGAATTTCTGCCACTTGCGAAATTTTTCTGTCAGTGACAAGAATGTAAGGGTTGTCAAGTTCACAAACCATTTTCTCCATGTTTGTCGACATATATGGTGACAAATATCCTCTGTCAAACTGCATGCCTTCAACCACAGAAAGTTCGGTTTGCATAGTTTGAGACTCTTCAACTGTTATAACTCCATCAGCTCCAACTTTTTTCATAGCTTCGGCAATCAACTTGCCAACTGATTCGTCACCAGCAGAGATGCTTGCAACTTTTGCAATGTCACCTTCGCCACTTACCGGTTTTGACAATTCTTTCAACCTTTCGACTGCCTCATCAACCGCCTTAAATATTCCCTTTTTCAATATCACCGGATTTGCACCAGCTGCAAAATTGCGCATTCCTTCGTTTATAATAGCTTGTGCAAGAACTGCCGCGGTTGTCGTGCCATCACCAGCAACATCGTTTGTTCTTACGCTAACTTCTTTTATCAGTTCAGCACCCAAATTTTCAAATGGGTCACTGAGTTCAACTTCTTTCGCAATAGTCACACCGTCATTAGTAATGAGTGGCGACGCATATTTTTTGCCAAGAACCACGTTCCTTCCTTTTGGTCCCAAAGTTATTTTCACTGTGTCTGCAAGCACATTAACGCCTTGTTCAAGAGCATTTCTTGCTTCCAACCCTTGCTTAATAAGTTTTGCCATGTTTCCTCCTAAATTATTTTATAACTGCCAATATATCAGCTTGACGAACTATTGTGTATTTTTCGCCGTTTTCTTCATATTCGACACCGGCATATTTCGAATACAAAACTTCATCACCAACACTTACTTTCATTGGTGCTTCTTTGCCATCAGGCATTCCACCTTCACCGACCGCAACAACAAGAGCAATTTGTGATTTTTCTTGTGCAGCTGTTGGCAAAATTATTCCACCTTTTGTTTCACTATCATTCTTTTTAGGCAAAAGCACAACTCTGTCAAACAATGGTTTTAATTTCATTTGTCTCCTCCTACTTACCTAAACATTTTACATCTTTCTTTTGGTTTTTGTCTAGCAAAAGTGCCATTGTAATAAAACATACTTTGTCAAATTAAGTCATATATTTAAATCAGTGAAAACAAAAATAATCGTCAAAAAGAAAATTTTAATTATTTTCATTGCATTATTTATTCTTGCTTGTTTCGTCGCAATGAGCGTTGCAAGTTTTTTTTCATCATCACTTTCAATAATTGGTGACCTCACCCCGCAAGGCACGATTGGCGCTTTGGAAACAAATTTTTATTTGGTTTGCCCAGCAAAATCACAACTTGAACGCGAAGCGGAAATTCTTGCAAAAGACACCCCGGATTCTAGTGGCTATGTTTGGCAAAACGGAGAGTATTATTATGCCGTTTATGGAGCATATGAAAACAAAAATGATGCAACGCTTGTGATAAAGCAATTAGAAAAACAACAAACAAACTGTGAACTTCTGGAAATATACTTTAATCAAATTTTAATAGACGAAGATTTTTCAGTAGACCAAAGAAATTTGCTTGTCAGCACTTATTCAATGTTTTTGACAAGTTTTAGATTGTTAAGCGACCTCGCAATAGGTCAGCAAACAGCAGTTTATTCCACCGCCTACTCACAAGAAAAACTTGACGGTTTAATTGAAAAATTAGAAAAAAACGCCGACCTTTTTGAAAGTGCTTTTACAAATAATTCAAGCTACAAAATTAATGAAACTATCGAATACTTTTCAGACTTAATTGAAACTGTTTGCATGACAAAACCTGAAATTCAAGATTTGAAGTATAAAAGCATTGAAATTTTAGAAATTTATAAAAATTTGTGTGAAGATTTAAAATAAATTTAAAATTCTTCGTTTTTTATTAAAAAATAATAAAATTTTATAAGATCTTCATTTTTGCCTGTTGTCATAAAAGAACAACAAACTTCGCTTGATCCGTCAGAAAAATGGGACAATCTTTTGGCTATTCCCTCACTTGAACCAAATATTTTTGCACCAGTTATGTTTTCAATTTGCTTTCTTATTGCTTCAAAATGCGTGCAACCCAAAACTACTGCTGAAATTTTTAAATCTTTTAATTCCCTTAATAAAGTTTCATCTAGTTTTTCAAGTTCAAACAAATTTTCATCAATAAGTTTTGGCAAATTTTTAATCGATTTCTTTTTTACAAAAGGATATCTTTTTATCAGTTCACTTCTATTTAAGGTCACAGGCGTTGCCAAAATCAAAACTTTTTCTTGATCAAACTCTTCACAAGCAGGCTTTACTGCTGGCTCACAACCAATAAATTCTATTTCAGGAAATGCTTTTCGCATTTCTTTAATTGCAACGGCAGTCAATGTATTGCAGGCAAATATGACAATTTCTGGATTAAAAATTTGTTTTAAAAACAACACTAGCCTCTCTGCACGTTTGACTAGATCTTTCTTTGTTTTTTCTCCATAAGGCGCGAATTCTATGTCTGCCAAATATAAAAATTGAAAACCCTTGCACTCTGCCATAAGGGTTCTCAAAACATTAATGCCTCCACTTCCGCTGTCTATAATTGCAACTTTTTTCACATAGTTATATATGCTAATCTAAACCATAATTACACACTATTATTAATTGTGCGTGCAATTATTTCTGCAACGCTGTCCAAATTTTTATGAATATCTTTTGGAGTCAAAACAAGGTCTTTTGGCCACTCTTCTTTTAACTTCCCAGCAAGCAACATTGTTGGCACTCCAACTGACAAGCACGGAACGCCAATGCTTGCTTTGCAAAGTTTGTTTCCCAAATTATGCACAGCACTTCCTGGGGTCATGCCGACATCGTTGAGTTGAAAAGAAGTGGTAAGTCTTGCAATCGAATTTGTTGCAAGTGCATCAAAAACGATAACTCCGTCAACATCAAGCCAAATGGCAAGCATATGCACAACATCAAACGAATTAATCCCTGTCATAGCAAAAACATTAGGAGAAAACTTAAAAAGTCGCAATGATTTTTTAAAAGGGTTTATTGAAATTTTTTCTAAAATTTTTGTTCCTAATGAATCAGCTAAAATATTTGGATTGCCAAGTCCAACCAACAAAATTTTAGATTTTTTTGTTAAATGATTTTTTTTCAACAAAGCCTTCATACCTTTACCGATCATTTGTGACAAATAATCAAAACATTCTTGTTCAAATTCATGCAAAAGCGGACAATTGTAAATTAAATAAGTCCCTTTGTCAAATCCTGTTTTCTTTGCTTTTGCATCCGTGTCAACAACAAGTTTGCCATAATTTAAAGAAAACTTTCCCGTTTGACAGTTTTCATAACCTAGTAGTTTCAAATCGACTCCACATTCATCAATAATATCTATCATGCTTTTATTTTTTGACAAAATAAAAAATTTTATAAATTTTTACTTGCATTTTTCTTACGATTATGCTACAATCTCCGTAGACTTTAAACAAGGAGATAGAAATGGCTAACATAAAATCCGCTAAGAAAAGAATTTTGATCATTGAAAAGAAGAGAGCACAAAACAAATCTGTTAAGTCAAAAATTTCTACTTATACAAAAAAATTCCAATCTGCATTGGCATCTGGTGACCTCGCAACAGCTGAAAAAGCTTACAGCGAAGTGACTTCTGTTTTGGATTGCGCTGTTGCAGACGGAGTGATCCACATGAATTGTGCTGCAAGAAGAAAATCAAAATTTGCAAAACAACTTGATAAAATAAGACAAAATTAATAATGTAAAACTAATCGGAGCGATCCGATTTTTTTAATAAAAAAACGAGGTTTCACCCCGTTTTTTTTATTTAGTTAATTCAATCTCTTCATCTGGCTTTTCTAATTTTCTTGGGCTTTCCCAAATTTCCTCCAACCCTAACAAATATAAATCACAGTTTAAATTATCTACTTTGCTTGAAGTTTCATGACACGCCAAAAAATAAGTATCATAAGCTTGCAATAAACTTTTAAACCCATCGTTTTTGCTTGCCCTTTCTTTTGCAATTCCATTGGTTACAATTAAAGGTGTTTGTGTAATAAGTGAATTTAATCCGATAGAATATAATAGTATGTCCTTAATTTCATCACCTTTTAAATCATAATATTTTACTTTGCCATTTTTTTGTGTTTTATAAAAACACCCTAAACTAGCGTTATAAATAAAGTTAGCAAACTCTTGATTTCCATTTTTAACATCTTGCTCGACTTTTTCTCGATGTGCTTTTCTCAATTCATCAACAGCAGGAGCATTTTCTGAGTCGAAATTTGCCTTTTTAGCTGAAATGCCCATAAGTGAAAACCCGTAAGCCACTTCTTTCCCACCTTTCATAATTGCCCTGCTGATGTTATTTTTGTCAGCAATTGTAAAATACTGAATTTTTGCTAATTCTTCTTCATCTAAAAAATAAGCAAGCTGACCTTTTGCTAAAGAATACTTTCCTTCACCCGATTTCATAACACCACCTATCATTTGCAACCTCCATATGTTTTATTATAACATAATAAGTTGTTTTTGTCAAACTCAACATAGAAAAAAAGAGGGTATTAAATGCCCTCTTTTTTTATTCTGCCTCATCAGAATTTTCGTCAGAAATTTCTTGTTGTGTTTCTACGCTCTCTTCATTTGTCTGCTCGCTTGAATTTGTCGTTTTTTCTTTGGTTGACGCTGGCAAAGTTACGATGCCAAATGCAACAAGCACCCCCGCAACAGCCATAACAATGTCACTTATCAATTTTTCTTCAATCTTGAATCCAAAAATATTTCCCAAAGCATTGACAAGAATAACAAGCGCACCAGCAAGTGCAGTCCAAAAACTATAAGATTTCACTAGACTCTTGAGATTCATCTTTTTTCCTCCTTTTGGGCGTTATGTTTTCTTTTAAATACTTTATATCTTCTTTAATTTCATCAATAACACCAAGGTGATCAGTTAAATCTGCAATAGTTTTTTGATATTTTTCTTCGCGATTTTTGCTGTCTTTTAATTGATAACAAAACAATATCACAAAAAGCACTGCAAAAATGCCGTTGCTTATTATGACACTGACAACATCTTGCCAAACTTGCATCAACTTAACTCTTCCAGCAAATAATCATAAAACATTCCAAGCTCTCCCCGAAGTTGCATGTTTGTCGCTAAAAAACTTAATGCCACCTCTCGATCAAACTGCTTTAAAAAATTAAGAGTGATGTCATAAGCTTTTTTCTGTTTGGAAAAAAGTTCAACATCTTCTTCGCTTGCATATTCAATCAAATCCGATTTGTCACTTTTTAAGTTTTTAATAAAATTACTCATTGCCCTGCTTTCTCCTTTAAGCGAAATTTTATTTAATGTTAAATAATGCTTATGATCAAACAAAATCATGAAACAACCTTGACTTCAAATTCAGGGTTTGAAATTGCTTGGTCTGATTGAGAAATAAAAGATATCGCAAAACTTTTGCCTAACAAGTTCACAATAAATCTTTGAGATGTTTCGCAATCTTGGGAGTTTATCGTCACTTTTTCACCATTTTCAGATTCAAGGACAATTTGACAAACAGTGTGTGGCTTAACCGTCACAGACATAATTCTTTTTAGATTTTCTGCATATCCAAAATCAGTTTTAGGAGATTTCCAAACCTTTTTTAATGCCTCACCAAAAAATGTCCCGTCTTTTGTCAGTTCCCCAATGCACGCCTTTTGTTCTCCTCTAAAAATTGCACAAAGTTTTTGCAAATAAGGAGTGTTGATAACACAAAATTGTCGCACATCAATTCCTCTAATGACAGAAGTCGTTTTGTCAATTAAATCATAAACAACAACTGCGTTGTTTGAAAAATCTCCACTTTCAATTCCAATTTGTTCTTCATCATCAAAATTTATTTTGCAAGCTAAAAAGTATTTATTGTCAAAGCAAGCTGCCGCAATAGTTGAATTTCTAGTTTCATTTAAAAGGCTTTCCACTGGCAACTCAACTTTTTTTACATTTGCGCCATCAAAAGTGTAAATTCCGTCCTGTGTGGTGAAAATTATGTAATCACCATTTTTTGCTATTGAAGAAGGATAAATATAAGCCGAAGAATAATAAATGTTTTGCAAATTAAATTTCGTTTCACCACTTCCATAAAGAGAAAGTTTAATGATGCCATAGTCTCTGAAAATATATAGGTCATCATTAAAAGATACAACAAATTTAAGTCCTCCTCTCACATCTGGAATTTCAACATCAAATTTATTGTCATCATTCCAATTCGCAATCGTTTCAGTTGAATAAACTAGGTTGTTTTTGTCTCCGACTGTGACTAAAAAGAAATAATTGCCATGCCAACACCCCGACAAAAATTTTGGAATATTGTCAAAAGTTCTCACTCCTCCAACGCTGACACCAACTGTTTGGTCGCTTGGTGAAGAAAACAAAATTGTGTCAAGCCCGTTTATTCTGAAGGTTGCTGCACAAGGAATTTCATTAAATTGAATTTCTTCTTCATACATAAACTTGTCACTGCTAAAAATATTGAAAAAGAACACTTTTTTGTTTTCATCTATATAAAAAACGTAATATTTGTCTACTTCGGATTGCGTTTCAAAAATTGGAGTCATCCACATTCCCAAAACTTCTGTAGCTTGAACATTAAAATCTTCATCTTGCAAATCAGTGTTTGAAATAGGTAATTTTAATTTTTTAAAACCATACCCCGCTTCCAAGTCACCTCGATTTACAATGAAATTAAAACACTGTCTTGTATCTGTCACTGCTTTTTTTGAATCAGAAACATTTTCCCAATTTGAAAAATCACTAAAACGCACTTGAATTTTTTTAGTTTCTTTTGTTTTAAGGGTTTTTTTGTTAAACATACGCCCTCCTAAATCAACCATTTGTTTACAGGAAGTTTTGATAAAGATTTTTTTCTAACAAGGTTTTCTAAACTTTCTTTAAAACGATTTTCATAAATCAATGCTTCATCAGAAAGTGCTTGCATAAGAAAAAACTCACGAGCTGTCCCATATGCCAAAACCCGATTAGATATCACACCATCATCACTATCACCAAATTTTAATTCTTCTGGCAAAACTGAATAAACAATAATGGCACAATCTTCGTTAAAATTGATATGGTCAGAAGAATTTTGATATTTTATGTTTTTACCCTCTGGAGTTTTTAGTGATACGATTGAACTAATAGGCTTTGAAAGATTTGAAAAATAAAATTCACCGTTTTCAGAAACAATTGCCTCTTTTTTTAAAATAGGCAAAAATTCAGTGCAAATTTCTTCGTAAGCTAGGTTTAAACATCTTAACATTGCATTGAGTTTGGCTTTTTGAATATCGTCTCCATTTTCCGTCCCTACTAAATCTTTGAGTTCTGGCAGATTGACAAAATCACAACAAAGCTTTATTGTGTCATTAACTATCATATATCACCTCTTTTATTTGCTCGAAAGCTTGCTTTTTTAATTTTTGTTCACGCTTTAAATTTTCTTCATCCATTTCTTTGATGATTTTTTCCATGTTTTCAATTCTAGATTTTTTAGCTAAAAACAACGTTCTTTCATCTAACACATCAAAAGGAATAGCAAGAGAAAAAGTTGACCCTTTTTGAGAACTGTTGTGAAGTTCAAATCTATTTTTATCAAAATTGTAAATAAAGAAATAATTTTCATCTATTTCTTTAATGCGTGAACATATGTAAAAAGGATCACTTTCCAACAAAATTTGGTTTTTCATGTTTTCTCCTAAAATTTTAGAAGGGGCAAAACGCCCCATCTAATTCTTTTTTTAGAAATTTTGACTCTTGATCACAAAGATTAAACGTTAGTTGTTGTAATGCCACTGATTTTTGCTTGTCCATTTGGTTTGTCACAAATAAGTTCTGCATATTTAACCAAAGTTGCGTTGTAACATGCATAACCCGACATCTGTTTAAGAACGCTTCCGCCTTCTCCTTCAAGCCATTTCCAATCGCATAATTCATGCAAAGTAAAATCGTTTGTGTTTAATAAGTACATTGTGTCTGGATCAACAAATCTATCTGTTACAAGTGGAATACCATTGTAAGAAATAGCTTTAAATCCGCCTTCAAGATTCATAACATCAACGTTAGTTCTATAAGCTGCAAGATAAGCTTGATAAGCTCTGCGAACTGGTGCTGAACAAGATATAAAGTTTACTTTTGAATCTGCATTCTCTTCCAAATGGTCAATAGCAGATTGAACTATAATGTCAGTGATTTCTCCGCCAACATTTTTGCTGTATGGTTTTAACCATTTATAATCAGCTCTTTTTAAACCATAAAGAGTTTCAGAATCTGAAAAAATTGCTCCAAGACCTGTGATTTCTTTATTGCTTGAACCTTGAACATAAACGCCAGCTCCTTCATTAATTGAAGCAATCGTTTTATCAACACAGAATTGTTTGTTTTCTCTGTCAACGTAAGTAATTCTAGCTCTTGTCATAATTGGAATTAATCCATCAAGAATGTCAACCATCATTCCTTCAACAAGATTGTTCACTTTATCACAAGAAATAACACCATCAGCAATACCACTGCATGTAGCAAGCAAACCAGTTCCATCTCCATAAAGCATTCTCCCAAGGTTAAATGTGCTTGCTTTAACAAGTCCTTCCATTTCATCTTGCAAAAGATTTACAAAAGCGCCTGCATTGTTTGCAGAAGCTCTGATAGCTTTGTCAGAAATTTCAATTTTTCCATAAAGATTTTTTAATTGAGCAACAAATTGAACATAATTGTTTCCTGCTGCACCTGGAAGAGCACCTATTTCATCACCTGCTCCAACACCACCATTAAGTCCGTAAGGAGCTGCTTTTCTAATTTCTTTTCCCCAAACATCTTTTGACGTTCTTTTGATTTGAGTCAAAAGAGGATTAGCAGAAACATTAAGTTGGTTTGCAATAACTCCCAAATAAACTGTTTTTAACGCGTTGTCTGCGTTTTGTAAAGTTACCATTACTTTTTCCTCCTAATTTTTAACTAAACATGTCTTCCACCATTTTTTTAGCCTCAGCCAGTGATTTTGGAGAGGCTGGGGTTTGCCCAGTCGCTCTCTCTCCTATATCACTGCTTATGACAATCGGTGGTTTCTTTTCGTTTAGTTGTTTCATATAATTTTCGATCACAAAATTTTTTAGTTCTTCATCTTGAAAAACATATTTTTTTATTATTGGATTATCCTTTTTTGACTGACCGCTTGCAAGCTTTGAAACAGCCAAACTTGCAAAAAGTTTGTCAAATTCGGGTTTCGCCTGTTGCGTTAAAGCCATTTCTTTAAGCTCATCAGCAAAAGGCTTCGCTTCGCTATTCTCTGAAAGGAACGCATTCAATTCGCTTTCAACATCCTGTTCACTAAAAGTGGTTGTTGCTTGCGTTTTTTCTTTCTCAATTTCACTAAGGCGTTGGCTTTTTCGAGTAAATTCAGCCTGCAAAGAGTTGTAAGCTGAAAGCAATGCTTCAGCAGACTTAAATTTGCCAAATTCACCCTTGTTTTCATGGGAGCCACTTTCATCGCTACCGGCACTCTCTTCAATCGCCTCATGTGTGGCATTTGCCTGCTCATCTTGTGGTTGTTCCCAAGTTTCTTGCTCATTCATCAATTTTTTCCTCCTTTAAAGATTTTTTATGTTGCCTTATATGGTTTAAAAATCGATTCTCGATTTCAGGATCTAAAAGTCTTTTTTCTTCATAATCTCCACCAAGCATAAATGCGACGTGTTTGTCAATGTGCAAAGAATGTTCATCAATCTCCAAAACTTTTGATTCCTTGCCATTCATCATTTCAAGATTTTCGTTTTCAGCCTTTTTTAAATGCAACTCATTTTGATCCTGTGCATTTTCCCAAATGCCCAAACCTAAAAGTTCAAGAACTTTGACTTTCATTCTAGCACTAAGTTTGCCATTTTCGTCTTGCAAAAGGCCTGCATTCAATAAATCAAAAACCATTTGTCTCCTGCTTGCAATGCTTTCCCCTAATTCATTTTCAGTTTCAAGTTCAATGTCGTCACTTGAAATATCATTAGAATTAAAGTAAAACATTTCAACATCACCCCTGTCTCCAACTATTCTTGCAAGTCTTGGAATAAGTGCAAATTGTTTGTAAAGTCTTAAAATTATTTGACTGATTACCTTTAAACATTGTTTAACATTTTCTGCTGTTGGTTTTAACCTAAGTTCATCTTGTTCAAGCATAAGTTCCAAAGAAACGCCTGATAAATTTGTTGAAATATAGTCTGTATCGAGGACTTCGCTCACACCACTAACATTTCTAAACTCATCTAAAAGCATGTTTTCTTCTTTTTCAAAATCGCTTGAAATATTGTCGCTATCCAAAAATTGTGGAGCAGTTGAACCTTGTCTGTAAACCAAAATTTTGCCAGGGCACAACCCTTCGTCTTCCAAATTTTCAATATCAATAGAGCCATCTTCGACCTTTAAAACACCCATAGTAAGTCTGTTTAAAAATTCATATTTTCTGTTTTTGACCGCATTGTATGCTCTTTGAATAGGAATAAGTCTGTCAATAATACAATTTCCCCAAAAGCTTCCAATTTGTGCAAGACTTGTCTGTTTGACAAATGGGAAATCTCTTGTTCCGTCCTTGCCAACTGCATAAGGAAGATCTCCGTCAAAGAAAAGTCTGTCACCAACAACAATGGTCAATCTGCCATTTTCGCGTTCAGCACTTGGTTTTTCATATCTTTCAATCACAAGAGCACTATCTTTTTTGATTCCTTGGCAAATTTTTGGCGCAGAACTTGAATATCCTAGTCCTCCAAAACCAACACTAGTCGCACTTAATGAAAAGATGTTGATGTCTTGCCCAGCGATATCAATTCCATAAATGTCTTTAATTTGCTTAACACTGACTGCACGAGCATGAATTATGCTTTGGCACTTGTCAATGTCAGAACAAGTTGGGCTGTCAGGATAAATTTCAAATGGTGAACAAACGGTGATTTCAACCTCTCCGCTTCTTAATGGCGTGCCATCTTCCATTGCCACAATTTGCCCAAGTTTTGGGTTCCAAGAAATTTTATAAAAAGCTGTTCCGCAAATTTCACTCCATTGCATTGCTTCATTAATTTTTTGAGATAAATTTAATTTAGCTGTAATAGAATCTAATATTTTTTTAGAAACTTTTGCAGTGTAAACATCTCTTTCATCATTTGATGCTGGAAGCACAGTCGCCTTAGGTTTGACTTGGGCAAGTTTTGCCAGTCTAACTTCCACAAGTGGTGCAATATGGTTGAAGATCTGCCTTTCTTCCCAAAAAAATTGTTTTTCCTGATCTTCTAAATTTCCGCCATATCCAATATTACAAAATTGATTGCCCATAAAAAAATTCATGTTCATTTGCCATTGTGTTTCAAAAGGTTTGCGCGCTTGTGAACGCATATTAAAGTCTTCAACCACATTTTTAACAATAGCCTCTTCTTCTTTGGTCACTTTTTTCATTTTTCCTCCTTTTTAAGCCTTTTTGGCAATTTAAATGGTGCTTCAACAGGTTTTGGAATTTGCATCTTTGAAATTTCAAGATACATTTCTTGCAAGCAAGATTCACAAAAAGCAAGTTCTCTTTTTAAAATGCCTTTCGTTGAAAATTGATAATCTGCAAGATTTTTGCACCCAACAAAATCACACTTTGTCGGATGTTTGCATTTTTCGATTTGCATTTTTTCTTTCCTCCTCTAAAAGTTGCAACAAGCGGTTTTTTTCTTCAAAAAGTTCAGCATCGCTCATGTTTTCAAGAGATTTTTCAAACTCTAAACCATATCTCTCAAGCAACAATTTCATTGCGGCAAGATCTGGCGACACATGCTTTTTTGTTATTCTTTTTTTTGCAAGAATTTCTTTTCCATTTTCGTCAATGATAAATTCTTTAATCTCTTCTTTCGCCTCATATCCCACCGCTTTTTTTATTAATGCTTTTTTTACTTGGTCTTCACTAGGCTCGCTCAACTTCTCCCTCCCGTTTGCTTTACTGCATTTTAAACTTAAAAAAAATCTTGCACAATGTTCGGTGCCAAAATTTTCATGCACAAAATTTTTAAGCGAGAGTACAATGATTATGTAGAGGTCTTTATGGATAAACTGCTAGATTTTCAAAATGTGAATTTTTTTTATCAAACAAAAAATGAAGAAGTGCACGCACTTCAAAATTTAAATTTTTCAGTTGATGAACTTGAATTTGCATCAATTGTAGGTCCTAGTGGTTGTGGCAAAACAACAATACTTTCTCTCATTGCTGGCTTATTGCCAGTTAGTTCTGGAAAAATCTATTTAGCAGGTGAAGAAGTTAAAAAAAACAGCCCACACATAGGCTACATGTTTCAACGAGATCACTTGTTTGAATGGCGAACTATTTGGAAGAATATAACTCTCGGTTTAGAATTGCAAAAACTTCAAGACAAAGAACAAAAACTTGAATTTGCCAGAGAATTATTAAAAAAATACGATCTCTACGACTTTCAAAATCGTAAACCAAGAGAACTTAGCGGTGGCATGCGTCAAAGAGTTGCATTAATACGAACCCTTGTTTTAGAACCAAAACTTTTGCTTTTAGATGAACCATTTTCAGCACTTGACTTTCAAACTAGACTAAATGTTTGTGATGATGTTTATCAGATCATCAAAAGCGAAAAAAAGACGGCAATTTTAGTGACGCACGACATTTCAGAGGCTTTGTCAATGTCCGACAAACTTGTGATTCTGTCGTCAAGGCCAGCAACAGTAAAGCACATTGAAATATTAAAACTTGACGGAGAAACACCACTACAAAAACGAGAAGACAAAACTTTCGGCGCTCTTTTTGACTTTGTGTGGAAAAAACTTACAAATGAAAAAGAAAAAACTTAAACTACCAAAATGTGCGCCTTATTCAAAAGCGCACGAAAGATATTTGCGTAAAAGAAGAAATGATAAAATCTTTGTCCTATCCTTTCAAATAATCATTCTTATCGCTTTTATTGGACTATGGGAATTGCTTGCACAAACAAAAGTTATTGATCCTTTCTTTGTGAGCAGCCCGTCTAGGATTTTTAATACTTTGAGTTCGCTAATCGCAAATGGAACGATTTGGAAACACATTGGAATCACCCTACTTGAAACGATATGTGGTTTTGCAATCGCAACAATTGGAGGCACATTAATTGCGGTGTTACTATGGTGGAGCGAAAAACTACGAAGAATTTTTGAGCCTTATTTAGTTGTTTTAAATTCCCTTCCAAAAATAGCTTTAGGTCCAATAATTATTCTTTGGGTTGGCTCTGGAATGAGTGCAATAATTGTCATGTGCGTGCTGATTTGCATTGTCATGACAACAATAACAATGTTAAACGCCTTTGTAAGTTGTGACCCAGACAAAATTCAACTTATGAAATCCATGCGCGCAAACAAATTTCAAATATTTTGGAAACTTATTCTCCCCAGCGCAATGGACGAATTTATTTCAGTTTTAAAAATAAATGTTGGTTTAGCTTGGGTTGGAACAATTATGGGCGAATATCTCTCATCAAGTGCAGGACTTGGATATTTGATTGTTTACGGCAGTCAAGTTTTCAAAATCGACCTTGTAATGACCAGCACTGTGGTGCTTTGTGTGCTTGCGGCTTTAATGTACATTGGTGTCAGCCTATTAGAAAAATGGCACAAACGCTAATAAAATTTGACTTCCTTAGGCAAAAAGAACACACAAAACAACAGCCCTACTCCTATTATGCTTGCAAAAGGATAAAGGAAGCTTACAATTGAGCCAAACCCAAATAACGACACTGCCAAAGGCAAAACAACCGCCAAAACGACAATTTGACGCATTTTTAAGCCAAATCTTTCAAGCGCCAATTTAGTCGTCCAAACAAGCGAAAATAAAGTTGTAATGCAACCTGAAAAAATGACGAGTTTGATTAAAACAGCTAACGATCCACTTGCAACAAAAACCAAAGGCATATCGGCATTCAAACTTTCAGGATGATTCAACAAAACAAGATTTGTCAACACGAGAAAAGCAGAAAGCACAAAACTCGAAACAAAACTCACACACGCTTTCTGCTTTTTTGTTAAGTTTTCACCTAATTTTGAAATCACAACACTTGACGATGAAAAATTTAAAACCACATAAAGAAAACAAAAAAACAATCCCGCATAGCCATTTTGATGAATTTTAACTTGACTGGCAAACTCGACATTAGAAAGCAAAACCACAAGCATACAAACGATAGTTATTGGAATCAAGAAATTGTTGATGCTTGCCAAACTTTTTGCCCCTTTTTTTATGACAACAACACAAGTTAAAATCAAAATGAAAATGACAAAAACTTTTACAGTAACATTACTTGGCAAAACATTGACAACACCTGCAAACATCGAAGAAGTGAAAATCAAAGAAATCAAAACACATAAAAAAGAAAAAAGCTTTGAAGATTGCAGTCTTAAAACAGCTTTTGAGCCAAAACTCAAAAAGAAATAAATAATGCCAAAAAAAAGAAAGAAAGACAAAACAATAAAAAAATAAGAGATTAAACCAAATCGTGAAAAAAACACTGCGACCTCTTTTCCACTAGCAAAGCCTGAGCCAATCACAGTGCCAATAATAATCATCGTTGCAGAAAAAGACTTTTTCATTAAATTAAATATATTTATTTATTTTTTTAAAAATTACGCAATATATGATTATGCGAAAGATTTTTCCTTTTTACTTTTTAATAATTTTGGTTGTTTCAGGGATTTTATGTTGTGTTTTCCCCTATCCTTTTTTAGGCAAACACACAAACTTGACAAGTGGCGACATTTATGACATTAACAATCACTATGAAAGTGAAGAAGTAATTGTCGAACCCCAGCCAAAAATAACTGTGTCAAATTTAAATTGGTTTGACACAGTTAATGCGATGTTTCCAACCTATGAAAAGACACGCGTTATTGATATAAAAAGCGGGAAAACCTATTATGTCTACAGAAATGGTGGTCACAATCACGCAGATGTTGAGCCGATAGACAGGGAAAACACTGAAATTTTTCATAGTATTTACGATTATGAATGGAGTTGGGCTAGACGTCCTGTCTGGGTGGAAGTGACGAAAAACAATTTTGTTGCTGCAAGCATCAATGGCTATCCTCATGGAAACAGTTACATTGAAAACACTGGCATGGATGGTCACACATGCATACACTTTTTGTTAAGCAAAACTCACGGAACAAAACGGGTTGATGAAGATCACCAAGCTGCCGTTGCTTACGCTTATGCTCACAGAGATGAAATCAGCAATTATTTATGATAACTTGTGTTGCTTATAATGTTGAAAGCACGATAAATTTGTTCAATTGCAACGATGCGAGCAAGATTATGAGGAAGGGTTATAGGTCCAAACGATATTTTTTTATCGGCTTTGTTTTTCACCTGCTCGTCCACCCCAAAACTACTGCCAATGACAAAAGAAATGACGCTTGAACTAAAAGCCGTTTTTTCAATCAACTCTGCAAGATTTTCGCTGGAGATGGCTTGTCCTTTGACATCGAACAAAATTGTTTTACCTTCCATTTTGGAAATGATATCTTCACCTTCACGATCAAGCGTTTCTTTAACAGATGATGTTTGATTTTTTTCATTCAATTCAATGAGTTCAAATTTGCAAAACTTTTGCAATCTTTTTATGTATTCATTTTGAGCGTCAACCCAAAATTTTTCTTTTAGTTTCCCAACGCAAATAAGTTTAATAGTAATCATAACACCCCCCAAATAAATGTGCACAAAGTCAAAGCGCCCATCAGTGCAATGCAAATCCACAGAAAAAGCCCGCCTAGTCTAGGCATGCGAAACTCTTCTGTTTTTTCTGGATTCATTGCAAACAACTTTTTAATCATTTCAAGTCTTGGATCCAGCATCTCCAAATCTTTTTCTTCATCGCCCTTTTTGCTGTTTTCAATGTCAATGAGATACGCTCTTTTTATAAGTTCTTTTTGAACTTCTTGGGCCGCTTGGTTTAACTCTGATTTTAATTGAGAACGGAAAATCTTTTTGCATAGGAAAGTAAAAATATAAACAAGTAAAATCAAAACTAACAAACAAAGCAAAATTCCTAATAACAAGTTTGAAGAAATTAAGGTGAAAAATCCTTCATAAATATTGCCAAAAGGCAAATTATTCACTCTTGAAAAAGACAAATAAACGCTTAACGCATTGTTCATAAAATGCACAATCATGGCAGGATAGATTGAGCTCGTCATAACAGTCAAAAACCCTAAAAACACGCCGATGATGGTGGCGTAGAAAAATTGCTCGATATTAAGATGCAACAAACCAAAAAGCAACCCTGAAAAAATAATTGCTTTCCACATTCCAAGAGGGCGCATGCTTTTTAAAAGCATTCCTCGATGCACAATTTCTTCGCAAAAGCCTGGCAACAAAGCACTAAAAATCAAGTTGATTAAAAGAGAGTAAAAGTTGTATTGAGTTGGTAAAGCAGATGAAGAATGTTCATATCCTAAAAAACTAATAAAAGAGTTGAATGTTGCGGAAACAAAAGTGTTAAGGAAAAACACAACAATGCCAAGCAAAACCACAAGCCCGACAACTTTTTTTGAAATCTTTTTAAAGCCATAATATTGCATTGTCTTTGAATAAGGTTGTTTTTTAAAAGCAGAAAAAAGCAACACCGCCCCACCGAGTAAAATCACAACTTGCACAAGAAAAGTAAAGCCAAAACTTGCGAAATCTCCCAAAGCGTCAAAACAGCCAAAAGCGGACAACATACGCAATGTGACAAACAAAATCACAATAATAAAATAAGTGAGTAAAGCAAAATTAAAATTTTTAGTTTTTTCTTCCATTACGTTTTATTATATTCCCTTTTGTCTGTTATAATGCCCCAAATCCTGTTAAAGTGTTAATTAAAAACAAAACAAATGAAATGCCCATTGAAATCCAAAGCAAAATTGGATAAGGGAGGTTTTTCAAATCTTGAGTTTTTTCTGTTTTTTCTTTTAACTTTTGTTTTTCTGTGAGTTGATCTTCTTCATCAATATTTTTTTCGACTATTTCATGATTTTTGTGTTTAAAATAAAATTTTTCGATGACAAAAATAATCGCCAAACAAACCAAAACCAGTCCAACACTCAAAACCCATTGCCAAACATTATAAGTCATTTCAACCCCGCCATAATGAAGTTCAATATAAGCCAAAATAACAACCATAGCGTTGTTTAAAAAATGAATTATAATTCCACTTAAAAGTGAGCCAGTTCTCACAACCATCCATGCAATCACAAACCCTAAAAAGAATTGATAAACAAGTTGCTCGATTGATCCATGCATAAAAGCAAACATGGCCGCAGAAACAAAAATTGCACTAACATCTCCCATTTTGCTTCTAAGCCCATTAAAAATTATTCCACGATAAACAAATTCTTCAAAAACAGCTGGCAAAACTGCGAGCAAGAAAATTGCCAAAACAAGCCAACCAACATTATCAAGAGGCAGTGACAAGGAAGACAACTCATAGCCTCCAAGCACAAGCAGATGGTCGATTCCGCCTATAAAATATTTAAACCCAAACAAGCAGACTATAGCGACAACAAAACACATGACAAAATCCCAGACTTGCATTTTTGGTTTTAGATTGATGGCTTTAAAACTAGTTTTTTTGATTTTATTGTAAGAAAAAAACAAAATGCAAAGCCCAAGCGGAGCAAAAAAACAAGATATAATCTTATATGCCAAAGAATCACCAAATTCTTGCATAGTTGTGCCGGTTTGCGAACTAATTAAACCGAAAAAGACGATAACCAAAGCCATGATCAAATATGGTGCAATGATTGCCGAAAGATAGACAATTCCTGTGTCAGAAATGTCATAAAAATTGCGTTTTTTAAAAGGCACTAAATCATTTTTTTTCTTCATGAAAAAAGTATACATCATTTTACTAGACTTTCCAAACGCTTTGAGTTAAAATTTAATTATGGAAAAGTTTATCAATCAAGCACTAATACTGGCACGAAAGGCTGCAAACAAAGGAGAAATCCCTGTTGGTGCAGTCATCGTTAAAAATGGCAAAATAATTGGAGAAGGTTACAATAAAAGAGAACAAAAGCAAATAGCGACAAAACATGCAGAAATTATTGCCATTGAAAAAGCATGCAAAAAGCTCAAATCATGGCGACTTGATGACTGTGAAATTTATGTGACCTTAGAGCCCTGCCCGATGTGTGCAGGAGCAATCGCAAACGCGAGAATAAAAACACTTTATTACTCTGCAAAAGAAAAAACTTCCAATGACAATCTTCTTGAAACAATACTTTCATCAAACAGATTAAACCATAAAGTTGAAATTAAAAGATGCGGTGGTGAAAAAGAAGCTGAATCGCTTTTGAAAGAATTTTTTAAAAATAAACGAAAAAAAAGTTCAAATTAAATTGAACTTTTTTATTTTTCACCTTTAATTAAATCATATAAAACTTTTTTAAATTCTTCATCTGTTATTTCGCCATTTTCACGCATTTTTCTTAAAATAATTAAAGATTGTTTTAATTGTTTTGCATCTTGATTTGCAGGTTTTTGTTCTGCATGAAAAGGTTTTAAAAGTTTGTTTGCAAGTTCCTCTTCTGTTCCATACGCCAAATATAATGCGATTGCGTTTATATTTAAACAAACTGCCCCTAAAATAGTAAAAAAACTGCTAGCAATCAAAAGCCTTTTGTAATGAGATTTATGAAAATGTTTGATCGTTACAAACATCAAAGTTCCAGCGATAAAATTTATCACACTAAACCCCAAACATGTGTAACCAACAATTTTATTCTCGCCAACTCCAGTAATCATTCCATGACCAGTCAATGATTGACCAAAATAACCTTTTTTTAAAAGTTCATACGTTGTCACAACAGCAAGAATGATTGAAATGATTATCGAAAAGTAAGCGCTTGTTTTGTACAGTCCTTTTTTTGTCATAAACACCTTTCATATTATTTTAGCACATTTAAAAGAAAAACTCAAAAATTAATCAGCTTATTGCTTTTAAATTTTTTTTAAATTTAGTATACTGATTCAAAGGGGTGAATTATGAACAGAACGGTTTTAATCACTGGTGCGTCAAGCGGGATTGGGCTTGAATTAAAAAAATATTTTTTATCTAAAAATGACAAGGTTTTTGATTTGTCTTTATCTTCTGAAGAATTGCCTTGTGATATAACTAATAAGACATCACTGGACACAACTTTTCAAAAACTAAAAGATGAAAAATTTGATATATTAATAAATTGTGCTGGTCGTGGCCTTTCTGGTGCTGTTGAACTTGTCAGTGAAGAAGAAATCCGCAAACAATTTGACATAAATTTCTTTGGACTTGTAGATGTTATTAAAAGAGCACTTCCACAAATGAAAGAAAAAAGCAAAATCATCAATATTAGTTCAACTTGCGCGCTCTTCCCCTTGCCTTTTAGATCTTATTATTGTGCAAGTAAAGCAGCAGTCAGCATGATAACTGACGGGCTAAGAATGGAGCTTAAAAACACACAAATTCAAGTTGCAGCGATTTGCCCAGGTGAAGTTAAAACCAATTTCACAAAAAACAGAGTAAAAGTTTTTAAAACAAATGAAAGATACGGTGATTCAATTGAAAAATCGACGAAATATGTTGACTCACATGAAAACAAACGAATGCCGGTTGAATATGCAGTGAAAAAAATGGTTCAGTTTATTGAAAAGAAAAAACTTAAACCACAAAAAATCATTGGAAAACAAAAATTTTTATATTTTGTTCAAAGACTTGTTCCAAAATCTTGGTTTATCAAAGTCACACAAAAACTTTTTGTAAAATAAAAGACATTTCAAATGTCTTTTTTTTAATTATTGTAACACTTTTTGCACGCACAAAATACAATGTTATTGGAGGCACAAATGAACTACGAAAGATGTTACCGAAGTGGTTGTTATTTTAATATGCCAGCTTCAAGATGTCCTCAAAATTGGGGATGCACCCATTGCAATCCGCCTTTGCCTCCAGAGTGCGGCTGCCCAACTTCCCCCTGCTGTGGTCCATTAGGGTGCGGTTACTTAAATATAGCTTTGCCTATTGGGTTGTTACTTCTCGCGGGAGGATTCTTGATAGGGCAAAATTGCGGACAAAAACGGTCACTTGAATAGTGACCGTTTTTTTTATAATTTTTCATATTCGTCCAAAAGCGTATTAAGAAATTCAAAAACATCATCAAAAGTTTTTGGGTCTTCTAAATCACAGCCAGCGTCTTTTAAAAGTTCAACTGGTGGTTTAGTTCCACCTGCTGAAAGAAAATTTAAATATCTTTCCACTGCACCTTCTTCTTTTGCTAAAATTCTTTGCACAATGTTTAAGGCACTAATCAAACCTGTTGCATATTTATAAACATAAAAACTTCGATAAAAATGTGGAATACGCGCCCACTCATATTGAATTTCTTTGACAAGTTTAGTTTTTGATCCAAAATAATATTTGTTTAAATCAAAATATTTTTTGCACAATTTGTCTTTCGAAAGTGGAACGCCATTTTCATGCTGGGAATGAACCCATTCTTCAAATTCTGCAAACATGGTTTGCCTAAAAATTGTTGATCTGATGTTTACAAACAAATTATCTATTAAAGCGAGTTTTTCATTTTTAGATTTTGAATTTTCAAGCAAATAGAATGTCAGCAAAGTTTCATTGACAGTGCTTGCCACTTCCGCAACAAAAATGACATAGCCAGCTTCTTCATAAATTTGTTTTTGTGAAGAAAAATAAGAGTGCATGCTGTGTCCCATTTCATGAACCAAAGTTTCAACCGATCTTAAATCGCCAACAAAATTTAGTAAAACTACTGGCGGTTTTCGATAGGCGCCTGCCGAATATGCACCTGACGTCTTGCCTTCACTAGGCATCACATCAATCCATCTTTCTTTTTTTGCGAGATCTAAAATTTGACCATATTTTTCACCCAAAACTTTGGTTGAATTTTTTAAAAGCTTAAAAGCCTCATCAAAAGAATATTTTTTTGATAAAAGTTTGCCAACAGGAGCAGATTGATCATATATTGCAAAATCGTCAAGTTTAAGTTTTCCTTTTTTTAGATTGGCAAAGCGATACATAATTTGAATGTTTTTTCTAATTGATGTTATAAGGTTTTGATAAACATTTTTGCTTGCATCTTCTGTTTCGATTGCCTGATCTAAAGCAGAAGAATAATTTCGTAATTTTGCAAAATAACAATCTTCCTTGACATTTGATAAATAGTTTTTTGTGAGCAAATTAATAAACTTACCAAACCCGCCATTTAAAAAAGTTATAGCGTTTTTGCGAAGGACTCTATCATCTGATCGCATATACTTGCCATAAAGCTCTTGATTTAATTTATATTTTTTGCCTTTGCTGTCACAAATATCTTCAAACTTTAAATCCGCATCACTGAATGCAGCAAAACAGTCTGAAAATCCCCCTAAAAATTCACTCATGCCTGACAACATTTTTTCTTCATTTTGTTTTAATATGTGTGGCTTTGATTTAATAATATCCTTAAAAAACAGTTTAAATCTAAAAAATTTCTCATTATTTTGTAATTTTTTTAATTTTTCATCACTAAATCCGCTAATCTCTGGAACGATAAAAGATGTTGCGACAGAATAGATCGTTGCGACTTTTGAAAACTCACTTTCAAGTTCTTGGCCCTCGGAAGACGCCAAATTTTCGTCGAGTCTTCGCATAGCATAGTTGCCAAGAATATCAAGTTCGTAAGAAACTTCACTGTCAAAATTTAAAACTTGAAAAAGCAAATTTTCATCATCAAGCTTGCCTTCAAATTCTTTAAACTTTTTTACTTTGTCTTCCAATAAAGCTGTTCGAGTATAAAAATCTTTATCATTTGAACAATATTCTTTTAAATTCCATTTATATTTTTCTGGAATTTGACTGCGCTTCATTTTCACCTCACAAAATATTTTGAAATTTTAAATTCCTTCCAAGGCTCTGCTGTTTCGTCTGGCATAGCCAAAAATTTCATCTTTTGTTTTGAAACTGGGTGTTCAAACTCAAGTCTACCAGCCCAAAGTGCTAAATTTCCCTTTTGGGCATTTTTGTTGTATTTCATGTCTCCAACCAAAGGATAGCCAATATTTGCAAGTTGCACACGAATTTGATGTGATCTTCCCGTTAAAATCTTAACTTCCAAAAGCGATCGCTTTTCGTTTCTTTCAAGGCACTTATAAACAAGTTCTGCTTTTTTCGCTCCGTTTTCAAGTGCTGGACATAATTTCACAATGTTGTTTTTTTCATCTTTTTTTAAATAGTTGACAAGCCTTTGTGTGTTATGTTTTATTTTGCCCTCAACAACACAGTAATAAACCTTTTCAAATCCACCTTCTTGAATTTGTTTTGAAAGTCTTGCAGCAGCTTTTGAAGTTCGTGCAAACACCATTAGTCCACCTGTTGGCCTATCCAATCTATGCACAAGGCCTACAAAAGCTTCCCCTGGCTTATTATATTTTTCTTTAACAAATTCTTTGACTTCACTCAACAAATCTTTGTCGCCAGATTCATCTTTTTGTGAAGGCACATTGTGTGGTTTTATCACAACCACTATTTGCGAATCGTCATAAACAACTTGCATAACAATCTCCTCACTTCCAAATTTTAAAACCCGAATTGCCACAAGGCAAAACAAGGCCTTCTTGCGTTGGCAAACCAATTTCATCTGCTTCAACACCATCTGTCCCAAACAAGAGCGCCAACACATTTTTAATAACGCCTGCTTGCAAACCCGTTGTATAAGAATTGATAAGCACAAACAAAGGTTTATCGCTTAAAACATCTTTTGTGAGTTTAACAAAATCGTAAAGATTTTCTTCAATTTTCCAAAGTTCGCCACTTGGCCCCCTACCATAACTAGGTGGGTCCATAATGATTGCGTCATACTTGTTGCCTCTGCGTGTTTCTCGTTCAATAAATTTTTTGCAATCATCAACAATAAATCTAATTGAATCAATGTTGTTAATTTTAGCATTTTCTTTTGCTCTTTCAACCATACCCTTGCTTGCATCAACATGAGTCACTTTTGCGCCAGCCTTAGCACAAGCGACAGACGCAGCACCTGTGTAAGCAAAAAGATTTAAAACTTTTATTTCTCTTTTTGAGTTTAAAATCAAATTTTGCATTTTCTCCCAGTTGACTGATTGTTCTGGAAAAAGACCTGTATGCTTAAAACCCATAGGTTTAACAAAAAATTTCAAATCTTTCCATTCAACCGTCCATTTTTCAGGAAAAGGCAAATATTTTTCCCAAGCTCCTCCGCCTGTGTATGATCGAACATATCTTGCATTTAAAGATTTTTTTAAACTGTTTTTCTTTTTATCAAAATCACCCCAAATGATTTGAGGATCAGGTCGCATCAAAACGACCTGTCCCCACCTTTCAATCTTTTCGCCATCGCCAGTTGCAAGCACTTGAAAATCTTTCCAATCCTTTGCAATTTGCATTTTTTCTTCCTTTACGCCTTTTTAATATTAAATTTAATCTCTTTTCCTTCAAAATTGAAATTAAACGCATCTGCTGGTTTTAATTCCACTTTATCACAAAGCGTTCCGCTTTTAATTTCACTGACAAAATTCATAAGCACATCAGTCAAAGTTTGATCTCCACAAACTTCAATCACAATGTGGTCAGTCACTTCCAATCCAATGTCTTTTCTCGTTTGCTGAATGTTTGAAACAAATTCTCTAACAAGCCCTTTTTGTTTTAACTGTTCCGTCAAAACGACATCCAAAACGACAGTGATATTTCCGTCACTTTCGCTTACAAAACCTTCCTTGTTTTTAACTGTTATCAACACATCATCCAAACCAAGTACGATTCCGTTAAATTCAACTTTGCCACCATCTTTAAGAGTTTTAACAACGCTTGAAGAATCACAAGTTGACAAAAACTCTCTGATTTCATTTAAGCGTTTTCCATATTTAGGTCCCAAAGTTTTGAGTTGAGGTTTAAGTTCAAAAGCGACAAAGTCAGTCGAATCTTTGTTAAACTCAATCGCTTCAACATTCAATTCATCTTTAATTAAATCTTTTAAGTCCTCTGCAAGTGTGACATCTTCGGCAAAACTTACAATAACTTTCGACAAAGGTTGACGATTTTTGATTTGAGAAGCGCTTCTGCACGCTCTTCCCAAAATAACGATATCCAAAACCTTTTGCATTCCTTTATTCAAGTTTTCATCGATCATCTTTTCATCTGCAACAGGATAAGAGCACAAATGCACACTAATTGGAGCGTTTTTATCAACTGAACGCGTGATGTTTTGATAGATGCTTTCAGAAATAAATGGAACAAATGGAGCGATAAGTTTTGTCATGCCACAAAGCACTTCATACAAAGTTTTGAAAGCAGCGTTTTTATCATCTGCCATGCCGTTTTGCCAGAATCTTTCACGACTGCGTCTGATATACCAGTTTGAAAACTCATCAACAAAAGCAGTAATTTCTCTCGCTGCTGATTGGAAATCATAGTTTTCAAGTCTGTCATCAACAAATTTTATTAAAGAATTAAATTTTGAAAGCAACCATTTGTCAAGCAAAGAAAGTTTGCAATCTTTAAGATCAATTTTGGTTGGGTCAAACTTGTCGATTTCAGCATAAAGGACATAGAATGCATAAATGTTCCAAAGCGTGCCCATAAACTTGCGTTGTAAATCGACCAAATTGTCTTCATTAAAAGAAATTGGTTGACCAGGTGTGCAAGAATAGTAGAAGTACCATCTCAGTGCATCAGCTCCTTCTTTATCAAAAATAGCCCATGGGTCAACACCATTGCCAAGATGTTTTGACATCTTTTGGCCAAACCTGTCATTTACAAGCCCAATAGCAATGCAAGTCTCATAAGGGCTCTTGTTAAATAACGCGCTATTGACAGCTTGCAAAGAATAGAACCACCCTCTCGTTTGATCGATTCCTTCTGCAATAAATTTTGCTGGGAAAGTTTTCTCAAAAATCTCTTTATTTTCAAACGGATAATGATATTGTGCAAAAGGCATTGATCCAGAGTCAAACCAGCAGTCCATAACTTCGCTTGTTCTTTTCATTGTCTTTCCGCAAATTGGACATGGGAAGGTGAGTTTGTCAAGTGATGGTTTGTGCAAATCGAGTTCGCCTTTAAATCCAGTAAGTTTTCTCAATTCATCAACCGAACCAATAACATGTCTGTGTCCATTTTCACAAAGCCAGAAAGGAAGAGGCGTGCCCCAATAACGAGTTCTTGAAATTCCCCAATCGATGTTGTTTTCAAGGAAATTCCCCATTCTGCCTTGTTTGATGGTTTCTGGAAGCCAATTTACGCTTGCATTATTTTTCACCATGTTTTCTTTGTTTGCGGTCGTTTTAACAAACCATGTGTTTTTTGCGTAATAAAGCAGTGGCGTTCCACATCTCCAACAATGAGGATAAGCATGTTCAAAAGGCAAAACTTTGAAAACTTTGCCACTTTTTTGCAAATCTTCAATAATGAACTTGTCTGCATCTTTCACAAACTTTCCAGCATAATCGGTTTCTGCTGACATATTTCCTTCTTCTGTTACAAGCTGAACAAAATCGATATCATATTTTTTGCCAACATTATAGTCTTCTTCACCAAAAGCAGGAGCGATGTGAACAATGCCGGTTCCGTCTTCTGTTGTTACATATTCATCAATGACAACAAAATACGCATTTTTAACTTTGTCTTTCACATAATCAAAAAGTGGCTCATATTTTTGCTTTTCAAATTCAGCACCTTTTTTCGTGTAAACAACTTTATAAGTTCCTTCTTCAAAAAGTCTGTCAACAAGCGCTTTAAGCATGATGTAATTTGTGCCATTATATTCGAGTTTGACATACTCTTCTTTTGGGTTCATACAAATTGCAACGTTTGAAGGAAGTGTCCAAGGCGTTGTTGTCCAAACCAAGAAATAAGTGTTTTCTTCTTCAAGACTTTTAAATTTCACATAAATTGAGTTTTCTTTTAAAATTTTATAGTTGTCGCCATTTTCAACTTCAAGTTTGGAAAGGCTTGTCCCACAACGCGGGCAGTATGGAATAACTTTATGTCCCAAATAAATCATACCCTTTTTGTCCATCTCTTTCAAAGCCCAAAAGATGCTTTCAATGTAATTATTTTCATATGTGATGTATGGATTCTCCATATCAAGCCAAAAGCCCATTCTGTTTGTAAGCTTTTCCCACAATCCTTTATATTTCCAAACAGATTGTTTGCAAAGATGCATAAATTTTTCAACGCCAAACTTTTCAATGTCATGCTTGCCGTTTAAGCCGAGTTGTTTTTCAACTTCCACTTCAACAGGAAGACCATGCGTGTCCCAACCTGCTTTTCTTGGAACATAAAACCCTTTCATCGCTTTAAAACGAGGAAAAATGTCTTTGATAGTTCTTGTCAAAGGATGCCCAATATGTGGCATGCCATTTGCTGTTGGTGGGCCTTCATAAAATGAAAAAACCTTGTCGCTGTTTTCATTCAACTTTATGCCCTTTTCAATAATGTGTTCGCGATTCCAAAATTCCAAAACTTCATTTTCATTTTTGACAAAGTCCAATTTTGATTCAACTTTTTTGTACATAATTTCCTCCAAAAAACAAAATTCTCGGATAAGCCTACAAGAACTTTCCGAGAAAAAGTTTTCAACCACTTGAAGCTTACACGTGCAACCACACGCTTCTCATTAACGCAGAGATAACGGCTTGGCTTACTCTTAATTCAGCTTCGCAGCTCCGAAAGTGATAATTTTAAAAATTCGCTTACTGTTTTTCACCAACCAACAGTTCTCTGTAAAGGAAAATTTTAAAACCGTGTCTTTCATCTTCGCTTTTTTAAATTCATTATGATGTTAGCAGAATTTTGCCAATTTGTCAACTAAATTAATAATTGTCCAAAATCTTGTTCATTTCAATAGCATCTGCCCCTGTGACTATGCCAAGAGGCTTTTCGTCTTGCTCACCTGTTTTTGTAAGGAGAATCGCAAGAAGTTTTGGGTTTGCATGAAATTTATTAAGCGCTTCTTCCATTGTAAGTTCAATAGAAGCAACTTCATAATATGCGGATTGAATTTTTGAAAGCATGTCTTCTATTTTAACATTTTCCAAAAAGGTCTTGCTCTTTCCGCCAGAAAGCAAATGCATACCAAATGAATCTAGAATTTTTTGTCCATTTGCAACACCTATAAGCATATCGCCATTATAAACAGGAATGTTTGAATATTTTGAACTTGCAATAAGTTTTATAACTTTTTCCATAGAAGCCCCAGCATCAATTGTCACAATATCGCGACGACAAATGTCAATACATTTTGGCGGGGTATTGATAAGTTTTTCTATTTTTTCAATATGTTCAACAATTCTTGTGTGAGGTTCAGCAATAATATAATCTTTGTTTCCTTGATGCACAATAGCGTTGCGAAGTCTGCTGTAATCAATCAAATCGTCTTCATATTTTCTTACAACATAATTTAAACTGACACATTTTCTAATCAAATCCGAAAAACCCATGCTTCTGTTAAGACCATACCTAGCACGAAGGGTGTAGTCAATTGTGTTAAAAGAATCAATAAATCTTTCTGCATTGCTTTTTTCTGACATAATAACTCCTAAAACTACATAAAAATTATAACCAATTTCTAATAAAATACGAAACGATTTCTCTTGATTTTTTTTTAAATTTTATATATAATGCTTAAAGCCGGGCTAGATGGGGAGTTAGCGGTGCCCTGTAACCTGCAACCCGCTACAGCAGGATTGAACGCTTGTTGCGGCTGTTTTATGTCAAAAATGTGCAAAATTTCACTGGTGATGAAATCAAGGTCTTATGCAACGGTCGTCCTTGAACCATGTCAGGCCCTGACGGGAGCATCATTAAGAGGAGCCGAGCGTGTGCCATAAGGTAGCTTTGGTGGAGCCAGAAAATTTTGAAACAGTTGGTGTAAAATTGTCAAGGCAAGTGCCCGGTAAAGAAAATTAAAGGCAAGGTTTTCCCCTTGCCTTTTTTGCTTTTATTAAATTTATGCTTGCGCTTTTTTCTTGGTTTTTTTTGTGGCACTTTTCACTTCATCAGCGACTTTTTCAACTTGTTTCATCACTTTCTTTTCACTGTTGTCAACCATCTGTTTTGCGTTTTGAGAATATTTATATAAAAGTGCGCCGGTAACAAGTCCCATTCCAAAACCAAACAACATCATCGCTTCTTTCATTTCCCCCTCCTTTTGAAATAGTTTGTGCAAAAAAGGAAGAAAATAACCAAATTTTCAACAAAAAAAGCAGATTTAATCTGCTTTTTTCTCTAATTTTTCAAGTCTTTTAAAGTAATCATCAATTGCAGCTTTGACAGCTTGTTCTGCAAGCATTGTTGTGTAGATTTTGTTTTGTGGCAACTCACCAAGCTCTTCTAATATTTCGTTCCCAGAAAGTGCCATTGCTTCTTCAATCGTTCTTCCTCTCACAAGGTCACAAGCCACTTCGGTTGAAGCGATTGCCGCACAAGATCCAAAGGTTTTAAATTGAGCATCTTGAACAACACCATCTTCAATCATTAAATAAATTTTCATGATGTCACTGCAACTTGTTCCACCAACTTTGCCAACACCATTTGCACCTTTCATACCACCAGCATTTTGTGGATTTTGAAAAATCGATAAAACTCTTTTGCTATACATGATTATCTCCTCCCTGCTTTTGTTATAGGTGAAATAGATCTAAGTTTTTTTACAGCCACAACCAATCTTTCAACAGCATAATCGATGTCTGCTTTTGAAGTGTTTTTCCCAAATGAGAAACGAACAGTGCTTTGAGCAAGTTCATCTTCAATTCCCATAGCTTTCAAAACATGTGAAGGTTGAAGTGCATTTGATGTGCAAGCGGATGAAGTTGAAACTGCAACGCCATCAAGATCTAAAAGCATAAGAAGTGACTCCCCTTCAACCATTTCAAAAGAAATGCTTACTGTGCCATTAATTTTTTGATGTGGATCGCCGTTGATGTGAATGTATTCAATGTTTTCTTGCACTTTATCCAAGAAATAGTGTCTAATCACACGAAGTTTTTGTTGGTTTGGAATCATGTCTCTAATTGCAATTTCACAAGCTTTTCCAAACCCAGCGATTGAAGCTGTGTCTTGCGTCCCGCCACGTTTTCCTCTTTCTTGGTTTCCACCAGAAATAAGTGGTTCAATTTTTATGCCATTTTTAAGATATAAAGCTCCGCAACCTTTTGGCCCATAAATTTTGTGTGCTGAAATGCTTAAAGCGTCAATCTCCATGTCTTGAACATCAAGCCTTATTGCTCCCAATGCTTGAACTGCGTCAGTGTGGAAGAAAATTCCGTTTTCATGAGCAATTTTTGCAATTGTCTTAACATTTTGTATTGTCCCAACTTCGTTGTTAACAGCCATAACAGAAATAAGAATTGTGTCTTTTCTTACCGCATGCAAAAGTTCTGCGATGCTTACAAGTCCATTCTTGTCAACTGGCAAATATGTGATTTCAAAACCTTCTGCTTTCAAACTCTCGCAAGCTTCCAAAACAGATTGATGTTCGATTTTTGAAGTAATAATGTGCTTGCCTTTGTTTGCATAAGCATGAGCAATCCCTTTGATTGCCATATTATTTGCTTCTGAACCACTTGATGTAAAATAAATTTCATTTGAATTTTTTGCATTTATAGCTGCGGCAACTCTATCGCGTGCACGATCAATAATAGCAGCGGCATCACGACCAAAACTATGTATTGAACTTGCATTTCCATACAAAGTGTTAAAACAAGGCATCATTTCGTTTAAAACTTCGTTTGACACAAATGTGGTTGCAGCATAATCAAGATAAACTTTTTTAACCATGGAAAAATCTCCTTTTACAAACTAATTTTATCACTAAACCCTTTATAAGTCAATACCAAAAATAAAATAATAAAGAAAAAAAGCAAACAAAAGTTCGCTTTTAATCAATATTTTTATAAAAATCAATCAAATCATCATTTTGAAGAAGTCCAACGTGTTTTTTCAAAACTTGTCCATCTTTCATCAAAATTAATGTTGGAATAGACATAATTCCAAATTGTCTAGCAACATTTGGGCTTTCGTCAACATCGATTTTAAGAACATTTATTTCTGGATTAGTTTCTAAAACTTCTTCAATCACGGTTGATTGCATTCTGCATGGTCCACACCAAGTTGCAAAAAAATCCACCAGCACGAGTCCTTTTTCTGTTTTTTCTTTAAAATTTTTCTCGTTTATTTTTTCCATATTTCACCTCCCCCATTATAGAACATATTTTTTCAAATCAAATTTTCTTTTGGATTCTTTAAAGGCATTTTGAACATAAGCTTTGTCAACCACAACTTCTAAAACCGGGTGATCACCGCTCGCATTAAAGGAAATGTCTTCAAGCAAGAGTTCCATGACAGTGTGCAATCTTCTAGCGCCAATGTTTTCACTTGTTTCATTCTCTTCAAAAGCGAGTGCCGCTATTTCATCAAGTGCATCATCTGTGAACTTTAACTTTATGTTGTCAACTTCAAGAAGTGAAGCGTATTGCAATGTGACTGCATTTTTAGGTTGAGTCAAAATTCGTTTAAAATCTTTTTCAGTCAAACTATCCAAATCAACACGAATTGGGAAACGCCCTTGAAGTTCTGGAATCATGTCTTCAATTTTTGAAACATGAAAAGCTCCTGATGCGATGAAAAGAATAAAATCGGTTTTGATGTTTCCATATTTTGTTGCAACAGTGCAACCTTCAACGATTGGCAAAATATCTCTTTGCACACCTTCCCTTGAAACATCTTGCGAGTTGTTGTTTGTCACACCAATTATTTTGTCTATTTCATCAATAAATATGATTCCTTCTTCTTCGGCACGACGAATGGCTTCTGTGTTGACATTGTCAAGGTCAATAAGTTTTTCGCTTTCTTCACTCATCAAAATTTCTCTTGCCCTTTCAACCGGCATTCTCTTATGTTTCTTTCTTTGAGGAAGAAGTCCATCAAACATTGATCCTAAATTTATTTCAGGTCCACCAATTGCCATGATAGGTTTTGCTTGCTCAACAACAGCGATGTTGATTATTTCATTTTCAAGCTTCCCGTTCAAAAGTTCATCTTTAATTTGCTCTTTTTCGCAAACAATGTTTTCTGCTTTTCGAGTTTCATATATTGCATCGATGAGTCTTGAAGTCACAATAGGCGCAACTTTTGATTCAACTTCATGTTGTTTTTCATCTTTAACCATTCGAACAGACATCTCAACAAGATCTCGCACCATGCTTTCAACGTCACGGCCAACATAACCAACTTCTGTGTATTTTGTTGCTTCAACCTTAATAAAAGGTGCTTTGACAAGTTTTGCAAGTCGCCTTGCAATTTCAGTTTTGCCGACACCCGTTGGCCCGCGCATAATGATATTTTTAGGCGTGATTTCTTCGCGAAGTTCTTTTTTCAATCTGCTTCTTCTATATCTATTTCTCAAAGCGATTGCAACTGCGCGTTTAGCTTTTGCTTGTCCAATAATATATTTATCAAGCTCATTCACGATTTGTTTTGGTGTAAACTCCATTTCAGCCTCCTAGTTCATCTCTTCGACGATAATGTTGTCGTTTGTAAACACACAAATCTCACTTGCAATTTTAAGTGCTTTAAAAGCGATTTCTTTTGCAGAAAGGTTTGTGTTTTGTTTTAGTGCTTTTGCTGCTGCAAGAGCATAATTTCCGCCCGATCCAATAGCGCAAACATCATCTTGCGGTTCAATAACATCTCCGCTTCCTGACAAAATCAAAAGCGTGTCTTTGTCAGCGACAATCATCATTGCATCAAGCTTGTGCATAATCTTGTCTTCTCTCCAAAGTTGAGCAAGAGCAACAGAACTTCTCATAAGATTTCCAGAATACTTGTTGAGCATTTCTTCAAATCTTTCAGAAAGCGAAAAAGCATCAGCAACGCTTCCAGCAAATCCAACGACAACTTTATCATTGTAAATTCTTCGAACTTTTCTAGCGTTGTTTTTAAAAATCACTGAATTTGAAATTGTAACTTGTCCATCTCCCGCAATAGCAATTTTACCATCTCTTTTTACCGCACAAATCGTTGTGCCACGCATTTCTTGCATTGTAGTCCTCCTTAAACTTTTTTAACTGATCTAAAACAATTTTACTTTGTGATTTAATTATATCACATTTTTCACAACTTTCATCGCAATTAAATGATCCTTGCAAAAATAATTTGTCGATTGATTGAGCAAGCAAACTTTTTTCTGGAAATTTGACATATTTTCGCTTATGAATAAAATTCAACATATTCAGTGCAACATAATGCCCCGTTCCAATGGCCTGCAAAACGCCATTGGTCATGACAACTCTGCCAGCAAAAAACAAATTAGGGTTTGCTTTTGCTTGTAAAAATTCATTTAAAGTCAGTTGCGGATTAATGTAAGTGCAAGCAACAAAACTTGCAAACTGCACGACTTCAACATTTTCACCAAGCAAAAATTTAAAAAGCGAAAGTTGGGCATTGTCAGGCAAAGCTGTTCGAAAGTTTTGAATTAAAAAACCTTTTTCGGTTTTAATAAATTTTAAGCAAGCATATTCGACCTTGTCTGAAACAATAGGTCTTAATGCTTTTGCGCGGAGCATTTCTCTTCCTGCTTGCGCCCATTTTTCTAAACTTTCATTTTTCGCCTCTGCCCTGAAATAATTGATTGCTTTGCAAAACTCATCAACTTTTTCTTTTGAAAGAGACAAATAAAAAACTCCATTTTGGTTTTTAATTTTATCATCAATTCCCGTTACCACAGGAAAAACAGGTAGGTCACGATGACATCTCACCACCCCAAAAATTTTTTCAAATTGAGAAAACAAAGGTTCTTTGGTGCTTCCACCTGTTGCAATTATAGTTGGCTCAATCAAAGACATTTCGCCAACAATGCCTTCAAAAAGCCTAATATTTTCACTTAATTTTACTTTTTGCATGAGTTTTTCTTTTATTTTTTCACCTTCTTGCAAAAACTCAGCTGTCTCTACCTTCAAAGCAAAAAGTTCTTCTTTTAAAAGCTTATCTTTTTCACTAAAAACCAAAGGTTGTTCATCATTTGGCACGTCAAACAAATGCACTTGGACGCCATATTTCGCCAAAGTAAGTGCTGCCTCACAGCCTGCATATCCTCCGCCAATTATGTTGACAACCTTTTCCATCACACTTCCTTATACTTACAATTTGAACAAACTTTTTGTTTATTTTTTATAATAATTGCGTTCCCACACTCTGGACATTTTTCGCCAGTTGTAGGATACCAACTCATAAATTTACATTCAGGATATCCTTCACAAGAGAAAAAAGTTTTTCCTTTTTTGCTTTTTCTAGCAATCATATTTTTCCCACATTCTGGGCATTTGCCCACAACCTTTTTCTCTTCTTGAAAAGGTTTGATATTTTTGCATTTTGGAAAATTGGAACAACCCAAAAACTTGCCAAATTTTCCTTCTCGAAGAAGCATTTTATGCCCGCACTTTTCACAAATTATGTCAGTTTCAATCGGCTCTGCTTTTAAAGAATAATCGGAAGAATCTGATGCGGAAAGAAGTTTTGAAAAACCATTCCAAAAGCTTTCAACAACTTCGTGCCAATCTTCTCCTTCTGTCGCGATGTCATCAAGTCTTTGTTCCATGTGTGCAGTAAATTTAACATTAATAACAGAACTAAAAAACTTTTCTAGATATTCAGTAACTTTTCTTCCAAGCTCAGTTGGAATGAGTTGTTTCCCGTCTTTGCCTACATATTCTCTTGAAAGCAAAACCATGATTGTTGCCGCGTAAGTTGCAGGTCTTCCAATCCCCTTTTCTTCCATGGCTTTGACAAGGCTTGCTTCGGTGTAACGAGCAGGTGGTTTTGTAAATTTTTGTTCTGCTTTCACTTCTTTTACTGAAAGTTGTTCGCCTTCTTCAAGTGGTGGAAGCTTGGAAATTTCTTGCTTTTCATCGCCTTCATATTCTCTATATGCAGCAGTATAACCGGCAAATTCTTGCGTCTTTCCAACTGCTTTAAATTCATAATTTTCGCAATTGATGTTTGCCACAACATTGGAATAAATTGCTTCACTCATCTGGCTTGCTAAAAATCTTTCATAGATGAGTTTGTAAAGTTTATAGTTGTCTGGTGACAGTGATGCCTTAACTTTTTCTGGTGTCATATTCATGTTGATAGGCCTGATCGCTTCATGGGCATCTTGTGCATTTTGTTTGGCAACGTAAATGTTTGGTTTTTCTGGCACAAATTTTTCGCCATACATCTTTCTAGCATATTCTCTGCAAGCATTTTGCGCATCTTCAGAAACACGGGTGGAGTCAGTTCTGATGTAAGTGATAAGTGCTATTTTCCCTTCATCCGCTATTTCAACGCCTTCATAAAGTTGTTGAGCTGCTTGCGTCGTTCTCTTAATGCTGAGACCAGCTTTGTTTAATGCATCTTGTTGCATAGTTGAAGTTGTAAAAGGAGCTGGCGCATGCGACTTTGTCATGCTCTTTTTTAGTTTTGCCACATCAAACAATTTCCCATTGATCGCTTTTAACACTTCATCGGCTTCATCTTTGTTTTTAGGCACAAATTTTTTACCAGATTTTTTTTCAAGTGATGCTTTAAAAGTGTCTTTGCCTTTAATTAGCATAGCAAAAACATTCCAGTATTCTTCTGGAACAAACGCTTCAATCTCTCTTTCTCTGTCAACAACAAGTTTAAGTGCAACAGATTGAACTCTTCCCGCACTCAAACGCGGTTTAATTTTTTTGCAAAGGATTGGAGAGAGTTTATATCCCACGATTCTATCCAAAACTCTTCTGGCTTGCTGGGCATTGACAAGTTTTAAATCAATCGCACGTGGTTTTGTAAGTGCGTTTTGAACTGCTTTTTGTGAAATTTCGTTAAATTCAATTCTGCATTTGTCTGTTGGTGCTAGTCCCAAAACATTTGCAATATGCCATGAAATAGCTTCCCCTTCTCTATCCGGGTCAGTCGCGATCAAAACTTTGTCAGCTTTTTCAGCTTTCTTTTTTAAATCGTTGATTAACTCTTTTTTGTCTGGCATGATTTGATAAATAGGTTCAAAATGGTTTCTTGCATCAAGCCCATAACTTTTTTCAGGCAAATCTCTAATGTGCCCCTTGGTTGCAAACACATCATATCCTGTTCCTAAATATTTTTTTAGAGTCTCACGCTTTGCAGGCGCTTCTATAATGACTAAATTCAATGATTTCCTCCTAACTCAGCGAATATATTCCACCGGGCAATCGTTTAATTATACCTTTTATTTCAAGTGTTGTCAAAAGACTGTTGAGTTTATTTATATTTATTTTAACTTTTTCTAAAATAGCATCAATGTCTTTTTCACCAGTTTGCAAAATTTTGACAATCTCATTTTCATCTAAATTGAGTTGCATTAAAACTCGTTTTTTCACATGCAAGCCCAAATCTTCAATAATGCTTTTAGGTTCCAGCGTGCAAATGCCCTGCATAGTTGAAATAAGCAAATTTGTTCCGTCACTCTTTGGTGAAGTTATGTTCCCTGGCACAACATAAATAGGAACGCCGTAGTCAAGAGCAAAATCTTTTGTAATGCTGGTTCCACTGCGAGCGCCCGCCTCCGTTATCAACAGCGCATCGCTAAGTCCTGCCACAATCCTGTTTCGCTGTGGAAAAAGGTATTTGGCAGACTTAATATCTGGCCGATGTTCAGTAAGAACCAATCCTTTTTTTGCAATTTCATTGAATAACGAAACATGTTGTTGAGGATAAATGTTGTTAAAACCACTTGCCAAAACAGCAATGGTTTTGCCTTGCTGTTCAAGTGCTTTTCTATGAGCAATGCTGTCAACACCATAAGCAAGCCCACTGACAATCACCCCTCCTGCGCTTGCGATTTCTTTAGCAAACATTTCTGTGATAGTGATGCCATAACCACTTGGCGATCTTGTGCCAACTATTGCGACACACTTTTCTTTCAACAAACTTAAATCACCTTTATAAAATAAGTAAAATGGTGGGTCATCAATTCTCAAAAGCTTTTCTGGGAAGTCATCATCTTCCCGAGTTAAAATTTTAATTTCTAAACTTTCAAGCTTGTCTAAATATTTTTTTAAATATTCGTAGTTTGCCTTTTTTGCAATTTTCCCAAAATCTTCACCTAAAATGTTTTCAATTTTATCTGAAGCAATAAATTTTTCAAAGGAAAAATCTCCTTGCATTTCTTCAATAATTTTAGAAATTTTTGCAAAAGAAAGCTCAAAACCGGACAAAAATTTTAAAAAATCAGATTTTTGCATAATCACCTTACTTTAAATATATTTTCGATCCAACGATCTATAAGCAATCGCTTCTGCAATATGCTCTGGCAAAATGTTTTCTTGCCCATCTAAATCAGCAATTGTTCGTGCAACTTTCAAAATTCTATCATGTGCTCTTGCTGAAAGTTTTAAACTTGTGAAAGCAGTTTTCAAAAGGTCCTCACATTCTTTTGAAAGCACACAATATTTTTTAGTTGCAGGCACGCTCATCTTTGCATTTGAAAAATTCTTTTCGTTTTTAAATCTTTCAAGCTGAACTTTTCTTGCTTTGTCAACTCGTGCTTTAATAGTGGAAGAAGATTCCTCTTCTGATGAACTCCTTAAATCATCAAAACTTACATTGTCAACTTCAACATGCAAATCAATTCTGTCAAGAATAGGTCCAGAAATTTTTGCTAAATATTTATGTATTTGAGCTGGCGAGCATTTGCACTCTCTGTCTTTTGCACCATAATTACCACAAGGGCAAGGATTCATGCTGGCAATAAGAGTAAAATTTGCTGGATATGTCACAGTCAAAGCACTTCTTGCAACAGTTATAACGCCATCTTCCAAAGGTTGTCTTAACATCTCCAAACACGAACGCTGATATTCTGGCATCTCGTCCAAATACAAAACACCATTGTGTGCCAGTGAAATTTCACCAGGCTTGGCTTGACTTCCCCCACCTGTCATGCTGACAGTTGAAGCGGAATGATGAGGAGAACGAAATGGTCTTGAAGCAACAATTCCCTTTTTAAAATCAAGTTCCCCAGCAATCGAATGAATTTTTGTAACTTCAAGAGCTTCTTCAAAAGTCATGTCTGGCAAAATAGACGGAAAGCATTTGGCAAGCATGCTTTTCCCACTCCCAGGTGGGCCGATCATTAAAACATTGTGGCCACCGGCAGCGGCTATTTCAAGTGCTCTTTTTGCTCTTTGTTGACCTTTTACATACTTAAAATCTAAAATGTGTTTATTTTGTTTATCATCACTAACAAACTCTTGAACTGTCACTGGAGCAATATTTTTTTGCCCGCTAACAAACAAAACAGCTTCTTCCAAAGATTGAACCGGAAAGCAAGTCACATTTGAAATGAAACTTGCTTCTTTTGAATTTGCATAAGGAATAATAAATTTATTAAAACCCATTTTTTGAGCGGAAATCAAAATTGGAAGCAAACCTTTAATTGGCTTTACTTCTCCATTTAAAGAAAGCTCTCCAACAATGACAAAATCATGAAGCGCTTGTGATGACAAGCCCTTAATTTCACTGTGACTGTCTGCGGTCATAATTCCCAACGCAATTGCTAGGTCATAAATTGGGCCTTCTTTTTTAACATCTGCTGGTGCTAAATTAACAGTTATTTTTTTTATAGGATACTCAAAACCAGAATTTCGAATTGCTGCTTTGACTCTCTCTTTTGCTTCTTTGATTGCTGTGTCAGCAAGTCCTACAATCTCAAAATGTGGCAATCCGTTGACAATGTCAACTTCAACTTCTACCACAAACCCCTCAATGCCAAAAAGACCGAAGCTGTGAACTTTTGAAAGCATTTTTTCTCCTTAAACATTTTTCAGTATAACAAAACGTTTCATTTTGTCCAAACAAAAATTCATGTATGTAAACAAAAAAAACGTCGCAACAACTGCGACGAGTTTTTTAGTTTTCACCTGATTTAATTTTTGCGGCTTTCCCTGTAAGAGCGCGAACATAGTAAAGTTTTGCTCTTCTTGGCTTACCTTTTCTTGTCACTTCAACATTTGCAACAAGTGGTGAATGAAGAGGAAATGTTCTTTCAACTCCCACACCGTTTGAAATTTTTCTAACAGTAAAAGTTTCTCTAATTCCACCATTGCGTCTTGCAATAACGACACCTTCATAAGCCTGAATTCTTTCTTTATCGCCTTCTTTAATTCTAACAGAAACTTTGACTGTGTCACCAATGCCAAATTCAGGAAGTGATTCTTTCATGTTTTCTTTTTCAATTTGGTCGATGATGTTTGCCATTTGACTTATCTCCTTTTTTCAGATTTTTGACAAAGTGTTCTTTTAAAGCAATCAGCCAAAGCGGACCACCCGAAGTCGTTTTATATAATAGCACATATTATTTTTTTAATCAAGTGTTTTTTTAATAAATAATAAAAAAAGCACAAATTTTGTGCTTATAACTTTTCAATATAAATTTTGTCGCTTCTTTTTATCTTCCAAGTCCTGGTGTTGGGATGTCATCTTCTCTGTTTGGATCGTTGTCTGCTAAATCGTCTTCTTCACTTTCACTGCTATTGTCATTTTCACTTTCAAGATTTTCGGCTTCATCATCAGCAGGCGCTGAAACATTGGTTCCATCTTGAATTCCCAAATTTACTTCATCGGTTTTCTTTTGACCAATAATCGAAGTTGCCGAAACCCAAACAACAACGGTCACAATTGCAACGCTTGCAAGAGACAAAACAGTAATCATCACTGCTTTCAAAATTGGATGACGAGATTTTACCTTTATTCCGCCTTTATAAGCCATTCATATCCTCCGTATAATCTAATAAATTTTAACATAAAACAATCACAATGTCAATAGTTGATTTTAAAAAAAGCCTTTCAAATTAAAAGGCATTTATAAAATGATTAATTTCATCTCCAAAAATTTCAACAACATCAAATCTAATTTGACAATCCAATTTTTTGTGTTGTTTTAAATAAACCATGGCAGTTTTTTTGATCTTTTGTTGTTTAAATTTATCCACAGCTTCGCAAGGTCTTCCAAATCTTAAATCATCTCTTTTTTTAACTTCAATAAAAACAACGCGCTCATTAATTAAAGCAATAATATCAATTTCTCCACAAAAATTTGAATAATTTTGCTCTAAAATCTTATATTTTTTTGATTTTAAATAATCTTTTGCTAAATTTTCACCTTTTTGACCTTTGTATCGGTTTGCAAATTTCATATCATTCCTCAATTAAAAGTGAACCTAATTTGCCTGATCTAAAATCTGTTAAAACAGCTTTTGCCGTTCTTTCCAAATCAAGATCTCCACCTGTTGCTAAAAACGCCCTAACCTTTGCTATTTCCTCGAGGTTGCTTGCATTTTTGTACCTTGTCTCCAACACATTAGGATACAACTTTTTAAGCCTAATTAAAAATTCTCGAGCTAGATCAACCTCATCAACTATTTCATCTTTTATGCTTCCAATAAAAGCAAGCGTTTTCGCTATTTCTTGGTTTGCAAGGTTTGGATACAGCGTTCCAGGAGTGTCGCAAACTTCAATGTTGTTTCCAATACTAAACCATTGTTTGTTTTTTGTCACACCAGGCCTGTCTCCTGTAACAGCTTTTGCTTTTTTGCAAAGGTTGTTGACAAGGGTCGACTTCCCGCAATTTGGCACTCCCACGACCAAAACTCTTAAAACAGGTTTAATTCCTTTTTCTTCAAATTTTTTCACTTTTTGTTTACATAGAGATTTAATTTTGTTGCAAATAATATTGGTCGCTCCACTTTCAGTTGCATTTAAGTAAACAAAATCTTTCCCTTCACCTTTAAATTTTGAAACTACTTTTTCAAGTCGCTCGACATCTGAAAGATCAATTTTGTTTAAAACAAAAAGTATTGGCTTGTTTTGAGTCAATTTGTCAAGTTCAGGATTTATACAACTTTTCGGAGCACGCGCATCCAACACATAGATGATTGCATCAGCTTTTTCAAGGTCCTTTTTCAATTCATCTAGTGTCTTTTTCATGTGCCCGGGAAACCAATTAATTTTCACTTTTCCCTCCTTCAAGAAGGTCTGGCCTGTTTTTTTTAGTTTTTTTAATTGACTCCTGCTTTCTCCATTTCGCAATTTCAGCATGATTGCCACTGACAAGCACCGCAGGAACATCAAGCCCTTCAAAACTTTGAGGTCTCGTATATTGTGGATATTCTAAAAGCCCATTTGAAAAACTTTCTTCTGTTAAACTGCCTTCTTTTAAAACGCCAGGGACAAATCTCAAAAGAGAATCAATGATGACCATAGCCGGAATTTCTCCACCAGTCAACACATAGTCACCGATAGAAATTTCCTCCATATCAAAAATTTCAATGAGGCGCTGATCAATTCCCTCATAGTGACCACAAACAAAAATTAAATGTTCATTTTGAGCAAGTTGATGGGCAATTTGATGGTTATAAACTTTCCCTGCCGGTGAAGGAAAAATCACTTTGCTGTTTTTGGTTAGCACACTTTTTAGTGCGTCAAAAACAGGTTGAACGCTCATCAACATTCCAGCACCTCCCCCAAAAGGCGTGTCATCACATCTTTTGTGTTTGTCGCAAGAAAAATCACGAATGTTGATCAAGTTGATTTCAATCGTTCCAGCCTTTTGTGCACGAGAAATTATGCTTTCCTTAAAAGGTGCAAAACTTTCAGGGAAAAGCGTTAAAATGTCAATTCTCAAATTTTGTTTCCTTCAAATTCTTTTCTGTCAACCACAAGTGTTTCACCTTGGGTTTTAAATATAGCTTCAACATATGGCACTTCATAAACATGCCCATTTGCTTCAATTGACAAAATAGCAGCACTGCCATAATCTTCATAGTCAACTATTTGTCCAACCAAAACACCTTTTTCATCATACAAAACCATGCCAATCAAATCATCAACTAAAAAATCTTCCGCAAGATGCTTTCGCAAATCTTGTTTCGGAAGATAAATTTCACAGTTACGAAACATTTCAGCATGGTTTCGATCATCAACCCCACGCAATTTTAAAAACAAAAAACCTTGCCTAATTTTTGCTTTTTCAACTTCACAAGCCTCTCCGTCGATAAAAACTTGCTTGGCTTTAATCAGCGCATCAAAAACATCAGTGTAAAGCTGACATTTGAGCTCACCTTTAATGCCCTGAGGTTTTGAAACTTTTGCAACTAATAAATTTTCCATTAGTCCTCAAATTTGACAAAAGTCTTTTTGCGGTCTTTGCCAGCAAGTGACTTTGCAATTGTTCGAATAGAAGATGCAATTTTACCATTTTTACCGATCACTCTGCCCATGTCGCTTTCAGCAACATTGACATGAACAACAATTTCGTCATCTGCTTCATCAACAGTGACTTTAACGGCTTCTTTGTCTTCCACCAAACATTTGACGATGTATTCGACAACTTCTTTCATCATGTCTCCTTATTTTTTTTCTTCGATTACGCCAGCTTTTTTAAGCACGCTTTTAGCTGTTTCAGTTGGCAAAGCGCCATTTTTCAACCATTTTGAAGCTTTATCAGCATCAATTTTGATTTCAGCAGGGTTTTTAAGTGGGTCATAAGTTCCAATGATTTCAATAAATCTTCCATCTCTTGGGCTTCTTGAATCAGCCACAACAACTCTGTAAAAAGGTGCCTTTTTGTCTCCAAGTCTTGTAAGTCTAATTTTTACTGCCATTTTTTCCTCCTTAAAAATTTTTTATATATAATTGCATTGCAATGATATATCATTAAAATCTAAATCCTTTTTTGTTTTTAAACATTTTCATCATTTCTTTTGATTGCTCAAATTGTCTGAGAAGATTGTTGACTTGCTGAACTGATGTTCCACTTCCCTTCGCAATTCTTTGGCGTCTTGATGCTTTGATGATTTCAGGATTTCTTCTCTCCTCAGGAGTCATTGATTGAATTATGCACTTGTTTACAGCGATTTCTTTTTCGTCTATCTGCACATTTTTAAGTTTGCTCCCGACCCCAGGGATCATTTGCAGAATATCTTGCAAAGAGCCCATCTTTTTCATGTTTTCCATCTGAACAAGATAATCTTCAAATGTGAAAGAATTTTCACGAATTTTCTTTTCTAGTTTTTTTGCTTCTTCTTCGGTGACTGCTTCTTGTGCTTTTTCAATCAAAGAAAGCACATCGCCCATTCCCAAAATTCTGCTTGCAATTCGATCTGGGTAAAATGGCTCAATGTCACCAATTTTTTCACCAACACCGGTGAACTTGATAGGCTTGCCTGTGATGGCTTTAACTGAAAGTGCGGCGCCACCACGCGTGTCTCCATCAAGTTTTGTTAAGATGAAACCTGTCACATCAAGATCTTTGTTAAAGCTTTCTGCAACTGTCACGGCATCTTGACCAGTCATTGCATCAATAACAAGCAAAATTTCTGTTGGCGAAACTTCTTTTTTGATGTTTTTTAACTCATTCATGAGTTCTTCGTTGATGTGAAGTCTGCCCGCCGTATCAAGAATCACAACATCGAACCCTTGTTTTTTTGCGTGTTCAATCGCTTGTTTAGCAGTTTTAACAGGGTTTTGTGTTCCCCTTTCAAAAACTTCAACATTCGCTTGCTTGCCCACAACTTGAAGTTGACTTATGGCTGCGGGCCTATAAATGTCGCAAGCAACAAGCAAAGGTTTTTTCCCGCTCTTTTTTAGGTGCGCGCCAAGTTTAGCACACATTGTCGTCTTGCCCGCCCCTTGCAAACCACACATCATGATGATTGTTGGTGGCGCTGGACTAATGACAAGTTTTTGATGATTTGAGCTCATAAGTTCTGTCAATTCATCACGCACAATTTTGATAACTTGTTGCGCTGGGGTCAAACTTTTCAAAACTTCATCGCCAACCGCTTTTTCAGAAACATTTTTGACAAAATCTTTTGCCACCATGTAGTTGACATCCGCTTCAAGCAAAGCAATTCGAACTTCACGCATAGCTTCTTTGATTTCAAGTTCTGTCAGTCTTCCGCGTTTTGTAAGTTTGGAAAAGATATGATTAAATTTTTCAGATAATGATGAAAAAAGTGCCATTATTTCTCTCCCTTTAAACGTTTTAAAAATCCAAGTTTGTTTTCATAATCCAAAAGTTTGGCTTCTGCTTTTGAAACAGCGTCTTTAATTGCCTGCCTTGACACACCATAATTTTCAGCAATTTCAGTCAACGTCAAATCACCAAGCAAAAAATCTGCCATGACATCTTTTTGTAATTTTGAAAGCAATGGCCCATACAAATCAAATAGTTGTGTTAACAAAATGTTTTTTTCAAGACTCATTTGCCCACCCTGTAAAGCAATTTCACTTTACATTGTGAGTATATCATATTAAATTTTTATTGTCAACAAAATTTTACTACAAAAGCACATATAAAAAGATTTTATTTATAAAACTTACCATTGACATCAAATTATTGCCTTGATATAATTAAATTAACAAAATTGAATAGAGGTAACAATGCAAAAATTATTTCGAACAAAATTTATTCTTTCAAAAGATCCAAGAGATCAACTCACAATCACAGATGGCTTTGGGCATAAAATAATCTTGTCACGAATAGTTGCGACAAGAAACATCTATAACACAAACGGCGAATTAATTGTTCAGCAAGGAGAAAAAGGTGGATTCGTCGAACATGAAGGCAATCTTTCTCAAAAAGGCTCTTGCTGGGTTTTTGATGATGCACAAGTTTTTGGACGAGCTATGGTTTATGGCGACGCAAAAATTTATGACAAAGCAAAAATTTATGGCAGAGCCAAAGTTTACAACAAAGCAATTGTTTGTGATTGCGCACAAGTTTTTGAAGATGCTCAAGTTTTTGGGAAAGCAATGGTTTCAGATTTTGCAGAAATTGGTGGAGAAGCATTAATTGACGGAAATTTGCACATTGTTGGCGGAGTAAAAGTTGGAAATAAAAAACATGATGCAGGCTCTTCCGAAACATCGCGATGAAAATAAAACTTAAAACCTGAGCGTTTGCTCAGGTTTTTTAAGACAATAATTTTAAAATAATTGAATTAGAAATTTCATAATATTTTGGATTTAATCGAACTTGGTCTTTTTCTCTTATTAAAATTTCATCTTCAATCATTTGTTTAAAATCTTGCTTGTCTTCAAGATTGAATGAAACATCTTTTAGATTAAACCCTTCACTGCATCTTAATCCCAGCATTATTTTTTCTTCATTAATTTCTGAATCAGACAAAACTTCTTGCGTGATTTTTCTTTTGTAATAATCATCTAAATTATTTGCGTTCGCCCAGCGCCTGTTTTTGCCATCAAAGGAATGGGCTCCGAGCCCAAAACCCATATATGCCTGCCCTGTCCAATAAGCATAGTTGTGTTTGCTTTTAAATCCGTTCAGGGCAAAATTTGAAATTTCATATTGCAAAAAGCGGTTTTTTTGCAAAAAATCAACGAGTTTTTGATAATTGTCAACTGTTTGATCATCATTTGGCAGGTTCGCTTCACCTCGCTTCACCATATCTTTAAGCGGCGTGCCGTCCTCCACTTGCAACATATAGGCCGAAATATGTTTTGCTCCTGCCGAGATAAGCTTTTCGGCGTCGCTAATTATATCGCCCGCCGGCAACCCCAACAGCAGATCAGCAGAAATGTTTTCAAACCCGACGGCTTTGGCATTTTTGATTGCATCAAGCGCCTGAGCCTTCGTATGACGCCTGCTTAAAAATTTGAGCATATCATCATCTAGTGATTGAACGCCAAAACTGACTCGATTGAACCCTGCCAAATAGTAAGTTTTAAGTTTTTCAAGCGAAGTGGAACAAGGATTGCACTCAATAGTAATTTCGGTATTTCCCAAAACGTTGAACTTGGCCTTAATGACTGCCAAAATTTCAGCAACTTTTTCTGGTTTGACACAGGACGGCGTGCCTCCGCCAAAATATATGCTGGAAACTTGCCGATCTTCAAATTTGCAAGTCCTGATTTCTTTGTTCAAAAACTCAAAATAATCGCTTTGAAAGCTTTCGTCTTTCACAAAAGATGCAAAGGCGCAGTAAACGCATTTACTTTCACAAAACGGAATGTGAACATATATTCCAATCATTTGTCTTCGTCCAATTTCAAAATCGACAAAAACGCTTCGGACGGGATCTCCACCGAGCCGATCTGCCTCATGCGTTTTTTGCCCTCTTTTTGTTTTTCAAGAAGCTTTCTTTTTCTTGTCACATCTCCACCATAGCACTTTGCAAGCACATCTTTTCTGAGTGCACTTATGGTTTCTCTTGCGATTATTTTATTTCCAATCGCTGCTTGAATTGGCACTTCAAAAAGTTGCCTTGGAATTATTTTTTTCAACTTTTCAACAATCGCTCTTCCCCTATTGTAAGCAAAACTTTCATGAACAATAAGTGAAAGCGCGTCACATTTTTCGCCTTTCAAAAGAATGTCAAGTTTGACAAGTTTAGCGCTCATCATTCCATCCATTTCATAGTCAAAACTAGCAAAACCCTTGGTTGCAGATTTCAATCTGTCAAAAAAGTCATAGATGATTTCTCCCAAGGGCAATCTATAATCAATTCTCACTCTTGACTTATCCAAATAAACAAGGTTTTTATATATGCCCCTTTTCTCTTGACATAATTCCATGATCGCCCCAACATATTCAGGTGGAGTAAATAGGCTTGCCACAACCATAGGCTCTAAAATTTTGTCAATTTCAACAGGACTTGGAAGGTTAGATGGATTTGAAATTTCAAGTTCTTCTCCATTTGTTTTTATAACTTTATAAGACACGCTTGGCGCTGTTGTAATAATTTCCAAATTGAATTCTCTTTCTATTCTTTCCGTGATGATTTCTAAATGCAAAAGCCCCAAAAATCCGCATCTAAAACCAAATCCCAAGGCGGTTGAAACTTCTGGCGTAAATTGCAAACTAGCATCATTAAGTTTTAATTTTAAAAGAGCTTCTTTCAAATCGTTATAGCGTGACCCATCAACAGCAAAAACTCCGCAGTAAACCACTGGTTGCACTTCTTTATATCCAGGCAAAGGCTCTTGCGTTGGTTTTTCTGTCATTGTAATGGTATCTCCCACTCTGACATCTGAAAGACTTTTTATTGACGCAGCGATATATCCAACTTCACCTGCCATCAAGCTTTCTTTGACTTCCATTTTTGGAGTAAAAACGCCAACTTCCGTCACTTCATATTGTTTGCCAGCTTGCATAAAAGTTATTTTATCACCAACTTTAACTTGTCCATCAAAAACCCGAATTAAGCAAATAGCACCTTTAAAATTGTCATAAAAACTGTCAAACACCAAACATTTTAAAGGCTCATTTTCATCACCTTTTGGCGATGGAAAATCTGTGACAATCTTTTTTAAAACTTCATCTATGTTTATTCCTTCTTTTGCAGAAATGCAAGGAGCATCTTGTGCAGGAATCCCAATCACATCTTCAATTTCTTTTTTAGACTTTTCTATTTGGGCAGACGGCAAATCAATTTTGTTTATAACAGGCAAAATCTCCAAATTTGCATCAATGGCCATGTAAGCATTCGCAAGAGTCTGAGCTTCCACACCTTGCGTCGCATCGACAATTAAAATTGCACCTTCACACGCGGCAAGTGAACGCGAAACCTCATAAGTGAAATCGACATGCCCCGGAGTATCAATCAAGTTTAAAACATAATCTTGCCCATTTAAGTGATAATTCATTCGAGTCGGCGTCAATTTGATTGTAATGCCTTTTTCTCTTTCAAGTTCCATGCTGTCCAAAAGTTGAGATTGCATATCTCTTTTCGCAACAGACCCCGTTTGCTCCATAAGTCGGTCAGCAAGCGTGCTTTTGCCATGATCAATGTGCGCAATAATACAAAAATTTCGTATATTTTTCTTCATAGTTTAATATTTTTTTATTATACAAACTTAAATAAAAATTGCAAAATTTTGTTTCAAATTGGTAAAAATAAAAAATAAAAGATTTAAATATTTTTTCTAAATGAAACAATTCTTATGGCTTTGCGTTTTTATTCCGATACTAGTATAACAAAATTTTACAAAAAATAAAATGAAAAACAAACAAAACATTTTGAAAATAAGACAAAAAACTCTATAATATAACATATAAAGCAAATTTAACAAAAAGAGGAAAAATTATGGAAGACTTGTTTAAAACCTGGCTGGTTGAAACGCCTATCGCTCATAGAGGCTTTCACAATGACACTTGCCCAGAAAATTCTTTATCCGCTTTTAAAAATGCAATTGAGCATGGTTATGCCATTGAACTTGATGTGCAAATGCTTTCAGACGGAACAGTTGTGGTTTTTCACGATGAATCTCTTTCACGAATGACAGGCAACGATGGTTATTTAAAATTTTTAACCAAAGCAGACTTGCCTATGTTAAAACTTAATGGAACAAAGGAAACGATTCCAACATTAAGTGAAACATTAAAAACAATAAATGGTTTAGCGCCGATAATTATAGAAATAAAAAATAGTTCCAAAGTTGGCGAACTCGAACAAAAAGTCATCGACGCTCTTTCAAAATATAAGGGTGAAGTGGCTGTGGCTTCATTTAATCCAATTGTATTGTCATATTTTAAACAGCACGCACCTTCCCTTTTAAGAGGTCAGCTTGCTGGCTATTTAAAAAACATTAAAATGAAATTCATCACCCGCTGGGGAATCAAACGCATGATTTTTGCAAAGAAAATGGCTGGGGCAGATTTTATTATGTATGAAGCAAAAACCTTGCCAAATAGATTTGTTAGAAAATTTAAAAAACTTCCACTTATCGCATGGACAGTTAAAAGCCAAGAAGAATATTTGCGTGTGGTCAAATATTGCGACAATGTTGTGTTCGAAGGCTTTGAGCCTAAAATATAAAAAAACTCCAATTTTGGAGTTTTTTATTTTTTAAGATATGTTAAAACAATGTTCCCATAGCGCTTTTCATCAAAAACCGTAAATACTGAAAAATCTATTTTTTCATTTTTTTCATGTTCACAAACAATTATTCCATCATCTTCCAAAAAATCTTGTTCCGCTATTTTTTCTAATGCCGGCTCATAAAGTTTCGAAGCATATGGCGGGTCTAAAATTATCAAATCAAACTTGCCAATTTTTTGATTTAAAAATTTTAACGCATCACTTTTAATAACTTTAGCCTGTAAACCCAAATTTTTCAAATTCTGTTTTATTAGAAGAACACTTTTAATGTTGCTGTCAACAAAAACAACTTCACTTGCTTTGCGTGACAAAGCTTCTATTCCCAAAGCGCCTGTCCCAGCAAACAAGTCAAGCACTCTTTTTTCTTCAATAAAAAATTGCAGTTTTGTGAACAGTGCTTGTTTTACTTTGTCTGTTGTTGGTCGAATGTGACTAAACTTATTGTCTACAAGTTTTTTGCCTTTACTATCCCCTGAAATGACTCTCATAATTTCACCTATAAATATTTTAACACAAGCCAATTAAAATTTCAATTTTTTGACAAAATATTGTATAATATATTGACCGATTTGATTTACTTAAAAATACAAAAGAGGTGTGCAAATGAAAAATTATTGCCCGCGTTTTACTTTGAGAATACCACAAGAGATGTTAAACAAACTAGGTTGCATAGCAAGCAACAATGGAAGAACAAAAAACAAAGAAATTGAATTTTTGTTAAAAAGACATATCGCGGAATATGAGCGTCTTTATGGCCCGTTAAAAAAAGATTAGTTCTTTTTTAAAATTCATTGACTTTTTGTCTTTTGTTATTGTATAATTACTTGCGCGCAAAAAATTCGGATCGCTAGCTCAGTCGGTAGAGCATCTGACTCTTAATCAGGGGGTCCAGGGTTCGAGCCCCTGGCGATCCACCAAAAAAGCCCAACAGGGCTTTTTTTGTTGCCAGGGTCTGCAAAGATTTCAATCTTTGCTCATGCTCCGCATGTCGAACCCTGCACTTCGTCCAGGTCGCAAACTTTCAGTTTGGGCCATTCGGCATCTGTTTGCCTCCCGGCAAACGCCTCATACGGCGCTCCCCTGGCGATCCACCAAAAAAGCCCAACAGGGCTTTTTTTGTTGCCAGGGTCTGCAAAGATTTCAATCTTTGCTCA
>CALVNZ010000001.1 GCA_944350115.1 uncultured Clostridia bacterium | reverse complement strand
GTTATCCCCCTGTGTTAGGCAGATTGCTCACGCGTTACTCACCCGTCCGCCACTAACTTGCTGTCAGCACAAAACAACCTCTAACCAAAAGTTAAAAACCTTCTTGAAATTGCTTTGTGCTAACAACAAGTCCGTTCGACTTGCATGTTTTAAGCACGCCGCCAGCGTTCGTCCTGAGCTAGGATCAAACTCTAACGTTATTCTTTATTTGTTTCGTGACTCTTCGTCACTTCGTACACTTCGTTTAATCCTTACTCAATAACTTGACTTAAATTGACTCATGATAAGTTATTTAATTCGCTTTTTCCTATTCAATTTTCATAGATCTTACTGCCTCTTTAATTGTGCAGCAAGGGTATTTTATCACAACCAAAAGCACTTTGTCAACATTTTTTTAAAATAATTTTTAAAATTTCAAGTCTTTTTGTTTTTCAAAATAAAAAAAAAGACCTAAACAGTTTTAGGTCTTTTTTATAAGCTTTTTATCAGCTGTTTGCAAGTTCTTCCAATTGTTTCTTGCGTTTTCTTCTAATGATCAAGTAGATTACAACTGCAAGAATAATAAGGAAGATGACTATGCAAATGATGACAATGGCAAGTGTGTAGTCATATTCATTAAGCTCAATCAAAGCTTCGTCCGAAACATAACCAAACACTTTGTCTTGACTCAAATCACCTTTATAGCCATATTCAACACTAATTCCATCAATCACATGGTTGCGATAATAGAATTTGCCGTTAAACTTGTTGTCTTGCGTGCCAATTGGTGACCAGTATTTGCCACTCATGTTAATATTGTTTTCAACAACATAAACCGCGTTTGCATATTCAGTGTTGTTTTCAACATTGATCATATAAGCGACAAAAGCCAAATCAGTTTGAGAAGAAATCTTATAAGGATCTCCATCAGTGCCTGAACCTGCAAGTTTATAATCAGCGCTCACATAATCCACCCACAAATCACGAGTGAAATATATTTCGATGCTTGCAAGATTCGTGATTGTGTTAGGGGTAAGAGTTATATAAACTTTGTTGCCTTCTGAAACTCCTTCGAAAACATCAACACCATTCATAAGCATTTTTGCAATCTTATAGTTTGGTTTAAATGAGAATTGAAGTTCTAAAAGCCCTCCTGCAAGTCCATTGAATGTAGCTCCGTTCATCACGCTGACAGGAACTGATTGTCCGTTTAAGTCAACATAACTTACATCTGCTGCAAGTGAAGCTTCACTGTTGTCAGCCATGTCGAGCATCTTGATTGAAAGTTTAACAGTGCATTGTTTTTGAGAAATAACAGGTGTCAAGGTGATCACTCCGTCAACAGAATCATCAAATGTTACCCTGTAGAAATAATTATTTCCACCTAAATTTCGAACCGTTCCGCCCGTCCAAGAAACTTCAAAGTTGTCATTTTTCTCGATCACGAATTGAATGCTTTGTCCAATTTTTGCACTAAATCCACTTTCAAAATTTTCCACTTCTTTGCCATCAACTCTGACTGTTGTGATTTTTCCATTTACTTTGTCATATTCGCCAATTTTGATTGACATTGTTTGTCCATCAAACCTTGCTTCATATGTTGTTGCATAAAGTGGATTTTCTGCTGACGCGGTCACTTCGTATGTCGCAGTCGTTCCAATCAATTTCCCTTCTGCATCATACCAGCCAATGAACTCATATCCTGCATTTGGCGTAGCATAAAGCATGATGTTGTTTGTTGTTGGAATATAAGCTGAACTGTCAACTGAAATGGTCTCGCCATCTTCGTTTTGATATGTGTAATAAGCAGTTCCGCCATTTCCTGAAACTTTAATTTGCACTTCAGCATAATAAGTAATTTCTAGCGTTATGCTTTCATCTCTATCATGAGAAAGCGGAGAAATGGTCTCGCTGTAAATTTTATCCTGACTTTGAACGCCTGATGTAGTCGTTCTTGTTATTGTCCAGTAAGCGAACTTATAGTTTTCATAACTTGGAGCAGTAACAGAAATGTTTGCACCCTCTCTCACGTCAACATAGAAAGATTCTTCTGATGAAGTCCAAGAGTTAGATTCATTAAGTCCGTCCATAACAACTTTTACAGCAACAGTTGGGTCTATGTTTTCAAGTCCTTTCGGCACTGCATTAATTGTGATGCGCGTCTTATTGATGATGTAATTTGCATAAAGAGAGAATGTATTTGTGATTGGGTCAAAGTTTGTGGATTGAACATATTTTCCACCAAAGTATTCATATCCGGTGTCTGTCCAATTTCCATTAGGCACTAAATCAGCGTTCAAATATTGTTTCCCTGCACCATTCACGTATGCATAGAATCCAGTAAATGTGAAGCCAGTTCTCTCTGGAGTTGAAATTTCCGATGGAACCTCAAGTTGCGTTCCAAATTCAACTTCAATTGTATTGCCAATTAGGCTTGTTGTTCCATCAAGTGCAACATTATAGAGTTGAACTTTGTATGTTTTTGGTTTAACGTTTATCACAACTTCAACAATTCCTGATGTAAAGTCTTTAACCGTAAAGATCACTTGCTGTGCCCAACCTGTTGATGCGTCAGGTGTTGAAGTCACTTGATTTTCAATAGTCCCTGATCCGCCTGCAAGTTTAACTGGGTTAGAACCATCTGCAAATTCTAGTCCAAGGTAAATAGATGCTGTAACTGACAAGCTTGAACCCGTCACAGCTTTAACTTCAACTGCTGAAGAACTGTTTCCTGAAATGCTCAATCCAGGATCAGCGGTTACAACAATTTGTCCAGCCTCAATTTGTTTATTACCGTCATTAAATTTTAATGTAATTGTCGTTGTTTCAGCGACAAATTTTGCAACAAATCTGTATCCGCCTTCATGATCAGCATTAAGGTTGGTTATTTCAAAAACATGTGTGTTTTCTGTTTTTGAAATTTCGTTGATTTGTCCATCAAACCCTTCAAGCGCAGAATAAATGGAGTCAAATGTATAACCAGCGTAATTTGTGATTCTCACATAAACTTTTCCGTCAGTTTCTGTGATAACTGGCATATCTTCTGTTGCAACAGGATCTGTAAATTCAGAATCTGTGCTCCATTCGATTTTGCCAAAATTTAAACCTTCAATGCTTTCGCCATCATACAAGATTCCGTTTATAACAACCCCAGGATTAATGTCAAATCTTATTTCTTTAGCAACAAATTTTGCGGTTATGTCAAAAGCCTTTGAAATTGTTGTTGTAAATGTAGTTCCAGTAACACCTTCTGTCACCTTTGCTCCATCTATATACCAGCCATCAAATTCATAACCAGGTTTTGCTTTTGCAACCAAAGTCAAAGTTTGATTGTAGAACATCTCTTCTGACATGTACACATTGTCTTCATTGTCAGCAACAAGCGTTCCCTCTTCAATGCTGTCTTTATAAATTTGTCCTTTTCCTTCAACGAATGCCTGAATCTTGAACACGCTGTATTTAAACACAGCCGTCAGATCCCGTGCACCTGTCACAATGAATTTATATTCAAGGTCTGTGCTGACAGGTTCTTTGCCTTCAAGATTTAAAATTCCGTCTTCTTCAACAAGTGTGCCTTCAAACCAGCCAAGGAACACATATCCTTCTGCCGCGCCCATTGATGCTGCGAATGTTATTTCTGTGTTAAATTGAGCTTGCCCTGACGGAGTGGTAGAAACGCTGAATTGGTCTTCCTCCACAACTGAATTGTTTTCATCGATTGCTTTAAATGAAACGCCCATGTCATAGAAAATTCCAGAAGAAGTTAATGTAATAGTAAATTCATTTGTAAAGTCAGAGAAAGTTATATTTCCTGTTCCGCCATCCACTGAAACGCTAACACCTGTTGTTGCAGTAGCACCATCTTGTGCTAATTCATATCCTGTTGCGAAAATAGGTTTTATCATAAGTGGCTCGCCGGTTGAAACTTGAATTTTTCCTGTTCCAGCATTTTGTCCACCAGAGATGATTTCAACACCCGTTATATGATCATCGAGAACTAAATTTGCAATAAATTGATTTGCTTTTGCACTAAATGTTAAATTCGTGTTTGCTGTGAAGTTTTGCAAAGTGTAAACATTTCCTTCTGATGTCACTTTACCTTGATCTGTTCCAACAAAAGTGATTGCATATCCCTCTTCAGGTTTAATTGTAATCTTAACAACTTCACCTGTTTTGGCATTAAATTTATAACCTGTCTCTGTTTTTGAAACAGAAGGTTTTGTGTCTTCTCCAATGACAACATCAATTGTCGCATGATCAATAATAATGTTGATTTCATTGTCCTTTGCTTCTGTTGCAATGTTTAATGTTCCGTTTTTAGAGATGTTTGAAATAGTTGCAGAAAGTTTGTTTTCATCAAGCGAGAAATCAAATCCCTCACTATTTGTCCATTCTCCAATAGAATAGCCTGCTTCAACTTGAACTGTAATTGTGTAAGTATCTTCGTGGCTCAATTTATAGCTTCCGCCACCCGTGCTTACAATTTCATCACCATCTTGATTGACAACTTTGACTGTTGCGTGCTCGGTCGTCACTTGCAAAGTGAACACTCCAACGCCCCATTCAGCAACAAGCGTGATATCTTCGTCCAAGCCATAAATTGTGCTTGTTGTGTAGGTTTCGCCGTTGTAAACCCAACCCATGAAGTTATATCCAGTTTGTGTAACTTCTGGAAGTTGATCTCCAATCTCCTGGCCATAAGTCACCGTGATTGGATCAAGACTGCTTGGTGTTCCGCCGTTAGAATCAAATGAAATCTGATGCTGGTTTGCTTCAAATTGTGGAGCAATCTCAATCGCAATATCACTTGTAAATGAGCTGTTAGCATCCGCCACCAATTGTGCAAGAGTATAGGCGCCATCGCTTGCAGAAATGATTTTTTCACCAACTTTCCAAGATGCAAGCTTATATCCTGTCAATGTGGTCGTTGGCAAGAACGCATTTGCCGTAAGTTCTCCTAAATCTGTGTAAGAAAGCACTTTCTTCACAGCGTTTGTTCCTGAACTCGTCCAACCTTCTCCGCCGTAAACAACAGTTGCTCCTGATGGATAAAGCGAGCTTGTGTCAGCTTCAACCACGAATGTAATTCTTGCAGCCCTAAACGAAATAGTCACTGTTTCATTTTGACTTATGTTTTGAATTGTTTGCGGTTGTGAAAGCAAGACATATCCATTTTTTGCTTCTCCAGTAAATGTTGCAGTTGTCCAATAGTCATAAGTGTGAACTTTGTTTAACACACTTCCTTGTGGATCAGCAGTGTAAGAGCCTTGCTCATCATCAATTATGACTGTAACTTCAAATATTTGAATTTTCCATTCTGCTGTTATATCAATATTTCTAGATGTAATTGCAGTTTCAAAAATTTCATCAATAGTTCCTGCTGTAAAGTCTTTATCTCCACTTGTCCACTTGACAAAATCATATCCTGTTTTTGATGGGTTCGTGATTAGTGCAAAGGCTTGTTCAGCAGCCCAAGATTCAGTGAAAGGATAGCTGATTTCAAAAATAGTTTGCCCAATAGCTTGTGCGCCATCAACGAAAGAAATGCTGTTTATGTTTGCATTAACTGTGATGATGATTTCATTAATTTGCCCAGTCGTTTTTGAGTTTGCCAAAATGTAGTTTGTGCTGTCTGCACCAGAAAGTGCAATTGTAACTTCTATATCTTCACCAGGCATTTCACTTGCATAAGTTGCTGTTGCTAAAACAGCATCGCCTTCAAGAGCATCAAGACTAAATGATTGTAAAACATCCGTTGTTGCATCATAATCTTTGACTATCTCTCCGTCAGCAGTTGCAGTAATTGTCTTTTTACCAACGGTGATTTCAAATGTGGTTGAGTTTACAGTGTAATATTTAGATGTTGGAGAAACTTGAATTGTCCAACTTCCTTGATTTAAGAATTCTCCTTGTGAGTAAGTTGCGTCTGTGATGGTCACATCGAAATCAACATAAGTTGGATAAACTGACGCTCCGTCAACTTTACCATCAAGCACGATTGCACTTAAATCGGTTTTAGAAATGTCGCCATAAACAAACGGGTCGTTTGTAAAAGAAATCTCAATTACTTTTGATGATTTTGTAATTGTTCCTGTATAAGAGCCTTCTGCGATTTTATAGTTTCCAGCAAGTCCGTTAGATCCATCAACAAGTGTAAGGTCTGACAAAGCATGACTTGCCCCGTCTTCAGTCACTTCTGCACTAGCAAAAGTTGCAGTAAGATCAAGGTCTTCACCACCAACAAGTCCAGAAATTGTCACATTGTGTTTCTCCAAACGGCTGTCAAATGATGTCGTTTGATCAAATTCCTTTGTTAAATCAGAAAGTGTCACTTCTTTTTGACTAATCGCAAATTTTGCAGCGGTTGGATTTTCAAAAATGAACCCGCCGCTAAATGTTGTGGTTGTGCCTGTTGCAGTAATGAAGTATTCTCCAACATTCTTTGAAGCGCTTGCCACGCTAAATGTTATTCCTGCAAAAGTGCTTGCTTTAATTGTAGTTGACGGTTCTCCTGCACTTCCACCTTCTGGGATTTCCATGAAATCGCTTAATGTCAATCTGCCCCATTCTTGATCAGCGCTCTTGATCACTAAAACAACTGCACCAGCAGAGCCGTCTTCAACAGTCACTGAATCAGGAGTTTTGCCGTCATAAATGTGTGTGACAGTTCCTGTAACTTCTGCTCTTAAAACAAGCCCATCAATTTTTTTGATTTCAAACCATCCTTGACCTTGATCATCAGCTGGGAATGAAACAGTGTAGTTTGGGTTTTGTGATTGAGGGTTGTTAAGGTTATAAGGCCCTACGCTTTCGCCTGTTCCCCTATTTTCATAAACAACTGTGAATGTTTCATTAATTCCTTGCACTTGAACTGAAAGTGGATCAGGGTCACTTTCACCATAATTCTTTGATAAAGAATGATTTCCTTTATTTAATTCAATGCTTTCTGGGCTAACAGTAAATGTAAATTCAGTTATTCCAGTAAACTCGTAAACGCTTGTTGTATCACTTGACCAACTAAATTTAATTGTGTACGCTCCTGCATCTTTGATGTCACTAACAGGTGCACCGCCTTTTTCAATTGAAGTCACAATTGTTTTTGTTGGTGCGCTGTTAAGTGCGAGCAAATCTGCAAGTGTCAATGATTTTGTTTCATTTAATCCAGTGTCAGCTGAATTTGTTAAATTATAAGTGAAGCTGATGTCATTTAAGAAGCTTGCATTTTTGTAAGTTCCACTTGTAGTCTCTGGTGCAGTAAGAGAAACAGATGATTTTGTAAATGTGATTGTAAATTCAGTTGAATTGCTCTCAACAGAATTAAAGTTTGCATGATTTGCGGTCACTTTAACGCTGTAAGTCCCGTTGTTTGATGTGTTTGCATCAATGCTTTCAATTGGCAAGCCCTCTTTCAACCATTGATAAGTGTAAGTAATTCCACTTTCTGTTCCGTCATTTGAAATTATGATTCTGTCAATAAATTCATCTAGTTCATAAGATCCTTCTTTTGTTGCAAGTGTCCAAGCCGAAGGATCAACAGAGATTTGTGGAGCATTTAAACCAAACATCGCTTGCACATTGTAAACTGGCTTATCTCCTGTCACTGTCAAATTTTTGCCTTCTGCCGAAGTTCCTGCAGGTGTAACTAATGATTTAAATGCGTAAAGATCATAATTCACGCCACTGTCATTCAATGTCGTTGTTCCAGCAATAGGAACAAAGATTGAATAATCAACAAACCCGCTTGTCAAAGAAATTGATTTGTCTGAAATTGAAGAGAATGTCACATAAACTGCTTCTGTGTAAATTGCGTTAAATGCTTTTGCCTGATTAAGCGTCGAATTGTCTAATGTCACTTTAACGCTTTTCGAAGTTGGGAATTCTTGCAATGTTTTTAAAGCTGTTTCATAAATGCTCGTATCATCTTTTTTCCATTCTAAAATTCCAATAAACTTTCTGTTTGTAGCAGGCGTTAAGTTTGCAACTTCAATCGTTACATCTTTGACATATGTTGTTGCATAAAGCACTGGGTTTGCGCCATTGCCAACAATTTCAAACAAGAAGTTGCCTTTTGAATCATAGAATCTTCCATTTCTGCCATTAACCTCAATCGTTTGTGAGCTTCCGTCAATTTCAATAGTCGCAGAATTAATGGTTAATTCATATCCTTCAACTGATTCAATAATATTCGCAGTCAAGTTTGCACTTCCGCCAGCGCTTGCAGTCAAATATGATGATGAAAATTCATATTTGTTGTAAGCCTCTTGCCCAAGAAGTGTAAGTTCGCCGTCAACATAAAGGTTGATGTTTTCAACATTAAAGTCACCTAAGGTCAATCCGCCCGTTGCCCCTGTTGTTTTGTAAGAACCATCTTCTTGTCTTGTGATTGTGTAATATTCGGAATCAGTTGTGTAAACTTTGTATTCAGTTACTATAAGCGTTCCGTCCAAGAAATTGTAAGTTCCTGCTGTTGTTGCAGTTGGCTTAACAGTTGCTTCAACTTTTTGATAAACTCCGCCAGGTACATTTGTTGTTGTCAAAACATAAGAATAATCTTGTCCAGCAATGCCTGTCGTGTCTGTCATTTCAAGCGTCGTGCTTGGAGCAATTAACAGCGGAGCTGTTGTGGTTTTGCCTTGCCAACCTATTGAATAATTTCTTAAATAGTCGCTGGTAAACACAACATAATATTTTTCATCAACGACACTAATATCTTTATAATTGTCGATATCAAATGTTGTAGAAGGAGTGAGCTCGTAAGCAACATAATGAAGCCCAACATTTGCATCTTCTGTAATCTTTGAAACAATGTTTTCGCTTGTGTATTCTTCTGGTTTTACAAGTAAAATTGTAGACCCTTCAAAATTAGAATCAGCAAGGGTAACAAAATCTTTCCAGTTGTTTGCTTCAACATTTATATCGATATAATATGGCAACGCACTGCCAACCATTAACCAATAAGAAACGGCATTTTCATTAGATAATGTTTCATAATAGGCTCCATCAACATTTGCGTTGATCCAGTCTATCGTCAACGAATCTATAAAGCTGTTAAATTCTTCAACTGACGCGTAATTAAGATTCTGTATATTTTGATCGGCGCAGCCAGAGTTGGCATAAGCAGTTTTGATTTCTTCTTTAAAACTTGTGTCTATTAACGATTGTGTCAATAAGGTTTTAAAAGTAATTTTACAGATACTATTTATTTCTTCTTGAGAAACATCGCCGAAATTAAAGTTTTCTAAATTTAAGTTTATAAAACTTTGTATAGCGCTTTCATCAGTTTCAATCATCTTCAAGACTGGCAAGTTATAAGATATTAGTTCTTTCGCAACAAGCATTGCTGAATAAATATATGGAGGCTCTGCCATTCCACTAAATTCAAACTTAACCTTGCCTTTTTCAATTGTTGCGACAACTTCACCAGAAATCTCTTTGGTTGGAGCAATAACTGAAATTGATGCAGTGTCTTTAATTGTGTAAGTCACACGATAATGTCCTGACTCTGAAACATTTGAAATTGAAACCATATAGTTGTTTGCTTCGCCTTTAAAATCTGCCCAGCCAGACACTCCATCAGTGCTATATTGCCAAGTTGCATCGCCGTCGAATGCAATGCCTGCATCAGTTGGAATAGAACTTGTTTCGTTGATATTATAAGATGTTCCGTTAAACGATACTGAAACTTGAAAATCTAATTTGTCTTCAGAGTTATATGCAATAGTTGAGTCGGTCATGTTGACAGCAAGTGCATCTTCTGCAAATTCCCAAACAACATAAAGTGTCAAAACAGAGCTTGAATCATCAAAATCAAATCCTGTGTCTCCAAAATCTTCAATGTTGAAACGCATGTCTTCAGTGATATGTTTTTTTAGTTCATATGTCGCGCCCTCCCCATCTGTAGATTTCACAACATAAGCCACACCTGTTGCTTTAAAGCCTTGTCTATTTAACCCTGTATGACTTGCAAGACCTTCAAAGAACCCTGTTAAAGGTGAGTCATAGACAAGCTCGCCATTTATATAAGTTCCATCTTCTGAAACATCTGAACCCTCAGCAAATTTCCCGCCATTTGCATAAACAACCAAATCATATCGTTTTTCATTAAAATTAGCAACGATGGTTTTTGCTTCTGCATAGGAATAAGTCGAATCAGCAGTGACTGTGGATGAGTCAATTGTCCATCGCCCCCAGTTGTAGCCAGTTTTTGTCGCCGTTGGCAAAGAGCCAATTGGCTGACCATAAGTCACCATTTTGTAATAACCTGTTTTGGCATCGCCTTCAAGCCCGCTTGGATCAGCGATTGTTCCGCCATTCAAATCAAATGAAAGTTTATATTCATTAGCAGTGTAAGTTCTTGTAACAACGATTTGATTTGCACCATTTTCACTAACAACACTTGTTATTCCGTTAAAAGAAGCAAAATCTAACAAGTACTTTCCTTCGCTTAAAAGGCTTTCATCTGTGACATTATATTTGGTTCCACTTAAAGTGAATTCCCAGCCAGAACCTGTGTGCCCTGTCTTACTAAATCCCGCCATGATTGTTGTCACATCAATTGGTTGATCATAATAGTAAACATCTGAAACTTGAGCGCCTGTGGCATCAGCTCCTGCTTGGAAAACAACTTGTGCTGAATAAGGCCTTGCAAGCAATTCGATATGCCAATCTGATTCTGCTGTGAAAAGGTCTAAAATTTCTGCGTTGTTTTGATAAGCACTAAGATATCCTGCAAAAGAATTTCCTGTGCCAAACAAATAGAAACCACTTTCGCCATTTGCAATATTTGCACTTGACGGCCCAATCAAAACTCTTGAAACGCCATAACCTGCAAGTGTTTGCAAACTAAATGCTCCGCTGTTTGGTTGAGCGTAAGTGAATGTGATTGTGCTGACACCATTTGAAACAGTCACAAGGTTTTTGTTCGCATTTTTAATTTCGTCAGCAAGTTCATAATAAGTTCCCGTGTTGATTGTAACGGTTGCTGTTTTACCCTTAATCACACCATAAATATTTAAATTCGAAGCTGGTGCTGTCAAAGTAGAATCTGGATCACTTGAAATAAGCACGCCATTTGAATAATACCAACCAACAAATTCATAATATTGTGAAATCAAATCAAAAGAAAGTGTTAATTCTTCTCCATAAATATAGGAGGTCTTTCCGCCAAAAGTGATGATTTGCGAAGCGTCATCAACAGGGCTTCCTTCTGCATCTAAAATTGGTGTTGGACTATTTCCTGAGAACGCAAATCCACCAGTGTAAGTTGCAGTGTATTGAACTTTATCAAAATTTGCTGTAATTGTGTATGTTTCTCCTCCAACAACACCAGTAAGTTCCCAAGTTGTGTCGCTAGTTCTGTTTAAAACCGCACTTCCGCCAGAAACAGTTAAATCGTTTATAACATAATATTCATTATTCGTCACCGTGATCACAACAGGATCGTTCACCATCAAATTGCTCCAAGAAGCATCTTCGCCAGTTGAAACGACCTGTTCGCCACACTGAATTGAAATCGTGCCAGGTTTTGCGTTACCATCGGTGTTGTATATATCATAAACAAAATCAATTGATGCTGTGAACAATCTCTCTTTTGCCGAAATCACAATGCTTGGGTTATTGAAAGTTTCAACAGTGATTGCAAAAGTTTTTTCAGCCCCTGTGTCACCTGTTGGAGCATTAACTTGTGTTAAGCCGTTGACTTGATAAGTGTCAAATTCATAGTTGCCTGTTGCAGTCGCTACAAGATTGAAACTTTCTCCAATCTTGGTTGTGATTGTGTATTGTCCGTCGCCCGTTGTAGAAATTGAAGTTGTTGCGCTGTCATGCCCGCTCAAAGAAAGGTTAAAGTGTTGTGCCGTAACAGGAATTGCAATTTCTTCCCTTTCAATTTCAATCGTGATTTGTGCGTCTTCTGCAACTATACCTTTAACATTGATAGTATGTATTTTAGTATCTTCACTATAAGAATAAGAAATTATAGGCGCATCTCCCGACACGGAATCAACACCGCCAGTGATTGACACTCCATTGTCTGAAACGACATAACCATTGTCAAGTTTGAAACTAAAATTCAATTCTTCATTTGCAACAGCTTTAAATGTGTATTCGCCATTAACAGAACCATATTCAGAAATTGTTATTTTTCCTACCTCTGGATCAGCATAAACAACACTCAAATTGTTCATTGCGTCCAAACTTGCGCCAGCGTCGTTGGTGTTTTGGAATTTGACAAGTGTGTTGACTGGTTCGCCCTGCCATTCAGCGTAAAGATCGATGTTTAAAACATTTTGACCTGCTTCGTCCCATTGAGTAACATTGCTTCCTTTTGGATAAGTTGGCGTAACAGTCTTGTTAATATAGTTTTCGTCCCAAACTATTTCAGCTTCATAAACAGCATCAGTTCCGCCTTTTGTTTCTGTCAATTTTTTCAAAGTGTAACCACTTCTTGAAATTTGAGCGATAACGTTTGCCCAAGTGTCGCCATAAAGCACATCATTAATTGGAATAACGACTTCTTCCCCAGAAGTACTGTTATAACCAGCATGAATGGTCAAATTGTAAGAAAGATCTTTCCAATCAGCAACAACAAAGTTGTAATCTGTGCTTGCTGCTGGCTTACCATCCCCGCCATTTAAATATTCATTAATGTTTTGATAATATGTTGGATTTTCAGACTTGTCCATTCCGTTTTTAAAGCCCATCATCTTTTTGCCCAATGTTGAACCTTCAATTACAACATCGCCATCTGTTAACCCAAGTGATCCGGCTTCTTTAGGAAGTTCATCTCTATAATTATTTGAGTATACTCCTCTTGTTAATGGATCAACGACCGATGTTCCTTCAACTAAAATTTTATAACTGCCAATGTCTTGCTTTGATTCGTCCTCAAATAAATACATTTTGCCAACGCCGTCATTAACAACGTAAATGCTCTTTCCAACAATGTTTGGCTCACCAGAAATTCCCGCCCAGTTAAATTGAACTGATCCTAAATTTGAATTATAGTTTGCTGGAGAATAAACTTTGCCTTTGCTTGTAAAAGTGTCGCCAGCGTACATTGTTGTTCCAGTTGAAATGTATCCAAAAGTTTTAAGTTCTGTTGCCAATATCTCTGGGAATCTCACATAAGCTAAATCATAAATATCCACAAGTCTTGTATTTTCAACATAACCAGCAAGTCTTCCTGAATAAGGAGGCATTACATCACCTTGATAAGAATATGTAAATTCTCCAATAACGACGTCATAAAGCGTTGCGCCAACAACTTTACCAAAGAGACCAAAATAGTTTTGATCTACTGAAGCCGACATAGGAACCATCACGCCTGTTATTGTGTAACCGTTACCATTAAACTTACCAGTGAAAGGATTTGTTTCTGTTCCAATAGGCGTCCAAAGCTTTGATTGTAAGTTGATGTCATTTGCAAGAGCATAGTTCGCACTCGCCCAATCAGTTTTGTTTGAGTAAGAAATAGCATAAGCAACAGAAGCAAATTCATCTTCTGTTGAAATCATGTAAAAAGTTTGTCCATTATAAACTTCTGTCGCAAGTCCAGAATTTTCGATCGGCCCTGAAATATCTACCGCCGCCTTTGTTGTCGCTTTGTCTTCGGCAAGTTTGCCATTAAAATAACTTGGCAAAAATGTTAACAACCCTATTCCGCAAGTTAAAAATGCGAATATGATTGCAAAAGCAATACTTGTGATTTTCTTTGTTTTGGACATAACAAATCTCCTTACGCTAAATCTTTTTTTTAAGATTACTTACAAAGTAAGTATAGCACAACGAGAAAATTTTAACCAAATATTTCGACCTTTTTTTCTTTTTTTATTCAAAAAATATTCTTTAAAAAAATTTTAAAAATTTTTGTTGTAAAAAATAATTTATTTCTTTGTTTTAAAATGCTAAAAAATTTGTTGTGCAAATTAATAATTCAGTTTTTTTACGCTATTTTTTCTGTTTTTTTTGATTTTTTTATTATTTTTTTCATAATTATTTGACATCGCAACAATTTTGTGTTATTTTTGCTGTAAGAGGTAAACATGAAAAAAGTTATATTGACAGCTGATAGACCAACCGGCAAATTGCACTTGGGGCATTATATAGGCACACTTAAATCAAGGGTTGAAATGCAAAACGCAGGAAATTATGATGAATTTTATGTAATGATTGCCGATGCACAAGCCTTAACAGATAATGCTAAAAACGTTCAAAAAGTGCGGGAAAACATTTTAGAAGTTGCATTAGATTATCTAGCTTGCGGTCTCGACCCAAACAAAATTTGCATTTTTATACAGTCAGAAGTGCCAGCTTTGACCGAAATGACTTTTTATTATATGAATTTAGTTAATCTTTCGCGATTAAAACGCAACCCAACCGTGAAAGAAGAAATAAAATTTAGAGGTTTTGGTGAAAACATACCTGTTGGTTTTCTCACTTACCCAATCAGCCAAACTGCTGATATAACTGCATTTAATGCAAACATTATTCCTGTCGGAGAAGATCAATTGCCTGTAATCGAACAGGCAAGAGAAATTGTGAAAACTTTTAACACCACTTATGGAGATGTTTTGGTTATGCCAGATGCAATAATTCCAAAGCAAAAATCACAAGCAAGGCTTGTGGGAATTGACGGCAAAGGAAAAATGAGCAAGTCTCTTGGAAATTGCATTTATTTAAGTGACGATGAAAAAACTATAAAAGAAAAAGTTATGAGTATGTACACTGATCCGGACCACATAAAAATTTCAGATCCGGGAAAAATTGAAGGAAATGTTGTTTTTGAATATTTAGACGCATTCATAACCCCAGATTCTTTTGAAAAATATATGCCTGAATACAAAAATTTAGAAGAATTAAAAGATCATTATAAACGCGGTGGACTTGGCGATGTCAAAATTAAATTATTTTTAAATAATGTTTTACAAGAATTATTAGCACCGATAAGAATGCGCAGAAAAATATTTGAAAAAAATCCTGAAAAAATATTTGAAATGTTGTTTAAAGGATCAGACCAAGCTAATTTAATCGCAAATAAAACCATGGAAAAAATTAAATCTGCAATGGGAATTAATTATCGAAAAAAATTTGATAATAAAAATTAATAAAAAAAATTGTTAAAAATTAAAAAAAATAAAAAAAATATTAAAATTTTCATAATTTTTTGATTATTTTAATATTTTTTTATTTTATTAAAAATCTTAATTTTTTTTCTTTATCTGATTTGTTAGCAAAATCTATTCCTTTTCTAGGTAAACTAAAAAATTCAAATTTATTTAAATTCTTATTCCGCTCCACCCAAATTTTTTTGCTGTCAACAGCGTTCTCATCTTTAAACCCATAATCTATTTTTAAAAACTTTGTTAATTTACCTGGGCCATCAAAGCCTTCTACCGCCCTAATTAGAACCGCTTGCGCTTCGCCCTCTTTTCCTGTAACAAAGTTTAACATAAAATGCAAACCATAGTTTAAATAAACATAAACATCGCCTGCCTTGCCCCACATCCTAGACGATCTTTTTGTTTTTCCAAATCTTGCGTGACTAGCAGAATCTTTTTCATCAAAATAAGCTTCTGTTTCTAAAATTTTTATTTTTTTAACGCTTTTTCCATCATTGACACACAAAAAATTGCCAAGCAAACCTTTGGCAACATTTTCTGCGTCATTTTCAAAAAAGTTCTTCCCCAGCCTATTTTTTATCATGCTTAGCTAAATCTATAAGATGAATTAAATCTTCAACCGTTCCTGCCACTTCATATTTTAATGCACCTGGATTTAAAAAACCCATTTCTTCACATTTTTCAAGTTGTTTAAATAAATTGTTAAAAAAGCCTTTGTAATTGAAAACCAAAACATCACGATCATGTTCATGATATTTTTTTGTTTCCACCAAATACATAAACTCTTCAACCGTTCCCGATCCACCAGGTAAAACGACAATAGTTTCACATTGATTTTTGATGTTAACGAGTCTTGCCGCTTCATCTTCAACCATCATCAATTCTTTAAATGTTAAAGACGGTAAATCTTTTCTAAACTTTTTTGGCACAATCATGTATATATCATTTGAATATTTAGAAAACTCATCTACAACAAGCCCCATTATACCTTCTGATGAACCGCCTTGCGCAATTGTCCAACCAGAAAGTGCAACATATTTTGCAATTTTTTTTATATCTTCAATCAAATCTTTGTCGTTTGGCAATTTCATACCACATGCCATAAATATTTTCTTTTTCATCAACCGCCCTTTTATATATATTTATATGTAAAACAGCAAAACAATAATATTGTTTAACTTTTTTATTTTAATTGATTATAACACAAATTAAAAAAAATAAAAAAGCTTTACGCATTATCGTAAAGTTTTTATTTAAGTCCTACGTGCTTGAAAAACTCCTCTGTCGAAATTAATCCAGACCTATTGTAGCGATACAAAGTTTTTAATTTGCTTTCATCACCTTTTTTTAAATGATTTATGCCTTCATTACAAGTCAAAAAAGCTTTAAATCCAAGTCCTGACAATATTTCATAACTTTCTTCGGAATATTTACCAAAAGGATATGCAAATATTTTTGTGGTAAAGCCACATTTGTCTTTGAAACAGTTTTCGAGTTTTGTGACATCCTTAGTTAAATTTTCTTTATAAGTTTCAAAATCTTCTTCAGTTTTTTTGCCTATCCCATATCTTGGTTTTAAGTTGTGCATGTTATAAGTATGATTGCCGATTTCAAAAAACTCATTTTGTTGCAAAGCCTTTATTTCTCCCCAAGTTAAGTGAGAATAATTAGGATTGTCAAAATCCCCACTTGTTGTGCTAAATTCTGAATATGTTCCTACAATATTTATTGTCGCTTTAAATTTTAATTCTTCAAAAATTGGTTTCGCATAGTAATAATTGTTATAGTGCCCGTCATCAAAAGTGATCACCACTGGTTTTTGTGGCAAATCTTTTTTCCCCTCACAAAAATCAATTAGGTCTGAAACAAAAACGCTTTCGTACCCATGATTTTTCAGCCATAACAAATCTTCTTTGAGTTTGTCCGGCGAAATTATGTATTGTCCTGAGCGAGATTTTAATATCGAATGATACATGATTATTGGAACATCAACAATTTCGCTGTCTGCACGAACAACAATGTTTTGATGTGACAATGCAAAACCCAACAACAATAAAATAGTTAACAACAAAACACAAATTTTTTTCATAATTCTATTTTTTGTCGTTTTTTGAAAAAAATGCGACACAAACATATAAATTAAAAAATATTTATTTTTAACCTTTTTAAAATAATTGACATAAATTTTTTAGGGTAGTATGATATTTAAAAAGGAGGGAAATGAAATGGCAAAAACAACAAAAAAATCATCTTCAAGTTCATCATCTTCAAAAGGAATGTGGGGATTAAACAAAATTTCTTTTTGGCTTATAGTTGCTGCAACAATTTTATACGCCGTTGCTTTAATTCTTTCTGCATGTGGGGTTTCTTCTGTTGCGGTTTCAGCATTGCAAGGAATAGCTGCTGCTGCAATGATAATAATTGTTGCTATTTTGGCTTGGCGTTATGTTAGACCAAAACCAGCTGTTTGGAAAGTTCTTTATTTCGTTTGCCTATTGATTATTATCGCCGGCATCATTGTTCCACTTGTTTTACAATAAGAATAAAAACAAAAAAGCGGAAAATTTTCCGCTTTTTTTTATGTTTTTCTCTTGATTAATTTTAAACAATTGTGTATAATGTAAGGCATGGAGGATTGGCTGAGTGGTTTAAAGCGGCGGTCTTGAAAACCGTTGACGTTAACAGCGTCCGCAGGTTCGAATCCTGTGTCCTCCGCCAAGAATAGCAAGTCTAGTGAAAAGACTTGTTTTTTTTATTTTGGTGCAGGAGATGGGAGTTGAACCCACAAGACCTCGCGGTCACTGGCACCTGAAGCCAGCGCGTCTGCCTGCGTCACAAACTTCGCTCTTGCCCTTTTGCCTTTCGGCAAAAGCTTGCATTTTCGCTCGTTTGCTCCTTTGCCCAAAAATGACAAGCATTTTCGGGAGCCCGTTTTTGCGAAATGGCATCCACACACTTGTTTTTATTTTGGTGCAGGAGATGGGAGTTGAACCCACAAGACCTCGCGGTCACTGGCACCTGAAGCCAGCGCGTCTGCCATTTCGCCACTCCTGCTCACTCGTTTTCATATGCGCGTAGAAAACTTTAAAAATTATATCTAAAACAACTGCTTTTGTCAATAAAAAGCCCGCTCAATTAAGCGGGCTTTGTTTTTTAAAAACTAACCTTTGGTGCAACTCTTTCTTCTACGTTGTCAATAACAAACATAATTTTTTCTTCAAATTTGTAATGTCTTGCAATTATGTTGGATGGAAAAGTTTCCCTTAAATTATTGTAAACTTTCACTGCCCCATTGTAATATTTTCTCGAAGTGGCGATTTCGTTTTCTATGTTGCGCAAATTATTCATAAGTTCTGTAAAATTTTGATTTGCTTTTAATTCAGGATAGTTTTCTGCAACCGCAAACAAAGATTTCAACGTCCCTGCAAGCCAATTTTCATTTTTTGCTTTTTCTGCAGGTGAATCTGCCGTCATACATGAATATCTCGCTTTCATAACATTTTCAAGAGCTTCCTTTTCGTGCTTTGCATAGCCTTTTACGGTTTCAACAAGATTTGGAATCAAATCATATCTTTTTTTCATATACACATCCATTGTCGAATAAGCTTCGTCAATATCATTGTCCATTGTTTGAAATTTGTTGTATGTGACAATCCACCAGGCAATAATTGACACCGCTGTCAAAACTATTACGCCTGCAAGCACTATTATTAAAATTAACCACCAAGCCATTTAACACCTCCTATCAAAAGTTTTATGCTTTATATTATTTTACTATTTTTAAAAAAAATCTCCAATCAAAAATACATGGTATTTGTCAATTTTTATTTTTGTTTTGTTTAATGTATTTTTTTTAAAGTTTTGTCAAACATATTTATATTACGTAGGCTTCTCAATCTTTTATGTTTTAGCGGTGACATGTTGTTACAAATAATGCGCGCTCAAAATGTTACTATAATTCAAGTGAAACGACAATTTTCGACAAAACGGAAAGGACTATGAAAGGTTTAAAACAAATAAGAAAACAAAAAGGATTTAATCAACTCTATGTGGCGACAAAACTTAACATTTCAAGAGAGGCTTTGTCATACTATGAAAATGGGAAAAGAGAGCCAAGCTTTGCTACATTAAATGCCATGAGCAAACTTTTCAATGTTTCAATCGATTATTTAATAAACGGAAAAGATTTTCAAAAAAAATAAAGCTGTTGATAAAACAGCTTTTTTTTATTGCTCTAAAAATAGTTTATAAAAAAGAAAATTTTCATATAAATCAAACTTTGAAATTACTTCCCACGGCGCATGCATTGATAAAACAGGGAGACCTGCATCAATAACTTCCATTCCGTATTCAGCCAATATATAAGCAATCGTTCCACCGCCACCAACATCAACTTTTCCCATTTCTGTAAATTGGTAGGCTATGTTATTTTCATCCATGATTTTTCTTAATTTTGCAATATATTCAGGGTTGGCATCATTTGAGTCTGCCTTTCCCTTGCTGCCTGTATATTTACAAAAAGCAATTCCTCTTGACAAAAACGCTTCTGTTTTTTTGTTCGAAGAATCTGGCCAGTTTGGATCAAATCCGGCAGTTACATCGCAAGATATGACCTGACTTTTATTTAAAGCTCGTTTAAAAGAAAGCTCGTTGTATTCTCCAGCAAGTTTCATCACTTCCGCAACCATATTTTCAAAAAAACGACTTTTCATACCCGTTGCTCCCAGCGAACCCGTTTCCTCTTTATCAACCAAAATTATGGCGGCGGTTTTTTCAGGTGTTGAACAGTTCATCATGGCTCGTGCTATGGCAAACGCACAACTGCGATCATCATGACCATAACCCATAATCATGCTTTTATCAAAGCCAAAATCTCTTGGCTTTCCTGCTGGCACAACTTCAATTTCTGCAGATGCAAAATCGTCTTCTTCAATTCCAATCTTTTGCAAAATATTTATGACAGTCGCTTTAACAGAGCCATTTTCTGCTTTCCCACCCACTATAAGATTTAACTGCTCGCCTTTTATGTCAACCGCTTTTTGTTTGTCAGAAAGATGTGGAAGCAGATCTGTTACGCCAAAAACTGGGTCATAATCGTCTTCTCCTATTTTTATGTCAATTTTACTTCCATCTTTTTTACAAACAAGCCCATGCAAAGCCAGTGGCAAAGTTGTCCATTGATATTTCTTTATTCCACCATAATAATGCGTGTCAAACATGCAAAATCCGGAACCTTCATATATAGGATTACTTTTTAAGTCAAGCCTTGGACTATCGATGTGTGCACATAAAATGTTCATTCCTTTTTCAATCGGCTGTTTGCCAACGACAAAAGCTACGAGCGCTTTGTTCATGTTTATAACAAAAACTTTGTCACCTGTTTTGAGTTGTTTTTGTTGATTAATTAAATCGTTTAAATTTAAAAATCCGTTTGTTGATAAAAGTTTAGAAAAAAACTTTATGCATTCTCTTTCAGTTTTACTTTCAAATAAAAAAGACTTGTAGTCTTCTGCAAACAAGTCTATTTCATTTAATTTTTTTTCATCACAATTTTGCCACATGTTTGTCTTCATGGGTTTATTGTGTCATTAAAAACTAATTTTATTCTTAAATGTGAAATTCTACGCTATAACCAGTAGGAACATTTTCAATTTTGACGCTTTCAGAAATTTCAACACCTGCTATTGCTAAAATATTATTCCCATCTGCTAAAACTGGCAAAAATGCTCTTTTCCTTTGTGGAATTTTTTTGTCAATTAAAAACGATTTAAGCTTTTTTGTGCCTCCGCCAAATTTTGTGAACACGTCCCCATCTTCTCTAAATCTCCAAACTGCAGTTTTAGGCACCTTTCTATAATCAATGTAAATAACGCCCTCTTTAGGTGAAAAATCTTTAACCCGCTTAACAATCATTTTTCCCATATTAGGGACATCATATTCGCCACACTTAAATTCGCAGTTAAAATCCGGAATTTCAACTTTTTTGTTAAACAGCGTAAGGTAATCATATTCCTTAATCGCAACCACATCAAAAGGAAGCGAAAGTTTTTTCCCCGTTTCACCATTTGTAGCAAGAGCATAAATTAAATCTATATGCTTTCTTTCAAAATCAATCTTAACGCCAATGTTTTTCAAAACTTTAATAATCATCCTTGAAATAATTGGTTTTTTGTATAGAAAATAACTTAAAGGTATTTTTGCTTCTTTTTCATCGTAGATAACAGCGTCATCAAAAACTTGTGAATTGATATATTCGTCGTCTTCTTTCAACGTTTCACCAAATTGACAAACCGCCTTAATAGCGCCTGGCCATTTTTTTGAAACCTGTGGCAAAACAACATTTCTTAAAAAGTTTCTTGAATATGTCACATCGCTGTTCGATGCATCTTCAACATAGTCCAAATTGTTGAAGTTAGCATAATCTAATATTTCTTCTTTTGATGTTGTTAGCATAGGTCGGATATACTTGCCGTCTCTGATAGGCTCCATTCCTCTCGCGCCAGACATGCCCGAACCTCTAAAAATATGCATTAAAATTGTTTCTGCTTGATCGCTTAAATGATGTGCTAGCGCAATTTTGTCTACCACATCTTTTTTAAACAAAGATTCGAAAATAGCATAACGCCCCTCTCGTGCGGCAGTTTCAACACTTAAACCTTTTTCTTTTGCTAGTTTTAATGCTTCTATTCTAAACTTATACGCACGCACGCCCATTTCTTTACATTTCGAAATTACAAAATTTGCCTCATCTCTGGACTCTTCTCTTATTCCATGATCAATGTGTATTGCTATTACTTCAATGTCAAGCTTTTCTGCATTTTGACTTAAAAAATGCAAAAGCGCCATTGAATCGCTTCCACCACTAACTCCTACGCCAATTCTCTCTCCCGGAGATATGAGTTTGTTTTTTTGAATAAAATTTAAAATGTTCTGCATAATTTAACCCCACGTTTTGAAATTATACACAATTATGCAGTTTAAATCAAGACTTATTCTAAAATTAAATATTAAAAACTTTTACAACTAAAACGCTCATATCGTCTTTTGCTCTGCCATCATTGTTTGCAAGTGCTTGTTCAAGAATTTTGTCTGCTATGTTTTGTGGATTTAAAGAATAGCAACTTTTGACAAAATCCTCGACAGCTTGGTCGCTTGCAAAACTGTCAGCGACTCCATCAGTCATCAAAATTATGTTATCTCCATCTCCTACGACAAGCTTTTTTGTCACTGGTTCAACTTTGTCTATAATCCCCAACGGCAAGTTTTCGCTTCCTATAATTTTTGAGCTTTCGGACGACATTATTATTGAGGCTGGAGATGCCATTTTGATAAAATCTGCAAGACCATTTTTTAAATCTAAAATACAAACGTCGATGGCGGAAAACTTGTCTTCTTTTTGTAATGACAAAAGTTTGTTGACACTTGACAAAACAACGTCACTCTCAAAGCCTGCTTTATAAAAATTTTCTATAAGGCCAATGGCAACTTCGCTTGTTTTTTCTGCTTCTTCCCCACTGCCCATTCCATCACACAAAGCAAACATAAACTTGTCACCATCAAGTCTTAAAACGCTGTGATTGTCTCCGTTCGATGAACTGCCATTTTTTGTTTGTGAAGCAATGGCAAAAACGCAATCCATTTTTGGCGCAGTTTTCAAACTTAGTGTCGTCCACCCAGGTTTCGTAGACGGAAATTTTTCATACACAGACATTTTAGATTTACAGATTTTACCAATTATGTCTGGGATTTTGATTTGCTCTGCGTCCATACTCCGAACAACCAGCGATGCTTCACAAGTGTGTGCATCTTTTTCATAAACGACTATGTCAGAACACACTATGTCGTTAAACAAAAGTTCATCAACAATTTTTTGCTCTCTTTTTCCGTCAAAAGCTATTTCAGTATCCACTTCTTTTGAAAGGTTTTTCATGACGGAAGAAATTCCACCCAACTGATCTGCGATTAAAAGCTTGGAAGTGTCAATGTTTGAAAGCATGCCACTATAAGACTTGTATTGCTTGCACAACCCATTTGTGGCGGTTATTATTCCGTTAACTCTGCCACAACGTGAGTTTAAATAATTTGGTATGTCTAAAAGTGTGACTTTGCCTTTTTCAAAAGCAATGTCCATTAACTCGTCTAAAACCCTGTTAGTTTCTTCTTGATAAGTTCTATGGCATCTTGCTCGGTCAGGGCAAGTTTCACAATTTCGAGAGATTACTTCATCACGTAAAAGTTTTTTGACTTCATTTTCACTTAAATTCTTTTTTACCAAACTTTTAAAAACTTTGTTCATTTCACCAAAAACATCGGAAAGCGAAGCAAGTCTTCTGTGCAAAATTTCTCTGTTTCTGTTGACAACATTTTTAATCGCTGTTCTATCTCCTTTGAGATCAAAAAGCCCTTTGACAGAATTGTAGATTTTGTCTGGTATTATCATAAATATGACGGAGCTTATTGCAGTTGGAAGTATTGCCAGCCAATCAAAAGCTGGATATAATTTAAAATAAAAACCAATCAAAAGTTCACAGCATATTAAAGCTATCGCAGAAAAATATTTGCGATAAGTTTTGAATGGTGAAATTGCAAGTGCCCACAACATAAACGGAGCTAAATACAATGGGTTGCTTGTTGATATCAAAGTGCCAAGTCCAAATATGGCCGCGACAAAAACAGAATAATAATTTTTTGAACAATATGTTATAGCTAACAATAAAAAGCTGACAAAAAGTTTTAAAAATGAAAAACTGTTTATTTCAAAACAAACCATTCCCGCTGTTAACGCCATTAATATACTGCTTCCTGCGACCATCTCAATTGCAGACAACCTATATGCGCATCCTCTAACAAAAATTGCTTCGAACAAAGTAATGCACCCGAGCATAAACACAACGCCAATTAAAGTGCTTGCCACGCTATAATAAACTGCGTTTGCTTCCCCTGAAGTTGCCGCAAAAGCAATTGGGGCGGATTGGCTTAACACGGAATAAATCACAAGCTCCCACACCGACATTCCTTTTTTGCAAAAATAATGAATTAAATAAGGCACAACAATAAATACAGCCGAGCAAATTGCACTGACTACTCCCGCCAATGAATGGTTTGCAACAATAGCACTGATTAGATAAGCTGGACAAACAAGCCAGTATTTTTGGTTCGCCCAAACCAAAGCAAACATCATGCTAAATGAAAAAGGAAAAATGACACCTGCGATTGATGCATTTTCTAAAACAAAAAACAACCCCACAAAAAAAATTGCTAATATCAAATAAATCATTTTGCCAAAAATTTTCATAGTTTTCTCCTATGAAAAATTATAAATGCAAACAAAAAAGTCGCCGTAAGAATTTTAGCGACCTTTTTGTCATATTAAGTCAAATTTTCGGTTCCTATAAAATCTTCAATACTTTTCACCGTTTTTTCTAAATCGATGTTTTCAACAATAAAATCAAAATGCTTTTTTAGTTTTCTTTCCATTTCATACCTGCTCATTCTGATTTTTATCATTTCTTCGCTTTCGCCACGATTTTTGAGCCTTGTATAAAGCACATCATCTGGCGCATCAAGAAAAATAGTTTTGCAAATTTTTCTGCCTAAATATTTTTGAATTTTTATTGCACCATGAACATCAATGTCTTTAATAAAATTTTGTTTGCTTGTTTTAACTTCTTCTAATGTAGACAAAAGCGTTCCATACATTAAATTTGCGTGCACATTTTCATACTCGAAAAACTCACCTTTTTTTATTTTGTCGGCAAACTCTTTTTCGCTAACAAATATGTAAGGTCCTGTCTCAACTTTTCTTTTTTTTCTGGTTGTAACAGTTTTCATTGAACATAGTTTTGGATTTCTTTTTTTCAACAAATCTATTACTGCATTTTTACCAACGCCAGAAGGACCTACCATAATAATCAACATCTTCTTTTCTCCTTGATAGTAGTTTATCACACCGCCAATCTTTTTCAAATCATTTTACATCTCGTAAAATTCTAAAATTCCATGTGCAACCGCTAAACATATTTCATATTTATACTCTTGTGAAACAAGCAGGTTTTCTTCTTCCGCATTTGATAAAAAACCAAACTCAATAAGAGCCCCTGGGAGAGATGTGCAGTTTAAAATAAAAAAATCTCCTTCTTTTGGCACGGCTTTTGCATAATCAATCGAAACGTGTAAAGATTCTTGTATCTTTTCTGCAAGCACCTGTCCTAAATCATTGTCAAGCCCATAAAAAACTTGCGCGCCCCTAGAAGATGAAAGCGGAAAGGCATTCATATGAACACTGACGACCAAATCAGCTCCGCTTTGTTCAATAATTTCTTGTCTTTTTTGCATATCGGATTTTTTCTTATTGCTTGCAAGCGGAGAATACAAACCATTTAAATCACTGCGGGTCATGACAACTTTTATTCCCATGTTTTCGCAAATTTCTTTTAACGTTTCGGCATACTGCAAATTAAGTTCGTTTTCTGAGATTCCTGTGATTTTACCAATCGCCCCTCCATCTTTCCCACCGTGTCCCGCATCAATGACAATAGTGTACACCGCCTTTGGCGAACTCGTTGTCTTGACGGCATAGTAAACACCAACAACAAAACAAATTAAAATTATACCCACCAAAATAACACACAACGTGCGTTTTTTTATTGTTAAGAATTTCATATTGTATTTTATTAAACAAAAATATTTTATATAACAAAATCAAAAAAGATGTCACAAAACGTTGAAAACGCAAAATTTCAATGTTAATCTCTTTTTGTTTTAAGAGACGTAAAATAAAAGGAGAATAAAAATGATTAACAACGAACAATTAAATTCGCTTTTTTCTAATACAGAAAGCACAACTGATTATGAAGAAGAAAAGCGAAAAAAGAAACAAAAACTTGTGAGAAATGAGTTTGAAAAAAGTGGAAAATATGGAATACCACTAATCAAGAAACAAAATATTGACTTGGATAAAATAGAGTTATTAAGTTATTTAAAAACAAAAAATGATGATGAAGAAAACAAAAATAAAACAATTCATTTCTTCACTTATGATTGGAATTTTGAGACAGTCTATGAAAAACCTGAACAATCACTTGAAAAACTAGATCAATATTATGCTTTGCTTACGCCTGAATTTAGCACATATAAGGATATGCCACTTGCTAGACAGATTGATAGTGTTTTCAAAAATCGTTGGTGCGGCGCATTTTGGCAAAAACAAGGTATGCTTGTAATTCCAACAATTTCGTGGGGTTCATATGATTGTTTTGATTTCTTTTGCGATGGTGTTGAAGAGGGTTCAGTTGTGGCGGTATCAACCTACACGAGAGAAGATAACAAAAAAGGTTTTATGGAAGGCTATGAAATAATGATGGAAAAAATTAAACCAAGTGCAATTATTTGCTATGGAACACCTTTTGAAGAAATGACTGGAGATATTAAAGCGATTGACCCATATAACCGAGAAGAACTCATAAAAAAGATTGGACTCAGTGAATTCACTAGAAAATATTTTGCTGGACAGCTTTATCCAGAAATATAGGAGCAAATTATGGAAGATTTAAAATTAACTATAAATATGCTCCCAAAAGGTGCTTGGAACAACGATTTCAGCAAAACACTATCTAAAAAAGATTGGGATAAACTCCGCGAATTTGCACTTAAAAGAGCAAATGGAAAATGTGAAATTTGTGGCTTTGAAACAAACAACCTTGATGTTCACGAAGAATGGGAATTCAATATAAAAAAGAAAACACAAACGTTAAAACAAATTGTTGCAATTTGTTCAAAATGTCATGGAGTTAAACATTTCAAAAACTCTGTTAGACTTGGCTATGGCGAAGAAGCACAAGAGCATTTTATGAACGTTAACAATGCTTCGGAAATGGAATTTGCAAGTCATCTCCATAAGTCTTTGCTTGAATACAATGAAAGAAATTCAGTTTATCGTTGGAAGATAGTCGCAGACATAGAAAAATTTGGCGGAAGCGGAATTGAAATAAAACAAAATAATATCCCCCTAATAAAAAACCCATATGAGAATGTGGAGTGGGACAAACTGTCATTTGATGACATGAAAAATTTGTTTGAAATAAAAAGAAATGAAAACTTGATAGGCTCTCCTAAAGTTGTTTCCATTTATGTTGATAATTATCAAGGAACCATTCAAATAAAATCATTATTTGCTGACAGAATTGAATGGCATTTGGATGAGAAGAAAGTTAAAACAAAGTATAACACCGCTGGACTATTTACAACTGAACTAAAAGTAAAAAGCTTAATTGGCAAGAATTTAAAATTCAAACTTATTGGAATAGGTGGAGAAACAATCTCAAAATACTTTGAAATTTTGCCTCAGGAGGTGCTATAATGGGTATGTGTAAACCAAGTGGCGGAATTAATGAACCAATATATGGAAAAGTTGGACAAAATATACCAGGTTCGTTTGGTCCTCCTAACACGAGAACGGATATGTATAACATAGATAATCCAAATGAATTGTTGCAACAAAGATGGTATGGCCCAGATGGCAGAAATTTGTGGGATAGAGATTGGAAACATAAAAATGAAAATCCGAAAAATCCTCATAAATATCCTCATGACCATTATTGGGATTGGACTAAGCAACCAGGAAAGCAAAGACCTCCATACAAAGGTCCAAATGGCGAAGATACAAACAATTCATATTGTTAAAAGGAGTAAAAATGAAAAATAAAAATATATATGATAAAATATTTGAAAAAAAGTGTGCAGTTTGCGGTCATAAATATATGGCTGATGTCTACGACCAGGGCGAATGCTCAAATTGTGGATGGTATAATGGAAAAATATATAGTGAATTTCCTGACAATGTTATATTTTCAAACTTAGTTCCATTAAATAAAGCAAAAAAATTATATAAAGAAAATAAACCTATGAAACCCGATTTAGACGATTTTCTTGAAGCGTTTGAACATTATAGTGAAACAGGATTTGAATATAAAAATGTTGGTTTTTCCTTATTTAGAAATGGCGAGAATGGCATTGAATTTAGTTGGGGTCCTGAGCCATGTGGCACAATATATTTCAAAGACAAGGAAGATTTTATCAAAAACGCCAAGATAGACAATGAATATGTCCGAGATATTTGGGAGAAAGTTGAAAATCCTTGCTATTTATAAAATAAAAAATTAAGCATATCAACCGATATGCTTTTTTCTTTACACTTATAAAATATGTGTCTTTTTTCTATTAAAATTTTAAAAACTTACTGTCCTAACTTGACATCCCCTCCACCGCGTCCCGCATCAATGACAATTGTAAATTTTGTGCTTGGGACATTGGCGCTTATTGTTACAAAAACTGACGCAATGCAAAAAATTGCCAAAAACAACAAAACAAAGTAAATTAAAGATTTTTTCTTAATAATTAAAAATTTCATAAAATATTTTATGTTTACTTTTTAACATTATAACTAAACCAGCATTTGTTTACATTTGTTAAGAATTCTCCATTTGTGCTTGACAAAATAAAAAAAAACTAACATACTTTTACTATGTTCAAAAGTCTTGCAATGATTTTAAGTTTTGCTTTGCTTTCTCCATCTAATTATGCCGTTGGAGAAACTGTTTATGTGCTGACAAACACGGCAAGTCTTTATTCCTCCCCAAGTTTGACGAGTGAAATCGTTTTTGAGCTTGAAAAAGGAGATGAACTTTCTTTGCTTGACCAAAGCCAAGTCGACGGATTTTATTATGTGTCATACCAAGATGAAAACGGCTCTTACAACGGATATGTTTTTAATGAATGCGTAGGGGCACTCGAAAACTCACAAGAATCCGTTTTGTCATACAACGCCACAATTTTAAATGACACAGATGTTTATTCCTTGTCAACAAACGAACGTATTTGCACCGTAAAAAAAGGAACGCGCGTGTTTCTATATGAAGGATATGACAAAGAAAAAGATTTTCTTGCAATAAAATTTGAAAATGAAGGTGAAATTGTTGTTGGTTATGTAAGCATAGAAAATCTTAAACCTGACGGAGTAAACTACGCGCTAATAGTTTCCATAACAGCAATAATTGCTCTTGTCAGCATAATAATAATTCTTTTAAATGTGACAAAGAAAAAACGGCACAAAAAATTGAAACAACTTGAATAGTTTGCTAAACTCCTTGAAAAAAGGAGTTTTTTTATGAATGAAATAGAAAAAATAAAAGATGAAACCGAAAAAATTAAGAGAGATTTATGGTCGCTTTCAAATGAAACAATGAAAGATGTTTTTTCAAAGCTAGAACAAGTTGACGCCACAACAATTAGCGAGCAAATTTCAAATCTTACAAATCAATTGGAAAACTTTAACTCTCGCTTAACTGAAATTGAAAACATTTTAGACCCAGGAGAAAAAATAGTCATTTTTGATATGGACAGTGCAGATGAAACAGAAAATCTTGGGTTTGCAGATGGGTTTATGGCTCACAACACTATCACAAATGCAAATATCGCAAATTGCAAATATTTTAAGTTTTATATCGCAAGTGGCGATTATCAAGATGTTGTAACAATTCCTTTGCCTTCAAGCCAAGATCCTCTTTCTTTCAATTTTTCTCATGAAATTGCGCAAAGTTTTCGCGCCATTGCTTACATGTTTTTTAAATTTGCAAAAAGTTTAGACGCAATAGAATTCGTAGAAATGTCATATATTATTTATACGGGAAGTTCTGGAACAACCGCTAGAATTGCTTGGTATGATTCAACACAACCCTCTCATGGATATGTAAAAAAAATCGAAGGCTTTTTAAAATAAAAAAAACGACGACTTTAAAAATCGTCGCAAGCTTTTTAAATAACAAACATTCCGTTTAAATAATAATAAATAAACATTATTATAAAAGAAACAACAAATATCATCGCCAAAGCAAACAATACTCCTGCCCAAAACTTTGAATATTTTACATTGAAACTGAGGGTAGACAAGCCCAGAATCAATGCGCCAATTCCTAGTGTGCTTAAAACAATAATGGACGAATTGATTCTGTCAAGATAATAAAGCACAAGCAGTGCTAGCAAAAGCGCTGACAAAAAAACGCCAATAATTCTAGAGAAAAGAAGTTTTTGTTTTTCTTTACCTGTTAACTCTAAATTCATAATTAAATTATAAAAACAAAACTTGTTTTTGTCAAACGAATTATCCTTCCATAATCATTTTATCTGCAATTAATGCAATTAATTCACCATTTGTTGGTTTCTCATTGCTGTTGTAAATCTTCAAACCAAACAAAGAATTGATGTTTTCGATTTTGCCTCTATTCCACGCAACTTCAATTGCATGTCTCATCCCTCTTTCAACTTTTGAGGAGCTCGTTTCGAATCGTTCTGCAATTGTGGGGTAAAGTTGTTTTGTAATAGAACCAATGATTTCAGGTTTTTCAACAGCCAGTTTTACAGCCTCTCTTAAAAACTGATATCCTTTTATATGAGCCGGAATCCCAATGCTAATAAAAATATTTGAAATTTTTTCATCCAACTGCTTGTTGGTTTTCATTGTTGTAACGGAATTATCATTTTGATTTTGCATCAGATCGTAAATTCTTTCTTCAAGTACTTCTGGCAAGATAGGTTTGACCATAAAATAGCTTGCTCCTTCTGTAATTGCTTTCGTCACAAAACCACTGTGAGAAAGATTGCTCGTAAAAATAACTTTTGGCACTCTGTCTGCCATGCTTTCTTTTAACTTTTCAAGCACAACAAATCCATCCATTCCGCTGAGCATAACTTCCATAATCAGAAAGTCTGGTTTAAGTAAAGGCACGTCTTTTAAAACTTCTTCTCCGTTTGGACTCGCGCCAACCAAAGCAAATTTGTCACTGCCTCGAAAATATGTCACTACATTATTATCTTCTGCTTTGTCTGCAACATAGACTCTGATTTTTCCTTTGTGTAACGGCAGATTTCCCATATTTCTCTCTCCTTTTATTAAATTTTTTGAAAAATCATAAATTTCACTTAAATCGTGAAACATATTTAAATTAACACAAAAACATGACAAAATAAAAGAATAACTCGCGTCATTTTACGCGAGTTATGTCTATTTTTGTTGAAGTTTATTAAAGCTAAAACTTGCTATTATTTGACGGTTTTTCCCAACAATTGCGGAGTGCTTTGCGATGATGCTGAAATCATGTAAAGATAGTAATTTGCGTCATCATTTTCTTCGGTGTCAGTTGTTGATTCTGTTGAATCTTCGTCATCTTCCAAATAAATTCTTTGAGCATAGAAATATAAATTTTTTAAGTTCCCACTTTCGTAGAAATCATATCCGATTTTGTCTGCAATTATCGTCAATCCTTCGACAAGCTTTGTTTCTTCTGTTGGAGTTGAAACACTTTTATAAGCAATGCCGTCACTTGTTGAATAATAAACAAGGTCGCCACTCACAAATAATAGTGATGAATAAGACCCGTTTGCAAGCAACACTATTGGATTTGACGCAGAATTTCTTTTATACAAAATTTGCGCATTGCCTGAAAGTGAAGAGGTGAAGATATAACCGTTGTAAGAAGAAAGATTTTCGCTTTCAATTTTCCAAATCTCACTTATTTCAGCTGAATAAAACTCTTCGCCTGCAGTTAAAAATGTTTGCGATTCAAAATCTTTTGCATCTGCCTTATATGTTTTCGTGACATTTGTCAATGCATTAACCCTTGTGTAGAAAACATCATCACCGCATCTTCCTGTAAAAGTCACCGTGTTGTTAATGGTTTTCATAATAGCTTTAGATTCATTCGAAACAATGTCGTATTCAAAAACTTCATTCCCTGTTTCGCCATACTTATTTTCTTTGTCCTCTGTGTAATAAACCTTACCATTAAAAGTTTCATTTTCTTTTGGCAAAGCCACACTTGTCGCTGAATCGGAAATTTTTATAACTTTGTCGTTGTTTAAATTGATTATATTTAAAGCCGTTCCGTCATAAACAAGCCAAAACTTTTGTCCTTCCACTTCCACAACACTAAACTGAGCTTTTTCAGTGTCAAAAGAATTTGTGGTCATCAATTCTTTTGTGTCAGAACCATTTAATCTTGTTTTAAAAAGAGAAACATATGTGAAAACATAGGTGTTTGAACTTGTTTGATGTTTGTTTGGGCTTGCATAATAAACGAAATCGCCAACAACAAAACTATAAGTGTTTTCATACCCTACAACTTCGCTGTTAAGTTTTACCACATTTTCTGGGGAACTATATGGGTCTGTTTCGTTTTCGTTTAAATTCAATCTTGCGAGATAAGAATATTGCGCGGCTGCGTTAAATTCGTCCATTGTAGTTATGTCTGAATTTGAATATCCGTTTGCATAAAAAATATTGTCATCAACCACTGACACAATTCCACCATTATATATTATTTGATCGCTTTTGCTGTTTGAAATTCCGCTGTCTTTGCTACAACCCGCCAAAGCAAAAGTCAAAGTTCCAGCCATAAGAATCAAAGCAAAAATTTTGCCAATTTTTTTCATTTTTTCTCCACTTAATTTTCGCTAGTTTAACATTTTTTAGACATATATGTCAATTGTTTCCTTATAAAAAGGGTTTTAAACTTTTATTTCAACCAAACTGTTGTCCACCATATCACAAGAAGTAAGATAATAATTTATGCCATTGAGCGCAAACTGCGTTTCTTTCCTTTTGTAACCATGAAGGTGTCCAAAAACCACACTTGTCACTTTTGCTTCTTCTAATAAATTTGTAAACTCGCTTTGCTCTTTTTTAAAATTGCATGGTGGATAATGCATCATGCAAATTATTTTTTCACCATTTGTTTGAAGTTTTTTTGCACTTTTCAAAGTCAAATCCAAACGAATTACTTCTCTTTTAAAAATCTTTTCATCTTCAATCGTTGCATGTTGACCACTTTCGGGAACAGTCCAGCCTCTTGTTCCACAAATAATTAAGTCCCCTATTTTGATTGCGTCATTTTGTATTGCGAAAAATCCTTTTGGCAAAAATTTTCTAACTGCCGAAATAGATGACCACCAAAAATCATGATTGCCCCTGATTATAACTTTTTTGCCAGGCAAATTTTCAAGCATTTTAAAATCAGTTAATGCATCATCTAATTTCATCGCCCAAGAAAAATCCCCAGCAAGCAAAACCAAATCGTCGTCACACACTTTTGTTTTCCAATCTGCGAAAATTTTTTCAACATAATTTTCCCACACTTGGCCAAAAATGTTCATGGGTTTTGGATTATTGATTGATAAATGCAAATCACTTATAGCAAAAACTTTCATTAAATTTCCTTCAACACTTCACTTACTTGGCGCATATCGCACGCACCATGATAGTTTTGTTTAAAATATTTCATAACAAAAGGAATAGTTTTATCTGGCAAAGAATTAATGATGTTTTTAATTTCTTCTTTTGAAAGCATTTTAGGAAGATATTTTTCAATTAAACTAATTTGCTTTGCAATTTCGTCAGACATTGCACTGTTTCCTGCTTTAACATAATTGTCTCTTTCTTCACACAATTCTTTTGTGGCTTTTTGTAAAATTGCGGCAACGTCACCGTCGGTCATTTCTATCCCTGCTTGTCTTTTGTTTATTTCTTCAAGTTTTATTTTATTCAAAAGCACACTATAAAGAGCTCGTGCTGTTTGATCTTTTGTTTTAATTGCTTCAATGTTTGCGCTTTTAATTTGCTCTAAAATCATAAAACCTCCTTGGACTTTTATAGTATATAAAATTTTTTCACTTTTTCAAAGCAATTGTTTGAAATCTATTGACAAATAGACCAAAAAACTTATATAATTAAATCACAAAAATTCTGGCGGTATAGCTCAGCTGGCTAGAGCGTACGGTTCATACCCGTAAGGTCACTGGTTCAAGCCCAGTTACCGCTACCACAATAAAAAACTATGACAATTTGTCATAGTTTTTTTTAAACTTTAACAACTTCAATTGATATAGTCTTTCCTAAATCTGCAAAATATATGGTTAATGTGCAATTTCCAAAATTTTCTAAAATGATGTAATCAATCTCTTTTCTAATTGTTCCATTAGATGAAGTAACCTCACTTTTCAAACTAATTCCGTTTTCCGAAATTAATTTAAATCTAACAACATCTTCAGTGGCAAAAATTTTCCCGTTTTCAACATATCCACCCGTCAAAGAAGATATTGAAAAAGTTTCGTCTCCAAATATTTTAACAGTGATTGTTTTAACAATTTCGCCGTTTAATCTTATATCGATTGATGTTATACCAACTTCTTCTGCCTTGATTGTTTGATTTTCAATAGTCACTTTATTTGAGCCATCTAATTCTACAACCGCATCACCTGTGAAATAAATAGGAGAAATATTATATTCAATTTTTACTTGCTCGCCCATGTTTAATTCAATTTCATCATATTCCACTTCAAGATTTGGTGGCACGCTTTTAACAAAAACTTTGACACTTTCAGTTTGATTAAAATTTTTAGATGAGAATGTTATTTCTGCCTCGCCTTCTTTTTCTGCTATGATTGTGTTGTTGGAAACTTTAATTATGTTTTCACTGACTGATACATCGTATTCTTTAAAAGACTCAAAATTCAATTGGTTGAAATACCCATCTTCGTTTGCCTTGTCTATTTCTTTGTCAAGCAAGTAAAGCGTAATTTCGTTTGCAAGATTTGTTATTGCTCCACTTGGATTTTCTGTTACAGAAACAGTAGTGGTCGCAATCGCTCTTTCATCATTGATTGTGGCTGTAATTCTTATAGATGTTGAACCAACTTTTCTTCCAATAAGATAATGGCCATCAACCTCAACAATGGTTTCGTCATAAACTTCTATGCTTATTTCAGCCTCACAATCTGAACATTCAAATTCCAACTTTTTCTTTTCATCAACAAGAATAGAAATTTCATTAACTGCCAAAGTAAGTTGTGATGGAATAGGTTTTGCAAACAAATAACAAACCAATGCGACCACACAACAAACAATCGCAACCATGACTGAAGCGCTGATGATAAGTTTCAACTTCTTGCTCATTTCACGATAAGTTTATCGCTTTTTCTGTCGAAAGTCAAAGTTTTTATTCGTAAAATGACGACACAACACAAGTGTTGTCTTTTAAATTTGTTTTATAATTTTTTCGAGCTCAACTACATATCTTTTTGCTTTTTCTTCATCTGGATGTTCAATCATAACCCTAATTTTAGGTTCAGTTCCGCTTGCCCTAACAAGAATTCTTCCAACTGGCGCAATTTCATTTGAGATTTGCAAAACACTTTGTGAAAGTTTTTCGTTATTCAAAACTTTTAATTTGTCTTCAACCACAATGTTTTTATTTATTTGTGGAAGTAATTTGGCATCAAAAAGTTCGCTTAACGATTTGTTTTTTGTTTTCATTATCCCTGCAATTTGCAACGCACTTAAAACACCATCTCCGGTTGGCAGAAAAGGTTTAATGATTATATGTCCTGATTGCTCTCCCCCCAAAGACAAGTTCATTTTTTCCATGGCTTCAATAACGTATTTGTCGCCAATATCAGTTCGAATTAAATTTATTTTTTTCTTATTTAACGCAATTAAAAGACCTGTGTTAGTGTGGCTTGTTCCCACAATCGTATCTCCATTAAGAAGCCCTTTTTCATGCAACTGAACCGCCAAAATGTATAAAATCTTATCGCCATCAAACACATCGCCTTTTTCATCAACCGCAATAATTCTGTCAGCATCTCCATCAAAAGCAAATCCTACGTCAGCCCTTTCTTTTAAAACTTTGTTTTTTAAATTTTCAATATGCGTTGAGCCACAGTTTTCATTAATTTTTTTGCCGTTGTTTGAGCAAGCGGTTTTTATCACATCAGCCCCAAGCGACTTAAAAATTTTGGGCGCCGTGAAATAACTCGCGCCATTTGAACAATCAAGAACAACTTTTAGGCCATTTAAATTTTGAGAAATAGACTTTAAATAATTTATGTAAGCGTTTTTAAGATTTGGCGACGATTTAAAACCTCCAACTTTTAAGGAAGAATAAGTCTGCGGACAAGCAAAAAATCTTTCCAGCTCGCTTTCTTCTTTTTCGCTTAATTTTTTGCCTTCACTATTAAAAATTTTAATACCATTGTATTCTTTTGGATTGTGGGAAGCTGAAACCACAACACCATAATCAAACTTCTTGTTTTTTACCAAAAAAGAAATTGCTGGTGTCGGCAAAACTCCAACATCAACAACGTCCGCGCCACCTTTTAAAGCACCTGTTGCTATGGCAACCAATAAAAAGCTTCCGCTAACTCTGGTGTCCCGTCCTATTAAAATTTTTGCTTTTTTCTTTTTTCTTGCTAACGCGTTTCCGACCATTTCTGCAATTTGTTCGGTCAAATCGTTGTTTACTATGCCCCTAATACCGTCTGTTCCAAAATAAATTCCCATGATCTCCCCTTATTTTAAATACTTATTTGCGCGCCTTGGCTTAACTTCTTGGCGAACCCTTCCAATCACAAAATCTTCCATATTTGTGGATTCTGTTACCGTGGTGCCAGCACAAATATAACTGCGTTTGGCAATATCGACCGGAGCTATAATATTGCAGTTGCTTCCGATAAAAGCCTCGTCGCCAACCACCGTCCTGTTTTTTTCTTTACCATTGTAATTTACAAAAATTGCCCCACATCCAATGTTGACATTTTCTCCAACGTCTGCGTCTCCTATGTAAGCAAGGTGAGAAGCTTTAGTTTTTGAACCGATTTTTGAATTTTTTATTTCAACAAAATTTCCAATTTTAACATTATCTCCAACTTCGCTGTTAGGTCTTATTCTAGAAAAAGGTCCAATTTCGCAGTTTTTGCCGATTCGGCTTTCTTCAACAACACTAAAAACTATTTTAGAACCGCTCCCAACTTCACTATCAATAATTTCACAATTTGCCCCTATTTCGACGTTATCTTCAATTTTGCATTTGCCTTTAATTATGACATTTTGCCCTATTGAAACATTTTCACCAAACCAAACTTCTTTTGATATAAAACATGTTTTTGAATTATAAAATTTAGGCTTGTTTTTCATTTTACCCCACTTTTTAACGCTTATAGTTTTTATGAAAAAAAGCACAAAAATGTTAATTCCTTGACAATATTAGTCAAAATATTTATACTTGAATTTGCTTGGAGGAATTATGCATATCGCTTTTAATAAAACCACCTTATCAAAAAGAGAAATATTAAATTTTCAAAACCTTTCAATATTAAAAAGTAGTTGGTTGGTTGCCGTGTTCGCCGTGGCATTCGTTTTGCTTGCTTTCAGAATTAGAAATGGCGAATTTGTTTTCGAAAGCGTGTTTTTTGTTGTGTTAGGCGCAGTTCTTTATCCTGCATATTTCATCATTGTCAAATTGTTTATGTTAAAGCAAAACAAAAACATTCCACAATCCACGACCTACACTTACGAGTTTTTTGACAAAGAGCTTTTTGTACTTGCTTCTGATGGTGTTCACACAGAAAAATTAACGGTTCGTTATGATTCTGCCAAAGGGTATGCAAATAAAAAGAAATATTTGCTTCTGTTTGTTGACAAGTCAGTGACGCTGTTTGTCAGCAAAAATGGATTTGCCGAAACGGAAGACTTGAAAAAAATTGAAAATTTGTTTGATTTAAAATTTAACAAAGAAAAAAGCAAGAAAACTGTTTAAGATTTTCTTGCTTTTTTACTACATATTTTCTGTTTTTAAATATTCAATAATAGCGTTAAAAATTGCTATATGTGCTTTTTCGTCTTGAATGATTTTTCTAAACAATTGTTTTAAGCTTTCGTTTGAAACATTTTCAATCGCTTTTTCATAATCGTAAATGGCAGCATTCTCGGCATCGATATTTCTTTGCATGGTTTCTGGCAAAGATATGCCTTGAGCGACAAATTGCGCTGTCCAAGGGTTGCCATCCTTATAATAATCTGCGTTCCCTCCAAATGCTACAATTGCGTTTGACAAAGCGTCCAAATGCGTCATTTCTGTTATTGCAACTTGCTCCATCACATTTGCTATTTCTGGATAAAAAGGATAAAGCTGCCAATCTTGATGTAAATAAGTCGTCGTTGCAGTCATTTCACTTTCTCGTGAATAAGCAAGTTTTTTTAATATTTGAACAGTTGAAGACGATTTTGTTACATCTACTATTTCCGGAAAAGGCGTATCTGATTTTATCGGCAAATTTACAAAACTTGGCTGAATATTGTCTTTCATTTAATCCTCCCTTGCAACACATTTTGCGCGCAGTTTTTCTAAGTTTCTTTCCTGCGTCAATAAAGTTGCATTTATAATTAATAATTGTCTGTCTATTTTTTGCACTTCAATTGATTGCATTAATCGTAAAACGCCTTTTGTTAATTCTTCAACAAGTTTACACGTTTGTTCAATCGCAACACAATATTGTTCATCTAGCTGAAATTTATCATCAACAAAAGGTGGTTTGGAATTTCCGCTTAACGACCTGTAAATATTAAACATTGTAGAACGCATTATTAATGCCTGATTTTCAAGTCCTCTTAATTCTTCTTTGTCTTTTGAAGACATAACTTGCAACATGCGGTATGCTTTTACCAAATCATTCAGTTTTAAATAAATTTCTCTTGAAAGTTTAACAACCGGATTTATTTGAGGCGGTCTTTGTTGTGGTGGTTTTGGTCGCGGACTCCAAAAAGGAAAATTTTGACGCAATGAATTTTTTTTGTTCACCACTTGACTTTCACCACTTTCTTTTTTAAAGGTTTTGGCAGGTTGAAAAAGCCACCCAAAAACACTTTGTTTTGATAGATTTTTTTGCAAAACGGGTCTAGGCGCAAGTCGTTCATCTCGTCCTATATAAGTGGAATAGTCATTTTGAAACAAAATTTTACTTTCATCTCCAACGGCTTTGACCACTCTTTCTCCTGTTATGGGGTCTAAATCATATGTAAACTTGTCAGAAAGAAAATCTTCCATGTCTTTCTCCTTTAACACAAGTTTATATGCAAAACAACAAAAAAGTGTACAAAAAAGCACACGATCGTGTGCTTTTTTTAATAAACTAACAATGTTATTGACAAACTATAAAAGCTTTCGGAAATTTTTATCAAAAATATTTCATAATCATTTTCATTTATTTTTAATGATATAAAAAAGTAAGAAATGTTGTCGCTGTCCATTGAGATAATTTCGTCATCGGCAAAATTGTTCTTTACCACATCAAGCAGTTCATCAACCGAAACGACAGTCTCTATGTCAATACTAACACTTTCTTTATCGCATATGCATAAATTAGACAACTCTATTTCTGCTTCACCAAAAGAAAACGAATGTTTTAGCCAGTCTTCTATTTGTCTTTCTTCTTTTTCGAATTTGTTTTCGTTGTCAGGTTGTTGGTTTTCTTCTTCTCCGTCTTGATTTTCTAAATCTTCTGATTCCTCTTCGCTTGAATCTTCATCATTTGAAGGTTTTTCCGTTTCCTTATCTTCTTCATTTTGCTCCGGCTCGTTTGGTAGCGTTTCTATTATTTCGTTGTTGTTTGTGTTATGATTGTTTGTAGCCTCATTTTGTTCACCGCATCCAAAAACAAAAAATCCTAATAAACAACAAAATAACGCTACGAAAATTATATTAATTTTTTTCATATCGCTCCTCATTGTTTTATAATTTTAACACACTGGGCAAAAGAAAAAAAACAAAATTCGACAAGGGTTTTACAACAGTTGTGTTGCAAAATTTTGTAATTTCGAATGTTTTCACGATAAGACAAGCACAAAAAAGTTGTTTTTTTCTTTAAAACATGTTAATATTTAATTAAGGAGTAAGTTATGGACAAAATTATTAAAAACATGAACATTAAACCACTTTTAACTCGAGCTGAGTTTGAAAGGCTTGACGCACCAAAAGAAGGAACTATGGTCAACATACGTGTTGGCGATGAAGTTGAAGTTAAACTAATAAATGACAACACTGCAAGAGTAAGCGTAGCCAGAAGTGTTGTGGCAGACCCTGAGTGCTTGTTTAAAATTTTTGTTGAAATGAGCGCTGATGTTGCAATTGAAAAAAAATACTTTGATGAACTTGCAAATCCTGCTGATTATTTTAAAAACACGCCAATTTGTAGAGCTCTCATTTTACACATCGCGACCCTAATTGCAAACATGACGACAAACTCTGCAATCGGTCCAATGGTGACAGTGCCAACAGTTCAAGCATAAAAAAAGCATTCAATTATGAATGCTTTTTTTAAAATTTGATTGCTGTTTCAAATCTTTCAACAACTTCTTTTTCGCCTAAAATTGAAATCAAGGTGTAAAGATCTGGGGCATCCTTTTTCCCCGTCAAAGCAATTCTAATGTGCTCACAAGCTTTTGCAAGGTTGCCAGCATATTTCTCTGGTTGTTGCTTAAAAAGCTTGTTGTCAACCGCATAATTTAATTTTCCAGCAATTAACTTAACATTTTCAAACCACTCTTCTTTGTTTAAAGGAAAATTAAACTCCTTTAAATATACTTTTATAAAGGTTTTAAATTGTTTTTTGTCTTCAACGGCATCAAAACATTGTGGCTTGTGAAACATGTAAGAAAAATATTCTTCAATCATTGACCAATTAAAAATGTCTTTTCTTGGTTTTGGCCCTTCACGATCTATATTAAAAACTTTAACACAGTAATCTGGACGTTGTTTTAAAATTAGCGCAAACTTTTCATCGTTGTTTTCTGCCCATTTTAAAACTTCTGTGAAAACTTCTTTTGCCGACATTCTAGCAATCACATTTTTTGACACATCGTTTAATTTAACTATGTCAAAAATAGGCATCACTGCTGTTATGTCTTTTGGTGATATCTTAAACTCGTCAAGCGATGCCTCCGGATTTTTTGTTCTCCACGGCTCAAAAGCAGAACTTATAAGATTTAACACATATTCTCTAATAGCTAAAACGGGATAACCTGCTTTAATAAAAAACCGCATATCTGCCTCTGGATGTTTTCGTTTTGAAAGCTTTTCTCTTCCACCATTTTCATTTAGTTTTGAAATGAGCGGTGCATGAAAGTATTTTGGCCTTTCAAAACCTAGAGCATCAAAAATTTCAAGATGTGCCGGGGCAGAAGGCAACCATTCTTCACCGCGAACGACCAAAGTGGTTTTCATTAAATGATCGTCTATTGGGTGCGCAAAAGCATAAGGCGGAATTCTATTTTCTTTTACAAGCACAACATCTTTCGTGTTTGCCTGCATTTCGATTTCACCTTTTTGAGCATCTACAAATTTTATTCTATCTCCGTTTTTGCCTTTTGTTTTTAATCTTAATGCAAATGCTTCTCCTGCTTCAATTTTGCTTTTTATTTCTTCAAAAGAAAGATTTCTGCAGGAGTCATATTCTTCATTTGAAAATTCTGCTCCGTATCTTTTTGCTCTTTCTTCTTTTACTTCGGCTAAGTTCTCAGGCTTTTTGCAAAAACAAGGAAACGCTTTGCCTTCGCTGACAAGTTTTTTTGCATAAGCCTTATAAATTTCAAGTCTTTGACTTTGTATATAAGGGCCATAACAACCTTTTTCACCTTCTAAAAGACAACCTTCATCTGGATAAACTTTTAATAATTTTAACATTTCAAGAGCAATTTTATCTGCCCCTTCAACTTCTCTTTTTTTATCAGTGTCTTCTAATCGAAAATAAAAAACGCCATTGCTTGCTTTTGCAATTTGATAGTCAACAAGTGCACTAAAAAAATGCCCGATATGCAAATATCCTGTTGGGCTTGGAGCAAATCTTGTTACCTCCGCCCCTTTTTCTAAATTTCTTTCAGGATATTTTTTTTCAATATCTTCAACATTCAGTGCGTTTGGATATAATAAATCTGCAAGTTTTTTATTATCCATCAAAATCTCCTAAATAAACTCATCAAAATCATCTTCTTGTATTTCGGTCAATGGAGCTTCTTCGATTGATTGAACAGCTTTTTTTGGCGCTTCATATTTCACTTTTTCTTCCAAGCCAACAAAAGTTGTGTATTGACCGATCCAGCGAAGTTTTATGCTTCCTGTAGCACCATTTCTGTGCTTCGCAAGAATAAGCTCAACAACACCTGGTTCATCCTCTGTTGGAACGTCGTTATATTTTTCTGGGTTATGCAAAAACATAACAATATCCGCATCTTGTTCAATTGCCCCCGAATCTCGAAGGTCAGAAAGTTGTGGCCTGTGCCCTTCTCTTTTTTCAATATCTCTTGAAAGTTGTGACAGCACAATGATAGGAACGTTAAGTTCTTTTGCCGCAACCTTCAAGTTTCGTGAAATTTCAGAAATTTCGCCTTGTCTGTTTTCTCTTTTTTTATTGTCAGAAGTCATAAGTTGCAAATAGTCAATCATGATCAGATCCAACTTGCCTTCTTTGGCTTTAAGTCTACGACATTTTGAAAGCAATGAAGCTGGAGTTGTCAAACTTGAGTCATCAATAAAAAGCTTCGCGTTTTCAAGTTGTTTGGTCGCCGTCCAAATTCTTTTCCATTCATCACTTGTCATTTTCCCAGTAAGCGCATTTTGCATAGGCACTTTTGCCAAGGAACAGAGTGCTCTTTGAGTCAATTGTTCCTTGCTCATTTCAAGCGAAAAAACAGCGCAACTTTTATTTTCTTTTATCGCAATGTTCGTTACAACATTCATTGCAAAACTTGTCTTACCAACAGAAGGTCTTGCAGCAAGCAAAATAAGATCGCTATTTTGAAGGCCGTTTGTAATATTATCCAAGTCTCTAAAGCCGGTCGAAATGCCTCTTAAAGATGCCGGATCTTTTGAAATTTTGTCAAATTTGTCAATAACGGATTTTATTGCTCCGTTAGGTTTCCCAACATGTTCAAGTTGTGAGGTTTCTTCTTTTTCAGAAATACTGTAAACTTCCGCTTCAGCAAAAGCTATCACACCTTCTCTATCCTCATCAGTGTAGGCTTTTTCAATAATATTTTGTCCACCTTTTATAAGCATTCTGCGAACTGAATTTGTTTTTACAATGTCAACATAGAATTTATAGTTTGCCGCAGATGGAACAACGTTTGACAAAAAGTTTATGTAATCAATGCCTCCAACGGCATCAATTTTCCCTTCTCTTTCAAGTTCTTCTGTCAGCGTAACAAAATCAATCGGCATGTTTTTTTGGAAAACTTTGGTCATTGCCGAAAAAATGTTTTTATGTGAATCAGTGTAAAAATCTTCTGCCTTTAACGTAGACATAATTTCTGTTTGACACATTGAATCTATGATCAAGCACCCTAAAACAGCTTGTTCAGCATCCAAATTATGTGGCATCATTTTGTAATCAGGCATAGCTAACTCCTTTCTTATTCAGAATAAATATCTGGTTTTTTAGGTTGAGACTCCTCTTTTTCTTTTGTCTTTTTATCAATTCTAGCACAAATTCCCAAAAATGCCAAATACATAATCCCAGCAAGCACAACACAGATGATAATATTTGCCCATTGCGGAATGTCTGTCCAAACAACAAGAGAAGTAGCGACAATGATGCCTACAATAAAATATGCGACAACAAACCACATAAATCTTCTCATTGCTTTTTTCATTGGTCTTTTATCTTTTGGTTGCACCATAATAGCCTCCTTTAAATTTCACCTCTTAAAGCTTTACCCTTTTCGCGCAATCTCATTGTATGGTCTAAAATTATTTTTCTAATTCGTATATTTTTAGGCGTAACTTCAAGATATTCGTCATCAGCCAAAAATTCGATAGATTCTTCCAAGCTTAATATTTTTGGTGGAACAAGTCTTAAAGCCTCGTCTGAACCCGATGCACGCATATTGGACAAATGTTTCTTTTTGCACACATTTACCACGATGTCTCCACCTTTTGGATTTTGTCCCACAACCATTCCTGCATAAACCTTTGTCCCTGGTCCGATAAACAAATCTCCCCTGTCTTGTGCATTAAAAAGTCCATAAACAATTGCTTCGCCAGCTTCATGAGCAATAAGTGATCCATATTCTCTTCTTGTGATTTCACCTTTATAAGGTTGATAAGAATCAAAAACCGAATTTATCACGCACTCACCTTTTGTGTCGGTTAAAAGCTCGCTTTTAAAACCAAACAACCCTCTTGAAGGAATTAAAAATTCCATTTTCATTCTTCCGTTTTGTGGGTTCATGATGACTAGTTCGCCTTTTCTTAACCCCATTTTGCTCATAACTGTTCCTACGCAATCTTCTGGAACATCTAAAAACAATCTGTCAATAGGCTCACATTTTTTTCCATCAATTTCTTTGTACAGAACTTTTGGCATAGAAACTTGAAATTCGTAGCCGTCTCTTCTCATGTTTTCAATCAATATTGACAAATGCATTTCCCCTCTTCCGCGAACAATGAAAGAATCCGCGCTTGCGCCATCACTGACCTTTAACGAAAGATCTTTAACAGCTTCTTTGTGAAGTCTTTCTTTTAAGTGTCTGCTTGTCACAAACTTTCCTTCTGTTCCCGCAAAAGGAGAATTGTTTACCATAAATGTCATTTCAATACTTGGCTCTGCAATTTTGACAAATTCAATAGGTTCAATCTTTTCTTCTCCACAAATTGTGTCGCCAATGGTCACTTCTTCAAGCCCTGCTACACAAACAATTTCTCCAACAGTAGCTTCTTTTATTGGCGCCCTTTTCAAACCTTCAAACGCCATCAAGCTCACAATTTTTGCTTTCTGCTTTTTGTTTTCGTCAAAGAAATTGCAAACAACAATATTTTGACCTTCTTTTATTTTACCTCTAGTTACTTTACCCACTGCAAGTCTGCCAACATAATCATTATGTTCTGCCGAAGAAATCAAAAGTTGAAGAGGCTGATTTTCATCACCTTGTGGCGCAGGAATTGCTTTTAAAATAGTTTCAAAAAGCGGATTTAAATTTTCTCCAACAACATTCATGTCCGTTGTTGAAGTTCCTTTTTTTGCAGAACAAAAAACAAACGGTGAATTTAACTGTTCTTCACTTGCGTCAAGTTCCAAAAACAATTCTAAAACTTCATCAATAACTTCTTTAACTCTGGCATCTGGCTTGTCTATTTTGTTTATAACAACAACCACTTTAAGGTCAAGATCAAGAGCCTTTTGGAGAACAAAACGCGTTTGTGGCATAGGTCCTTCAAAAGCGTCAACTAAAAGCAAAACTCCGTCAACCATTTTAAGAACTCTCTCAACTTCTCCGCCAAAATCAGCGTGTCCCGGTGTGTCGATGATATTAATTTTTGTGCCGTTATAAACACAAGAGGTGTTTTTTGCTAAAATTGTTATTCCCCTTTCTTTTTCAAGCGCGTTTGAGTCCATAACCCTGTCTTCTACAACTTGATTGTCGCGAAAAACATTTCCCTGTTTAAGCATTTCGTTGACAAGTGATGTTTTACCATGGTCTACGTGCGCAATAATAGCCACATTCCTTATTTTGTCGTTTGTCATATTTATTTTTTTGTCCTTTTAACGATTTAGTATATCACAAATTTCAAGAATTTCAATAAAAAAAAGGAAAGCTAAACAAAACTTTCCCTTATTTTATATTATTTTTTACTTTTGGTTTTCTTTTTTTTAAAGCGTAAATAACAATAACTCCAACTACCGCAACAAGCAAAGCTATTAAAAGTGCTGTCAAATACCACCAGCCTCGAACAGCATTGACCGTGTAAAGTTCAATTGTTTTATCTTCACTTAATTCGTCATAATCAGCAATCCAAACATGGTGATAAAGCGTTCCAGAATAAACATAATCGGCATTTGAATGCACTCTTTTATGCGTTGTCGCATAATCGTAAACAAAACTTACTTTGGGTTCTTCGCTGACAAGTTGAACAGGGAAAAACTTCTCTTTTTCATCTTGAATAAGTTTTGCATAAACATATCCTACCGGCTCATCTGCTGACAACTGCGCAAAAGGAAAAATTCCTGAGGAAGAATTCACATCAACAAAACTGATGCCGTTTTCTTGATTGCCTTCAGTTTCTTCATTGCTGGTTGATGGATGATAATAATTCCACGCTGCGATAGATTTGAAAACAAATGAAAAACTCACTGTGTCTGTGGAAGCGTTGTATTTTGCTTGATTTAATATAATTTGATCGCCGTCAAGTGCAAACTCTGCTGAAGGATTTTGTGAATAAATCAAAAAATAGTTTAGAAAAATTTTGTTCCATATTTTTGTTTTCACGCTTGTTGTAAACGCTTCCACATATTCGCTTATTGTTTGCTTGTCAACGCCATTATCTCTGTAATAATCCGTGTTAGCTGGCAATGAAAAAGTCTGTTCCACACTTGAAGAATAAGAAGCAATTTGCATAACAATTGCGCTCTTTGGCAAGTCGTTTTTTTGACAACCTGCCAAAGATAAGGCACAAAAACAGCACAATAAAAGCAGACCCAAAACTTTTTTCATGTTTTTATTTTTATTCAAATTTTTATCCTTTAATTCTAAATGTTTCAACTTTGTTGGAAATTAACAGTGTAAGTATTTGCATTTGTATAATTTATTACGATTTTCCATGTTGAGTTTTGACAGTCTAAAATCGTTTGTCCACTGCTCAACAAAACATAACTCACGCTAATAGACGCGGGTGCTTCAACGTGTGTATAGACTGTGCCACTCTTTACTGTTCCCCTGTTTGCAAGAAGATTGCTAAAAGAGTTGTTAACTTTTCCAAGCGCAACCAACTTGTAAATTGTTGTATTGCTGATAAAGTAAGCAATCCCACCGGCATAAATACCAGTTATATTGCCGGTGTTAATGGAAGAATAAATGTTTCCTTCATTAGCTCCAACCACAATTCCCGCTACAAATGTTGATGTGTTTCCCGTTTGAGTAAGGCTAACAGTGACATCTGCGTTATTGAAAGCCCGGTTGATTTCACCAAAATTATTTGTTAAAACTATTCCGCCCACTTGAACAATTCCATTGTCATTAGCACCTGTTGGCTTCCATGAAACGCTGATGTTTTTCATGTTTTGACACTGCGTCATGCTTGCACTTGAGCCATTATTAAACAAAGCAACTCCGCCAAACAAGAAATTTTGTCCTGCTTGACTGTTCGTTTGACTTATGTTTACAATGCTGTTTAATGAGCATTCAGACATGGTTTTAACGTTTTCTGCAACCACCCCTGTTAAACCTAGGTAAGTGCCCGCCGAAATTGCTGTTGCAAATGAGAAGTTTAAAGAAGAAACCGTGACGCCAGAAACCTCGCCACTGTTTTTAATCGCTAGCCCTGCAATTAAAACAGACTCATTTTGTAAAGACGCTTTAAACGTTTCATCAAATTTTGTAGACATTGATATCGACAAATTTTTAACAGAGCTTTCTTCTGCAATTTCTTTAAATAATGCCGCCCCTTTGTTGAATGTTATTTCGCTCATTTGTTCAGTTGCTTGAGCGATTTTACCATTTACTGTAAAACCTAAGCCCTTCGCCGAAACAAAGTTGTTAAGAATAATTGAATTACCATTACCGTCATAATTTCCAACAAAAGTTTGGTCTATTACGAAGCCATCAATATTTGAAAATACTAAATCCTGACTTTGTTTGAAACTATAATATTTTTCGTTGTCTGTCACATAACCTTCAACTGTTGTTGATGGGCTTGTAGCTCCTTGTTTTTTTACTGTCGTTTTTTCTTTTTGGTAGTAATAATTGTGGTAATATTTTTTCTCGTATCTATAACTCAAATTCTCAAACTGGGTTGTGTTTGAAATAATAAATGGGTTTTCTTGCGTGCCCGCTCCAGAATCAAACAGGTTAAATTCTAATGTTTGTTGACTGTCATCAAAAGTGAGAGGTTTTGACGGCAAATTGTTTTCTCCTCTTCTTACTTGCACACTGAAACTTATTATTTCTCCTATAAGATTTGGTTCAAACGTCGTCGTGTATAATCCATTAGTCATATCGCCCAGCAAAATGTTGTCATATTCTCTTGTTGTTTCAACAGTTGTCGTTGTATTTCCTTCAACAGTCACTTTTTTACTTTGAATTGTCACTTTAAACACTAGATTTTCTTTGTTGAAATCTGCACATGTTACATATCTTAACACATTGTCTTTTTGAATGTAGTAGCCTTTTGTTCCGCCAAACTGATTGTAGTTTTCGATTTTATAATAACCGTTGTCAGCAACTGTTCCTGGCGCAACAATAAGCTCTTCTTCACCTTGGATTCCTCGAGGAGTTGTAAGAGTTGAATCTGTGTAAACAGCAGAATTAACAGCATAATACTTTCCTTGTCCGCTTACATTTTCAGACTTAACCTTATCTAGTGGAAGATAATAATTTTGAGCTGTTTCATCATCAAGAAGTTTTTTAACAACAATAAAATAATCCAACCCATATCGATAATTCAAGTTTGCTCCAACCACAGTTGAAGTTGTTTCGAAGCTTTGAGTTTCTTCGTTGTATCTTTGTAAATAAGTGTTTCTTATAGTAGTAACAACACCAAACTCATTTTCTTCATCATATGAATAAACTGCATCTCTACCCCAAATCCACATTACTTCTTTTTCATAAAGTATAGGAATCCTTAAACCGTTTTCACCTTCATATTGATTTATTGCCTCGCCGTCATCAACTCCGTAAACTTTAAATGTTAAATTTTCTTCGTCATAGTAATAAACTAACGCCACATTTTCGTTTTCAACCTGTGTTTTATATTTATATTCTGCACCGTAAGTCCAGCTGAACGATTGTGAATCAGAATCAAAGCTAATAGAATCGGCTCCGTACCAAAGCGTTTCACTTAAAGCAATTGAAACATCGTTTTCTGAACTTAAAATGCTGTTTATGTTCACTGCAACTGCCCTGACTGAAATTGTGAACTCACTGCTGTCAACCACAATAGCATCTCCACTTTCTTCTGGAGGGTTTTCGCCAGTTGCCACAATAATAGTAAGTTTTTTGTTTGCGGAAGTAATCGTTCTTGTTTCGCCCGTTTTTAAATATGTGACAACAAGATTGATGTTTGAGGCCGAAATTAAAGAGTTGTTGTTGTAATAGTTTGTAAAATCAATCGTGTATGGAACGTTTGTTTGTGCGTCATTGTCATTTCTTGTCGTGGTAAAATCGGCCGTTGTAAAATCTTTTAACACACTGATTTGCCTATATGACAATCCTCCGACGCCATATTTATTTGAAGCAAGTTGCCCACCAACATCGACTTTTTGATTTGTTTCTTTATAATTAACAGCTTGAATTCTTATGTTGTATTGACTCGTGCTCGACAACTGCCCTTTTTCTATTTTAAACACATACTTGTTTGTTTCATTTTCATAAACAACCGAACCTTTAAGTTCTGTCCAAGAGTTATGTCCTGTTATGCTGTATTCTAAAACAAACCTTGTTGCCAAGTTTGAAGATCCTTCGTAACTCCAAGACAACGCTCCGTTTATGATGTCAAAATCATTCACACTTTCAGATCTTTCAAAAAGATTTTCAGCATTTCCGTCAAAATTGAAAACTAGTTCTCCTTGAAGCACATAGCTTGTTGAACCTTCATATTGTATCAAACTTGCAATATCATATCGCTTGTTTTCTATCGTTGAAATTGAGCCATCTTCGTTTGGTAAATATGCGTTCGCTTTAACATAGACAGCATATTTTTGAGTTGCGTTTGGAGAGTTTATAAAGTAGTCTGAACTCAAATAATTGTTTTCAGTATAGTACGTCATCGAACAAGTTGAATCTTTTGTCCAACCATTTGAAGTTTCATAATAAGTTTCTACTCTTACTTCATACAAGATTTCGTAAGGGGCTTGAACTTTTTGACTAGCTTCAGGCCAAACGACAATTCCGTCAACTATTTGCACGCCCTCTTTCAAAGACACTTTTTCGCCCCGCGTTTCGTAACTAGCATCGGCAGAATATTTAATCATTTGCGCCAAAATGTTGGCTGTCGACGATTGCAACAATATTTTTTCATCTTCTGCCAACTCTTTTGCTGTTAATATAAAATGATTAAAGACGTTTTCTCCCGATGAATCTGTCATCTGTTGAATATTAAACCCAGAAACATCGTCTCCTCCCATAGACACATAGAAGGTGTTTGCTGATGCTTCAGTAACTCTGTAATCATATTCTTCTGCAACGCTTGTCAAGCCATTTACACCCGGGGTTCTAGTAAAAGAACTTTCTTGATCCGTCACGGTTAAAACAAGATTTATTCTTTCGGAAACATTATTGCTTAACAAATATTTTCTTTCTTTGCCTTCGTCATACGTGTTTGAGTCAGAGTAAACAAGTTGTCCGTTGTCTGTTGAAACAGAAGGCATCTTTAGCTTGGTAACATTTTTTAGTCTGTAAACTTCGCTACCGACAAGAACGCTAAATCCGTTTATGCCTCCTGGCGTATAGAATTCGATATATTGATAGTCGCCATCTTTTGTTGGAACAAATGATTGGATTGTTCCACTGCTTGAAGGAACAACAACAGTTTCGTTTGCATCTTGCATGTGTTTATAGGCTACGCTGGCATTGTATCGAACATTTCCTACGGCATAAGTGTTCCAATAGAATTCTCCTTTATCAATAGTTAAAGAATCTATTTCAAAGTTCAAAAATGTCACTGTAACTTCTTCAGTTTTGCTGTTTAAAGTTATGTCGTCGCCATTGACAAAAACACTTACCTTATAATTTGCTCTTATTAGATTTCCATCTTCATCTTTTAACTCTTCTTTGATGCCATCGGAACTGTTTAATGGTATTTGAACAAAAACGGCATTATTGATCATAGTTGTTTTAAGTTGTTTTGTTAAACTCTCCCCACCAATATCGCTTCTCATCCACGACTGGCCTTGTTTCGAAATTTTTATCTTCTGAGTTATTTCGTTCCCGTTTTCATCATGTTTTAAAACCATTGTGTATTCTGTTTTATCGTCGACTGGTCTAAAATTGATGTAATAATATTCATCTTCGCTTGAAAGAACTGTCATTGGCGAGCTTTCGACAACCACATTTGAAAGAACTTTGTTGTAAAGCGAACTTATCGTATTGTCGTGCTGTCCGCCTTGTTGCTGGATATAAACATTGTAAGTGCCAGCCTGTATTCTTTCCCCTGGGAATTTGTCATAAACTCCTGTTAGATCGCCACCCATGTCATCAAACAAAAGTTCCGCCGAAGCCACACCCGACCATAAGCTTGTGTCTGTCAAAACTTCGTAGACTGCCAAAAGTTTAGCTTTCGTTTCTTCGTTAAGACTTGAGTAGCCGAGTATTGTTTCAATGCCTTGCAAAATTGATTTATTATACATCATGTCGGATTCGCTGAATCCAGATAGTGTCTGGTTAAACCCGGTCATTAAATTACCTGCCTTAACTGTCGTATAATAAACTGTTCCTAAATTAACATTTTCAAATTTCAAATTGAATTCCGTGTTTACCAGGTCGCTTAAAGAAAATCTAAACGGCGATTCATAAACTTTTGTAAGCAAAGTATTTACTGCTGAAGCAAGATTTGGCGCAGAAGAAGAACTTGTTATTTTGTTTATGTCGTTAGCCAAATCGCCTTGTCCGTTGTATGTTAACAGCATTGCACCGTTTGATATCGAAAGGTTTGAAACGCTTGCAAGTTTTGTCGCTTCTTGTTTTTCATCTCCACCAAGATAAGTTTTTTCACTTGCAAGTGTTTTTAATTGATTTGAAACATTTTGAACAGCAACATAATATTTCCCTTCTTTGTTTATCATTTCTCCCAAATAATATGTTGTGTTGGTGTCATAAATTTTTGTTTCAGTAGTTCCGTCTGCATTTTCGAAATAAAGATAGTAAGCACTTCCCACATCTTCTCCGCCTTCCCATGAAACGTTTCCTAGGTCAATTTGAACATTTGTTGGTGCTGCAAGTTTTTTGTAAGTTATCGCTCCGCAATAACCATTAACTACGAAATCTCCATCTTCATTTGTGATATAAGAAATTTGCAAAAGTTTTGTTCCTGATGTAAAATTTGCTAAAACTTCATTAACATCGATTGCATAACAAGCTTGATTTACTAAGCCTTGTTCTAAACCACCTACAAAATGCCCATTAGTTCCATCTTCGTTAGTAACCCAGTAACCTTTTTTGTCTGAAACATTAATTTCATAATAATTGTTATTTGTATCTCTTAAAACTATTGCTGTAACAGGAAGATGTGTGGTCGAGCCATCAGTGATTAACAAATAATCTTTTCTTTCGTCATCACCTTTGACTGAAACAACCGTGTTCGCAGAATTTTTAAATTCAAACTGCCACACGAAATCATCTGTGATTAAGTATCCTTGGCGATAAACGGTTAGTTTAAATTCAAACAAACCATTTTCAAGTTCAAATTTTTCTGCAATGTTTGCTGCCAAAACATCGTATGAAGTATCATTTATTTTGTTTGTTAAGATTTCTTGTTTTTGTCCTTGATATTCCACAAAGAATTGAATTCCAGAGGCTATTCCATCATTCGCCGTGCTAATCAACAGTTTGCCGGTTTCAAAGTTTTCTGTTATGCTCACGACATCAGAAAGTTTTGTTAATGTCGCTGACGACAAATCAGCATCAAGATACACTGTTTGCAGTGAACTTTGCTGGTCGGAGCCTTCCTGTTTGCTTGTTGCAAGCAATCTTAAAGATAAGTTTAATTTTCCAACAAAATCTTCTATTCTTAAGGTGTTTTCTTCGCCATTAAGCAAGAATGTTTGTTTTTCTCCCATGTTGTTTTGCACCACTATGTAAGTTCCTGCACGATTTGCATCTGCATCAAAAGTTAACCAGCCCAAACTTTCAAGATCTGTGCTCGACCTTACATTTTTTATTGTGTTTGAAAGTTTGTTTACAGTAAACACGAGGGGTTGCGAATTAGTTTTTCCGGTTGAAGCAAAGTCCGCTAATGTTCTAAATTCAAAAACAAGTTCTCCCGAAGGGAGGTTGCCACCATATTCTGTCTCTATTTGTGATAGTGTGGTCGTGGTTGAAGCAATAAGTGATGAAGTAAAAATCAACTCATCGTTTTGATAGATCTTGATTTGATAACCTTTTGCTTGCGAGTTTTCCGACCAAGTTAAAGTTTGATCGCTGTAATCATCGGCTCTGGTAAATGTTATTTCAGTTGCATTTGAAAGTCTGTCCAAAACAATTTCTTGAATTGCGCTTGCGCCAGTCCATGAATCAATATTGTTCGCTTTTTTTGTATAAATTAAAATTTCATAAGGCTCTGTCTTACCCTCCCAGTCATCAGGAAAAGCAAAATAATTTCCATCAACTCTTTGATCAAAACCTTTTTCTTCGCAACGAACATAATAAACGACACCTTCATCAACACTTTGCAACAATAATCCTGCTTCATCTTGAATAACTGTTGGCACTGCCAAAATGTTTCCTGTTAAAGAAGCAATTGCTTTTTCATTTGGCAGTGAAACTTTGTTTGTTGCTTTTGGTAAAACTCGAATCGTGTAAGCACCACTTCTTCCATTAATATAATTTTGCAAGTTTAGTTGCGTTTCGTTTGTATAAATCGTCGTGGTTTCATCTTCGGCAGTTAATTCAACAATATAGCCTTGACTTGCAGGTGGCTCCTCTTGTGCGTCAATTGCCAGAACTCCTGCGTCGCTTACAGAAATATTCGGCGTATCAAATTTTGAAATTTGAATTGTTGTTTCGTTAGATTGAATGTCTGTGTCGCTGACAGCTTTAACTGCCACCGTGTTTTGCCCAACCACAAAAAGACTTTGATCTAACTCAATTGTTTTTTGTTGAGTTTCTCCAACTTTTTCACCGTTCACAAAGATTTCATATTTTATTGCAGATGAACCTTGGCCTTCGTGCAACCAAGTTAAAACAACCTTTTTTTGAAGTTCATCGTCAATTACAACGGAAGACAAATCTATGCTCGCTTGAAGATTGGTGACTGCGTTAAGTTTGCAAAGAGCGGCTCCTTCCGCCAGCAAAACTTTTCCAAAATAACCCCTTCCTTCATTTGTAATAGAGAACTGACTTATATAAGTATACAAATTAAAAGTATAATCTCCTTGAAGAAGCGCCAAAAGATTTGAGTTGTTCAAGCTTAATTTTTCTTCTTGAATGTTTGAAATAATTGCGTAAACTTTTCCCTGCGTGTCAAAAACGCGAATTTCATATCTTAAATTGTCTGCACTGGAACAAAGAACCCAGTCTGTAAGTCCTTGACTTTCAGTAAAACTTTCCCATACAATTTCATCGTTTTGAAGATTAATGTTAGGGTCATACTCTCCTTTTTGCAAAGGCCTTAAAACAAACGTTGATGTATCGCTTGAAATATAATATGTTTTGTTTCCATTCTCTTCAAAACTTTTTCCCAAAACTTGAATATTTACAGTGCCATCTTCCGCCACAGTCCAATCATCGTTTTCAGCCTCTGTTTGCCACTTCAATTCAAATTCGGTCACTGCGCCGATTTCTTTTCCATTAACCAAAATATTAGAAATATTGTCAATGTTAACATTTTGTAATGAATATCCTGCATAGAACTTTTCATTTCTATCATAGATGTTTAAAGACGAAATTTGAGAAAGTTTATTCACAATAATTTGTCCAGAACTTACTGATTCCAAAGCATTGTCGCTTTTTACCACGACATAGAAAATGTAATCTCCCTCTTGTGAAAAATCATATGCAGAAATATTAAACTCGTATCTTTCTTGCCCTAAAACCGATGATATAGTGGCTTCAATGAGTTCTGGATTTTGAGACCTATTGTAATAAACCTCATAAGAAACATTATCGCCTTGCACGCCGTTCCAATAAATAGTTTTATTAGCGTCATCGTAATTCAACACAACCGCATCAAGTCTTTGAATATGCAATTGGGTTTCTTGTGGATTATATTTTAAAGTTGCATAATAAGAAGGCAGGAAATAAACACCTTCTATCTCTTGTGAAATTTGTGCATATAGTTTCACATAAACATCTGCTTTTTGATTGTAGCAACTTGCAAAGAGTGGATTTTCTTGACAAATTTGTTCTAATTTTTCTTCTAAATCAAAAGTGGCTTCGCTGACAACAAAAGTTTCACTTGCAGTGCCATTTGAAGAAACTGCTTTTACTTCTACAATATAATTTTTTTCTAATTCATTAATAGAGTCATGGCTAAAATAAATGTTCCCCTGTGAATAATACAAGTCGTTTGGAGTTGCGGATCTATATAAGCTTATTTCCAAAGAATCGCTTGAAAGATAAACATTTCCATAAACTGACGCTTGTTCAAAAGATTTGTATTCTTCGTAATATGCTTTGATTAAGAAATTTCCGCCATAACTTGCTATGTCAACAGAAACGTTTTGTCCAGGTTGACTTCTTGCTATTTCTTGCCCATCTTTTGTAAGAACCAAACAAGCATTTTCTTGATTATTAACGACTTCTAATGTGTTGCTATTTTCAATAATGTTATACGATGTCGGAGCTGTCATTTTGCTAATTAAAAGATTGGATTCTGACATTAAATGGATGTCTTGTTGCCCGTTTTGTTCACTTGCATAAACTTCAACTTTGATTTCTTGTTCGCTATTTGAATCAAAAGCATAACTTTGATCAAAGGTGTATGTTAGCTCTTCACCGCTGTCTTCAAGTTTGTAAACTGAAAAGATATAGGATTCATTTAAATAAATTTTATATTCAAAGCCAAATTCAACTGTTTTAATTTTTAATGTCCCACCGCTTGACGCATCATAAGAAAAATCCAATTGTGGCTTCTCTATTTCAAGTGCTACATAAAAGCTGTCGCTCACGTTTTCTTCGCTTGGCAAATATAAGTCATCGTTTAAAGGAACGCTTTTTACTGATAAGTAATAAAAGTTTGCATCCAACTCCGAAAGTGAATTAAACTCTGTTGTTCCTGTTTGAATAGGCTCTAACCCTTCAATTTCAAAATTTTCGCCTGTGACATACAAGGAGTATTCATATTTCGCACCTTCCACATTTCCCCATTCATATGTTTGTCCAGTAACAGCTGTTCCATTTTTGTCTTGTAAATTCGGGTTTTCGAGTCTTGTCAAGGTTTTTGTCGCCTGCGAAACGCTTGAAATTTCGTTTTCTTTTGGCGTTCTAGATGCGGTTACTTTTATTTCATAAATGTTTCCTTTATTGCCATAAACATCACTGGAAATTTCTCCAATTGTTATTGAAGTTTTTTCTTCGCCAACATTTACAACTGCATTTTCTACTTTAATGCCGTTGACAAAAATTTCATAGGCTTCTTTTTCCGCATAATCAACGTTGTCAAAAGTTATAACAGACTGCCCTTCTACTAAACTGTGACGAACATTTTCAATTTGCCCTATGTTATATGCGCTAAACAAAACAATTTCATCACTTTTTACTGCATAACTTGCCGAAACGCCATTTATTACAATTTCCCCAGATTGAAAAGTTGGATAAGTTTGAAGTTTGAAAATGTTTTCACCTTCATTTAAAGAAAAACTTTGTGTCAAATAATAATAGCCGTCTTCGTTTTTTTCATCGCCAAACTCAAATTCTTTGGTCACGTCGTTTTGTTTAACTACGAATTTTTTGTTGTATTCAGAATTTGTTTTAAAAGTCACATACAAAACATTGTCAATGATTTCCCAGCTATATTCGACATTTGAAATTTTTGCAATGTTTTGGCTTTCTCCGCCTATCTTAAAAGATTTTTCGTTTCCATTTGCGTAACCTTGATTTCCAACAGCTTGTAATGATAAAGCATAAATTCCTTCTGTTAATCCTTGTAAAGTTGACGACTCGTTTTGCAAAACAAAAGTTCCTTCTTCATTTTCAACTGAAGAAAGGTTAACATAATGAAGCAAATATTTAGACGCGTTCTCTTCAGCGCCCCATGAAAGTTCGTCGTTTTGCAAAGTCAATTCTGGCGTTGAAATTTTTTGTACGTTTAATTTAGCAGTCGTACTTTGGTTACCAGAATTGTTTGAAATGATTTCAATACAAGCAGTTTCACCTTCTGCAAAATTTGAAAAGTCTAGTTCAGTTGCATTCCCATAAACCTGTTTTGCTACTCCGTTTATTGAAACATTGTAATAATTTCCGTCGCCCTGCCAAAATAAAGTTCCTGATTGAGAGCCATAATTTTGATCTGCTGCAAATGAAAGTTGTTCTGGCGTTTGAGTAAGTCCAAAATTATAATATATAGCACTTGAGAAATCCGATCCCAGCACACTTTCAGTTTCATTGGCCTTAATAGAAATTTCGTATGTACCATGGTTTGACAGCTGATAATAATTGTCTTGAATAATAAAAGAACTTTCTTCTCCGTTGCGCACAAGTTTTAAAGTGTAAGTGGTTTTTTGATTAGCCTGATTGTCTCTTATGGTCGCATCGTCCCAACTTATTACGCCATCATTTGTCACTTTTATGTTTGAAGGTGCTTCAAACTTATACTTTACTTGAACTGATAAGACATCAATTATGTTTTCTTCGTGTTTTGCAACAACAGTCGTTTGTCCACTTTGTTTTGCCGTAAAGGTTCCAGCTTCGTTCAATTGCAAAATTTGTTCATTGCCACTTTCAAACGTAAGATTAAAATTTGATTCAATCAAACCTTTTGCATCCAGCGTTTCACCAACAGCCATCACAATTTCATTTTGAGAAAACTCTCCAGCGCCTTTGTATGTTTTAGCACACCCTGAAAAACAAAACAAACACATCATCGCGAACATTGCGAAAAATGATACTATTGATGCAACTGCGCGTTTTTTCTTTACCGTATTCACAATCATATTTTAACACTTTTGCCAAACTTTTATCAAACGAAATAATATAAATTATAAAAAAATATTTAATAAATATATTTTTTTTATTAACATGATTTTTTACAACAATTTTTTTATTTTTTTTTAAATTATTTGTTTTTTTAAAAAAATTTTAAAAATGTTTTTAAATATATTTTTCTGCCCATTCTGGCTTGTCAATAAATTGCATATTTTTTAAATATTCAAAATTTTTATTAATTTTTATAATTTTTAAATAAAAACAGTGCAATTTTTGTGATTTTTCTTTAAATTTTTTGTTAATTTTATTATTTCCGTATTTTCCGTCACCTATAATTGGATGCCCTAAAAAGGCCAGGTGCGCACGAATTTGGTGAGTTTTTCCTGTAAAGATTTGCGCAACCACCATGCTTGTTTCATTTCCTTCTTTTACTGTTGTAAACCTTGAAATTATTTTTGAAGACTTTTGTACATACGACTTGTAAATTTTAACTTCACTTCTTGCAGAATTTTTAAGCCAAAACGCTTCGTAGTTTTTGTTTTCAAACTTTGCTCTGCCCACAACTTCGCACACATACAGTTTTTCCACACCTTTGTCTTTAAACGACTGTTTAAGTGCTTCTTCTGCCATCTTGTTTTTCGCCATAATTAAAAGACCTGTGGTGTTTCTATCTAGTCTATGGACAGCAATTGTTCCAGGCAAAACTGATTCTAAACTATTTTCTCCTTGAACTTCAATTCCTGCACCTTTTGACAGCACCACAACATTTTCATCTTCAAACAAAACTTTGAATTTAGGCGTCGGTTGCGATTCACAAAAAATTGTCAGCTCGTCGCCTGACAGCAAATTATAATCTCCGCTCACTCTTTGTCCATTGACTTTTGCGTCTCTGTTTTTTAATATTTTGTTAGTTTGCGAAGTTGTAAAGCCATAATTTATTAAAAAATCATAAATTTTTATATTTTTTTTAATTTTTACTTGAATTTTTTCCATATTTTTCTCCGTTTATTATTATAGCATAAAATTAAATCGTTTTTCATATTTTTTAATAATAAAACAAAATTTATAATAAGGAGTGTAAAATGATCGATTTGATAACAATAGAAAACCAAAATATTTTTACTGTTAAAGGGGCAACGAAAGTTCGAACCAGCACACCAACCTCGGCAATTATAGAATCTGGCGAAAATTGTTTAATAGTGACAGGATCAGATATGGAAGTGAAAAAACTTGATCTTGACAACAAAGAGGTTGTTTTGGCAGGGAAGTTTTCTGTTGTCAAATTTCAACACGGCAATGAAAAGCAAAGTTTTTTGAAAAGGATATTTAAGTAGTGCTTTATCCAACTATTGAGCAACCCGCGATTTTTTTTGCCATGCTTGCAACAGGCTTTGCTTGCGGACTGATTTTTGATCTCGCGAGATTTTTAACATGTTTTTTTAAAAGTAATAAAATTGTTCTTCATATTTTTCAATTTATTGCAACCTGTCTCTGTTTTTATTTGTTTTATGTTGTGAACCTTTACCTAAATTATGGTCTTTTTCGGTTTTACGCTGTTTTAGCGTTTTTATTAGGTTTGCTAGCACAAAGATTTCTTTTTTCAAAAATCATTGCAAAAACTTTAAAAAAGTTTTATAATTTAATTCGTGGAAAAAGAAAAAAGGAAAAAGATTCTTAAAATTTTAACATGGGTCGGTTTTGGTTTGCTGATTGCATTAATCATTGTCCTTTGCTCTTTATCGATATATTACAAAAACCAAACAAACGATCTTAATGACAAAAATGATGAAATAGAAGACGTTTTAAGCGATTCTAGTTCACCTGTTTTAGAAGAAACTCAAAATTTTATCACCAAAATTTTGATAGATTAACGAAGAAATTGCGCCTTCGTTAATTTTTTTTATTAAATAATCTGAACCGAAAATATTTGCTAAAAAAATGATTAAACACACTAAAACGCAATAAACAAACAACCCTAAAACAACTCCGAACAAAAATCCCAGCGCCTTATCTGTCGCTTGCAAACTAAAAAATTTTAAAAACCTTGACAAGAATGATTGTAGAATTTTTAATAATAATAAAAACAAAAACAGTAAAAAAACAAACGAAATAATTTTTATTGTTTGGCAATAAATAATTGGCGACACAATTTCAGCTACACTAAAAGCACCAGAAAAATCGACGCCGTCTACCATTTGTTCCAAAACGCTTTTTGTAAAGTATGAAGCTTCTGTCGAATAAATCAAAACTATCATTTTTTCTTTTGAATCAACCTTTTCTTCAACAAACAATTCGCTTTGATTTCGCAAAACCACAGACACGACAGAACTTATTTCTTTATCAAACGCTTTTTTATTAATCAAAAAGGTTGAAAATGGGCTTGTCAACAAAAACGCTAGGATTACAGAAACACCAAACGACAAAATTGAAAAAATCGTTTTAACAAACCCTTTAAAACAGCCGTTAACCGAAAACCAAGCTAAAATTGCAAGCAACAAAGCGTTCATAAAAACAATTTTTGACTTGTTGTGATTTTTTTTGCATAAAAATAATTGACATCTTTTTTTTATGGTGGTATACTTGCTTTCGCAAACAGTTTTTCCCTCCCTAATTGTTTGTAAAGCACAAAAGATTGCGAATTGTTTTAAACAATTCGCAAGCAAGGTGACTTTTGATATGCCTCCTTAGCTCAGCGGTGGAGCACTCGGCTGTTAACCGATAGGTCGTAGGTTCGAATCCTACAGGGGGCGCCAATAAAGCAGGCTTTAGTCTGTTTTTTTTATTTGATGAGAACCTGCGACCTTGTAAAAAGATCGCACACTTCCGCGTTTTGCTTTTTCTGGGTTCGCATTCGGTTCGAATCCTACAGGGGGCGCCAGAAAAATAAAGGGATGTAGCGATTTTTACTTTTTCAAAAACTTAATTTTACAACACTTTTGACAACACTTTTTTCTTCACTGTCGCTGTATTATCTACAAAAAAACTAGCCTCATGCTAGTCTTTTTTATTTAATGAAAACCTGCGACCTGGCAAAAAGCTCGCACTCTTCCACGTTTTGCTTTTTCTGGGTTCGCATTCGGTTCGAATCCTACAGGGGGCGCCAATAAAGCAGACTTTAGTCTGTTTTTTTATTTGATGAGAACCTGCGACCTAGTAAAAAGCTCGCACACTTCCATGTTTTGCTTTTTCTGGGTTCGCATTCGCTTCGAATCCTACAGGGGGCGCCAAACGGAGCTTGCCTCCGTTTTTTTTGAGAATTTTGGGTCTTGACTATCAAAGGCTTTGTTGATATAATTGAATTAGGAGTTATCTGATGAGAAAAGTTTACAAACTATACTACGTTGCAAAAAATGATCCAGCAGCGTCAGAGCTTATGGAAAACAAGGAAACACGCAAATTTAAGGCAAAGATTTTGATTGGTAGCTGGTTTTCTGGCAGAAGGCTGATCCGAATCAAAACCCAAAACCCTGAAATCGTTTATCGCTACAACAGCAAGACAAATGCCGGCGACAAACTTGACTCCTTCTCAGAAGGCGATCAAAAAAAGTTGGATTTGATTGTGAACGCAATTTTAAAGGGAAATGGCAAACTTTTTGCTTATTCAAGGCTGGGCGGAAAACTTTTGCTTGGAAAACAACTGAAAGTTTTAGACGCGATTCCAACCGACTTTTTCAAGTTTGACGAAACCAAAAAGCTTTACGAAGAGCAAGAAATCTTTAACAGAAACAGTGCGGCTTATCGAAGCGACACCCTTTATGGCAGGCTTGTCGACAAAACAATCGGCAAAATAGCAAAATACGACCACCGCGTTTCGTTTTCGCAACACAGAGCAGCCTATCCGGTTGTTACAACACAAACCCCCTCTTATGAAACAACTTCCTCTTCTGACCCCGTAGATGCAAGTGAAGTTCGGGCAGTTCCAGATGTTCCGGAACATTTGAAAAGATCTAATTACATAAAAAACAAAAAACTGGCTGAGGAGGAAAGGCGGACTTCACGATAGTTTTCAATAGAAAATAAAAAAACGACATATGGGCAATAAATTTTGAAGCTAGTAAATTTTATGATATGATTTATCCATAAAGGATATGGAATAATGGATAAGGAAGTTTTAGATAATCTTGAAAATACTATTATAAATATTTTACAAACCAAAATAAAAGATATTATAGTTAAAACTAGGAAAAACATGGTGGTTGTAGAGGAGAAAGATGATGGTGATTCTGCGACTATAGCTGACGTTAAAATTGGAGAATTTTTTGATAATAAACTTCCAGAAATTTTACCTGGATCATCAGTTATTCAAGAAGAAAGTTTTAATGAAGACATCTACAAATCGTCGTTAAAAACTAAATATGTTTGGGTGGTTGATCCGATAGATGGGACAACGGCTTTTAGAGATAGTAATAATACGGAATGGTGTGTTGGCGTTTGTCTGCTTGAAGATTTAAGTCCTATTTTATCTTTAGTTTATATTCCAGAAAAATGGTTGACTGCTCCTCACCTTATTTCTGCAAATAAGTTTAGAGATGGACTTTGTGATTTTGGCAAAAAGTTTAAACCAACAAATGGGCTAAAAAAGTATAAATATGTTAGTCATATTCATAGCGACACTGAGCGAAATGAAACAGAGAAAAAAATAGCAAGTTTATTTGATGATAACGAAATAATTAGAGTTTATACTGGACATTCCACGCTTGCTCAACTTACTGATATTGCAATAAATAAAAATAAAATATTTACTCGCAGAGGAGCAAATATTTGGGATATTATTCAAGGGGCATATCTTATTCAAAAAAATGGTGGCGCTGTATTCTATGAAAACGGGGAAAATGTTTTTCCTTTAAATCCTCAAATTTTACAGTTTAAAGATAATCATTTAATTATGCCATTTACAATTTCTTGTAATTTAGATATTAAAGACAAAATTGTTCAAGCAATTAACAAAAAATAAAAGGCTTAATTTGGCAGTTAGATTTGTGCTTAAAGCGAAAGAGTTCGTGCTGACAAAAGCATTCCGCACGCAACTCCTTCGTGCATATTTTATAACCCTCCAAAATATTTCCAAAAACCGCCTTTTAAAGAAATAATTTCCGCTGAACTCTCTTTTGTCATAAAGTGAACTATCCTTCGATCGACCCAAAAGTGCGAGGAAAGATTTCAACATCTCGAATGTTTGAAATCCCTGTTAGATACATTACAAACCTTTCAAATCCAAGCCCATATCCGCCGTGTTTGTTTGTGCCATATCTTCGTGTATCTAAATACCATTTATAATCTTCTTCTTTTAAACCAAGTTCGTTCATTCTTTGTTTTAAAACATCAAGCCTTTCTTCTCTTTGACTGCCCCCAATAAGTTCTCCTATTCCAGGAACAAGCAAGTCAACTGCTGCAACAGTTTTTTTATCGTCGTTGAGTCTCATATAAAAAGCCTTAATTTCTTTTGGATAATCTGTTAAAAATACAGGTTTTTTGTAAACTTTTTCAGTTATATATTTTTCGTGTTCTGATTGCAAATCCACGCCCCATTTGACAGGGAATACAAATTTTTCATTTGCTTTTAACAATATGTCTATCGCTTGTGTATAAGAAACTCTTTCAAATTTGTTTTCTACAACGTTAGTCAATCTATCAATCAAACCATTATCTACAAACCTATTTAAAAATTCAATTTCATCATGACACTCGTTTAACACATAACTTATAACATATTTTACCATTTCTTCTTCATTGTCCATCACATCTTGAAGATCGCTAAAACACATTTCTGGCTCCATCATCCAAAATTCAGCCGCATGCCTTGTTGTGTTTGATTTTTCAGCTCTAAATGTTGGCCCAAAAGTATATGTTTTTCCAAAAGCCATCGTTAAACATTCTTCGTGAAGCTGGCCAGAAACAGTAAGTCCAACTTTTTTCCCAAAGAAGTCTTTGTTTTGTTGAAGTTTTCCTTCTTTTGCAATTCTTTCAAGATCAAGTGTCGTCACTTGAAACATTTCGCCAGCACCTTCACAATCGTTGCTTGTGATTATTGGCGTGTGAACATAAACGAAACCTCTTTCGTTAAAAAATTTGTGAATCGCAAAAGCAGCAACCGAACGAACTTTAAAAACAGCGTTAAACAAATTTCCTCTTGCTCTAACAAAAGGAATCGATCTCAAAAATTCAATAGTGTGTCCTTTCTTTTGAAGAGGATAATCTGTTGCACTTTCTCCTAAAACAACAACACTTTTAGCATTTATTTCAAAAGGCTGTTTTGCTTGTGGCGTTAAAACTACGGTGCCAACAACTTCAAAAGAAGCTCCTACGTTTTGCTTCGCTACTTCGTCATAGTTTTGTATTTTGGCCCTTTCAAAAACTATTTGCACAGATTTAAAGCTCCCGTCATTTAATTCAATGAAACCTATATTTTTTGAATCTCTGACTGTTCTTGCCCAGCCACATACTTTAATTTCTTTTCCACCAAAATCTTGAAATTTTTTGTTTAAATCTCTAATCTCTGTTCTTTTCATAAAATTTTACTTCCTTATTTATCTTGTTTGGCTATTTTTATACCGCAACTTTTAAGTTGCTCTTCCGTTGGAATAGATGGAGAACCCATAAGCAAATCTCTTCCATTTTTATTTAATGGGAAAGCGATCACTTCCCTAATTGAATCTTGTTTCATGATTGGCATAAGCATTCTGTCAAAACCAAACGCACATCCCGCGTGTGGTGGAGCACCATAATGAAACGCATTGTATAGAGCAGGAAATTTGTTTTCAACAACATCTTTTGGATATCCTGCAATTTCAAAAGCTTTAACCATTATTTCTGGATCATGATTTCGAATTGCACCAGAAAGCATCTCATAACCATTGCAAACCAAATCATATTGATATGCCACAATTTCAAAAGGATCTTTTTCTTGAAGTGCTTTTAACTCGCCTTGTGGCATTGAAAATGGATTGTGTGCGAAATCTGGTTTTCCTGTTTCTTCGTTTTTTTCATAGAATGGGAAATCAACAATCCAGCACATTTCAATTTTGGTTTTGTCTATAAGATCAAGTCTTTCGCCAAGTTCATTTCTTAACGCGCCAATAAGTTTTATTGCTTTATCTTTTTCATCGGCGACAATAAAAACAGCATCTCCTTCTTTTATATCAAAAGTTTTAATAAAGTTTGATTTTTCTTCTTCTGTCATAGCTTTTACAAAACTTCCTGATAACTCGTTGTTTAAAAGTTTTGCCCAAGCAAGTCCTTTGCCTTCCAAGCTCACAATAAATGTTGACATTTCATCAAAAAACTTTCGTGATTTGTCGCCAGCTTTTGCTTTTATCATCTTTGCTGTTTTGTTTTTCAAAAAGCCAACTTCTGTTTTTGCGAAAAAGGCGGAGGCGTCTACAACTTTTAAAGGATTTCGTAAGTCTGGCTTATCCGAGCAATAATCTCTCATTGCATCAACCCATTTAATTCTTTTAAAAGGCTTTTCACAAACTTTATAATCAGAAAACTTTTTAAATATTTCAGTTGCTAAAATTTCGCAAACTTCAAACACGTCGTCTTGTGTTGCAAAACTCATTTCCATGTCTATTTGATAAAACTCGCCCGGGGTTCTGTCTGCCCTTGCCGCTTCGTTTCTAAAACATGGCGCTATTTGAAAATATTTATCAAAACCACTCACCATCAAAAGTTGTTTAAATTGTTGTGGTGATTGAGGAAGAGCATAAAATTCGCCTGGGGCATAAACGGTTGGGACAATAAAATCCCTAGCCCCTTCCGGAGATGTGTTCGCAAGAATTGGAGTTTGAAATTCGACAAAACCAAGTTCTGTAAGTCTATTTCGAACAAACTGTAAAATCTGTGCTCTTTTCAAAATTCTTTCATGCAAGTCTGTTTGTCTTAAATCTAAAAACCTGTATTTTAAACGCAACTCTTCTTTTGTTTGTGGAGCTTCATTGATTTCAAAAGGTAAAACATTTAAACATTTTCCAAGAACTTCAAGTTTTTTTGCTTCTATTTCTATGTCTCCCGTTGCCATCTTTGGATTTTTGCTTTCTCTTTCAACTACTTTTCCTTCAACTTTTACTACACTTTCTTTTACTATACCGTCTATAAATTTTTCGTCTCTAAAAAGAATTTGCGTGACGCCAAAATTATCTCTGAGCGTTAAAAAAGTTATTCCGCCAAGCTTTCTAATAGAATTTACCCAACCAGACAGACGAACATTTTTCCCAACGTCTTGTATCCTCAATTCTCCACAATTGTGAGTTCTGTATTTATTCTCTTTCATAACTACTCCTAACTTTCGTTTATTTTATCTTTTTAACAACGATTTTGTCAAGAAATTGTCTCTGTTTTTCCTTCTTTTATCTTGATGATTTTGCCTTCGCATAAAGATTGATCAGTCGTTGTCACAAAAGTTTGGCATCTTGAAGTAAACTTCATAAGCCTTGTTCTTCTGTTTTTGTCAAGTTCTGAAAAAACATCGTCTAAAATCAAAATTGGATATTCTCCCTTTTGTTCTTTTATAAATTCAAGCTCTGCAAGTTTTAATGACAGAGCAACTGTTCTTTGTTGTCCTTGTGACCCAAAAGATTTGACCTCTTCTTCATTTAAGAAAATGTCTATATCATCTCTGTGTGGTCCAAATGACGTATAGCCAAGTTTAAAGTCTTTTTCGACAAGCTTTGAGAGTTTTTTCAAATACTCTTCTTCCGAGTCTACATCCGGCTTTTTGTAAACAAGACGCAGTTTCTCTCCGCCTGAAATATACTCATGTGCTTTTTGAGCAAAAGGTTCGATTTTTTTTATAAAATTTTCTCTATCTTTTATAATTTTAAAGCCGATGTTTGCCAAAGACTTGTCCCAAATTTCAATAGTTTCTTTAAGGGTTTCTAAATCTTTGCTCGTTTTTAAAAGTTTGTTTCTATTGTCTAAAACTTTTTCATATCTTGATAAAAGATAAAAATACTTTTTGTTTGTTTGAGAGAGGTCGATGTTTATAAACCTTCTTCTTTCTTCTGGACTTTCTTTTACAAGCTTCAACTCATCTGGTGAGAAAAAAACGATTGGAATTTCTCCTAAAACATCTCCTATTCTCCTTATTGGCAGTCCATCCATTTTTACCGCTTTTTTTTGACTTGTTTGCAAAACAACCTCAACCTTTTTTTCTCTTATTTCGTTTGTCGCAATAAGAGATATTTTTGAATAGTCTTTCCCCCACTTAATTATTTGTTTTTCTTTTGAAGAACGAAAACTTTTCCCAAGGCATGCAAAATAAATTGCTTCAATCAAATTGGTTTTTCCTTGTGCATTTTGACCACACAAAGAGTTTAGTTTTGAATCAAAACAAATACTTAAATCTTCATAATTTCTAAAATTTTTTAAAGTCAATTTTTTTATTATCATGTGAACATTATATCACGAATTTAGTTTTGTAACAACCTATTCTTTACTTGACACAATATCTTTTTTTTAGTAAAATAAACAAGTAGGTTAGTTATGCAAGAAGTAAACAAACTATGGCAACAACTTTTGGAAAAATTGGAACTTTCTGTGTCCAATGTTTCTTTTGTGATGTGGTTTAAACCTTTGAAAGTGGTGGATTTTACAGAGAACAAAACTCTGGTTTTATCAACTAAATCATCTTTTGCAAAAAATCAAATTTTGAAAAATTATTTTGACAAATTAAAATCTGTTGCTGGTGAAATTTTTGGTGAAGATGTTGAAATTGATGTATTAGATCCAAACGAAGAAAAAGACTATCTTTCAAAAAACAAACCAAATCTTTCAAAAAATGATGTTGAGCCGGCAAGGAACGTTTTTAATCCAAAATACACTTTTGGAAATTTTGTCGTTGGAAAATGCAATCAAACCGTTTATGCCGCAGCAAGAGCTGTTGCTGAAAATCCTGGCAAAAACTTTAACCCACTTTTTATTTATGGTGGAGTTGGATTAGGAAAAACACACCTACTTCACGCTATTGGAAATTATGTGCGTGAAACTTATCCAAAAATGAAAGTTAAATATGTCACTTGTGAACAATTTACAAATGACTATATTGAAAGTTTAGGATCTTCTATTAAAAACAAAACAAACTCTGAATTTAGAGAAAAATATAGAAATGTTGATGTGCTTATTGTTGACGACATTCAATTTATAAGCAAAAAGACCAGCACTCAAGAAGAATTTTTCCACACGTTTAACGACTTACATCAATTTGGCAAACAAATCATAATCGCGTCTGATCGCCCACCGAAAGAAATCGAAACTTTGGAAGAAAGACTTCGTTCAAGATTTACTATGGGCCTGATCCAAGATTTACAAACACCAGACTTTGAAACAAGAGTTGCAATTTTAAGAAAAAAATGTCAGCTTGAAAAATATTCAATAAACGATGACGCTTTAAATTACATCGCTGAAAAGATAGATTCAAACGTTCGTGAACTTGAAGGCATGCTTTCAAAAGTTTGCTTCTTATCCAATTTAATAGGAAAAAGTTCAGCAGACTTAAACGATGTAAAAGAAGCATTTTCAGACAAGTATGATGAAAAAAATGAAGGCGGTTCAAACGCTGATCAAATTATTCAAGCTGTTTGCAATTATTTTGATATAACGAAAGATGACATAACTGGCAAGAAAAAAAGCAAAGAAATCGTTGAGCCTAGAATGATTGCAATTTACATGATTAGTGAAATGCTTGAACTCCCACTCGTGACAATTGGAAAAATCTTTGGTGGACGTGATCACACAACGATCATGCACGCAAGAGACAAAATCACCGCTGAAATGAAAACAAACAGAAAAACTCAAACCTTCGTAAACGAAATAAAAAAAATGTTGAAAAGTGGATAATTGAATCGCTTTTCCACCCTTCATCCACAAAGTTATCCACATTTTGTTTTTCAATATATAGTGTCACAAAATCAAAAATATGGGCATTAAAAGACAATATTTAGGACAAACTAAAACTTATCAACATTTGCACAAAGCACTATTATTAATACTATGATTTAAAAATATTAAAAAAAAATTAAAGAACGTGCGCGCGCACAAAAGTAAAATTAAAGGAGAGAAAAATGTTATTAAATTGTGTAGGTCTAGAATTATCAGAAGCGTTTTTAAGAGTTAGTAAAGCAATACCAAACAAAATCACAAATCCTATTTTAGAAGGAATCAAATTGTCTGCTGAAGACGACACTTTGACTTTAAGTGCAACAGACACAGATCTTTCAATCGAAAAGAAAATTAAGGCTGATGTAAAAATAGAAGGTGAAACTGTCGTTCCTGGAAAATTTATTACAGAGTTTGTTAAGAAACTTTCTTCATCAGACATTGAATTAGAAGTAAACGAAAGAAATCAACTTTTGATTCGTTATGATGGAAACGAAAGCGTCATCCAATGTTACAACCCTGTCGAATATCCAGGCTTTAAAAAAATAAAAACGGACGAATGGTTTGGAATCAGTCAAAAAGATTTTAAAGCACTTATAAACAAGACAATCTTTTCAGTTGCAATAGATGATTCACGCCCTATTTTGAAAGGAGTCCTTTTAGACATAAACCAAAAAGAAGTAACAGCAGTAGCACTTGACGGATATAGACTTGCACAAGTTAATAAAAAAGCAAGCTCAAATGTGAAAAAATCAATTGTTGTCCCAACGCGTTCTTTAAATGAAATCAGCAAACTTCTTGATGACACAGACGAAATCATCAATGTTTACATTGACAACAATGCAATAATGATTGACACATTTGACACAAAAATAATTTCAAGACTTCTGGAAGGAGATTTTGTAAACTATAAACAAATCATTCCAATGAATCATGAAACCTATGTCATTGTCAACAAAGTTCAACTTGAAGACGCCCTTGAAAGAGTTTCGCTTTTAAGCAAGGTTGGTCAAAATAATTTTGTTAAGTTTGACATAAAAGAGAATTCTTTAATTTTGACTTCAAATTCTGAAATAGGAAACATAAAAGAAAAAATTTCAGCAGTGTTAAACGGAAAAGATGTTTCAATCGCTTTTAATCCAAGATTTATTTTGGAAGCATTAAAAGTCAATTCTGATGAGTTTGTAAAACTTTGTTTAAACACTCCATCAAACCCTTGTGTCATTGTTCCAACAGAAGGTGATGAATTCTTATATTTGATTTTACCAGTTCGAATGTTTGGTTAAAAAAAAAGAAAGAGGCACGCGCCTCTTTTTTTTTATCTTTTACAATTAAAACAAAAAACGCCAAAAGGTTTGAATTGCATATAAAATTCTAGTGAATTTTGAGTTGACAAATGACATAAAAATCTTTATACTAATCAAAGTTTATTTTATCTTTTAAAGCAAACAGCGCTTGATAAAAATTAAACTAGCAAAGACAGTTTTCTGTTATAAATCTACAAGGAGGAGAAAGATGAAACAAACTTTTCAACCAAAAAAAGCAAAAAGAAAAAAAGTTCACGGTTTTAGAGAAAGAATGAGATCTCAAGGTGGACGCAATGTTTTAAAAAGAAGAAGAGCTCGCGGAAGAAAAAACTTAGCTGCGTAAAAGGAAAAAAGTGATGGATCACAGACTGAAAAAAGACAAACAGTTCACATATATTTATAGACGAGGCAAAAAAGTTAACACAGAACACTTAACGCTTTTTTCAGTCGCAAGCAAATTTAAAACCTATAAGATTGGATACGTCGTTTCTAAAAAAATTGGGAAAGCAAATCAAAGAAACAAACTAAAAAGAAGAATGAAAGAGATTGTTAGAACAAACACTTATGCCAAAGATTTTAATAATTACATCTTGCTGGCAAAACAAGGAATTTTGGATTTAAGTTTTGAAGCCTTAAAAGAAGAAATCAAAAAAGTGTTTGAAAAATGAAATATATTTTATATCCTTTCAAAATATTGTTGTGTATACCTGTTTATATTTACAAGTGGACAATCTCCCCGCTTTTACCAAATGTGTGCAAATTTACTCCATCGTGTTCAAATTATTTTATCCAAGCAGTGAAAGAATTTGGGCCTTTTAAAGGTTTTTTATTAGGAGCAAAAAGACTTTCAAAATGCACGCCACAATGCAAATGTTGTGGATACGACCCTGTGCCAATCAACATAAAAGGAGATTCCAGATGGCTTTTGTAAGCAATCTTCTCAGCGTTTCAGAACCAAATGGTGTTTGGGAAACTATAATAAAAGCTTTTGAAGCTGGAGTTGGAAGTTATATACTTGCAATAGTTTTAATCACGCTTATTATAAAAATTATTTGGGCACCATTAGAAACAATCAACAAAAAAATCAATAAAAAAAACATGCGCATTCAAGCCAAAATGCAACCAGAGCTTGAAAAAATAAAAGCAAAATATGGCGCAGACAAAAACCTATTAAATCAAAAAACACAAGAACTTTACAAGAAAAACAATTTTTCAATGATGGGAAGTTGTGTCTTTATGCTTGTGTTTTTGGCTTTAAACCTTACAATATTCTTTACTTTATTTTCTGGAATTAACGCAATGGCAGATTATAAAATCAGCCAGGAATACGATTATTTAAAATATAATTATGCCAATGTTTTACAACTAACAAACGAAGAATATGAAGAAGGCGATATGCGAATTTTTGAAAACTATGAAAATGTGACTTTTCAAATTCGTGACGCCAAAGAAGGTGAACAAGCTGGACAAAAATATTTGGTCGCTTTACTAAACGAAGAAGAAATAGGAAGCGTTGTTTTTAAAACAGACTTCTCTTATCAAACAGATGAAGTTTTAAAAAATGAAAACGGTGAAGATGTTTTAGACGAAGAAGGAAACCCTGTTTATAAAATTGTAACAAGCGATGAAGTTATTCAAAGCTATGTTTACAAATTTGTCACGCAACAAGAAGGAGAAAACGCAGCATATTTTGCAGGGCAAGAACAACTTACAAGTGCAGATGTTGCAACTGAACAACAAATAAACAAAAAGACTGCGGTTGAAAAATATTCTTCCCAATATATAAAAACTTGTTATGAAAACTCAGAAAACAAATCTTCGTTTTTATGGATAGCAAACTATTGGATTGCAGATTCACCATTCAAAAATTCAATTTTCACTTACGATCAATTTAAAAGCGAAATAGGACAAAACAATGTTTCTGCTCAAGAAGAAACAATCTACAATGCTTTTATGCCAAAACTTAGCGAGCAGGTTGGACGAACCAATGGTTACTTTATTTTGGCAATTTTAAGTATAGGGCTGTCTTTCCTTGCAATATGGCTTGGAAACTTGACTGGTGGAAAAAAGAAAGACATGATGCCAAAGCAAACAGGAGCAAAAGTGATGATGTTTGTTCTTCCTATCATTATGGGAATTTTCGCTATATTCTACAACTCTGTGTTTGCTATTTACATGGTTGTAAGCCAAGCAATAAGTGCTGCCCTTGCGCCACTTGAAAATCTTATAGTAAATAAATGGGAACAACACCAAGAGAAAAAAGAAGAAGAAAAGAAAAAATCAGTTGTAGATTACAGAAGAAAGTGATATTATTTACTTAACAAGGAGGAAAAGACAAAATGACGCGCAGCGCAGAAGGAACAGGAAGAAATTTAGAACAGGCAATCGAAAATGCACTTTTTGAATTGAAAGCTCCGCGAGAAGATGTTGATATTAAAATTATAAGCGAAGGCGGACTTTTTAAAAAAGCAAAAGTTGTGGTTTCAATTTCAGAAGATGTTATAGAAAAATATGAAGCTCGTGAAAAGAATAAAGAAGATTTAAAAAACGAAATTGAAAAAGAAGAAAAAGAGCAAGAAAAACTAGAAAAGAAACAAGAAAAAGAAGCAAAAAAAGAAGAAAAGAAAGCTCAAAAAGAGGCTGAAAAACAAGATAAAAAAGAAGAACAGCAACAACAAGCAAAAGAGGTTCGCGAAAGAATTTCAGCAAAACAGTTTATAGAAGGTCTTTTAAAAGCTTTTAACAAAGAAGCCGAAATAGAAGAATCAGAAACAGACGATGTCATTAAACTAAACATCAAAGGTGAAAATTTAAGCGAACTGATAGGCTATCGCGGAGAAACACTTTTTGCATTATCATATTTAATGTCAAATATTTGCAAAAGAGAAACAAAAAAACAAGTTTTAGATGTTTGTTCATATAGAGAAAAAAGAGAAGAATCTTTAAAAAGACTTGCATACAGAATGGCTGGGAAAGTTGCAAAGACAGGACGCTATGCAAAATTAGAGCCTATGGATGCAAGCGAAAGAAGAATAATTCATTTAGCTTTGCAAGACAATGATAAGGTTACAACAATGTCAAAAGGCACAGAACCAAAACGCTATCTAATTATTTTTCCAAGAGAATATAAAGATTAAGAGTAAAAACGACGAAAGAAATCGTCGTTTTTTTATTGTAGTCGAAAAGATTTTGTGATATAATGCAAACGCATGAAAAAAACAATAGTTGCCATATCAACACCACTTGGCAAAGGTGCAATATCTATTGTGCGATTGAGCGGAGAAAATGCAATTGAAATTGCACAAAAGTTTTTTATGCCAATTGGAAAACAAAAAATCGAGCATAGAAAAATGGTGCTTGGATGGTTTGATTTGGGTGAAGCAAAAGAGAAATGCATGATGGTTTATTTTAAATCGCCAAATTCATTTACAGGTGAAGACGTGGTAGAGTTTCAAATTCATGGCGGAACAACCTTGACAAGATTGATTCAAGCAAAACTCATTGAAGGAGGAGCAAGACTCGCAGAAAACGGAGAGTTTTCTAAAAGAGCTTTTGAAAACGGAAAAATAAGTTTGGCGGAGGCAGAATCAATAGTAGATGAAATAAACAGCGAAAGTGAAGCTGAATTGAAAGCCTCTTTAAAGGTGGCGTCAGGAGAGTTGTTTAAAGAAATAAAAAGCATTCAACAAGACTTAACCACCCTACTAGCACAAATAGAAGTCACAATGGATTATCCAGAAGAAGACGAAAATGAAGTTGTGAGAGAAGATGTGTTTAATAAAATGACCGAAATAAAAAAAAGGTTGAACGACATTTTATCGTTGAGCAAACAAAAAGCACTAATAAAAAAAGGCATCAATGTAGCAATAATTGGAAAGACAAATGTTGGGAAAAGTAGTCTGCTTAATGCCATAATAGGAGAAAACAAGGCAATAGTAACAGACATAGAAGGCACAACGCGAGATGTTGTTGACGCGAGCATAGATTACAACGGAGTAAGGTTTAATTTTTATGACACAGCAGGCATAAGAGAAAGCCAAGACGAAGTTGAAAAAATAGGAATTGAAAAAAGTAAAAAAACTGCACAAACGGCAGATATCACACTGCTGGTTTTGGATGGAAGCGAAAACATTAAGGAAGAAGACGAAAGAACAAAAAAACTTATAAAACAACCTTATATTATTGTTGTTAATAAAACAGACAAGAAACGGGTTTTAGAAAAACAACAAAACGAAATAGAAGTTTCTGCCAAAAACAAAACAAATATAGAAAAACTTAAAAAAGAAATATTTGAAAAGACAATAAAAGAAGAAATAAACTTTAATGGTTTGGCAACAACAAACGAAAGACAAATTGAAGCCTTAAATGAAGCATTCAATCAAGTTGAAGAATTTTTCAAAGAGAAAGATGAAAGTTTGGAGATACTGTCTTTATTAATAAAAAAAGTTTGGCAATCGCTTGGAAAAATAACCGGCGAAACAGAGAATGAGGATATAATATCATTGATATTTTCGAAATTTTGTGTAGGTAAATAATGAAAGAAACATTCGAGGCAATAGTTATAGGCGCAGGACATGCGGGTTGTGAAGCCGCGCTTGCACTTGCTAGAAAAAAGCATAAAACACTTTTGCTAACGATCAGTTTAGATGCGCTAGCATTTTTGGCGTGCAATCCTTCAATAGGAGGAACAGCAAAAGGACAACTTGTTTCTGAAATTGACGCATTAGGCGGACAAATGGGGTTTACTGCAGACAAAACCGCAATACAAATAAGAATGTTAAATAGAGGCAGAGGTCCTGCCGTTCAAAGTTTGCGTGCACAAGAAGACAAAAACGAATATCATGTTGAAATGAAAAAGGTTGTTGAAAACACGCCAAACCTATTTTTAAAACAAGGTGAAGTTGAAAGCGTAAAACTAGAAAACGGAAAAAAGATTATTAAAACCGCGGTCGGCGATGAGTTTGAATCGGACGTTGTCGTGTTTGCAACAGGAGTTTATTTAGACAGCAGAATAATAATAGGTAAATACACTGAAAGCGTCGGACCAAATGGATTTAAAAACGCAAAAAACCTTTCGAAATCATTGAAAAAATTAGGTTATGAATTATATAGATTTAAAACAGGAACGCCTGCGCGTGTTAACGCAAGGAGTGTTAATTTTGATGAACTAGAAATACAAAAAGGCGAAGAAAACATTCAAACTTTTTCTTTCATGACAAACAAAAGAATTAAGAATAAAGCTTGTTGTTATTTAACTTACACCAACGAGAAAACACACGAAATTATTAGAAACAATCTTGATAAAGCGCCGGCAATATCAGGAGAAATTGTTGGCGTTGGACCAAGATACTGCCCTTCTATTGAAACAAAAATAGTTCGTTTTGCAGACAAAGACCGACATCAATTGTTTTTGGAGCCGGAATCACTTTCTACGGCTGAGGTTTATATTCAAGGGTTTTCAACATCTATGCCAACAGACATACAAGAAAAGATGGTTCATTCTGTTAAAGGCTTAGAAAACGCAGAAATCATGAGAGATTCTTATGCTATAGAATATGATTGCATCAACCCTCAACAGTTAAAATTGAGTTTGGAAAGCAAGTTGCACGACGGGTTGTTTTTTGCTGGACAAATCAATGGAACAAGTGGTTATGAAGAAGCGGCTGCACAAGGGCTTATTGCGGGTATTAATGCAGCCTTAAAACTTGAAAACAAAGAGCCTTTAATTCTTTCGCGTTGTGATGCGTATATAGGCGTTTTGATTGACGACATTGTGACAAAAGGAACAAATGAACCTTATAGAATGATGACAAGCAGAGCGGAATACAGGCTTTCATTAAGACAGGACAACGCAGATTTAAGATTAACACAAATTGGACGCAATGTTGGTTTAGTTGATGATAAAAGATATAGAAAGTTTTTAAAGAAAAAAATGGCGCTTGAAAAGGTTTATAAAAACCTTGATGAAAAAATAAAGATTAGCGATAAATTAAAAAAGTTTTTTGAAAACAACAAAGAGAATCCGCCAAAAAATTCTATTAGTATAAAAGATATGATAAAACGATCAAATCTAGATTTAATAAAAATAAGCAAAGAGTTTGGCTTGTTTTCTGAAATGGAAGAAGATATATTAAACGAGATAAATTTAATAGTAAAATTTGAAGGTTATTTAAAACAACAACAAGAAGATATTGAAAAAGCAAAAAAAGCAGAACAAATAAAAATCCCAGAAGATTTTGTTTACGAAAAACAAAAAGGTTTAAAAATTGAAACAATTCAAAAGCTCTCACAAATAAAACCAGAAAATTTGGGACAAGCATCCAGAGTTTCAGGGGTTTCCCCTGCTGATATCGCAGTTTTGTCGGTGTTAATAAAAAAACATCAAGGAGAAAAAAATGAAAGAAAGAATTAAAGAGTTGTTTGCACAAGCTAAACTGCATATTTCGGATTCTCAAGCGGAAAAACTTTTTAAATATTATGAAATTTTGAAACAAGAAAATGAAAAATATAATTTAACAGCAATAACAGAGTTTGAAGATGTTGTAAAAAAACATTTTATAGACAGCGCTGCGGGCATTTTATTTTTTAAAGGACGCGTTTTAGATGTTGGTTCAGGCGCAGGATTTCCTGGTGTTGTTTTGGCAATTTTAAACCCAAAACTTGAAATAACTTTACTTGATAGCCTAAATAAAAGAATTAATTTTTTAAATTTAATAAAAAAAGAGTTAAATTTAACAAATATTGAGGCAAAACACGAAAGAATTGAAGATTTTTTAGAAAAACAAAAATTTGATGTCGTCACCGCAAGAGCTGTTGCAGAAATGCCAACATTGCTTGAATACTTATTGCCGTATGCAAAAGTTGGTGGCAGAGTTGTAGTTTACAAAGGCAACAACTTTTTTGATGAGATTGAAAAAAGCTCTAATGCGCTAAATGTTTTGGGTGGACAAATTGAAGAAATAACAAAATTTAACCTTTTTGATAGTTTCAGGGCTTTAATTGTTGTCAGAAAAGTAAAAAACACACCAACGGGGTTTCCTCGCGGTGGCAACCTTCCACGAAAAAAACCGCTTTAATGCTTTTCAAACGCAAAATTATGTGTTATACTTATAAAAAATTAACAAAAGAGGTTTGTTATGGCTAAAATTATTTCTTTTACGAATCAAAAAGGTGGAGTTGGCAAAACCACAACCTGTGTAAACTTGTCTGCTTATTTGGCTGTTATGGGGCAAAAGGTGTTAATCTTAGATCTTGACCCGCAAGGAAATGCCACAAGCGGAGTTGGAATTGAAAAGAAAAAAGGTTTAAAAACCATTTATGATTTAATAGACAACGAGTGCCCTATTGACGAAGCAATCATTCAAACAAAAATTGAGAACCTTGATATTATTCCTTCAACAGTGGACCTGGCAGCGGCAGAAATATCGTTGGTTTCTAAACCAAACAGAGAAAAAATATTGAAAAACATATTAGAAGAAGTGAAAGAAAGTTATGATTTCATAATGATTGACTGTCAACCGTCGTTAGGGCTTTTAACTGTAAATGCTTTAACAACTTCTGACAGCGTTATAATTCCAATGCAGTGTGAGTTTTATGCTTTGGACGGTTTAACTCAACTCATGAACACTATTAGGCTTGTTAAACTTCATCTTAACCCAGAACTAGATGTAGAAGGAGTTGTAAGGACGATGAAAGATAACAGGTCAAACTTAATCAATCAAGTAAGCCAAGAGATAATCAGGTTTTTTAAAAGCAAAGTATACAACACATATATTCCTAGAAACATAAGGCTTGCTGAAGCCCCAAGTCATGGATTGCCAATTGTGCTTTATGATCCTGCATCAAAAGGAGCAGAAGCGTATTTATCACTAGCAGAAGAGTTTTTAAACAGAAACAAAATTAAGTATAAAAACATAACCAAACATACCAAAATCAAGCTAAGAGGAGGGCAAAACTAATGGCTATTAAGAAAGGTTTAGGAAGAGGTTTAGAGTCCTTGTTTGCTATGTACGACGAGGAAGTTGAACAAACAAATCCAGCTCCGAAAACAGCGACGCTAAACACAAAGGGTGGCGTTGACATGGTTGACATGAATTTGATCAAAACAAATCCAAACCAACCAAGAAAACATTTTGACGAGGATGCTTTAAATGAGCTTGCAGCTTCAATAAGATTGCACGGAGTTATTCAGCCGATTGTTATAAACGACAATGAAGATGGAACATACATCATCATCGCAGGAGAAAGAAGATTTAGGGCGGCAAGAAAAGCCGGCTTGGAAAAAATACCTGCTGTAATAAAGAAGTATTCTGATAAACAAATAAAAGAAATTGCAATAATTGAAAACTTACAAAGAGAAGATTTAAACCCAATCGAAGCCGCAAGAGCGATTAAACAGCTTATGGAAGAATATAATCTTACACAAGAAGCTGTTGCAGAAAGGATTGGTAAAAGCAGACCAAACATTGCAAACGTTTTAAGACTTTTAACCTTATATCCTGATGTTATGACAATGGTTGAAGAAGGAAAGTTGTCGTCAGGTCATGCAAGGGCGTTGGTTGTTGTTGAAGATCATTTGCTTCAAGTAAAACTAGCAAATCAGGCCATCAAAGACAAATGGACTGTCAGAGAACTGGAAAAAGCAGTAAAAAAACTTCAGCACCCTGTTACAATTACCAAATTTAAGCCAAATCAATCTATTGAATTAAGAGAATTAATTCAAACTATGCAAAGAGTTTTAGGGACAAAGGTTTCTGCAATTGGCAATGACGACAAAGGAAGAATATATATTGATTATTACAACAGAGATGATTTAGACAGAATTGCTGATATGATTACGCTTCTTGAAAAGAAATAAGTGGAAAACAGAAAGTCGAAGATGTTTCACGTGAAACATCTTTTTTTGTTTTAGAAAATGTTTCACGTGAAACAATAAAGCTAAACAATAAAGCTAAACAATAAAGCTAAACAATAAAGCTAAACAATAAAGCTAAACAATAAAGCTAAATAATAAAGCTAAACAATAAAGCTAAACAATAAAATAAAAGCAATGCAGAACAAAACATTTATAAAAAAACGAGAAACAAGGCTGATTAAAACAAATAAGCAAGCTTCAGGACTATTTTCGAAACAAATAGAAACATTAAGCAAAGACATTATAAATAAAACACATTTGTAAAATTTGTTTTTTTGTTTAAAGCATTATAGGATATTAATCATTTGTAAACATAATAAAACGAAACCAAGCCTTTAATGAAAAAAATCGCAATAAAATAAAAACATGATGTGACATTGTTGCAAAGATAAAAATGTTTTTAGAGCCTTAGAAACCTTATCTACAATTTGTTTTAAAAAAGATACAAGGGTTTGTAAAAACTAAATCAATATCAACTTTATAGTTATGTAAAAATAACTTTTATTATTTAAAACCAACCAATTATTTATTAAAAATAAGTTGACAAAAAATTTAATAAATAGTAAAATAGATACAGAATTAAAGGAGGAAAACAAAAATGAAACTCGAAGGATCAAAAACAGAACAAAACTTAAAAGAGGCTTTTGCAGGAGAAAGCCAAGCTACAAATAAATATTTATACTATTCGTCAAAGGCGAAAAAAGAAGGGTATGAACAAATAGCTGAAATTTTTCAAATCACATCAGGAAACGAAAAAGAACACGCAAAACTTTGGTTTAAATACCTTCATGGTGGCGATGTTCCTTCAACATTAGAAAACTTGTTGGATGCAGCCGCTGGGGAACATGGAGAATGGACGGATATGTACGAAAGAATGGCAAAAGAAGCGAAAGAAGAAGGCTTTTTGGAAATTGCTGCAAAATTCGCTGGTGTTGCTGCTATTGAAAAAAGACATGAAGAAAGATACAGAAAACTCGCAGAACTTGTCAAAGAAAAGAAAGTGTTTAAGAAAACACAAAAAAGAGTGTGGATTTGTCGAAATTGCGGACATATTTATGTTGGAGACGAAGCACCAAAAGTTTGTCCGGTTTGCAATCACCCACAAGCATATTTTGAACTTTTTAATGAAGATTTTTAATAAATATATAAAAATACAAAAATATTTCCCTAATTATTGAAGGGAAATGTTTTTTATGGAGAAAAAAGTTGATGTGGTACGGAATAATAATTTTTGGATTAATGGTGATTTGTTTAATTCTTTACTTTGTTTTTGAAAAAAAATTAAAAACACCAACAATTGTTTCTGAATTGTTAATAAAAAATTACAATACAAAACTTTCAAAACTTTCAAAGAAGTTGAAAAAATTAAATATAGAATTTAGTTTTGATCAATATAAAAGTTTTGTTAAGCCAAAGGTTTTGACAGAAGAAAACTTAAAACACAATATAACTGTTGTTGAAAAGATAAAAACAAATTATGAAGTGTTAAACCAAATCAAACAGACGAAAAATGTTGAGCAATTAAAAAATGAACTAAAAAAGTTAAAAAAAGATTGTGAGATTTATGAATTTAAAGATGAATTAAAAATTAACAATAAAAATAACAAATATTTGGAAATTTTTAATGTAAAAAAAGAAAAATTAAATTTTGAAAATCAAAAATTTTTTGGTTCACAAACAGGATTTATAATAAATGAAAAATATATTTTTTTAGGCAATTCTTTAGCTTACGTAATCGATCAAAAAAATATATTTTGCAGTTATTTTTCTGATTTTATTATAAAAATAATAAAAAATAGTGAAAAAATTGATAAAAATAATGAAAATTATTATAAAAATGGATTAATTTATTCATTTTTTATAAAATTAAAACACGACGAGTTTGAGACCAAAGCGATCGTTAATCAAAAAAGTTTGGAAAAACTATTAGATGCGAAAATAAAAAACAGCGAAGAGTAAAATCTTCGCTATTTTTAATCTATCCAATAAATTCTGTCTTGCAATAGCAACGTGATGAAGTCTATTAGCCACATAAATGGAATCCCAACGACAATCAAAACAGCAGCCAATATGATCCCTAAAGTGTTTTTCTTTTCAATGCTTCGAACAAGTCTGTAAACAACCCAGACTATATCTAAGACAGGTAGCGCCAAAAGCAGTTTTCCCCATTTTGGCAAATTGTCTAATGTAGAAATCATGTTACCCCTCCTTTTTTATTATATGACAATTAATTTTATGAATTAAATTATCAATATATTCTATATCATTATACAACTGTTTTAAATTTTACCAAAACTTTTGCGCTTACTTCAATAGCGCCCGGTGCAATACTTGATTTTTGCTCAAAAGAAGATAAAGTTCGTAAAGGCATGTAAGAGTGAGTGCAATCTTCTTTTATAAAACAAGCAACGAGATCGCCTTCAACAAGTGCACTTGCTTTGCTTTCTGCATTTTCTAATGCTTGTTTTAATGCGTCGTTATAATATTGAGACAAGTCGTCCGCAGTAAAACTAATTCCATTTAATCTGTTTGCGCCTAAATCAGTTAAACCAGAAATTAAATCTTCAATCGAAGCCAAATCTTTGGTCGAAAATTCTAACATTGAATTTACACAATAAATTTGGCTTTTTTCTGTTGAAGAAGAGTCATGTCTTTGATAAATACTAAAATTTTGAGTTTTAATGCAGGATTCTTCGATATTATTAGTTTTAAGGAACTCAATCATTTCGGCAAGCTTTTGATTTGTTTCTTCTAAAACTTGAGAAAGTGTTTCGCCACAAGAGTCAACGCCCATTGACACATTTGCTGTGTTTGGTGAAATTTTAATTGTCGCAGAGCCACTTACTAAAATGGTTTTAGCTTCTGTCGAAGCAGGGTTTTCAATAGATTCTTCTATTGAATCTACAGTTTCATTTTGAGTGATGTCAGCAAAAGAAATTAACTTTGGGGAAACAGATAATTCGGCAAAGGATAAAGACGCGAATAGAGTTAAACAAAGAATGCTTAAAAAGAATATATTTTTTTTCATAAAACCTCCTATACATCAGATAGATTAAGAAAATGAAAAAAAATTATTTAAAACTGACAAAAAAAATAAAAAAAAGACAAAAATTTCGTCTTTTTTCTTTAACGAGACGATATTTTTAAATTTTCAGAATGGAGCAAGTATTTAGTTAGCTGATCAAATTCGTTTTTCTTGAGTAGCTCTTTCACTCGTTCTTGTGGAGATATAAGCAAAGTTCGTTTGTCTTGGCTTTCTGTAGCCTGAAAAAGCTTTTCTGAAATTTGTTTTTGAGATTTTGGCTTGCTTGCGCAACTTGGCATAAAGGATATTAAGAATTTTACTGCTTCATAATTTTCATCTTTCAAAGCCGAATTAAAAAATTTCAAATATTCCTCGTCTTTTTTTGATTGCATAATTGCTCGCAAAAAATTATCTTTTCTGGTTGCAAGTTCTTGTTGTGAAGGCGCTTCAAGTTCTAACAAGAAAGGGTTGTCGGTAAATAAAATCTCAGCAGGGGTTGAAACTATATTAATAAAAGAGCTGTAATCTATTTTGTTCATTATTTTAATAAAAGCTCTATAAACAGGTGCATCATGTAAGACATTTTTTTGTTTTATATAAAAATCTTTTAATTTGTTTTTATCACAAAGCAATAGTTGTTTGTTGCACCATGTTTTTAAATCTTTTGACGACGCGGTTTTTTTCCAAGTTTTTAATAATTTTTTTGCAAAGCGCAAGCCAAATGATTCCGCCTCTTCTTCATACTTTCTTTTTTCATAATAATGACAAGCAATATTTTCTGCAAGGTGGCGAGCAAACAATGTGTCGTTAGTCACATAATAAGCACAATCAAAAACTTCTTGATAAGTTAAAAAGTTTTCAAAAATATTGTCTTTGAGATCTTGTGCTTTAACAGCAGTTCTTTTTTTTGTTGGTTTTGTAGAAATTAATATCCATTGTAAATAATGGCCATATTCATGTCCGATTGTTTGTAAAAGAATGCTCCAATCGTCATTGTTTATTGAAGTTTGTAGATAGGGTGAGTTTATGTTTATTTTAAATAATGGCACATGGAGTGATTTTGTTGGCACAAATTCTGCGATAGAATCAAAATCTTTTTCTAATAAACCAGAATCTATGTATGAAGTGTCTAATTCTATTTTTGCAAAAGCTTGTAGTTCAGGCACAAAAGGGTTATGTTGAAAAATTGATCTAATTAAAGCATAAGTGTCTTTTAATAAAAAGCACTTGTTATTAGATATGTATTTTGTTAATAATTTTACTTGTCTGTCATACGCACTTTGAGAAATTTTTAAAACAGGCAAGTCTTGCGTTTGAAAATATTTTTCAATTCTTTTCACGATTGCTCCTAAAAAAATTATAATCATAAGTTTGGAAAAAATCAAGATATTGAAAAAATTTGAAAGACAAGCGCGAAAATTTTATGCAAAAAAATGAAAGTTTTTGCGTTAAAAAGTGACAATTTAGAGACAAAACATTAATAAAAAATTATATAAAAATTTATGTTTTTATAATGAATATGGCAAAAAATCAAGCCTTTTTCCTATCACAAAAAATTTTTCATAAAAATGCATAAAAACACAATATATTATATTTTGAAAAAACAGTTGACACAATATATTGTGTTGTGCTAACATAATATCAGCTGCGGAAATTGTGGCAAAATTACTAAAAACACAAAAGGAGAAAAGAGTATGGACAAAATTATTAAAAGAGATGGAAGGATTGTTGACTTTGACATCACCAAAATTGAAAACGCAATCGTAAAAGCTATGATGTCTCTTGGGGAAGGAGATGTGAGAGACGCAAGAAAACTTGCAAAAATAACAGAACTCGAACTTACGGAAAAATTTGAAAACAAGCTTCCTAGCGTTGAGGACATTCAAGACATTGTTGAAAAAGTTCTCATGAAAAACGGATTTGAAAATGTGGCTAAATGTTATATTCTATATAGAAAGCAACATGAAAAGATGAGAAATGTTTCTGAGACGCTTATGGATTACAAAAACACAATTGATAAGTATCTTAAACTTTCAGACTGGAGAGTTAAAGAAAACTCGACAGTGACATATTCTGTTGGTGGACTTATTCTTTCTAACTCTGGTGCGATGACGGCAAACTATTGGCTTAACGAAGTTTATGACAAAGAGATTGGGCAAGCTCACAAAAATTGCGACATTCACCTTCATGACCTTTCAATGCTTACAGGTTACTGTGCTGGATGGTCTTTAAAGCAACTTATCAAAGAAGGTCTTGGTGGAGTTCCTGGAAAAATTTCTTCCACACCAGCATCTCACCTTTCAACTCTTTGCAACCAAATGGTAAACTTTTTAGGAATTATGCAAAACGAATGGGCAGGGGCGCAAGCTTTTTCATCGTTTGACACATATCTCGCTCCTTTTGTTAAAATTGATAATTTAACATATAAAGAAGTGAAACAATGCATACAATCTTTTGTTTACGGAGTCAACACTCCATCAAGATGGGGGACTCAAGCGCCTTTCACAAACATAACGCTTGACTGGGTTGTTCCAAATGATTTGGCAGAGCTTCCAGCGATTGTTGGGGGAAAAGAACAAAACTTTAAATATAAAGATTGTGTAAAGGAAATGGCCATGATAAACAAAGCTTTCATTGAAGTTATGATAGAAGGCGACGCAAATGGCAGAGGATTTCAATATCCTATTCCAACATATTCTATTACAAGAGATTTTGATTGGTCTGACACAGAAAACAACAGGTTGCTCTTTGAAATGACAACCAAATACGGCACACCATATTTCTCAAACTATATCAATAGTGATATGGAACCAAGCGACGTGAGAAGCATGTGTTGCAGACTAAGACTTGATTTAAGAGAATTAAGAAAAAAATCTGGTGGCTATTTTGGTAGTGGCGAAAGCACAGGATCTATTGGTGTTGTTACAATCAATATGCCAAAAATCGCTTATTTATCAAAAGACGAAGACGAATTCTTTGAAAGATTGAATCACATGATGGATATCTCTGCAAGATCGTTAAAAATGAAAAGAGAAACCATTACAAAGCTTTTGGAAGCAGGGCTATATCCTTATACTAAAAGATATCTTGGAGGGTTCAACAATCACTTCTCAACCATTGGGCTCGTTGGCATGAACGAAGCTTGCTTAAATGCTAAATGGATTAGATGTGATATGACGCACAAAGAAGCACAAGAATTTACAAAGAAAGTGCTCAACCATATGAGAGAAAGACTTTCTGACTATCAGGAAAAATATGGAGATCTTTACAATCTTGAAGCGACTCCTGCTGAATCAACAGCATATCGTCTTGCAAAGCATGATAAAGAGCGTTTCCCTGACATCATTACTGCTTCAGAAGGGAAAACACCATATTATACAAACAGCTCACATTTACCTGTAGGTTATACAGCAGATATTTTTGAAGCTTTGGATATTCAAGACGAACTACAAACTCTTTACACGTCAGGAACGGTTTTCCATGCGTTCTTGGGACAAAAGCTTAACGACTGGAAAGCAACGGCAAACCTTGTAAAAACTATTGCTGAAAACTATAGGCTTCCATACTACACAATTTCACCGACATATTCAATTTGTAAAAACCATGGCTATATAACAGGCGAAGTTTATGTTTGTCCAGAATGTGGAGAACACACAGAGGTTTACAGCAGAATCACTGGTTATTATCGCCCTGTTCAAAACTGGAACGATGGTAAAGCTGAAGAGTTTAAAGATAGACAAGTTTATGACATGTCTAAATCTCACTTGAAAAAACATTGTGTTTGTGAAGAAAAAGCTAAAGAACAAAACAAAGCAACAAACCTTAACGAAATCCTTTTGTTCGCTACAAAAACTTGCCCTAACTGCAAAATGGCAAAAGCAATTTTGGATAGAGCAGGTGTAAAATACACAGTCATAGATGCAGAAGAAAACAAGGAGTTAGTTGCAAAATTTGGTGTTAAAAAAGCTCCAACTTTGCTTGTTCCAAACAAGGACGGATATGATGTTTATGACAACGCAAGCGAAGTCAACAGATTTGTTGAGGGGTTGAAAAAGAGAGCATGACAGACATTATTGTTATAGGAGCAGGTGCGGCAGGAATGACCGCCGCACTTTATGCTTTAAGAAACGGAAAGAAAGTTACAATCATAGAAAAAAACAACATTGGCGGGCAAATTGCAGAATCTCCAAGAGTTGAAAATTTTCCAACAATAGATGTCATTGCAGGAGCGGAACTTGCCGACAGGATGTTTGACCAAATCACAAAACAAGGTGTGGATTTTGTTTTTGGAGAAGTTTTAGAGATTAAAAAAGAGCAAGGAATATTTATTGTTAAAACAGAATATGAAACGCTTGAAGCTTTGTCGGTGATAATCGCAGCAGGGGTTGAACATAGAAAACTTAACTTAAAAAATGAAGAAGCTTTGATTGGGCATGGAATTAGTTACTGCGCTCTTTGTGACGGAGCATTTTATAAAGGAGAAGATGTCGTTTTAATCGGCGATGCCAACACGGCTCTTCAATACGCATTGCTATTATCTTCATATTGCAGGTCGGTTCATGTTGTGACGCTTTTTGATAAGTTTTTCGGTGATCAAAATCTCATTGATGCTTTGAAAAAGAAAGAGAATATAAAAGTTACACACAATTGCAAACTTGTTGAACTTGTTGGAGAAAATGAACTTGAAGGTCTTGTTTTTGAAAAAAAAGAAGGTGGGAAACTATCGCTCAACACAAAAGCGTTGTTTGTGGCTATTGGACAGGTTCCAAACAACACTCTTTTCGAAAAACTTGTTGATTTGTCGCCAGATGGTTACATTGTTTGTGATGAGAACATGAAAACCAAAACAGAAGGATTGTTTGTTGCGGGAGACTGCCGTGTAAAAAAAGTGCGTCAGCTCACAACGGCTTGTGGAGATGGTGCGGTTGCTGCAACAAGCGCAAGCACATATTTGCAGAAATTATAAAAAAATAAAGAAACGCTTTATTCTTACGTTAAAGCGTTTTTTATAAAAAAGTTATTAAAAATTAAATCTTTTTTTTACAAAAGAAGAGCGCAGAATTTTATTAGCTTGAAAAATGATTTTTAGGCGGTCTTGACAACAAACAGGGCAAAAGTTAAAATTGTTGTAGGAGAAAACGATGATGTTTGAAAAGAAAATAGAAGAGCCAATATTGATTGTTTTAGATGAATGCAGGGCTGTTTTTTATTTAAATAAAGGCAAATCTTTGGCTTGTGACCCAGGAGCTGGCATTAAAGCCCGCGAGGAGCATTATGGTTTTATTATAACCACAAATTATATTGGTCGAGGAGAAACGAGAACGACATATAAAACAACAGAAAAAATTTCTGGAATTACAACAATTAATGGAAGACTTTGCATTTATGAAGAAGGCAAATCAAAACCATGGGAGTTTACTTACTTAGGAACGCTTTTGAAAGTGGCAAGATTTTCTAACAATGAAAGCGACAGAAAGTTTTTGGAAGAAAAATACGGTTTAAAAAACATAGACAAAGAAAGTATCGACGAAATTAATAGAAGATTAATCGAACCTAAAGAAATAGAATTAAAAAAATAAAAAGGCGAATTCGCCTTTTTTTAATAACCTCTTAATTCAACATGTTTAATTTTTTGTTCTAAAATGTTTTTAAATTCTTCTGCTTCATTTTTGTCGACTTTTTCAAGACCAGATTTTAAGCAAGTGCCACCATCAACAAAACATTGAAGATAAAGTTTTTCTGCTCCGTCAAGCCAAATAGCCATATCTTGAATAGAAGATAATGTGTGATAATTTTTCACAAGTGTTGTCCTAAATTCGTAAGGGACAAAATCTTGTTTTAAAAATTGAACGCTTTTTAAAATATTTTTTAAAGAAAAACTTTTGTCAATTCCTGCAGTTTCAAAATACTTTTGTTGTGAATTTTTAATGTCCATTGCGACATAGTCTACTAATTTGTTTTTTACAACATATTCAAGCATTTCAAAGTTTGTTCCGTTTGTGTCAAGTTTTACAAGCAATTTCAAATCTTTAAGTTTTTTTAAAAATTCAGGCAGTTCAGGATAAATGGTTGGCTCTCCGCCAGAGACACAAACAGAGTCGATAACTCCTTTTCTTTTGTTTAAATATGCGAATAGTTCCTCTTGAGTAATTTCATTTAAGTTTTGCATTTTTACTAGATCAGCGTTTTGACAAAACGGACACTTAAAGTTGCATCCAGCAGTAAAGATTGTGCAACAAAGATGCCCACTAAAATCCACCATTGAAAGTTTTTCTATGCCATAAATTTTCATTTTTAACCTCTTTTAAGAAAATGTTTCTTGCGTATAGTAATATAAATATGTTCCTTCTTGTGTTGTTTTTTCTATTCTAATTGTTCCATTTTTATAAATCCCCGAATAAGCCAACGACCCTTCTTCGTCGTTGTTGTAAAGCAAAAATTCTTCACCAATCAATATAGAAAAGTAGCCCGCATCTTTTTCAACTATTCCTTTTTCCGCTGAAAAACTTGTTACTTCGTTGTTGTCATTTATTGTGATGTAATATGTTTTGTCAGTGAATTCTTCCACAACAACCGCTTCACCATTTTCTATTTTTGAAATTTTTGTTAAAACATAATCTCCTGCTGGAGCGGTTTCAAATTCTAAGTTTTTGATATAAAAATAAAGAACTAACATGATTACTATCATGAACCCCACAATCACACTTAACCATATTAGTATTTTTTTCCACAAAGCCATGATAAAATTTTAGCATTTTGCGTTTGGTTTGTAAAGCAATCGCTTGACAAAAAAAACAAAAGAGTGTTTAATAAATTTTATGAGGAATAAAGAAATGCAAGAAAAATTTTATATTACAACGCCAATTTATTATCCAAGTTCAAGGCTGACAATTGGAAACTGTTACACAACCGTCATTTGTGATGCAATAGCAAGATTTAAAAAATTGCAAGGCAAAGATGTCTTTTACATGACTGGCACAGACGAACACGGGCAAAAGGTTTTTGAAGCAGCGCAAAAGGCAGGCAAAGATGTCAAAAAACATCTTGATGATATTGTTGAAGACACAAAAAACTTGTGGAAAATGTTTAATGTAGATTATGATAAATTTATCAGAACCACAGACGAAGACCACGTTTTGGCTGTAAAGAAAATTTTTAACAAACTGTATGAAAAAGGTTACATTTACAAATCAACTTACAAAGGCTTGTATTGTTTGCCTTGTGAAGCTTTTTGGACAGAGAGTCAGCTTGTTGATGGCAAGTGCCCAGACTGTGGTCGCGAAGTAAAAGAACAAGAAGAAGAAGCTTATTTTTTCAAGCTTTCAGAGTTTTCAGACAAGTTGTTAAAACTTTACAATGACAATCCAAAGTTTTTACTTCCAACAAGCAGAGTTAACGAAATGATCAACAATTTTATTAAGCCCGGGCTTGAAGATTTGTGCGTGACAAGAACGAGTGTGGATTGGGGGATCCCTGTTGACTTTGATCCAAAACACACAATTTATGTTTGGATTGATGCACTTTCAAATTATCTAACAGGGCTTGGTTATTTGTCAGAAAACGAAGAAAACTTCAAAAAATATTGGCCGGCTGATGTCCACATGGTTGGAAAAGATATTGTTCGTTTCCATTCTATCATTTGGCCAGCGATGTTGATGGCGCTTGATCTTCCACTTCCAAAAAGAATTTTTGGCCATGGGTGGTTGCTTTTGGGAGGAGATAAACTTTCAAAAAGCAAAACAACAGGCACAATAGAATGCACAGATCCAAGAGTTTTGATCCCAAGATATAGTGCGGATGCTGTAAGATATTATTTGCTTCGAGAAATACCTTTTGGGTCAGATGGGGCGTATTCAACTGAAGCGTTTTTAAATAGATTTAACAGTGACCTTTGCAACAATTATGGCAATCTTGTTTCAAGGACATTTTCAATGTTGAAAAAATATATGCAAAGTGAAATTCCAGATGCGGAAGACGAAACCGAAGAAGATCGGGAACTTAAAAATTTTGTGGCGGAGGAAACAAAAAAAGTTTTTGCTTACATGGAAGACTTCGATGTTTCAAAATCGCTTGCAAGCATATTCAATATTTTTTCAAAAGCCAACGCTTATATCGAGAAGACAGAACCGTTCCGTTTGGCAAAAGATGAAGAAAAACAATCCAGATTAAAAACAGTTATGAGAAACCTTTTGGAAAGCATAAGAATAGGGGCAACACTTCTTTACGCTTACCTTCCAACAAGCGCTACGAAAGTTTTAAATTCTTTAAATATAGAAGAACCTTTTTCTTTTGATGAAATTACAAAATTCTATGCATTAAAAAAAGGCACAGTCAAACCTTTAGAAATTTTATTCCCAAGACTTGATGTGCCAAAAGAACTTGAAGAGCTTTCAAAAAATTAATTTTTGTCAGTAGAACCGAATCCCTTTTCACCGCGTTGAGAAGGGATTTTCTTTAATTCGTCATAAGAGATTTCGCTTATTTCAGCTTCAGGAATTTTATGTAAAACAGCCTGGGCGATGGCCTTATCATAATTATGAAAAACGTAAGGTTCTTGCTCAAAAGAGTTTATTTCTTCTTTTGGTAGTTTAGAGATGTAAAGCGGGCAAGGGTTTGCGTTAAAAAGCTCGATCATAATTTCTCCACGATAACCGCTGTCAACGACTCCGGCGTTTTTCTTCAAATTAATTTTTCCAGTGCTTGATCTTTCTTCAATTTGCATGTAATAGTTTTCATCGAAAGCTGTTGCAATTCCTGTTGGAACAAGCTTAACTTCAAAAGGCGCGAATTTTAAAAAGGGTTCATCAAAGCAAGCATACAAATCAAATCCAGCATCTTCTTTTCGTTTGTTTGGGATTTTTGCGGTTGGCTTTGTTTTAGCAAAAAATATTTTCATAACATCTCCTTTGTATGAAAACATTATAACATAGTTAAAAATGCAATTCAAAGATTTTCAACAAAGGGAAAGAATTTATTAAAAACAAATTGACAAAAAACGAAAGTGTATGATAGAATAAGAAGCAAGTTAAAACATCGGCGAGGGGAGATACTCAAGTGGTCGAAGAGGCGGCCCTGCTAAGGCTGTAGGTCGGGTGACCGGCGCGAGGGTTCGAATCCCTCTCTTCCCGCCAATTGCGAGCAATCCGAACCCTTTGGGTTTGATTGCTCCTTTTTATTTTCTATGTATTCAATTTCTTGTGATATATCTGGCTTTTCACTTAATTTTAATTGCTTGCTTTTATCACTTGTTATATTAAAGTAAATTTCGCAATGGTCATCATATAAAACAACTCTATTTACAAACATATCAATCAGTCTTTGTTTTGCATTTTCAAGAGAATAATTTAAATCTTTAAAAGATTTCAAATATTCATATACAAGTTCTTCACTTAATGGTTTAATTGTTAGCATTTGTCTGCTAGCAATTTTTTCTTTTATTTCTCTTATTCTTACTTCAAGTTCTTTCATTCTATCGTTTGTTGTTTCGTTAAATATTCCATTTTCAAGAGCAGTTAAAATGTTCTTTAACTTTTTGTTATTGTCTTGAAGTTCTTTATTTAGACTTTCTAAAATTGTGTCTTTTTCAATACTTTTGTTGTATGTATCAGCCAATACTTTACTTAGACTTTTTAAGTTCGTGTGTTGCATAAATTCTTGCGTTGCAGACAAAACTATTTCTTCTATATAATTTTTTGAAACAGATTTCTTATCGCATTTAGTTTTATTTTTCTTTTTTGTAAAGCATTTATAATAATTGTAAATTGTGCCAAGTTTACCTTTGCCACTATCTCCAGTCATCAAACTACCACATTTGCCACAAATTAACTTGCCACTTAAAAGATAATTAATTTCTGTTTTGTGATGAGCAGAGGTTCTTTTTGAGATTTTTAATTTTTCATTTACTTCATCAAAAAGTTGTTCACTTATTATTGCAGGAAAAATATTTGTGTAAACAGTACCATCTGCATATACGCAACCTTTGTAGTTTTCATTTCTTAATATTCTTGAAACAGAGTTTATTGTCCAATCTTTGCCGTATGCGTTCTTTATTCCTTTGTTATGTAAAATCTTTACAATGTCTTTAATACATTTGCCACTTATGTACTCATTAAACATCAATTTAACAATGTTTGCTTGTTCTTCATTAGCACTAACTTTCTTGTCAACAACATTGTATCCATAAGGAGTTCTGCCACCTGTAAAGAGTCCTTTTATTCTGCTTTCTTTTAGCCCACGTTTAACTTTTTGAGATAGTTCAACAGAATAATACTCTGCAAGTCCAACAAGCACACTATCGAGCAAAATTCCTTCTGGTGCGTCTGAAATATTTTCAGTTGCTGAAATCAACTTAACACCATTTTTAAGTAATATTGCACGATTAACAGAGCTGTCATACCTTGATCTTGAAAATCTATCTAACTTATATACTAAAACAAAATCAAAGCTTTTGTTTTTGCTGTCATAAAGCATTTGTTGAAGTGCTGGCCGCTTATCATTTATTCCTGTCATAGCCCTGTCAATGTATTCATTAACAACAATCAAACCATTTCTTTCAGCATATTCTTTGCAAACTCTGAGTTGCCCATCAATGCTTTGTTCTGTTTGACTATCACTTGAATATCTTGCATATATAACAGCTTTGTTCATAAAATTTTTCTCCTTATTCCCATTATAACACTATAATTTGAGTTTGTCCGCTATTTTTGCTAAAAATATTGCTAAATAAATCAAATTTTTGCTATAATTCAAATAGGAGAATTGTTTTATGAGTAGTAATAGTCATGGTTTTACTAATGAAATTTATATGTCTAATTATTTAAATAATAAAAAATTTTGTGAATTAAATTCAAATTTTCAAAACTTTATATCCTTTGTCTTTAATAGACATATATCTAGTGATGAAATAATTTCATCTGATATATTAAAAAAAATAGAGGGCAAAAATCCTAAACCAGATATTTGGATTAAAATTGGAAATGAAATAAAATATATAAGTATTAAAGAAGGATCTGGAAATAGTGTGCATCAAGAACCTTTAAATGATTTTTGTGATTTTCTTAAACAAATCAAAATATCTAATGATAATATAAATAATTTAAGATTTTATCATTATGGAGATGATACATTAGAAGGAAATGGGAAAACAAGATTTTCAACAGCAGAAATAAAATCTAAATATTCTGATAAAATATTTTCTGTTAATAAAGAATTAAATTTACCAAAGAATTTAATAAAGATATTAAATAGGATTCTTTTTGTTGGTGTTTTTCAAAAGCCCATTATTGTTGATGCTATTTATCACGGTTCAATTGAAGATGGAGTTTATGCAAATCGTGAAGAAATTATTAATTATTTGATAACAACAACAAATATTAATGAAATGACAGGTATTCAATTTTCGCAACTTACTTATCAACCATGGACAAGAGACCAATTTAGATCAGTAGTTCATCCAGAACGACGTTATATTATGCAGGTCAAATGGGGGTCCATGACAAATTGTATAAAACTAATTACAAAAGGAAGAAAAAATAATGGCAATAAATAGAGGCACTTATGAAGGAGATATTCAAGAGATAGAATTTGTTAGATCGTTTAATAAAAATAAACAAAATACAATTTTTTCTATTTTAACGGATAAACTTAATTATAATTTAGACAATATTTACATGGTTAGAGTAACAACTAATCAATTTTCCAAATTAAGCAATAAAATAACAAAAACGCGTTCGGATTGTTATGTTGTTTATTCAGAAGACACACAAATAAAAAATGTTTTAAAAGAAAATGATTACTATCTTAATGAATATAATATTAAAAATCTTAATCATAAGATCATTGAGAAATCTGGAATTTCTGTAAAAATGTCTGATTCTGATAAATATCAAATTTTAAAAACTGGTCCTAATAGTTTTCATTCTTTATTTGGTAATTATGAATTAGGTGCTGGAGCAAGCTTATTTTGCTCAAAAAATGAGGAACTTATAAAAAATACCGATTTATTAAAAGGATGGAACACATCTGAAGAACTAATGATAAAATATTTTTCAAATTTTAATATTAATCATGAAGATTTTATTAGCAATAAATATATTTGTTCTAAAATAAAGACATATTGTAATAGAAAAATTGAAGAGTTAATAAACAATTCTGAAGAATTAAAACAAATAATTTTTAACGGTTATCCTATTTATCAAGAGCCTTATTGTGCGTGGTATATTTTTTCACACGGAAAATTAGAGAGACTGAGTTATATTCCTTTTACAGTAACAACTGGCTCTGGAAGAAGTCATGGGGATTATACTATCGTATTAAAACCAAAAAAAGAAGATTAACAATCTTCTTTTTTTAAAAATTTAACCATTTCTGTGGCAAGTAAAGTTATTATTGGAACAACAACACTATTACCAATTTGCTTATATGTTTGTGCTCCTTTATTAATTTTATAGGTTTCTGGATATCCCATAATTCTTAAGCATTCTTTCTCTGTTAATCTTCTTTTTTGTTTTATAACAATAGGAACATTATTTCCACCTGTACCCATTTTGGCCGTTAAACAAGGTGATATGCCGTCGTTTTTAAATTGACATCTAGAAGCTCTTACTTCATAAGCTAATGTATCATTTTTTACATTTATGGATTTCTCTTTTACATATTTTTTTATATTGCTATAACAGGTATCTGATATTTTATAAGCACTATCAGCAGATTTCTCTATTAGATTTTCTAATATATTATTTAATGGCTGCGCTTTTGGAAAACAAAACTTTTCAATTTCAATATTTAAATCTCTTCTAAATCCAATACAATACCAGCGTTCTCTATTTTGTGGCACGTTATAATCTTTTGCATTTAATATCTTGTAATTAACATCATAGTTTAGATCATTTAACGTATTTAAAATAGTTTGTAATGTATTCCCATTATCATGATTAGTTATCCCTTTAACATTTTCAAGAATAAAGGCTTTTGGCCTTTTTTCTTTTATTATTCTTGCAACATCAAAAAACAATGTTCCTCGAGTGTCATTAAAACCCAAACGTTTACCTGCAATAGAAAAAGATTGACAAGGAAATCCTGCACATAATATGTCATGGTCGGGTATATCTTTTTCATTAATTTTTGTTATATCTCCAAAAGGAATTTCATTAAAATTCGTAAAATATGTTTTTTGTGCAAAAGAATCTATGTCTGAGCTAAAAACACATTTACAATCATTTTTTTCAAATGCAATACGAAAGCCTCCCATTCCACAAAATAGGTCAATAAACTTTAACTTATCGTCACTGCATAAATTCGCCGTATCCCATAAGGTTAATTGTTTATACATTGTTTTTATTTACCAATCCTTTGTAAATTTCTTCTGCAATTGCTTTTCCAAGTAATGGAGGAACAGCATTAGCTAGTTGTTGATGCTGATCAGAATTATTCCCTGTTAGAACAAAATTATCATCAAACGATTGTAATCTCGCACATTCTCTAACGGTTAAAATTCGGTTTTCTGTTGGATGTATTATCATTGCTTTTGCTGCATGCTTTATAGTTATTGATGGTTTATTATTATCTAATCTTCGATAAGCATTACTATAAGTTCCACCACCAGTTCCTAATTCCTTTGGAATATTCTGCCAATTCCCACCTTGGGGAATAAAAGACATTCTTTTAGTAACAAGTTCATTTGATTTTCTTCTAATATGATTACAAATATCTTTTCGTCCTGCCATCAACTTTTGAAAATCGCAAGTAGGAATAAGATAATAATCCCCATTAGGATCAACGTTCCCCAAAGCTTCTCCAACAGTAACATAATCTTCTTCTTTTAATTTTGGTTTAGGATAATCAACATTATATACATTCTGAGTTATTATAAAAATAACCCTTTTTCTTTGCTGAGGAACACCATAATCTGCAGCATTGAGAACTCTATACTTAACTGAATATTTAAGGTTCTCAAATTCTTCTTTGATTAATTCTTTTACATCTTTTCCGTCTTTTGTTGTCATTGATAGTAATCCTACAACATTTTCAATAACAACTATCTTAGGTCGAATAATTTTAGTAACTCTTACAACTTCTTCAAATAAAGAGTTTCTTTTGTCATCTTTTTTTCTTTGTCCTATCATACTAAATCCTTGACAAGGGGGACCAGCAATAACAACATCAATTTTATTTTTATATTTATACCAAAAATCATCAGGGAGTTTCGTTAAATCTTCATTAATCAATTCTGTATTTTTATGATTTTCCTTGAAAGTATTAAGAGCTGTTCCCCATATATCTGCACCTAAAACGACATCGAATTTATTTGTCATTTCAAAGCCATAAGAAAACCCTCCTATACCACAAAACAAATCTACAACTTTGTATTTATCCATTAAACATCACTCCTTAAAATCTAAAACCATTATATCATAATTGGATTAAAAAATCCGCTATTTTTTGAATTTTTTTATAAAAATAATTAGAAGCAGGATAAGGAAATAGACTCAAAATCGTTTTTTAGGGGTGAAGAAACCTTATATAATAAGCCTTTCTGATGATTCACCCCTAAAAAGCCAAAGTTTCACTTTTGAGTCATTTCCCCTTATTAGACCAAGTGGGATACCCACTTGTCTTTTTTTGTCAAAAATATAGAAAATTGGAAAGAAATATGTTATAATAACTATGGACTTTAAATAGTCCATGTGTTTTTCGGTGTTATTCGCTTTTTAGTAAGTAATTATGAGAAAAACGAATAACAATCAATGTTTTATTGATTGTAAAGATATAGATGAAAACACTGCTGTTTTTGATTTTAATTCAAACGAACTAAAATTAGGTAAAGTCAATTTAAACTCAAAGCAGATAGAGAAAATATCTTTTCTTCTTGCTCATGATTTAAAAACCTTTGCCGAAACAAATGGTAACTTTTCAACCCTATCAGCAAATGCAGTTTATACTCATTTGCAAAACAATCAATAAAGCAAAAAGAGAAGAAGTTGAAATATACTTCTTCTTTTTTAATACAAGACTTTAAATCTCAAATAAAATATGATATACTAGAACTAGTTTTAAGGAGAAATTGATGAGCAAAAAAGTTCTAACATCAAATGAAAGTATAAAAAAATCTGAAGCACTTATAATATACTGCACAAAAACAAGGAGAATAAAATTAACACCACTTTATGTACATCATAATACAAAAGACGATGAACAATATTATAAATTAGAATTACTAGAAAAAGACTATTCTGGAAATTTTAATGTTGTTAGTTCTGGAAATTGGAATATCTATTCTGATAAAATTGAAAACCTATATGATTTTATTCAAACCACAACAGAACTACAAAGCAAAGATTTGGATACAATTATTATTTCCAAGAACACCAGCCAGAAATCAAAAATTCTTACTCAATTATTAAAAAGTGATGATTTATGTGAATTGTTTAAAAGTGGGGAGTTTGATAAACAAAGCATTTCTAACTTAAAAAATGCCATAAAAATAACTGAGATCGAAAAAGCAATAGTAGAATTTGAAAATTTACTTGAAACTAGTCCTGATAAAGAAAAACCTTTTGAAAATTGGTGTAAAGAAAACACTTGGGCATATGGCAACTACTATGTTTTAACTGAAGAAATACATACAATTTCTAATGCAGAAAAAGTTGATGCGTTACTAAAAAATGCTGTAAATGATTTTAGAGATATAGTTGAATTTAAAAAACCATCAGCACAGATTTTAAAGTATGACGCTTCTCATAATAACTATTACTTTGCCGAAGAAGCTGCTATGGCGATAAGTCAAGTAGTAAATTATGCAGAAATATTTGATGAAGTGGCAGAAAGAGGTTTACATAAACATGAGGAAATAAAGGGGTATAATCCTAAATCAATCATTATCATAGGTAGAACAAATAATTATACACCCGAAATGATAAAATCTTTACACTCACTAAATAGTAGATTAAATAACATACAAATTTTATCGTATGATATGTTATTAGCTCAATGTAAAAATTTACTTTCTCAATTACAAGGAAACAATGAAAAAGACGATGATTATTTACCTTTTTAAATAACTCACAAATTTTATCCATCCACTCCCAACATATGTGTGAATGTTAGGATTGGTTATCGGTCTTTCCGCCAAGAGAAACTGATAAGAACACATTCTGTTTTTGTCAGTTTTTTTTGTTCTATTGAAAATAAAAACATATTTACGTAATTTTAATGTTAAAATAGCCTGAAGTCTCAATCAGGAGAATAACGAATGGAAAAATTAAACAAAACAGAAGATGTTGCTTTATATCTTCAAAGTGGGGCATTAACCCAACCTTTTTTATCAAAAGAATTTGTTTATGAAAAAGTAATGCCGGATTTAAAGCACAAACATAAGGATGAAAAAAGCGCTCATTTTTTGGAAAGCATATATTTATGGATTCATGCGAATGTAAAATATTGTGCCGATAAAGAAATTCAAAAGTTAAAATTTATGCGAACAGCTCAAGAAATTTGGGAAAGCAAAAAGGCAAGCGGTTGCACCGACTTTGCGATTCTATATGCGACTTTTGCGCGACAATTGAACATACCAACGACTCTATTGCACACAGCAGAATATGATTGGTTGCAAAAATTAAAAAATAGTAAAGATTGCGATAGACACTTTGGTCATAGCTTTTGTGAATGTTATTTTAATGGCGAGTGGGTTTTAGTTGGCCCAACAAGCAAGCATATTGAAAGGTCTTACACTTCCCAAAAAATACAATTGTCTCATCCTGTGGGAGGTAAAAACGTTTTTGTGCCTTACTTTCGCGGACTCGTTTTGGGGAAAAGACAAGACACAAAAGCTCATAACAAAATGATGGACGAATTGTGCATTGCACTAGAAAGATAAAAAATTAAATTTTGAAATTATAAAAATGCTATTTTAACCTAAATAACAATTTTTGTTTTTGTGTGTTTATTAAAACTTAAATCAAGTTTTTTTATATTCAGGAAATTTTGCTCGCTTGATAAAAAAATAATGGTTTATAAAATTTTTTTCTATTTTGTGAAAATTAAAAGTTTTGTTAGTATTAAATTTGCTTGACAATGTTTTTTAGTTTTCATACAATGATTTCGAAATTTTGTTTTATAAAAGGTTGCAAAAGAAATGGATAAAAAAATACTTGAACATTATTTAGAAACCGGCATGTATACAAATGCTGGGCCTTACCAAGATTTATATAAATCTTTGCCAGACGATTTGTATGAACTAAGAGAAATTGTTAACAAACAGCATATTCACAAAATGTCTTTATATCGTTCTTTTTTATCGAAGAACGATAACAAAATAAACTTGAAATATAAATGGCAAAATTATAGATGTTTAGATGATGTTCTTTTAACTGCACCAGCAATGACGGCTGAATTAATTAGACTCAACGGAAGTAAAAACCCGTTTCTTGAAAATAGTCAAGACCCAAATAAAAAATTGATTATAACTTGTAGATATGTGTCAGTGCTTTATGCATCTATTTTAAAAGCAAAAGGAATCCCTTGTAGATGTAGAAGCGGGTTTGCTCCGTATATTTATGATGATAGGGTTGTGGACCATTGGATTGTTCAATATTATGACAAAAACTTTAATAAATGGGTCAATGTGGATTCTCAAGCCAACATAAAAAGCAAAAAGTTTAATGTTTGCAATTTCCCTAAGCATGCATTTATTTGGGCTGCCGATGCATGGCTTTTGATGCGAAAAAATAAACTTGAAAATAAAGAAACTTATCTTAATGGGACAAAACATTTTGGGGACGCAACTTTTGCATGGAGTCTTTTGATGGATTTTCATGCGCTTTTTCATGATGAAATCAACTATGTTACTTTGCCGGTGTTTTTGTGGGAATGTCAAGATGATCTTAGCAAGCTTAAAAAAACAACTTTAAAAGAATTAGATCGTCTTGCAAAACTTATGCAAAACGTTGACGAGAACTTTGATGAACTAAAAAATATATGGGAAACAAATAAAAAGTTTAGAAGTGTTGCGAGCTCTTTGAACAACTCATATTTGCACCTAGAACTTGATAAAAAAGATTTTGATTAAAAGAATACATAATTTTAACAAAATATTTTTAAAAATTAAAGTTTTGGCTTAAGATAAAAAATCTTGGGTAAAAACATGGTTGTAATATTGAATTTGGAAACCCGTTTTAATTTTCTTCGGCATTAATTAGTGGGAATTGGATGACAAGACAGGGTGACTGAACTATTCAATAAACGTGTTTAAATATTTATAAACAGCAAACAACTAAAATGTGTTTGCTGTTTTTGTTTGAGAGTGTTATTATATGTTTTGTAATAAATTTGCAAGGATAAAAAACTAAATATCCGACAGATTTACATAATTAAAAGTCAAGTGGAGAAAAGCATGAATGGTTTTTTCGTAGGAGATATAATCGGCAATTCCTACGCACATGAAAATAAAAGATACAATAAAAAAACCAAAAATTTTGAATTGTTCACAAAAAGGAGCAAATTTTCTGATGATACAATTTTGACTTTTGCAACGATGCAATGGTTAATAGAAGGTGAGCATACATCAAAAAAAATGCTTTCAATAATTAAAAGTTTTTATAGAAAATTTCCAGACACCAAGCCAACGATTTATGGCAACGGGTTTGCCAACTGGGTGGAAAGTGGTTGTAAAAATTACAGGGTCAGTGCTGGCAACGGTGGAGCAATGAGAGCTAGCCCTATTGGCTGGTATGCAAAAGATATGAAACAGTTAAGGTTTTTGGTTTCCAGAGCAGTGCGACCAACGCATAATACGCCAGAGGGAAGGCAAGGCGCAAAGGTGGTGGCGACAAGTATATTCTTGTTAAGAAAAGGTTACGATTTAAAACAATTAAAAAAATATATCGGCAAGGCTTATCATTACAATTTAAAAGTTGATATAAATGAGTATCGAAAAAGATATAAGAACACTTCCAATGCAAAAGAAACGGTAAGACCAGCACTGGTCAGTTTGCTTAACTCAAATAGTTTCGAAGATTCAATTAGAAATGCGGTCTCGTTTGGAGGAGATACAGACACAATTACGTCAATATGTGCGGCGATTAGTGAAGCATATTATAAAGATATTCCAAAAAAAATTTTAACAACTGCCAAAAAATATTTACCTAAAGAATTTAAAGAACTTTTAAAAGACTTTAATAAAAAAATAAATGATGATATAATTAAATAAATACAATAAAAAAACAGGGAGAAAACAATGAAAAAACCAAAACATCTTATTGTTTTAAAAATTTTAGGAGTAGTTTTTGCTTGTGTTGGCGTTGCAGGAATTGTGCTTACAGTGCTAGGATTTGGAAATTTTGATAACAATTATTTTGTAATTGGAGGTCCTATGACCTGCATTGGTTTGTTTTTAGCTTTTGTTTTTATATTTACAGGTTTTAGCCCTGAAATTGCAAAACTTTCAACCAAAACGCAAAAATATATTCAAGAGGAAAACAAGGAAGATTTGACAGACATCGCCTCTGCAAAAGCAGACATTTCAGGTGAGGCAATAACGAAGGTGTCTAAATCGATAAAAAAAGGCTTCAAAGACACAAAATATTGTAAATATTGTGGTGCTGAAATAGACGCTGATTCATCATTTTGCAAAGAGTGTGGAAAAAAACAATAAAGTTTACAAAGAAAAAGTTGTCTCATTTTGACCTTTTTGAAAAGACTTCGGCATAGGATTTCTTAAAATTGCAAAACTAAAGTCAAGCCCATTTTCATGCAACATTTCAGATTGTTCTTCAATATAAAAGCCGTTTTCTTCCAAATTATTGATGTGTGTGTCTGCTGGCGCGGAATCGTTTATAAAAGTTACAAATGCAGTTTTACAATAAGGCATTAAAGCATTGTAAACCTGTGCTCCGCCACAAACAAAAACATCGTCAGAGTCATATTTTTCAAGTTCGGCAAACAATTCATTTAAGTCATGAACAATAATAATGCCTAGTGCTGTGAAACTTCTGTCATGAGTTAAAACAATATTTGTTCTGTTTGGCAACGGGCGTTTAGGCAAAGAAAGAAAAGTTTTTTTGCCCATCACGACAACTTTGTTTAATGTTTTGGCTTTAAAATATTTCAAATCCGAAGGCAAATTAAATAACAAGCCATTATTTTTCCCGATTCCATAATTATTTGAAACTGCAACTATTAAATTCATTTTTTATTTTTCTCAATTTATTATAATATAAAGTTGTGGTAATTACAAAAAACTTTAGTATTTTGGTGATGCGATGAAATTTACTAAATTTTTAAAAAAAATAAAAAAACGCATTTATGACATGTTTGAAGATGAAAACACGGGTCATGATATTTTACATTTAAAAAGAGTTTTAAAAACTGCTGTTTACTTACAAAAACATGAAGGTGGAGATTTGTATGTTATAGCAGTGTCAGCACTTGTTCACGATGTGCATAGACTTATGTCAGACCAAAAAGGGGAGTTTGTTCCCCCCGAAGACAGCATTGATGTGGTAAAAAGAATTCTTTTGGATTGCGATGTAGATAAAAACAAACTAAATGAAATATTAGAAATCGTTAAAAATCATAGTGATAAACAAAACAAAAATTATTCTTTAGAGACCAAAATTGTTCAAGATGCAGATGCGCTTGATTCAATTGGTAAAATAGGATTAGAAAGAACATTAAAGTATTGCAAGGCCAACAATATACCAATCGTAAATTTAAACTATCCATTAGAATGTGAAGAATATATTCCAGACATTAATCCTATTTCAGCATGTCATTATTTGCATAACACAAACATTCCAAAATACAACTCTTTACATACAAAAACAGCAATAAAAATAGGTGCAGATAAAACACAAATTCTTAAAAAATTTGTAAAAAGAGAATTAGAGAAAGCTGAAAAAACCAGAATTTAGATATACTAGCACATTATTGGTAATTTTTGATATAAGAAAATACAAGAAACATTAAAAATATAAAACAAATTTTTTATTTATTAAAATCTCCGGTATTTGCTTTTTGCAAGGTTTTATTTTTTAGTAAAGAGAAACGCACTTGACTTTCACAAGCGCCCTTTTACATTTACGATAAATTTTCTTTCTATGTTCTTGCAAATAGTTTTTGTTTTTGTTATAGTTGTTTAAGGAGAGTTTATGAACAAGAAAATTAAAGATTTTTATAAAAAAGTTTCATTTTACACAAACGCTGGGCCATTTAAAGATTATTATATATCATTGCCGAACGATATAAATAAATTAAGAGATTTGGTGTGTGACCAGCATATTCATAAAATGCGAGTTTTTCGCACATATACGAAAGAAGAAATAAGCAAAAATTTTGTGTGGTACAACTGTTTGTATGATGCATTGAATACTGCAACAGCAATGACAAGTGAAGTCTTTAGATTAGATGAAAAAGGATTTTATTATAAAAAATTGTTTGAAAAACGCATTGTTGTAACTTGCAGGTATATTTCGATATTATTTTCATCAATAATGAAAGCAAAAGGCATCCCTTGCAGATGCAGAAGCGGTTTCGCTCCATACATTTATGAAGACTTTATTGTTGACCATTGGATAAACGAATATTGGGAAGAAAAAGAAAAGCGTTGGATTAGAATAGATGCTGAAATTCAAGACCATACAAGGACGCACGATCAAAATGTTAACCTGTATGACATAAAAGACGAATTTGAATATCCTGCCCAATTATGGCTAAAAGCGAGAAAAGGTGAAATTAAGAATTTAGAAAAATATCTAAAATATACTTCACATAAAGGAATAGACATTTTTGCACATGCTTTGTTTTTAGATTTCAACGCTTTGATGAATATCGAATTGCCATATAAATATGCACCAGATTTTATTTATGGAGATAACTTTGACAAATTGACAAATGAGGATTATAAAGATATTGACAATCTTGCGAAGCTGATGCTCGAGCCAGATAAAAATTTTGACAAATTAAAACATCTTTGGGAAACTAATGAAAAGTTTAGGACACTAAAAAGCCCATATTAAAATTTACTAATTAATATTTAATAAACAACAACATAATTTTTAAAATCGTTTTCGCTTAAATCGTTTTAAACCTTTGCAAAAAAAGAATATTATCTTTTGCGATAATATTCTTTTTTTATTTGTGATAGTTCTAAACGATTTTAAGTTTAAACTTGATTTTTTAATTTAATTCGGACAATTTAACCGGGAAGGCAACTGTTCCGTAACCATAACATAAAAGAAAATTGTCATTTGATGTAAAATTGTTAAAATATACGTCGGCTATGTATAATTGAATGGTTAATTTGTTTTCTAAATCATTAAAGTTTGCAAAAGTGTTTTGATTTACAAAAGGCGGACTTGGTTGTCTGAAAATAAAAGCCCTAGTTTTACATTTGTGCTTGCTGTAGTAATTTGACCATGTTCGCCATCGTTGATTGTTATTTGATAGGCTTGTCCTAAATTATCATCCAAGGTGTTGTCTTTTGTGGTTTTAGGCAAAAGCAATAAAATTAGAATAGCGCCAATAATAAGTAAAAGTACACAGCTTAAAGCTATTATTATGGCTCTCTTATTTGATTTGTCTTCTTCAACAACTTTGTTATTATCATTTAGTTTGATCTTTTTTGCCATTGAACCCTCTTAAATTCATATTTGAAGAATACCACAAAATGTAGAAAATTAAAAATAAATGTCGATAAATTTTTTAATTTTAATTAGTTAAGTTTTAACCAGCGATAAAACAAGCTTCTTGACATTTGGATGAAAATGTTATAAAATTAACTTATACAAAGGAGGACAATATGGAGGAAAAGGTAAAAACCAGAAAGGGAATTTATCGAGTTATCTACGATAGTCTTTCAAGAAAATGGAATATAAAAAAAGATGGTGCGGCCAGAGTAATTGACAGCAAGGCGACAAAAGAAGAAGCTCTTGAAAGAGTAAAAGCATTAAGTGAAAATCAAGATGTTGGTTTTGTGGTTTACAAAAAGAATGGCAAATTTCAAAAGAAAAAATAGTTTTTAACTAAAAAACATGCACGCTTAAAGCGTGCTTTTTTGTCTATTTTGGTAAAATAATAGGATTTAAAACGATCTAATAATTTCACAGTTTAAGAAAAACGACTATTTGCTTGTTAAAAAGTCAAAAATGGTTTAAAATTAAACTATTGGAGGAATTTATGTCTGCCACAGTTTTAATAGTGATTTTAGATATTTTATTTGTCCTGCTTTTAGGGCTTGGTTTTTTACAAGGTTTTATCAGGGGTGTAAAAAGGTCATCTCTCGAGCTGGGTCTTACTTTCGCTGGGATAATAATTGCTGGGTTACTGACTCCAGTGATTACAAATGCAGTTTTAAACATAAACATCACAGCGGATGGTGTTAATCAATCTTTAAAAACTTATTTTGTAAACATAATTTCTGAAGATCCAACTTTTGCATCATTGATTGCGAGCTCTCCAAGCATGGAAGGGCTCTTGCAGGCCTTACCACAATTTTTGTTGTGTGCTATTATATTTTTAGTTTTAAATCTTTTGATGAGAATTGTTGTTTATTGTGTTTACAAAATTATTTCAGTGCTAGCGTTTAAAAGCAAAAAGAAAGAAAAAGAACTTGGCTTAAAGAGAAACAAATGGATTGGTGGTGCAATTGGAACTTTTAAAATGTTTATTCTTGCCCTTGTTATTTGCATGCCACTCACAAGTTTGGTTAAACTTGCGGACAATAATTTAAAAGACCTTTCTGTTGCATCAGCTTCAACAGAGCAAACGACAGAAACAGAATCTCAAACAGGTTTTGAAGTTCCAGAGATAGTGACAAACATCACGTCAGGAATCAACTCAAGTTTTTTTGGTGCACTTAATGGCGCGGTTGGACTTGATGATTTTATTTTTGACAACATATCAAAATTTGAAATGAACAACGAAACCATTTATTTAAGAAAAGATATTTCAAATTATTTGGAAATTTACAAAACAATAAGCAAAATGCTTGGCAATGAAGTAGGGGAAATATCAAACCTTGATTGGAATAAAATAGATGAAATTTATGAGCAGGCTACTGACGGGGCATTATATAATTCAGTGGTTTTAAACATTGCGACAGAGCTTGTTGACAGTTATCCTACATTAATCAATCTTTTCCCACAACTGGAAGAGTTTGAAGAAATTTTTAAAGATGTGAAAGAAGGTATGGCTCAAACAGAAAATCCAACGCTATATTTTAAAGAAGATATAGATAAAATTTATTCTATAATTTCACAAACTGGCAGATCTGGCTATATTGATTATATTAAAGACAACACTCCAAATGCTGAAGATGCCATTACTAAACTTGCCAATGACTATGAATTGGTTTTAACAGGAGTGCTTGAAAACTTAACAACAATGAACATTTTGCAAGATTCATTGTCACCAACGCTTGATTATGTTTTAACAACATTTGCAGGCGGAGAAATTGGCGACATATTTAAAAATATGAACACATCAATTTCAGATTGGACGCAATTAAGAAATCAACTTATCACGATGTTTACTGAGTTCGGTGATTTAAGCAAAACTTTAAAAGCACAAAATTTGAGTATTACAGAAATAGCCAGCGACATGAAAAAAGTTCTTCTTTTAAGTGAAGACAGCGTTGAAGTGATTTTAGAAAAACTTGGAACAATGCTTGACACAGTTGACAATCTAGAAATAGCAAAAGATAACGCAGGTAAAAAATTATTGCCTGAAATATTGACACAAGTTGGTTTAGGAGATGGCAACTTGCTTGATGTCAAAAATGAAACAATAAATTCTTATTCAGATTTGTTTGAATATTTGTCTTCACCTGTCAAAACTATTATTGGACTAGATCTTTATGGCTCGTTAGAAAATGGTGTTGACATGAAAACAATTTTAAAAACTATTGCACAAAACATCACGGCAACAATTTCAACAACGGGTGAAACAACTTATTCAACCTTGCTTAACGACATTATTATTCCTATTTACAAAATCACTGCTTTGCATGATTTGGTTTTTGACGCAGTTATCACGGAAAGCGCCAATACGGGAATTGTAGATTTGAGCTTACTGGAAGAACCAGGTTATGATGTGGATTTTGACGCATGTTTGGCTAATTGGGAGCATGATCTTCCTTTATTAAGCCAAGTGCTTTACGAACTTGAATCAAGAGATTATGACGAAACACAAACAATGCTTGATTATTTGCTCTCTGGCGGAGATTTCAACGAACTTTTGAAAAACCTTGATGACGAAACGATTGACAAAATTGTTCCGCCAATCATGGAAGCAATTTGCACACAGCCATTAAGAGATCAAATTTCAGAAACTTTGACCGAAGAAATACAAAAAAGTCTTGATCAGGAAAATCAAGCGGGCGCGGTTTTGGACTTAAATTCTGCAACGTTTGATTCGTCTTCCGAAGAAAGTCAAACACAAGAACTTTGCAACATCATTAAAGCGTTTATCGATATTTTAGCGAACGATGACATAAGCACAGGACTAAAATCAATTGATGTTGAACGCCTTGGATTGCTTTTGGAAAGAATGAAAGAAAATGCTTACAGGGAGGAATTAACAGGCAAAACTGAACAAGGTGTGTTCAGAGGAATTTTTGATGCACTTATTAAGCAAGCTGAATCAAGCTTTGAAGTAACATTCACAACGGTGTTTAAGGTTGAGAAGATTTATCAGGTTGATTTTACAAGTGTGTTTAAACTAATTAGTCTTGTGGACACAGAAGGAAACTCTTTTGCAAGTGCAGTTAAGGACTTTGTAATTAACGGCAATCAACAAGAAGATGGCATTCAAAGCATCATAACTGCCATTGAAGACGAAAACAACCAAGCACTTGCAGAAGAAATTTTGGATGTGGCAAATGATTTGAACATCAATTTTGATTTGAAGGAAGATCAACAAACTTACATAAAAACAGAAATTGCCGAACTTGAAAACAATGAAAATGTTAGGCAAGACTTGATTGACAAATTAAAAGATTTCTTTGGGTTGGCGGGCAATGTCTAAAAAGTTTTCTCATGTTCCTGTTTTGTTAAATGAAGCGGTTGACGGCCTTAACATAAAAGCAAACGGCGTTTATGTTGATGCCACCTGCGGTGGCGGAGGCCACAGCGAACAAATTGCAAAACGCCTTTCAAAAGAGGGGCGTCTTGTTTGTTTTGATCAAGATGCAGAAGCAATAAAGGCATCAAAAGAAAGATTGAAAAAGTTTGAAAATGTGAGTTTTGTTCATTCAAATTTTAAAAACTTGAAAGATGAACTTTTGAAATTAAAAATCAAAAAAGTCGACGGGATTTTGGCGGATCTTGGTGTGAGCAGTCACCAAATTGACACGGCAGAAAGGGGTTTTTCATTTTTACATGATGGGCCACTTGACATGCGAATGGACAAAGAGCAGTCGTTTAGCGCTTTTGATGTCGTCAATGGTTACAGCGAAGAAAAACTTAAAAAATTGTTGTGGGAATATGGGGAAGAACAAAACGCACCTAAAATTGCAAGAGCAATCGTTGAAGCGAGAAAAAAACAACCAATTTCAACCACACTAGAGTTGAAAGAAATCGTTGAGTCAACTTTTCCGAAAAAGATTATTTTTGGAAAAGGCGGAGTAAGCAAAAAAACTTTTCAAGCCATTCGAATTGAAGTCAATCAAGAACTTGCATTGCTGAAAAAAGCGGTTGAAGACTTTGTCGATTGCTTGAATTCAAAAAGAAGACTCGCCGTGATCACTTTTCACAGTTTGGAAGATCGAATTGTCAAAAATGTGATGAAAGAAAAAAGCACCGGTTGTGTTTGTCCACCTAAAACGCCCATTTGCATTTGCGGACACAAGGCGGTTGGCAAACTTGTTAATCGAAAACCAATTCTTCCGTCAGCAGATGAACTTTCGCAAAACGAAAGGTCACATTCAGCAAAATTGCGAATTTTTGAAAAGTTTTGATTAATTTGTGAAAAAAATCGAACTAAAAAAGCACTTGAAATTCTGGTTTTTATGTGTTAAAATAGTTGTAACCTACCAAGGAGGGAATATGCAAAACGAAAAAATGCAAAAGGCCTATGATGAAATTAAAAGCATTTTGGCGACAAGAACAATCAATGATGACGATCTTCAAAAGTTGAAAGAGAAGTATGATGAAGAAATTTTGAGAGAGGCTTTGATTGAGTGCTTGCCAGAAGACATTGGTTTAAAATTGTTTATGGACAAAACAATGTTTGACGGCATGTATGAAGGCGGAGCGACAAGAGTGGCCTATGAAACATTAAAAAGAATTCAGAGTGACCCAGCAAACGCGGGCTCTGTTTACGAAGGTGTTTTAAACAATTTAGACGAAGAAAACAAAAAGCGTTATGCTGAAAGCGAGCCAATTGTTTTGACTGGTGGTGTGATCAGCGGATGCGAACAAGATTCAAATGAAAGAAAAAAACCAAGCTTTAAGAAATTATTTGTCGCTGGTGCCGTTTTAACTTTGACTGCAATTTGTTCAATCGGTCTTGTTGCGTGCAACAACAAAGAAAAGGATCAAGGAGGAATAAACACTGATCCACCTATTGTTTCAGCGCAAACAACTGCTGGCGAAATTTTTGACAATGTGGTTGACAAAAACGCATTGATGAATTTTGCAAGCAACCGTGCAACTGACAAAGTTAAAGAAGCGTTTGCTGGGGCAGAATCAGTTGATTTCATCTCTTCCACACAAGACGGAAAATCTTTTGCATTGGTGACGAAGGGCGGAGAAACAACACTTTACGCAATTGTTTCAGATTTGACAGAAGGCGACAGAGCAATTTTGAATGAAAACGCTGAAAGTCAAGTTTGGGAAACTGTTGAAATGGACCGCGACACCGCAGTGAAAGAAAGTGAAGAAAAAGCCGTGACACAAAAAATCACAGACGCTGTGGCACAATACAAAGCAAAGGTTTCAGAAATCATTGAAAAAGCAACCTTGACAAAAACGGAATACACAGAAATTGAGGATTCGCTTGTTGCAAACGATCAAGTGGCAAAAGCGCTTGGAGATTTTGAAGCAGTGTTCTTTGGCCGTATGACACCAAGCATGAAATACACAGGCGACGAACCACTTTCAACCGAAAACTGCACCATGAGTTATGCTTTCGGGCTTAACAAAGATGACACGCTTTCAATTTTTGTTGTCACTTATCCAGACAACGGCGAATCATCGCAAGAAAAACTTAACGCCATTGCAAACAAAAGCGCTTTGATTTCAAAAGTCGGCGAAATCTCTCCTGGCGAAACCTTTGAATTCCTACCACTTGAACAAAAAGAGCAAACAATCAGTGCAGAAAAATTATACAACCAGGTTTTTGGCAAAGATTATAAGTTTGTATCATTTAATGACATGTTGCCAACAATGTTAGAAGCAACAACACAAAATTATTTTTCTAATGAAAAATTGTTATTTGTTGATGTAAATGGAAATATAATTTTATATTTTGATGCGATAAATTCAATAAACAGACAAGTTTTGGGAAAATCAACTTATAAGGGAAACAATAAAACTCAATTATTAAATTATGTAACTTTGTCCCAACAAATTGAAAGCGTAGGAGATTTTTATCAGTATGTTGTTAATCAAGTAGGAGAAAACATTTCAATTGAAAAGAAAGAAGTCGTAATTGCGAATTTACAAGCATTAAAATCAGAAATTGAAAATTATAAAAAGGTTGTTAATGAATTAACGAGTTCAGACTTTACAGGTACAATCATTATTTCAAACACCACAACCCCAATAGATTTTTCAAAATTTACAGAAGAATTTATGCCAGACGGCGTTGAACCAATTGTTCCTTGTTATGTGGGGGCTTGTGGGCCTAGATATATAGATACAAAATATTTTAATACGGGTTATTATAGTGTAGTAAATATATGTTTGGTTTACAAAAACGATCAAGGACAAGTTGTGGTGGAAGAGAGAGAAAACATAGTTGCCGCTTTAAATAATCAAGAAAGTTCAGAAAGCATTTACAATAGATTGTTGACTGGGGAAGAGGGTGAAAATTACATTATACCAAACACTGACAAAACAATAGCAGAAAAGCCTATATTAATAGGAAACACCAGCGGAAATACTGCACAAGAGGAAGAAGTGAAATTATCAAAATAAAAAATTGGGCAGAAGCTCAATTTTTTTGTGCTTTTAACACAAAATGAGAACAAACAAAAATATTTGATTTTTTTTGTCGCTTTTGTTATAATAAAATCATGAAGAAAAAATTTTATTCAATTTTTCAAATTTGTTTTTTGTGCATTATGGTTTTTGCATTGGCAGGGTGTGGGGGAATGGCTCCTGATTTTAAGAAAGAACTTGACGATGCCCTTGAAAACGGCGAAATCACAGAAGACGAATATGAAGACACTTTGGAAGAAGAATTGGGTGGCATAAATCTTGACGGTGTTTTGGTTTTAAGGCGTCCGCTTGATTATGATTATGAAGGAAATTCAACCACATCTAATTATTACAATGCTCTGGCTGGAAATATTTTAGGATACTTATTTTCAACTTATGGAATTTTGAATTATGAAACTGGAGATGCAGTTAATATTTTTGCCACTTTATATGAACATGCAAATAATGAAACATTGCAAATGTTAAGCGAAAAATTTGCAAGTGGCGACAAGGAAGATTTTATTTATTTTTATGATGCAATTCGTTATCAAATCACAGAAGAAGATCCGTCCTATCAAACGATTATAGGTGGCGCTGGAACAATCATCATCAATGGAGATGAATTTTCTTACTCAAATGCTTCCGGAAAACTTGTGCTGACAGGAGAGGCAGGAACTTTTGAAGAAAACAACAGCAAAATCACAATCAATGGCTCGGACTACTCATTCTCACTTACACAAAACAATTTGACATTGACATCAACTCAACCAAATTCAATCACAGTCACAGCCGACCTTGATTATGGCTGGAATTGGAGTTTAAGTTATGACAACGCGGACAACTCGCTTGAATATAAGCCTTGGCTTTATGCCTACAACGGCAGAGTCGTCTCATCAGGGAATGAAATAACGGCAAGATTTGATCAAAATGATGAAGATTATAAATATGATTTCAACACTTTTGAAAAATATTATAATGGGGGCAGTTTCATGGCATTTGATGCCGTGGCTTTTTTAAGTGCTTTTGTAAATGAAGATTATACAACTGCACTTGAATATGCAATTTACAGCATAGTGCTGGGCATAACGCCAAATGAAATAACTGTTGCCTATGACCCAGTGACGGGCGCGCCTAGCGTAAGCGTGGAAGGTTTTGCACCAACAGAAGAAAAATCCAGCGCTGCCCTTGCACTTGAAGACAGAAAAGCATTGTTCAACGAACTTGGTTCTTATGTTGGTTTGACGGAGACGAACAAGCAAAACATTGCAGATTTTGTTATTGAACAAATCATTGGTGAGCAAGCGACCACAGGACCAAGGGCAAACGAACTTTACTACGAAGAACTTGTTGACGCAATCGTGCAATTCACTGGAACTTTGACCACCATTGGAAGAACTGAAGGTGAATCCGGTTCTGGAACTGAGGATGACACGACAGTTGGAGAATCATTTATTGCATCAGAAGCTGTGACCTATCCGCTCACTTCATTCATGTCCAACATAGACGGAGATCCTTTCCTTTACACAGGTGGGCCTTATGAATATCAAAGTTTTGTTTTGATGCCTTCAGAAGAAAATTGTGAGTTTAGTGACATTTGGCTTGACTTTAAATATGACGCAGGAAACGATGGCGATGAAATTTATGATCCAAACAAATATTTAGAGATTGAAGTTTCTGTTCGTTGGTGGCAAGTGCAGACGGACGAAGCCGGCAATGTTTTGTCAAAAACTATGAGAGTTGTGACAAAAACAATTCGCGTAAAAGACGGACCAATAGATGAAGGCGAAGAAGGGTCATATATAGAATTTGAACTTGATGTTCCAGAAAGTCAAGGTGGTTTTGGTGAGACAGTGAAGATTGGAAAATTTAATTGCCCTGAACCATTAGTTCCGAAAGAAGATCGCAAAGTGACAATCACAGGAAAAACCGATGCTAGAAAATACTATCAAGTTATTGAAAGCTCAACCTATGGTGGTTATGGTGTGCTAAATCAGGAATTGTTTGACTTTTCATATTGTGAAGTGGCGTTTAATGTTGCAAAGGCTCCGGGGGACAATCAAACAAACTATGCTTTCTACACAGCCATTTCAAATATTTACGAACCACTGAAATATGAGAACGATCCAGAGTGGCATTAATTTAGAATAAAAACGGGGGAGAAAAAATATATATGGAAAAAGAGACGTCAACTCTTTTGCTCGAAAAAGAAGTGAAGGTTGAAGAAAAGTTGGAGCAAGCTAAAAAGAAAATCAATCTTGCTTCAATCAAGCAGGCGACCAGCACTGAGAAAGAGCAAGAAAAAAACATTGTTATTGAAACCCCTAATTATGACCTAATGCCAGAGCTGTCTTCTGAAAAAAAGAAGAGGGTGATCAAACTTGAAAGAGCGGTTGAAAAGCAAAAACCGAAAAAGAAAGTTTCTTGGGTCAGGCGTGGAATTCTAGCGCTAGGACTTGCTGTGACGCTGGCACTCGGAATATTCACGGCAGTTGATCTTGCTGATTCTATTTCCGCTTATAACGCTGCACAATCAGAGTATTCTGTCAATGTTGCAACGCTTATGCAAAAGATCGCTTCTGTGGATTCGGGAAATAAAACCGCTGAACTTATTGAAACCTTTCCGGACGAACTTATGCGTCCTAGTGATTTTGAGAAGCAGTCAAACTGGTTTGATAGATTTTGCAATTTTATGTCGGGGTTGTTTGGAGGAAGATAATTGCAACACCTTTTCACCCTGCATTCTTTTAGAAAAAGGATACTTGCGTTAACTTTGCTTGTATCCTTTCTTTTTTGTGCACTCGTGGTGCGCTTGTTTGTCGTTCAAATCATAAATGGCAAAGACTTGCAACTTCGTGCGACTGACCAATGGACTCGTGACCTTGCCATTGTTGCGCCAAGGGGAGATATTTATGACTCGACGGGTTCGCGCCTTGCTGTGAGTTACACCACTTACAACGTTTATGTCAGGGCAAGAGAAGTGGAAGATGCAAAACAGGTCAGTCAATATTTGTCAAACTTGTTAGGATTAAATTATCTTTCTGTTTATGAAAAATGCATAAAAAAGAATGTTTCCGAAGTTTTGATTAAATTGCAAGTTGACGCGGGCGCGGCAGAGCAAATTTATGCTAAAAATCTTAAAGGTGTTTATCTCGCTGAAAGCGTGGGGAGATATTACACTTATGGAAACCTGCTTTCGCAAGTTCTTGGTTTTGTCAGTGTCGACAATGTTGGACAAAGTGGAATTGAAGCCCAGTATGAGTCTTATTTAAAAGGTGTTGATGGCTATTCGTTTACGCAAAGCGATTTGCAAGGAAAAGAGATTGGCGGAACTTTGCGTTACTATGTTCCAGCTACAAAAGGTGCTGACATCACTCTCACAGTAGATTCAAAAATACAGCTTATTTTAGAACAAACTCTTGAAAAAATCATGACAGAACAACTTGCTAAAAATGCAACCGGAATTGTTATAAATGCCAAAACTGGTGAAATTTTGGCGATGTCAACCAAACCAAGCTTTGACCTTAATGAAGTTCCAAGAGACAATCTTGAAGTTTTGTTTGATCAATCAAAGATAAAAGCAATCACCGATGTTTATGAGCCAGGTTCAACTTTTAAAATTTTGACTTTGGCCGCTGCTCTTGAAGAAGGTGTTGTCAGTGAAAACAACAGGTTTTATTGTGGTGGTTCACGAGTTGTTGACGGAGTCAAAATCAAGTGTTGGAAAAGCACGGGACATGGTTCTCAAACCCTTGTGGAAGGCTTGGTCAATTCGTGTAACTGTGTGTTTATGGAACTTGCCCTTAGACTTGGAGCTTGCAAGTTTTATGAATATATGGAAAAGTTCGGACTTGGGCAGAAGACGGGGATAGACCTAGCAGGCGAAGCAAGTGGTATTTTAATGGACAAAGAAAATGTTAAAACGGTTGACCTTGCGAGAATGGGTTTTGGTCACGCCGTTGCAGTGACACCTATTCAGCTTTTGTCCATCGTTTGTGGAATTTTAAATGGTGGAAATTATATGACTCCATCGGTTTTGGAAAGCATTGTCGATTGTTATGGCACGCAACTTCTTTCCAACTCTCAAACCAGCAAAGGCCAAATTGTCAGTGCTGAAACTTCGCAAAAGATCTGCCAAATGCTTTCAAAGGTGACAAACAAGCAAGGAGATTACATTTTTGTTGAAGGATATGATGTTGGGGGTAAAACAGGCACTGCTCAAAAATATGATGAAAACGGCCAAATTGCACAGGGCAAATATATTTCAAGTTTTATTGGAACTTATCCTGCTTCAAGTCCTGAATATGTGGTCATGGTCATGGTTGACGAGCCAAGCGCAGGCGCTTACTACGGAAGCATTGTCGCTGCACCTTATGGAAAAGAAATTTTAAGTGGAATTTTTGAGTATAAAAACATTCCAAAAGACAACGAAACTGTCAAAATTGAATATGTGGAAATGCCAGATGTCACAGGACTTTCATTAGTTGAAGCTTCTTTAAAGCTTAAAGAACAAGACCTTTATTATGAAACTGATGGTGATGGCGGGAAAGTGTTAAAACAATTGCCACCAGCTGGGACTACTTTGGCAAAAGGCGATACAGTGGTTTTAGTGACATAAAATGGTTGATAAATTAACTTAAAATATGTAAAATATAATTATGGAATTTTGGTGGATTATTGTAATTATTCTTGGCGTAATCGTTGTTGTCAGCGCCTTGCTGGCAACAGCAAACTATGCTGTTGAAAAGTTTTTGGCTGTTCATGAAGAAATGTCTAAATTACAAGCTAATGGGCATAAATCAATTTTAGAGTTCATAGCAGAAGTCAATCATGAACAGTTGGGCGGAAAATTAAAAATCGCGAAAACAGATAAGTTTGTTGGTGATGGATATTCTTCAAAAAGCAAAACGCTTATTTTGACTGATGAAACTTTAAAAAATGACACTATTGCTTCTTTTGCAATAACTGCTCATGAATTAGGGCATGCCTTACAAGACGCGCAAGGCAACCTTTTAAAACACAAAATTAGACTAAAAAAAGCGGGGTGGTTTTTTGGAAAATTGTTTGTGCCGTGTTTGATCGTGTGCGTAGTTTTATTATTTTTTCCGCAATATTTGACATTGGCGATAACATTCGGGGGAATTTCAGCAGGAATATTCTTGCTTGCAGTAATTTTAAAAAGTCTTACGTTGTATATTGAAAAAGACGCTTCAAAAAAAGCAATAGTTTTATTAGATGAGTTTTTGCCTAAATCTGATATGAAACTTGTAAAAAAATACTTGAAAAGTGCAAAACTAACATACTTAAGCGATTTATTAAAGCTCTTTTTCAGCTGGAGCGGTCTTACAAGAAAGACAAAAATGTTTAAATAAAAAGGAGAAAAATCATGCTTTACTGGCACTATATAATAATATCGTTTTTAATCTTTCCAGCTTTGTTTTTTGCTTTGTGGGCTCAGTTTAAGGTTACAAAAACCTTTGACACATTTTCTAAAAAAATGGCAACAAATCAAATGACTGCAGAAGAGGTGTCTAAAAGAATATTGCAAAAAGAAAACGTTTCTTTGCAAATTAAAGGCATTAAAGGGAAGCTAACAGATCATTACAACCCTAAAACCAAAGAAATTGGTTTGTCAGAAAATGTTTACGGCTCGTCATCGATGGCAGCAATTGGAGTCGCTGCACATGAAACAGGACACGCAATTCAAGATGCAAAAAATTATTTTCCAATGAAAGTTCGTTTTTTTGTTGTGAAACTCAGCAATTTTACCTCATCATTGCTCATCCCTTTGGTAGGAATTGGAATCATGTTCTGGTTTTTACTTGCTGGAACTATTTGGGGAGAGGTTTTTATTTGGACGGGCGTTGGCCTTTTTGCACTAGGAGCACTAGTCAACTTTGTAACTTTGCCGGTTGAACTAAATGCTTCTAAACGGGCTGTTAATGAACTTAAAAGTCTAAATTGTTTTGACGCTAGTGAAATTTCTGCAGTTAAAAAAGTTTTAAATGCGGCAGCGTTAACTTATGTGGCTTCTCTTGCCGTTAGTTTAATAGCTCTTGCAAGGCTTGTGCTTTTTGCACTCATAATTAGAAGAGATTAAAAAAACAGGCATTGCCTGTTTTTTTAAAATTTAATTTTTTCTTTTATAAATTCAGCAAGTTTTTCAATTGCTATTCTTTCTTGTTTCATTGTGTCGCGATATCTAATTGTTACTGTGTCATTTTCAAGCGTGTCAAAATCAATTGTCACACAGAAAGGCGTTCCGATCTCATCTTGTCTGCGGTATCGTTTTCCTATTGATCCTGCTTCATCATAATCACACATAAAATCTTTTGAAAGGGATGAGTAAACTTCTTTTGCTTTTTCACTTAGATTTTTTTGAAGTGGCAAAATTGCGACTTTGAAAGGTGCTATTGCAGGATGGAAGTGCATTACTACTCTAGTTTCGCCATTTTCAAGGGTTTCTTCATCATAGGCGTCACATAAAACGACCAAAGTCAATCTGTCTGCGCCTATTGAATATTCAACAACATTTGGAATATACTTTTCATTTGTGTATGGATCTGTATACTCCATAGATTTGCCGGAGTATTCTTGATGTCTTGACAAATCATAATTTGATCTATTGTGAATTCCATTTAGTTCGTCCCAACCAATAGGATAGTTGTATTGAATGTCGCATGCTGCTTTTGCATAATGGGCAAGTTTGTCATGATCTTTAAATCTTAAATTTTCCTTTTTTATTCCCAAATCAAGCAAGAAGTTGAAAGCTTTTTGTTTGTATTCTTCATAAAACTTGTGATCGTCTCCTTCTTTGCAGAATTGTTGATGCTCCATTTGCTCAAATTCAATTGTTCTAAAAATAAAGTTTCCTGGAGTAATTTCGTTTCTAAATGCTTTGCCGACTTGTGCGATTCCAAAAGGAACTTTTGCACGCATTGAACGTTGAATGTTTAAAAAGTTGACAAATTCTCCTTGAGCTGTTTCAGGTCGCAAATAGATTTTGTTTGTGTCACCATCGGTTACTCCACGAGATGTTTCAAACATAAGATTAAATTGGCGAATTGGCGTCCAATCGCATTTTCCGCAATTAGGGCAACAAACATGATGAGCTTGAATGTAGGCTTCCATTTCTTCATTTGACATAGCGTCAGGGTTTTCTTTGCCTTTTGAATGAGCAGAAATCAAGTTGTCTGCGCGATGCCTAGTCTTGCAATTTTTACAGTCCATTTTCGGATCAGAAAAAGAGGCAGTGTGTCCACTTGCGTCCCAAACTCGTGAATTCATTAAAATTGCGGCGTCAACACCGTAAGTTGTTGGACTTTCTTGAACAAATCGTTTCCACCAAGCGCGCTTAATGTTGTTTTTTAATTCCACTCCAACAGGACCATAGTCCCAAGTGTTCCCCATGCCACCATAGATTTCACTTCCTGGGAAGATAATGCCTCTGTTTTTGCAAAGCATAACAATTTTATCAAGATTTTTTAACTTTTCCATAATTTTCTCCTTTAAAAATAAAAAACCCCTATGACAAGCATAGGGGCGATTTTATCGATTCGCTGTTCCACCCTAATTCGCACAGGTGTGCCTTATTTTTGTCTTTACGCCGACAAGCGTTTGCTCGGGAATTGCCAGTTCCGTCATTGCTTGAATTATTGTATTCTAAAAATTTTGAAATGTCAATCAATTAATTAATTTTAAAGATATTTTTCAGCATATTCTTCATAAGTAATGGCTTTATCAACGATGTTGTTTTCATCTTTTATGTCGATTATTCGGTTTGCAACCGTTTCAATTATTTCCTGGTCATGAGATGCAAACAAAAGTGCACCTTTAAAGTTTTTCATGCCATTATTTAATGAAGTAATGCTTTCGAGGTCGAGATGGTTTGTAGGTTCATCCATGATTATCATATTGGAAGCTTCCAGCATCATTTTTGCAAACATACAACGAACTTTTTCGCCACCAGACAAAACGTTGACAGGTTTTAAATTTTCTTCACCAGTGAAAAGCATTCTTCCAAGCCAGCTTCTAATAAATGTTTCGTTTTGATCTTTTGAAAATTGTCTTAGCCAATCTACAATTGAAAGAGAGCAATTATCAAAATATTCTCGGTTGTCTTGCGGAAGATAGCTTACTGAAATGGTTTTGCCAAATCTAATTGTTCCAGAGTCAGGCTGTTCTATTCCTGTTAAAATATTGAATAATGTTGTAGTAACCTGGCTGTTTTTAGCAAAAAAAGCAATTTTTTGGTCTTTTTCGACATTAAAACTTAAATTATTAAAAAATCCTTTTTTAGTTAAATTTTCAACTTTCAATATTTCTTTTCCAATTTCCTGGTCAAATTTAAAGTCAATGAAAGGATATTTACGGGAAGAAGGTTTAATGTCTTCAATTGTCAATTTTTCTAATTCACGTTTTCTGCTTGTCGCTTGTTTTGATTTTGATGCGTTTGCAGAGAACCTTGCAATGAATTCTTTTAATTCCTTTGCGCGCTGTTCGGCTTTCTTGTTTTGGTCTTTAAGTTGTCTTGCAATAAGTTGACTAGACTGATACCAGAAATCATAGTTGCCTATAAACATGTTTATTTGTCCATAGTCAACATCGCAAATGTGTGTGCAGACTTTGTTCAAAAAGTGTCGGTTGTGAGAAACGATGATGACCGTGTTTTCAAAGTTTAACAAAAAGTTTTCAAGCCAAACTGCAGTTTTAAAGTCCAAGTTGTTGGTCGGTTCATCTAAAACTAATATATCTGGGTTGCCAAACAAAGCTTGTGCAAGCAAAACTTTTACTTTTATTTTTGGGTCAGTGTCTTTCATTAAAGAATAATAATATTCTTCTGTTATGCCAAGATTTTGAAGGAGTGTTTTTGCTTGACCTTCAGCTTCCCAGCCTCCAAGTTCTGCAAACTCGGTTTCAAGTTCACCAGCGCGAATTCCGTCTTCTTCAGAAAAGTCAGGCTTTGCATACAATTCATCTTTTTCTTTTTGAATTTCCATCAGTCTTTTGTGTCCAAGTAACACGGTATCCAAAACCGTTTCATTGTCATAGGCGTTTTGATTTTGTTGAAGAACACTCATTCTTTCTCCTGGCGAAATAAAAACTTCGCCGGTGTTAGGTTCTATTTCACCAGTTAAAATTTTCAAAAATGTGCTTTTACCAGAACCATTAGCTCCAATAATTCCATAACAATTGCCTTTTGTAAATTTCAAGTTGACTTCTTTGTAAAGAGTCCTTCCGCCAAAAGCAAGAGATACGTTTGAAACTTGAATCATTTTTTTCTCCTTGTTCGTACTGAAAATTATATAAAAATTACTAAAAATTGTCAATAAAATCAAGAAAAAATATGATTTTTAACAAAAATGATTAAAATTATTAAAAATTTTAGTTAAAAAAATTTTTTAAAATATAAATTTATTTGTCTTAAAATTAATGAGCAAAAAATTTATTTTTTAATTTAATTAAAAAATGTTTTTTTTATTCGTTTGTTTGTTTGGTGATTTTTGTCAAAAAAAGTATAATTAAATTAATAATAAATGCAAAGAATAACCTAAAGTGGTTGATGGAGGATTATGAAAATCAAAGCGCCTAAAACCTGGCAAATGGTTGCAATATTTATTTCAATAATTTTGCTCGCCGTTGGAGGTGGGGTTTTATATGTTTATTTGACAACAGGCTTTAAAACCGAACAAGTCTATCCTTTGTCAATTACCATTCAAGATCAGGACAACACATTTAATTCTAGTCTAGAGCAATATGAGGCTGTTGATGATTTTGATTTAAACATTGACTCTCCAACGGAAAAAGTAAATAACAGAGAAGTGACTCTGAGTTTTACATCCGGGATTTCATTTACTCGAGATGAAGCTAATGGGACAATTTCCGATGGAGTAATAATAGTTCCAGAAAAAATTACATTAGGGCAAAACTTTACTGTTAAACTTGTGAAACAAGCTTACAGCAAAGATGGAGAAATTTTAACTGAAGCAGACATTGAAAATTATGAAGACGAAATGATTTTGGCAAATAAAGGCGGGGTGTCAAATCTTGTTATTACAACGCAAAACAAGAAACTGCCATCAACAACAATAAAAATAGCTGTGGATGTTCCAGTCATAAACATTGGGCTGAAAATCGTTGATGCTTCTTCACCAGAGTTGGAATACAACGCAGATGAAAGCGGGTTAATTAAAATTCCAGAAGGAACAAATTTCGTCGTTGAGCCAGTTTTCATGCCGGAAGCAAGCAGATATCAATTTAGTGACGACAAAAACACTTCTTTGACTGAAAAAAGAGAAAAACATATTTACTATGAACTTGCGTCAGCTACAAATGGAATCACATTCAATTATAATAATGGCGATGTTTATTTTTCAGCGTTAAGTGAAGTCTCTGCTCTTAACACTATAAACGCTTATCTCTTCTCAGATTCTCTTACAGAAAGAGATTTTTATATTGCCAATGCGGATCTTGAAGGCATAGCTTTGTATAATGAAGCCATAAGCACGTTGTCATCAAGTGAGTCTGCAATCTTTTCCTCTATTTCGCACGCAGTAGTAGAGGCTAATGTTGGCGGTTTTGTAATAACAACCAACACACAAGACAATCCTTATGAGTTGACAGTCAACAAACTTTTCAGAATTTCTGCAGGAGCAAGCACTTTGTCAAATCTTAGTTTAGGTGCAATTGTTTCTGATATTCATGGGAATTCATTGTCAGGCATGATTAAAAATGTTGCAGTAAGAGTTTTGAGCGCAAAAACTGAAAGTGGGGAAGATGCGCCGTTAAGTGATATAACACTAAAAGGTGGAAGTGCGGTTGTCGTTGATGGACTTACTTATGTTAAGATAAATTCTAATGTAAAAAACCTTAATCAAGCATATTTCGAACTTTCTTTAAACGGGGTTTATGATCTGCAATTAGAAGTTGTTTTGTTGGTCGAAGATGAACATGGACAATTAAACATCTTTGAAGAAAAATATGTTTTATATTTTGAGTCAACTGAAAGTGTTGAAGAAGATGTTTCATGGACGAGCGAAACTCCAGATCCTATTTCAATGACAATAATATACTCAGGAAACGAGGCGGTTGCTTCACAATATGAAAAGAATTTAAATACTTTGACAAATGTTCCTGCTGGCAATGTTTATCAAAAGAAAGTGTTCTTTGTTTATTCAAGCGATGCAGGGGTAGATTTGAGCGAATATTTTTCAACCGTATCTTCGGGAAAAGGCGTGTATGTTATTAACGGAGAAAACAAGACGCTTTATCCTTTAAATGGTTCGGAATTGGTTGCGAAACAAGCAATCAGTGGTGTTAGTTTGGTTTTCGCGACAGTGAGAACTGATGCTTATGGAAATCCTGTTTTAGAAGAAGATGGAAGATATCGATTAATAAAAATTTCAAACGCTGTGACCGTAAACGTCAAAGAAACATTGAGAGGTTTTGAAGCAGGCTTGCAAATTCAAAATGAAGACTGGCTTTATGAAAATGAAACTACTGGAAGAAAACAATACATAATTCCAACAGGATCAAACCTTCAAAATAATATTCCAGCCGGGAATGACATCACATTAAAAATTACATTAGCAGACGGCGACGGAGATGTTTTCTTGTCAGAATATAATTTGGGGAACATCACAATTTATGCTTCAAAAAACGAAGATGGGTCGACAAAAGATTCCGCAATTGTTATTTTTGGCCAGCCAACAATAACAAAAGAAGCCAACAATGATGTGGCAACAATACAAATTGGACTTTGGGAACTAAATATTGCAAATGAAGAAGGCGAAAATTATTATTTCTTCGTAGAGTATAACAATTCTATGCAAACGACTTCAACAAGAGCTGATGTTGTCACAACGGATGTCGACCTGTTTACAACAGGAATTAAAGTTTATAATCAAAAAACCAAAGAAATAAAGGCGGAAGGATTAATTGGAAGCGCATTCAGTGTTGATCAAGTTCTTCAAACTAGTGGCGAGAGTTCAATTTCAATTCAAAATGAAGCAGGCGAAAATGTTGTATTCAATGGAGAAACTGGCTTACTTAAATCAATTCAACTTTATGATTATTATGGAAGATTGTTTAACGGAAATTACACTTTAAATTCTTCTGAACCAACTTTGATTATTGTTAACAACGAAGGGGAGAAGGCCATCACTTTTGGAGCAGGCGAACTTACAAATGGTAGGGTTACAATAACGAGTGACGGAGTTTCACAAAACTTTACTATAAATATGACAAGCCAAGGAATAACAGGCATAAATGTCGGTGGCGTGCCTTCAAGTGATTTAAGTCAAGCGTCTTACACTTTTACGCCAAATATCGTTGGTGGTGGAGCAACAATTAATTTAAAGAAATCAGGCGCATCGCCAGATGGTTTGCTTGAAGTCCTTGTCAATGGCGGAGTATATGAGCCAAGCGCATATTATTTGACATTAGATCAAGCATTTTTGTCATCGATTGATGTCACTAACTTTTGGGCAATGTTTGAAGTTACCAAAGAAGATGGGGCTATTTCTTCAAATCCTCAATCTACAGACAAGATTTCAAAAATAGTTGTTAAAAACCATTTTGCACAAGATGTTACTTTGATATTTAATGCTACCAATGATAATGGAACTCTTAAATTTACTTTTAAACTGACAATTAAAGCCACAGCAACAGAAACTTTAAACAACTTAAACAATGTTGCTTATTTTACAGACGGCACGCTTGGCGTGGTTGGCAGAGAAGAAGATGAGACGGCTGTTTATGCAGGGTTTGGAATAGATCTTGATGAGTATTTAAGTGTAAACAATGTTAATTGGGGCGAGGTATATGAAGGCAAGGTAGATGAAGGCGAGGTAGATGAAAAAGGGTATAGTTTTATTGTTGAAGGAAAGAAAGTCGCAACAGTTATTCAAAACATTTTAATTTTTGAAGATGTGGTTGAAAAAACCAATATACAATTGACTTTATATGCCCTTACAAACAACAACCAATATGGGTATTACAAAGAAATCAATTTCACGGTTTATCCAAATATTAAAATTGAGCAAAAGACAACCCAAATTAATGCATCAGCTATTGCGACAACTTCAGAAGGTTATGCTTCAAGCAATATTTTTGACATAGTTAGAATAACAGACAAAACATTTAGTGGCGACACAAATAAAGGCACTGTTGAATTGGGCGAAGAAAAATGGACTTTGATTAACAGCATAAAATTTGTCAGTCTTGAAAATCAAAACGAGGTTGAATTTATTGAATTCACCCAAGAAAAAAATATTCAAAGGACCTTGGCAACATTAATTTATAATTACGGACAAACAAGCAAGGATGTGACTTTAAAAATATATGGAGCAAATGGTGTTTTAATTGACAGCGCAGATTATGATTTGATTTTGGGCATTGATCTAACAAATGTTGTTGGGTCAGGTAAAATAATTTCAGGAACAGAAAAGCAAGTGCTTTACGGCGGAGTCAATGTCGCGGTGATAGAAGGCAACACAACAACAATAAATCGAAATGTTGTGATTGAGATAAATGGGCAGACCATTTCTGCAGAGTTAAACAAAGGAAATTATTGTTATTCTGTTACAGATTCTGCTGAAAATGTTGATACAATCGCTTTTAAATTTGACTCAAGCAATTCGCCTATATTAGCAGAAGATAAAGATCCGCCTATATTAGCAGGAGATAAGGCGTTTATTTATCTGACATTCAAAGTGGATGGTTCAAGCGAATATGCAAGATGGCAAGTTCCAATTCTTGTTTCAAGAGTGGGCTCAACATTTGTTGGCTATGATGACGAAAATGACTTACAAAAAGTGTTTGAAGCAAATGAGGAATATTGTGCAGAAGTTACGGCAGGTTCCACTTATGAAATGAAATTAACTGGCAAAGTTATCAAACCTGTTTTAAAATCTGATGGAACAACAACAGCGACAAACGAAGATCCAGGTGTTTTATATTCCTATGAATTGATTGGCGACCTTGCAAATTCTGCATTTACAAGTTTTAGTGAAAACGGAACATTTACAATCAAGAATATGCTTGCTGGCACAGAAGTGGTTGTTAAAATTAAAGTGACCATAACGAAAGAAGGCGTTTCACTTTCTTATGACTACAACTTAAAAATTGTCGGAAACCTAGAAAGTGTTGGCGAAGTGATTTATCCTTACAACGGCTCAACAGCAGAGTTTGTTGAAGTTGAAAATGGTCAATACAGCGAACCTATCGATCTAGATTCTGCGTTTGGAAGCGAAGCAGAAAATGCTGGGCAAACAAGATTCCCAACAGATGAAGCTTGGGGAACAGGAACATATTCAGTTAAGAGCGTCACTATTGACGGCGAAGAAGTTGAAAACTTTGGCGCGGGATCGCCATTTGAAGTTGTGCTTTCTGGTTCAAAGTTAACTTTCAAAAACAACAGCGATGCAAAAAATGTTACTGTTGTGATCTCAAAAACCTATTCTAATCTTTACAACCACACATTTGAATATACTTTTGTTGTCAATTCATCAGATGTTGAATACTTTGTGGATTATTCAGAGTTTAACAATGCAAAGTTAATTGATGGAGTTTTAGAGATTTTTAGGGGACAGACAAATATAACATTTGATGTCACAACAAAACAACGCGTTGGAGACGCAGAAAGCAATGTTGGATCCGACATCACAACAGTGGTGACAAGCAATTTTGGCGAAGGAATAATCAGTGTAGATGAAACAAGTGATAATCCAAAAAAGATAAAATTAACTTTGCCAGGCTTCATTGGAACAGATTCAGACTACGAAATCTATTTCACAATTGCAGGGCAAAAGACAATAACCTTGCCAGTCTTCGTTCCATCAACAGTTAAGTTCAAATGGACGCAAGACGTTTTGATGGGCGGGACAACTTATGAGCCTACTAACTTGTTGGGAGAAGTTCCAACTGGTGTTGACATAACAGAAGTAAGCACAGACGACAAAACAGAATTGATAAACACATCAGGCTCATCATTCACCGTTGCTCCAATCTATAATGCGACAAACTTGAGTGCGACTGTGACATACAATTATAATTATAACCACGACGGCAAAACAGGATCTGGATCCGTTTCCAAAACATTCACTTTTAAAGCAAATATTTCCATAAAAAGCATCACAACTGCAGATATTGTTGGTGGGTCCTCGCTAACTATTGCTTTAGGCGATGTATTAGAAGGTGCTGGGGCAAATGAACAATATGCGATTACCGAATCATCTTTTGACCGAAGCTTTGTTGAGAATGTAAGCATAAACAATCAAACAATCAGCATTCAAGCAAAATATGTGCCACAGCAAACGGCAACTTGGGTTGAATTTAAATTGCAATACGAAAATGGAACTTATTCATTCACAACTGACACAATTAGAATTTCATTTGTAATCTTGCCTGCCACACAAGCGACGATAAATTATCCACAACCGGCAAATGAAACATTGGAATATGAAGTGATTAAGTATGGTAAATATACTGACTTCTTCACATCAACTGCTGATTTTGCAAATGGCGCAAGAGTAGTTTGGACCAATTGGGAAACAGATAGTTCACTAAATGTTTCAATAAATGAAAATGAAAGCACGATAAATTTGCTGAGTTGTTTGTATGAAAATGGCGACCTTACTGTCACAAAGAAAGAAGGCGCGTCAGGAATAGGAAAAATCACATTTGTTTTGACTTACAAAGGTGTCAGCGTCAACTATGTTGTTTATGTGTTTGACAATGTGATTTCATCTCAAACACAAACGACTGTGAACCAAACGGTTGAAGCTGGGCAGTCTTTTGAACTTCTTTATGCGGACAAATCTAGTCTTTATGACGGTGACAAAACTAACATCTTTGCTAAAAACAGGTTGGCTCAACTTTCAGTTTCATCAGAAGCGTCTGTTGGCACCATTTACAAAATTTACAACAAAACAGACGGCGCTGAACTTGCATCGTTCAGAATGACTGAAAGCCTTAAAACAAAAGGCACAATTTATGTTGATGTTGGCACTGATGTGAGTGCAGACACAGAATTTGTCATCGGTGGAAAAAATGATAAAGATGAAATTGAAACATATGCTGGCGTAAGTTTTGTTCGCCTTGCAAGTCGTGTTGAATATTATTACACTTTGTCGGACGGAAGTTCAGTTCTCATCACAAACGGCGCGTTGAATATTGTTGAAGAAGAAGACGGATCAAATTTTGAAGCAGGTCAAATTGCGACATTTAATGTTCAATATAAAATCGGTGTAGATGGAACGCCTGCAGGGACAATAACTTATAACGTTAAAAAAGCACTTGACATTGAAGTTGGGAAAGAGTTTACAGCTGGCAATCAAACAGTGATCACAATTCAAACTAATGACGGCGATAGTTATAAACTCGTTGAGCAAGCAGAAATCAGACATCCATCAACAGGCGAACTTATCTCTTATGACAGCATTAAGAATGGTGAAGTTTCATTGAATGTTCAAGTGGTTGCAAACCCACAGGATGTTTTAGGAGAATTTAGTAATTTAAGCGTTCCAAAAGAAGAGTTCAAATATAAAACAACGAACGGAAGCGACTATTTGACATTCTCACCAATTGCAAAAAATGAAGATGATGGTGGCAAAACAGTTTATGATTTCTACTTGTTCGGTGAAGGTGCCGACAACAAGGGAGATTATGTTTTGTTAAGATTTGATTATACGGTTGGCGAATTTACAAAATCATTCTATTTGGTTGTTAAGTTGATCCCTGACTATACTGTTACAATTGGCGGAACAACTGTCGCAACCGCTGGAACGACGACTGAAGAAGTGGCTTCAAATGAAATTTCACCTTACAACTTTACCCCAACAGGAGACTTACCTTTAAATATTGCGACTGCAAATAATTCAGTTGTTTCATTTGTAAGATCAAACTGGAACAATGTTAATATCGCGACATCTTTGACTTACACATTGAATGTTAAGGGAGATGGCTCTGGATATAACGCCGAATCAAACATTGGGAAATTGAATTTAAATAGTGACGAGTGGCAAGCTATTAATGGCCAGTATAATCAAGCTAAAACACAAGCGACAATTACCGTTGATGGACAAGTATATACAATGATTTTTACAGAAGGTAGTTTAGCAGAGATTAAACTTGGGAATGAAACTCTTGAAAATGCAGTTTCAGGAAATAAAGTAACTATAAATAATAAAAATTATTTGTTCGAAGTCAATCAAGATGATATGCCGACATTATTACCTTATAATGCTACTGCGACACCTAATGGATCAGATTTAATTATAACGCCAAGTCAAGTTGTGTTTGGGCAAAAACAATATATGCTTGAAATTACAAACGAATATGAATTCACTGTTCATTTCTACTTCAACTTGCTTCCACAACAGGCACAAAACCCAATAATTTACACGGGTGCAACTGACACATACTATGTTGAAGGAGAAAAGTTTGATGTCGGAGTGCTTTATGATTTGATTAGTGTTTCAAGCCACACGGTTGGTGAAGGAGCTCAAGCTAAAACTGAATATGACTTGACAATGCTTTATGACCAAGTGCCAGCCGGTGCATCATCAGGAAACATGATTGTTTTAGACAATATTGACACATGGGGGTCAAATAGTGATGAAATAAACAGTGTTGATGGAGATAAAGTCAGTGAAGCATCGAAAGCTATTTATAACAACTATCTTACAAACACTGCTCTTTCTCAAATGACTTATCAGTATGTTGAAGTTTCTTCGGTGACATTCCAATATGAAAGTGAGATTAAACAAGCAGGCGGAAGTGGCGGAAGATTGGCTACGGCGAATGACTTAAAAGCCCTAGGCGAAATCAATTATTATTCACCACAGGAGACCGGAAGATTTACTGTTCCGACAATGCCGGGGTGGTGTTATGGAACGAACGACAGCATTAGTGTGACAGTCCGCGTTGTGTTGACGTATTCAAAAGGTGGAGATTCTGAAACTTGTGAAGTAAGTTTTGTTGCAACGCTTTCAAGAAAAGTCGCAATGAATTCAATCGGCAATGTGGTTGTGGACGGAAAATCATTTAATTTGAAAGATTATATTTCGGTTACCGGATATGATTCAGGCAATACTGCTGTCAGTGGAAATGATTCAGGTGATAATAATCCTGTTTCTTATTATGATGACACGCTTGTTTTAACTCTTCCTGCATCAGGAACTGCAACGATTGAAGTGAAACTAAACGAGGAAACGCCTGTTACGAAAACTTACAACAATGAAAACACATTGAGACCAGTAACGCAATACATCAGCATTTCTGATCTTGTCGGAAGAACAATTCAACCGAAGTCAGATACTGTGACAATCACGATATCTGGTCAAAGCGAAAACACAACACTTTATTATGCTGGCGAGGCAATTAATCCTACAAAGACAATTTCAGATTCAGATTCAACAACTTCAGCTTCAGATTGGCAGCCAATTACAGATGACACCGACACCATTTATATTGAAGATGCTGGAAGAATGCTTCAACAAGACTACTATGAGGTGACAAAATCGTATGTTATCGGTGTTAAAGTAGACGGGGAGGATGTTTATTACAGATTTAACAAAACTTATTGGGTGACAAGTGCGTTTAGTTTCTTTGACGATGGACTAGGAACCGCCACAATTAAGCAAATTAATCAACAAGGCTACGAAAATACTGGAGATGGCAATTATAAGATACAAATAAGCAAATGGGCGTCTGGAATGACCTTGTATCAAGCGAAAACGGGCAACGGAAGCACATCGTTTGAACAGGATGCCACAGCAAAGGCACTTGAGGAATATGATTCTGATTCTTGGGATGAGGCTGAGAAGAAGAAAATTTACTTTGAAGTTTCGTTTGGAGAAGGAGAGATTTCAACAGCTTATTTTGGTGAAGATGGTTCAACGCTTTACACTGGGGCAGGCTACAAGCCAAACAACCAAGAATACATTATGGTTAATGTTTATTGCAAGGCTTCTGGCGGACCTGCTGGTTCATATTTAGAAAGCAAACATGGTTGGGACAAATTGCTTGGTCAATTTAGGCTGATTTTGATTTAGAAAATATTTAATTTAAAAAGGAGGAAAAGGTTTTGCATTGGGCGCTGTGGGTTATGGTCGCGCTGGGTATACTTGGCGTTCTCAATCTGTTTTTATTGATTGTTATGGTGTTTCTTGAAAAAAAGAAACCCCAGACTATAATTGCATGGCTGACAATCTTAACCTTTTTCCCTGGCATTGGCTTTATTTTCTATGTGCTTTTGGGCAGTGGGTTAAGCTATCGAACAAAAAAGATGTTGCACAAAGTTGCTATTTCTGAAAAAGATGTTTTGAAAAACATTCGAGGTTTGCAAACTTTTTCAGAGGTCAGCGGAACAAAAAATTTTAGTAAAGATGCTGGGCTTGTTCAATTATGTTTCGACATGGGCGGATATCCTTGCTTATGGAATGATGTTAAGTATTTTAAGCACGGGCTTGAAAAAATCGCTATTTTAAAACAAGATCTTTTAGCGGCAAAAGAATCAATTAATGTGGAGTATTATATTTTTGCAAACGACAGGGTTGGAAAAGAGATTATGGACATTCTCATCAAAAAAGCTAAAGAGGGTGTCAAAGTTAAACTCATTTACGACTCTGTTGGAAGCAAAAAAACGCGAAAAAGATTTTTTAAAAAGCTTGAAAAAGCAGGTGGAGAAGTCGCAGAGTTTTTCCCACCTTTCATGCACATTCGAATGATAAACTTGAAAATCAACTATCGCAACCACAGAAAAATCGTTGTGATTGACGGCAAGATCGCTTACACTGGCGGAATTAATATTCGAGACGATCATATGGGAATGAATAAAAAACTTTCCCCATGGCGAGATGCAAGCGTGAGAATTGAAGGAAGTGGCGCTTTCCCGTTACAAAACATCTTTTTAGATGATTGGAGATATGCAAGAAAAGACGACACGCCTGTTGAAGATTATATTGATTCTTATTTCCCTGTTCCTAAACCGATGGGGGATGTGGGGTTGCAAGTTTTAACATCAGGGCCAGACAGTAAATTGCAAAAGATAAAAGAAGCCTACATTAAAATGATAACAACAGCCAAAAAACGCGTTTGGCTTCAAACGCCTTACTTTGTTCCAGATGATTCGTTTATGTCAGCTTTAATGATCGCACAAAAAAGTGGAGTGGATGTGAGAATAATGCTTCCACGAAAGCCAGATAAAAAAACAGTGTTTTTCCCAACTCTTTCTTATGCCAGAGAAATGGCACAAGTTGGAATTAAAATTTATTTCTATAACGGTTTTCTGCACGCAAAAACAATGCTTGTTGACGACAACAAACTTTCTATTGGAAGTTGTAATTTAGACAATCGTTCATTTGGCTTAAACTTTGAGTGCACGGCGATCATGTATTCAGAAAAATTAAATGCTGATTATGCTCTTGATTACGAAAAAGACATGGCAAACTCTAATCTAGCAGATGAGTCGTACTTTAAAAAAGCACCACCACTTAGTAAAATTGCGCAGTCAATATTTAGACTTTTTGCTCCGTTGTTATAAAAAAGCCTTGGCAATAAGCCAAGGTTTTATTTTGCTTTTTTAAGACATTTTTCAAATTCTTTGATAATTTTTTCTCTGTCAGCTTTTGTTATTAATGTTATGTTTGATTTTCGTTTCTTTTTAAATATGGTTTGACCTCTTTTTTTGCCGTCGCTTGTGTTAAGTTTTACCTTTACTTTTTCAAATTCGAAGAATTCAGGATGTGCAACCGAGAGCACCGCGCACAGATCATGCGTTGCAAATTTGTCTGTTGGCAAAAGAAGATCATGATAGCCAGTGTAAAGATCTTTTACCACTTGCCCGTATGTCCCATAAGTTGACCATCGATCTAAAATTGGTTGATCAAGATAAGTCGCAAGTCCTATTTCTGAAGGGCTAAAAGTTATAGGTTTTTTTGTTTTGATGATTCTTAATGCTGCTTCAGGGTCAGAAAACATATTAAAACTTGCATAAGGCGTTATGCTTCCTGTTCCTTTAATGGTTCCACCCATTATTAAATAACTTTCAACATAATCATTTATTTGAGGATATTTGTTTAAAGCTGTTGCAAGAGTTGAACAAGGACCATTGCAAATATAAATAATATTTTTATATTTCTTGACGCAATCTAATATCGCTTCACTTGCAGTGTAATTTTGCGAGTTTATTGTTTGAGAATTAACTTGTGTGACATTTATTTTTGAGCCCAAGCCACTTTTCCCATGGACATTGAGTTTTTTTATTCTTTTCTTTTTTAATGGACCCTTTGCACCTTGGACAACAGGAATTTGCTTCTTTGAAAAATTTTCAGTGACAAAAAGTGCGTTTAAAGTTGACTGATCCAAATCTTTGTTGCCCTTTGTGACGCAAATTAATCTAACATCAAATTTTGTTGTAAGAAAGCTGTAAATCATTGAAATGGCGTCATCAACGCCAGGATCTACGTCAAGTATAATATTTTTTTTCATTGTTTCCTCTTTTATGCAATTATGCTGTAATCAGACGATGAAGTTGTAATTTCTTCTGTTTCATTGCCATCAGCTGATACCCAAGTTATTATAAAAGTATCTCCCGGATAAACGCTTAAAAAGAAATCTTCGAGTTCATAGGCACGAGAAAGTTCTATTTCAATCTCTCCTTTTTTGACAGAAACAATTTTATCACCATTGCGCACGCCATAAGTATATAGCACGCCTTCTGAATTTGTTACTATAATATCTTCTTTTATAAATAATAAACCGGTTGTTTCTTCATAAATCGTTTGTGAATTTTGTGCTTCGAAAGTTATGCCACTATTAAATTTATACAAACCATTTAAACCTTTTTCTTTTCCGTATAAGATATTTTCTGCAACATTTACGGCAACGGTTATTGGAATTGCGCTACTATAATTTTCAAGATCTTCGCCAGAAGCACTAGCTATGCCAATGAGTTCACCTTTTTCATTGTAAAGACCGCCACCGCTGTTTCCACCGTTGATTGGCGCATCAAATCTTATCGCTCTATAAGAGATATATTCTTGATTTGCTGTAGGCACGGTTTCATCACTTACACAAACAGTGATCTCTTCGGATTCCACGCTTATTGTGCCCCTTGTCGCACTTAGTCCTTCAAAGTTGGGATTGCCAATTGCTATTACAGTTGAGCCAAGTTTTGCAGTTGATTTTGAAATGGTTGCTGCTTGTAAGGCATAAGTTTTTAACAAGTCATCTTGAACTTTCAAAACAGCAATGTCGTAAGTTTTTGAACCACCAACATAAGTGCAGGAAAGCAAATTGTTTCCTTTAATTAATGTTGTGCTTCCAAAGTCAGTGGTCCCTATGGTGCAGTATGCTGATCCGTATGGTTGGGCATATATTGTTGAAGTTGAAGGCGAACCAGCAAAATAATCACCGTTTACTACAACATGATAATTGGTTATTATATAAGCTTCACCACTTTCTTTGTTTAAAGAATAAATTACCCCAGCGCCTGCGGAATAGCCATTTCTAGTTTCAGTAAAGATTGCAACAGTTGACATCATGGCAGTGTTAGTTGCTTGTGTTAAGTCAGAAGTTATAACAACCTCTTCAGTTATTGTAGGGGAATGGTAAGTCGTTTGAACATTACATGCACAAAAAAGAAAGGCGCAAGGTAAAATTATTAACATTAATAAAAAAGATTTTAATTTTTTCATAAATTCCTCTTGTCTTGTTTTAAGTTTAGTTAAATTATATATTAAATATTAAAATTTTGCAATTAAAAATACTTTATACCATATTTGTAAAACAATAATAAAATTAAAATTTATTAATAAAATATTATTAACCATTGAAAAATAATCATAAAGGTTATTAATTTAGTTGACAAATTTTGTTATTTTTGGTTTTATATATTTGAGGAGGGAAAAATGAAAAGAGTCGGAAGTTTAGTTGGAACAATTTTGGCAACTATTGTTAACGGTGCGCAAGTGATTTTAAACGCATATGCTATGGTGGTTGTATTTACCTTTTTATCTGCAGCATCAACTGGCACTGAACTAGATGCTCCACTGGCAGTGATGACTTTAGGAATTTATGTAATTCTTGAACTGTTTTTAATTGTAGCATTTATACTGACTTGTGTAAATTTTGGGCATGTTTTCGGTTCGCCTGAAAAATATGCGCAAAAGAAAGGCGTTACTATTGCGTCAATAGTTTTCAACTTTTTAGTAATGCTCATGTTGATCATCGCTGTGTTCAGTGGTGGGGCTATATCAAATATAATTATAACATTGTTATGTGCTCTTGCTCTTTTAGCAACAAATATTTTGTATATTGTTGATTTAAGCTTAGAGAATAAGCGTGTTGCAAGATTGAACGCGCAAAAAGAGCAAATCGCTTCTTCAACAAACGAAGAACCAAAAGCATAAGAAAACAAAAATAAAAAAAGGCGGAAACGCCTTTTTTTATTTTTGTTAATTAGCAAATGATGCATCGTAAGCGATTTGTTCTTAATATTATCACTCGCATTGTTCAAAGAAGATCAGAAGTTCTCATCTCTTTCGTCTGGTGCGACAAAATATATTAAATCCAAACCCATTATTTTTAAGCAAAAGATAGTATAAGTTAATTAGAAATTATTTTTGATATCGTGATAGATATTTCCCAAACATCAATAATTTAATTTTTATTTATAATTTTCTTTGTCTTTCTATTTCATATAAACACACAGTGGTGGCGCAAGCGATATTTAGAGAGTCTATCCCTTTACGCATTTCAATTTTAACTGATTTATCTGCAATGTCATTATAAAATTTACATAGTCCATTTGTTTCATTTCCTATAAGTAACAAGGTTGGATTCAGAAAATCGCAATCTTGCAAGAGATTGTTTGATTGTAAAGAGGTCGCAACAACTTGTAAATTTGGGTAATATGATTTAAGAGATTTTATAAGTTCCACGAACTCATTGTTTGAATGTATAAAAGAGATGTTCATTTTAAAAAAAGAACCCATAGATGCTGTAATAACTTCATGGTCAAAAATGTCGACAGAGTGACCTGAATAAAATATATGGTCAACATTAAAGGCATCACAACTTCTTATAATTGTGCCAAGATTGCCTTTTTTTGAAGGCCTGTCAAGTAAAATATAAACAGGATTTGCTGGCATGGGAATATTTTTTTCTTTCTTCATTTTAATAATAGCCAAAATCTCGCTGGTATCAACTTTATCGCTTAATTCTTTCATAAGAGTGTCAGTTAAAATGTAGATATCTTTAGCCAGGTTTAGAACGCTTTTTGCCCATTTGGATAGGTTTGTTTTTTCTGAATATAGAAAAGCCTGTATTTCCCAACTATTTGCAATTGCGTCTTTAATGTTTTGAACGCCCTCAACGAAAAATAGTCCCAATTGCATTCTTTTATTCCGGTTATTTTTAAGAGCTAAAATCTGCTGAAAAGTTGCATTATTTTTCCCAATATAAAGTTTTTCCATAATGTACCTCTTTATTTTTGATTAATTAATATAATCAGAGCCAGATAGTTTGCATCTACATCAAATTTGTGGTAATTTTATAACTCTATGATATCAAAATTTCTAAAAATAATAGAATAAAGAAAGCGGTATAGCAAAACATTTTTTATAATTTTTTGGTGCGCCGCAAGGGATTCGAACCCCTGACCTTTGGTTCCGTAGACCAACGCTCTATCCAGCTGAGCTAGCGGCGCATAAATTATTAGAAAGAATAAATTTAAAATTAAGTTTTTATTGTTCGAAGAAAGGAGAGAGCGTAAACGCTCATTAGAACGAGTTTGAGCAAATTCATATTTAAACTTGCTTTGAAATTATAGCAGAAAAAACTAAAAAAGTAAATTGCTTTTGCAAAATTATTACCAAAAAATTTTAGTATGTGTTAAAATAATAAAGAGGTTATGAATATGGAAAAAACAGAAGAAAAAACTGTGAAAGAAAAAGATAAGCTAGTTTTGACGTTGAGGGTAGTTGCGATATGTTTAATTTTAGCGGGATTGATTTTAGTTTTTTCAGGAACATTCATTGAGCTTCCTGGCATGATGTCAAATGGTTGGGTTGAAGCAACTAGAACAAGAGATGCACTATTTTATAGTGGTGCAGGGGCGATTTTTGCTGGAGCGGTTTTGATGATTTTGACCTTTTGTTCTTTTGTAGCTAATAGAAAAAATAAAAATAAAATAAAACGCACCGATTAAGGTGCGGTTTTTTTTGGAGCAGGTAGCGGGAATCGGACCCGCGAATTATGCTTGGGAAGCACACATTTTACCACTAAATTATACCTGCATGGATTCGTGAGATATTATAACGCATTTTTTTTAATTTAACAAGCGATTTTACGAATCCTGTGTTTTTAAAGAAAAGTCAAAAACGAGTAAAAATCTTATTTTTCGAAATATTTTTTTATTTCTAGTGCAAGTTGTTTGTGAATGCCTGGCAATATGCAAAGCTCGTCAACGCTTGCTTTTTTAATATTCTCAATAGATTCAAAACAGTTAAGCAGAGTTTCAATCTTTTTCTTGCCAAGACCTTTAATTTGTTCTAATTCATTTTTAGTTTGCTCTTTTGTGCGTGTTTGTCTGTGGAAGGTGATCGCGAACCTGTGCGCTTCATCTCTAATCCGTTGCAAAAGTTTTAATTCTGCACTGTTAGGTTTTAACAGCACTGGATTGTGGCTTTTTGGTACAAAGACTTCTTCTATTCTTTTTGCAAGAGAAATCATTGGTAAATCTAAGCCCATTTTTTCCATTACTTCAAGGCATGAGGAAAGTTGACCCTTTCCGCCGTCAATTATAATGAGATCAGGACTTTCTTTAAAACTATCGCCGTTTTGTTCTTTTAAGCGTGTTAGCCTTCTTGTTAAAGCTTCTTGAAGAGATGCGAAATCATTAGAGCCTTTGACTGTTTTAATTTTAAATTTGCGATAGTGATTTTTCGCAGGTTCGCCATTTTTAAATACGACCATTGATGCAACTTTGTTAGTCCCGCTGATGTGAGATATGTCATAGCATTCCATTCTAACAGGCAAGCGTGGCAAATTTAGTTCTGTTTTCAGTTTTTCTAAAGCGCCAAAAGTGTTTGAATATTTTATCTTTTCTTTTTCGATATGTTTTTCTAAATATTCCAAAGCGTTTTCTTTTGCCATTTTGAGCAATGTCAAATTTGCTCCATGAGGGTTATTGTTTAATTTGACGGAATGTTTAAAAGTGGATTGCAACAAATCTGCATCACTTAATTTATGACTTAAAATTATTTCCTCTGGAACAAGCATGTTTTCGTAATACTGCACAAGAAAATTAAACAGAGTTTGGTCTTCTTCTAAACTTGCGTCATTAACTGGATAGTTCATCACACCTAAAATTTTACCGCCACGAACGATTAAAGAGTTTATCACTCCATTAAACCCGTCGGTTACATAGGCGAACACGTCCTTGTTTATGTTTTTTGGCAAATTTGCCACAACCCTTTGTTTTAGTTTCGTGACCATTTTTAAGCGATCGCGATAAATTATCGCGCTTTCATAATTTTCATTAATTGACGCATTGTTCATTTTTTCTGTTAGAATTGATTCGATTTCTTCATCATTACCATTTAAAAAGTTGACAACCTTTTTTACTCGGTCGGCATATTCTTTGTGATCAACTTGTTTTGTGCATGGGGCACAGCACAATCCAAGAAAATAGTTTAAACATTCTCGTTTTGCAACGGAAGTTTCAGTTATTTTTAGTGAACAAGTTCTAAGCCCAAAAGCCATGTTCGCTGTTTTTATGATTTCACTTGCACTTAATCCTGCAAAATAAGGACCAAAATATTTCCAATTAGGTTTTCCTATTCTTCTCACAACTTGAAGTTTTGGGAAAGGATCGTTCATGTTTAACGCAATGTAAGGGAAGGCTTTTCCATCTTTCAATAATATGTTGTAATAAGGCTGATATTTTTTTATTAAATTGCTTTCAAGCGCCAAGGCATCTCTTTCTGAAATTGTAATAAAATAATCAAAATCATCAATATTGTCAACCATGGCTTGAACTTTGCTTGGTTTAGGGGACGAACGAAAATATTGGCTTACACGATTTTTTAAATTTTTCGCTTTGCCAACATAAATAACTGTGCCGTCATGATTGCGCATAACATAAACGCCACTTTTCTTTGTTAAAGATTTTAATTTATTTGATATTTTTTCGTTCATAATCATTTAAAATTTTTAAAACTTTTTTAGAAATAGATTCAATACTATCAATATTGCCATTTTTTTCACAATAAATCTTTTTAAACCCAAATCTGTTGCAAAGTTTTAAATATGTTTTTTCTGCATTCTTTAAATAATTCAAATCTTTTTCGTGACCATCTTGCTTTTCTTTGCGTAATTTTAAAAGGTTTAAAACTGTTTCACAACGTAGTCTTAAAAATATAACAAGATCCGGTTTAGGAAGTTTTAAGTGCTCAAATTCAATTGACTCGATAAAGTCAAAAAATTCATCTTGTTTTTTTGATGAAAGTTTGCAACCTTGATGAGCCATATTGGAATAAACATATCTGTCAATAATAACATAATCATATTTTTTTAATGCGTCTTTGATTTTTTTTATGTTATAAAGCCTATCAGCGGCAAAATAAAGACTTGCAACATACGGATCTACTTTTGAAGGCTCTGCAAAATAAGATCCCATGTTTTTGCCAAGATATGGACCGCTTATAATTTTGCCTGTAGGGGATTCATAACAAGGGAAACTAAATTTAATGACGCTTTTACCTTGCCTTTTTAAGTTTTCAATCAAAGCGTTGCTTTGAGTCTCTTTGCCAGAGCAATCAATTCCTTCAAAAGTTATCAGCATATTTTACCTCATTTGTTTTATTAGTTCTTCTTTGCTTAAAAGTTTTTGTTCGCCCGTTTCCATGTTCTTGACTGCGAACTTTCCAGAAGCGACTTCGTCTTCTCCAATAATCACAACAAAAGGAACGCCAAGCCTGTTTGCATCTTTTAATTTGGATTTAAAGCTTTTTTCTTCAAACATCACATCGCAAGCAATTCCTTCTTTTCTAATTTGTGAACATAATGTAAGACACTGATTTAAAGTGTCTCCAAGAGGAATAATTGAAAGTTTGTTTTTGGCTGTAAAATTTGAATCAAGCAAATTGTTTTGAAGACAAATGTCAAACAGTCTGCTGATTCCAATGCTCATGCCAACGCCTGGAAGTTTTCTTTCAGAAAAATAACTAGCAAGATCGTCATATCTTCCACCGCCACCAACAGCACCGAGATTTCTTTTGCCATCTAAATAAGCTTCAAAAACTGTGCCAGTGTAATAGTTGTGCCCACGAATAATGCCCATGTTAAATGTGTAAGAATTTTCAGCATTCATGTTTTTTAAAAATTGGTCTAGTTGTTTGAGTTGTTCAAGGGCTTCTTTAAAAGCTGTGCTTTTTGACACAAAGTTTAGTGACTTTTCTATGTTTTCAAAATCACCCTTTATTGAAACAAATTTGATAAGCGAGTTTGTCGCTTTTTCGCAAATATCAAGTTCTTGCAAAAGCGATGAAACTTCTTTTTCGCCAATCTTGTCAAACTTGTCGAGTATGGTTGCGATTTGATTAAATTTTTCTTTCAAACCTAAGTCTTCAACCAAGGAAAACAGAAGTTTTCTGCTTGATATTTCAACAACCCCTTTAAGCCCCAAGGAAGCGAAGATGTCTTTGTAAAGACAAATGCATTCAGCGTCTGCGACCATTGAAAGTTTTTCGTTGCCGATAATGTCTGCATCGCATTGATAGAATTCACGGTACCTGCCTTTTTGTGGGCGTTCACCTCTGTAAACTTTTCCGATTTGAAATCTTTTAAAAGGGAAAGTGAGCGAGCCTTCATTCATTGCAACATAACGAGCAAGAGGAACGGTGAAATCATATCTTAAACAAGCGTCCGTTGATCCTTTTGTTATGCGATAAATTTCTTTGTCTATGTCGCCACCTGATTTTGCAAGCAAAATTTCCGAAAGCTCCATCACAGGAGTGTCCAAAGGCAAAAAAGCGTATTTTAAAAACACCTGCTTAATTTTGTCAAGCATGGTTTCAAACAATAATTCTTTTTCAGGTTCAAGTTCCCAAAAACCAGCAAGTTTTCTTGGAACGATTTTTCTGTTTTGCATAAAATATTCCTCGCTAAGATAACTAAAAAAATTTTAGCCTATTATTTGTTTTTTGTCAATTAAATTGAAATTATTAAAAAGCATAAACCATTGAAACTGGTTTTATTAAATCTAAAAGGATGACGACAAAAACGACAAAAAAAGAAAAATGTGGGCAACAAAAGTTATCCACATTTCCACAAACAAATATTTATGCAAAAGTGCTTATTTTTATACAAAAGGTCGGTTTATGGTGGTTAAGTGGAAAACTTTGGGCAAGTTATCCACATTTCCACAGTCTGAAAGGCTGGATTTTTTAATTCTAGCCTTTTTTGGTTTAAGTTCATTAAACTTTTTAAATTATCTTTTGTGATTGCATTTTACATTATGAGAGTCTTACTTAAAAAATGAGATTATTTTTTGACGATTTTTGCATAATCATGCTTTTTTCAAAAACTTTGAGCGATGGCCTTCGTAAACAAATTCAAGCTGATGCAATGCTCTTGTTGATGCAACATAAAGCATGTTTTTGTCAAGAGACGAGTGATAATTGTCTTTGTCAGCAAAAGGAACTATGACATGATCGAACTCTATTCCTTTTGAGGTTGATGCGGTTGTTATGACAAGAGGATAGTCAAAGGAGTAGTCTGATCCAACAATGATTTCAAATTCTTCGCGACCTTTCAGCATCTTTGCAACCTTTTCAACTTCATCTGCTGTTTTGCAAACTATTGCGGTATGGTCAAATTTCCCACGGAAATCATCAATGAGTTTTAATAGCGCATGTTCAGTGCTGTTTGTTCTTATCACTCTTGGTGCAGTTCCTTCACGGCTCATGTTTACCACGCCCTTCAAACCAATAATCTTTTCGCTAAATTCTGCGATTTGTCTGGTTGCGCGATAGGTTTTATTAAGAATTATTAGTTTGGCCTTTAAGAAACGTGAAAGCTCCAAAAGATATTTCTTCGAAAGTGTCTTTTCTATGCATTGATTTATGTCGCCTAAAATGATTTTTGGGCAATCCCAAATGTGATTAAATAAATAAAAGTGAACTGGGGAAAAATCTTGCATTTCATCGATTATGACATATTTGGTTGAAAAGTCATGTTCAAGCCCGAAAATGTATTCTTTTATTACAAGCAAAGTTGCAACATCTTCATATGCAAGATCTTCAAATGAAGGGATGGCGAGTTTTTGTCTTGCATAAAAAACCTCGCAAATTTTATAAATATCTGAAAGCGGAAAGAATTTGTAAAGCATATTTTTAAATCTAGGCTTTATTAATTCTGTTTCTTTTGGAGACAAGCCAAATCTTTCAATCAAAGCTTCCGTCATATATTCAATTCTTTTATTGATTGGAAGCGAACCAAAAATCTCAAAATATAGTTTTTTTAATTCTTCCTTTGGAAAGTAAAAAGCGTTGTAAGTGTCTTCTTTTGCATCTGCAGGTTTAAAAAGCATATCTTTTGGATCAAACAAGCTCGCGTAAACTTCCTTTAAAAATTTTAACAAATCTTCAAGATAAGAAAATGATGCTTTGTAAGCGATTTCGTTAAGTTTCTTTTGATTTTTGCTTTTATAGATTTCATCCATCAGTTTTTCACGCGGTTCAATGACTTTTTTGAGCTCCGTTTTTGCGATATGAGAAAAAGTCATTTCAATTACATTTTCTTCGCCAAGTTCTGGCAAGACTTCACTGACATAACTTGAAAAAAGATTTGAAGGGGAAAGAATCAGCACATCATTGCTGGAAAAATCATCTCTATGGTTGTAAAGCAAATAGCCAGCTCTATGTAGTGCAATGCTTGTCTTGCCTGATCCAGCAACCCCTTGAACCAAAATAGTTCTGAATTTTTCTTCTCGAATAATTTCGTTTTGTTCTTTTTGAATTGTTGATACAATTTGCTTCATTTTGGCGGAGGCGTGTTGACTTAAAACTTGTTGCAAGATTTCATCGTTAATTGTTTGCTTTGTGTCTATGTAATATTTTAATTCGCCGTTTTGAATGTTGTATTGGCGTTTTAAAGTGATGTCGCCTTCAACTTCGCCATCAGGCGTTTCGTATTTGGCAGGGCCTTCGTCATAATTATAATACATACTGCTTATTGGAGCGCGCCAGTCATAAACGAAAGCTTTTTCATCGAGAGCTACGTATGAAAGACCAATATAATAAGGAGCGGAGTTTTTTGCGTTTTTTTCTTTAAAATCAATTCTTGCAAAATATGGTCTGTTTTTCAATTTTTTCATCATTTCAATTTTTGATGACAATGTTTTTATTCTGTTTTCAGATTCGGAAATCATCATTTTATAACGAGAAAGTTCAATGCTGTCGCAATCGTAAAACCATGTAGACAATTCTGATTGAGCGCGATTGTAGTTTTGTTTTTCAATTTCTTTTTCTTCTTCAAAGCGAGTGACGTTTTCATCTATTGCATTTTCAACGGTCTTTAAATATTTTTTTTCTTCCTGCATATTAAAGCCCCCTAAATTGATTTATCGCGATATTATATCACAACAAGATTTTAAAATCAAGAGAAACATAAAGGTTGTTTAAATTAAAGAAATCAATTAAGTAGTAAAATTTTTCACTTTGATCATAATAAATTTATGAAATTTTTAAAAAACCTAATGCTTTATATCAGTGCGTTTATGCCTATGTATGTTTTGGTGCTTGTAAAATTGGTTGTAGAATTGATTAACGCCAATCTCACCTTTAATGTGTTAAACTCAATCAATCTTTCTACACTTATTTTATTATGTTTAATTAGTGTTGGGGGACTTCTTTGGAACATTAAATTCAACAAAGATGTTTCAAAAGAAGTTAAAATTCTTTCAAAACAAAACATCACAGACAGGCATTTTTTAGGATATTTTTCTTTGTTTGTGCTTTTCGCAATAAACTTGGATCTTTCGTACGTCAGTTTCTATTGCGTTTATGTTTTGACTTTGGTTTTGATAGGGATTGTGTATATGCAAAACTCTCTTTATTACATTAATCCTTTTTTAAATATTTTAGGTTTTAGCTTCTATGACATTGAATACGTGGAAGTTGGCTCACAAGAAAAAAGACATGCAAAAATTTTTCATAGAGGAGAGTTAAGGATAAACGATGGAACTTGTTTTGTTAAATTGAAAAATGAAAATTTTAGTTTTGTTGATAAAAATAGAAAATCAAAGTCATGAAACGGTCGGGTTTTGATGGGAGCCTTAGCGCTTATTACATTTTTGAGCTTCTGTTGTTTTTTGTTTCTTTGGCAACAGCGTTTATTTTCATGCCCGTAGCTTTTTATTTTTTTGAAAAATACAGAATTGAACACAGCCAAATTGATGGAGTCAATCTTAAATTTAATGGCAAACTTTATGAGGCATATTTTATTTTTGTGATTTATTTGGGCGTGTACTCCGCATTTGCAGCGCTTTCAAATTATCTTTTGTATATTTTTGGTTTGTTCTTAACGAGTCAAGTTACGGTTTGGGCAGTAAATGGAATAATTTTGTTGATTAACTTATTTTTTTTAAGGACGCAGTTAAGAAACTGGTCTTGCGTAAATATAGCATTTGAAAACACTATCGCTCCAAGTTATATTAAACCTATGTTTTTAGAGTTTTTAAGATCGGAAATTTTAGCAATGGGTGTAAATATTGTCACGCTTAAACTTGCTTCGCCACTAGCACATGAAATAAGAATGAAAATGTTTGCACAAAGACAAATTTTGAGTGGGAATAATTTAAAATTTTTAGGATCAAGAAAGCAACTTTATAAACGTTGGTGGGCGTGCGTGGCACTTAATATTATCACGTTAGGTTTTTTTATTCCTGTTTCAAATTATAATGTTTATAAATGGAGAATGGAAGGCCTGCATTTAAAGCGTTAGAAGGGGCTAAATTTCAACGAGTTGTAAAAAGCCAACAAATTCCTCATTCTTCGCATAAAAAACGTTTAAAACGCTTGTTTTTATGTCTATAATAATATATAATATATTATATATATAAATAATACGGCAAGTATTATTTTTTAATTCAAAACGCGGGGTATAAAATGAGTGAAAAAACAAGCGAAGAATTAGAACTTTCGGGATCAAAAACTTATGGCGCAGGTGACATTCAAGTTTTGGAAGGATTGGAGCCTGTTCGTAAAAGGCCGGGAATGTATATCGGCTCAACTGACGAGCATGGCCTTCATCATTTGGTGACTGAAGTTGTTGACAACTCAATTGACGAGGCGCTGGCTGGCTATTGCACAAAAATTGAAGTCACCATCAATGAAGATGGGTCATGCAGTGTTGCTGACAATGGAAGAGGCATCCCAACTGGAATTATAGAAAAAGAAGGGAAAAGCGCTGTTGAAGTTGTTCTTACAAAGCTTCATGCCGGTGGAAAGTTTGGTGGCGAAGGTTACAAAATCTCGGGTGGCTTGCACGGGGTTGGTGTTTCGTGCGTGAACGCTTTGTCATCAAAGCTTGTGGCAGAAGTATATCAGAACGGGCTTTATCATATTATTGAATTTTCACGTGGCAAAACAGTTTCTCCATTAAAAATTGTTGGAAAAACAGAAAAACGCGGAACGACAATCACGTTTTGGCCAGACGATGAAATCTTTGAGACAACAATTTTCAACTATGAAACCATGAAGGCGCGTTTTAGAGAAATAGCATTTTTGAACAAAGGGCTTGTTATTTCTCTTGAAGATAAAAGGCCGGGGAAAGAGCACAAAGATGTTTTCGAGTTTAAAGGCGGAATTGTTGAATTCGTTGACTTTTTAAATAAAAATCGAGAAACGCTTCTTTCATGTCCTGTTTATTTTAACAAATTTAATAGAGGCAGCAATGGTGAAATTGAAAATGAAGTTGAAGTTTGTTTTCAATTTAATGATGGTTACAGCGAAATCATAAATTCCTATGCAAACAACATTAACACCGAAGAAGGTGGCTCGCATTTAGATGGGTTTAAAAATGGTTTAACAAAAGTTATCAATGATTATGCCGTTAAGAATAAAATTATTAAAGAAACAGAAAAATTATCCGGTGAAGATTGCAGAGAAGGCATCACGGCAGTCATCAGCGTAAAACTCCGCGAACCACAATTTGAAGGACAAACAAAAACCAAGCTTGGCAACAGTGAAATGAGGACAATCGTTTACAAAGCCATGCTGGAAAATTTTGGAGATTATTTAGACGAGCATCCAGTTGAAGCGAAAAACTTGATTTTAAAAAGTGTAAATGCACAAAGGGCGAGAGATGCGGCAAGAAATGCGCGTGAACTTACAAGAAGAAAAAGTGTGCTTGAAAACACCACGCTTCCTGGGAAACTTGCAGATTGCACAGAGAAAAATCCTGAACATTGTGAAATTTATCTTGTCGAAGGTGATTCCGCTGGCGGAACTGCAAAACAAGGTCGTGACAGAAGATTTCAAGCGATTTTGCCACTTAGAGGTAAAATTTTAAATGTCGAAAAGGCAAGACTTCATAAAATATTGGAAAATCAAGAAATTAAAAACATGGTGACAGCATTTGGTGCTGGCATTGGAAGCGAGTTTGATGAAAGCAAACTTCGTTATCACAAAATCATATCCATGACCGATGCCGATGTTGACGGTTCACATATTAGAATACTGCTTTTAACTTTCTTTTTTAGATATATGCGACCACTTATTGAAAACGGATTTGTTTATTCAGCGAAGCCACCTCTTTACAAGGTTTCTCGTGGCAAAGATGAAAAATATTTTTACTCTGACCAAGAGCTTAATGATGAACTTGAAAAGAATGGCAGAAAAGGTGTGACCATTCAAAGATATAAAGGTCTTGGTGAGATGAATGCTGAACAACTTTGGGAAACAACAATGAATCCTGAAAAGAGAACGCTTATTCAAATCACAATGGAAGATGCGATTGAAGCAGACAAACTATTCAATCAACTTATGGGAGAAGACCCAGAACTCAGAAGACAGTTTATTGAAGAAAATGCAACGCTAGTTACAGACCTTGATGTCTAATTGCGTAAAAGGAAGAAATTATGAAAGAAGAAAAAGAAAAGAAGCCGTTAAGTGAACTTCTTGCAGAAACAAAAATTGAAAAAGTTGACGCCGTCGGGGAATTAAAAAGATCATTTATTTCATACGCCATGGCTGTCAACGTTAGTCGTGCAATTCCTGATGTGCGTGATGGACTTAAACCTGTCCACAGAAGAATTTTGTTTTCAATGGGTGAGCTTAACAACTTCTATGATAAGCCGTTTAAAAAATGTGCAAGAATTGTCGGTGAGGTTATGGGTAAATTTCACCCACACGGCGACAGTTCAGTTTATGACGCTATGGTTAGACTTGCTCAAGACTTTTCAATAAGATGTCCCTTAATTGACGGGCATGGAAACTTTGGATCAGTTGACGGCGATCCACCTGCTGCTATGCGTTACACAGAAGCCAGACTTTCAAAAATAGCATCACTTATGTTAGAAGACTTGGACAAGGACACTGTCGCTTTTTATCCTAACTTTGATGACACTTTGATGCAACCAACCGTTTTGCCAGCAAAATTTCCAAACTTACTTGTAAATGGTGCAGACGGAATTGCTGTTGGTATGGCGACTAACATTCCGCCTCACAACTTGACAGAAGTGATCAATGGAACACAAGCCCTTATAGCAAATCCAGACATTGACATTGATGAATTAATTTCCATCATTCCTGCTCCTGATTTTCCAACGGGTGGGATAATTATGGGAAGAAGTGCAATAAAACATGCATACAGAACTGGTCGTGGCGGGATTCTTTTAAGAGGTAAAGCAGAAATAGATGAAACTTCTTCTGGCAAACAAAGAATTGTAATCACAGAACTTCCATATCAAGTGAACAAGGCGAAATTTATTGTTCAAGTTGCCGATCTTGTGAAGAACAAAAAAATCGAAGGCATAAGCGACATTAAAGAAGAGTCAGACCGTGATGGTATGCGAATTGTTATTGATATTAAAAAAGACGCAAACGCACAAGTCGTTTTAAACTTGCTTTATAAACACACACAATTGCAACAAAGCGACGGAATTATAATGCTTGCTTTGGTTGATGGGCAACCAAAAATTTTAAATTTAAAAGAATTGTTGCAGTGCTATGTTGACCATCAAATTGAAGTTGTTGAAAGAAGCACAAAATTTGATTTAGGCAAAGCAAAAGAAAGAGAACACATAGTAAAAGGTTTAGTTATTGCGCTTGCAAGTATAGATGAAGTTATTGCGATAATCAAATCATCAGAAGACAAGCAAGATGCGGCAATAAAACTTACACAAAACTTTGAACTCGATGATATTCAAGCAAATGCTATTTTGGAAATGAAACTTTCAAGACTTACAAGTTTGGAAGTTGAAAAATTAAATGAAGAACTCAAAGAACTTGAAGAAAAAATTGCTGACCTTGAAGACATTTTGGCAAAACCAGAAAGAGTTAGAAAAATCATTATTGACAAATTGGAAGAAATCAAGAAAGAGTTTGGTGAGCCAAGAAGAACAGAAATAAGCATGGATGTTGGTGGAATTGAAATTGCGGACTTGATTCCAAAAGAAGATGTTGTAATTTCAATGACTCACATGGGTTATGTAAAGAGAATGTCAACAAGCGAATATCACTCCCAAAAACGCGGAGGCGTTGGCGTGACGGCACATAAGACCAAAGAAGAGGATTTTGTTGAAAGAATGTTCATTACCTCTTCACATGACGATTTGCTTTTCTTTACAACCAAAGGCAAGGTTTATTCTGTGAAAGCCTATGAAGTTCCAGAAGCGCAAAGAACAGCCAAGGGAAGAAGCATTGTCAATCTCATTATGCTTGATGCAGATGAAAAAGTTTCAGCGGTTATTCCTCGTGCGGAAGGTGCAACGGGCAACTTGATTATGGCAACCAAAAAAGGCTTAATCAAAAAGACAAATCTTTCTGAATTTGAAAGAATCAACAAAAACGGTAAAATTGCAATAACATTGCTTGAAGGCGACAATTTGATTGGCGTTGAAATGACAAATGGGGAAGATGAAATTTTGATTGCGTCAAGTTCTGGCAAGTGCATAAGATTTTCAGAAAAAGATGTTCGTGCGACTGGGCGTGGTTCACAAGGCGTAAAATCAATGTCTTTGACAGATGATGAACAAATCATTGATATGACTATTGTCAAAGCGGGGACGCAAATAGTGACTATTTCAGAACTTGGCTATGGCAAACGTTCAAGCGTTGATGAATACAGATTGCAAGGCCGTGGCGGAATGGGAATAAAAGCCGGCGTATTCAATGAAAAAACAGGAAAACTTGTTGCGTTGAAACAAACGAATGGCGATCAAGATCTTTTAATTATTGCAGACAATGGAATTATTATCAGGACGCCAGTTGATGCAATAAGCAGTTTTTCAAGAGTTAGTCAAGGCGTTAAAGTGATGAAACTTAGAGGGGACGCAAAAATAGTGGCAGTTGCTTTGGCGGAAAAAGAAGACGAAGAACAAAACCATGTTGAAGGCGAAATTGAAGAATAATTAAAAAAACTGCAAAATTTTGCAGTTTTTTTAATGTTTTTTATTTATTTTTTAAATATTAAAAATTTGACCACTGTAAGGAAGTTTCATTTTATTTTTTGCCACATGCGTTGAAAAGTCCGAAAGATGAATTGGAATAAATTGCACCTTGTCAAATTCTTTTTTCAAATTGATCACTTCGTTTACACAAAGATGCTTGTCATTGGGTTGCGTGCTTGCCATATCAATAAAAACAACTTTTGATTTTTTAATAATTTTAATTAAATTGTCACACATTGAAGTGTCACAACTAAAGCCAACAGTTGTTTCACCATCACTTGCAACAAATCCAAAAGAATCAGGAATGTGTTTTACTTCATAAGAGGTAAAATTTAGCCGGCCAATTTTAAAAACCTTTCCGTTTTTTAGTTGATTAAAACTTATGTGTTCTTTTGCAAAAATTAGTGTTTTTGGAAGATAAAAAGCTTTTGCCAGACATTCAAATTTTTCCCAAAATCCGACAGGTGCAAAAACTTTTACTTTGTTTGTAAAATTTTTATGTTTTAACGCTTCAACGAAAAGATGAAAATCTGCCCAGTGATCGCTGTGATAATGTGAAATTATAACAGTGTCAATTTTATCCAATTTATGTTTAGTGAATAATGTTTTAAAAGATCCTTGCGGGCAATCAAGCATAATGTGATCGTCAATTATATAACTTGTCGCCAATTTTTTTGTCCATGTGCAACCTGTTCCAATAAGTTCTATTTTCACTTAAATTTACCTCGCCAAAATTATACCATATTCTGTTAAAAGAAAAAAATATTTAAAATAAAAAAAACGAAGAAACTTTCTTCGTTTAAACTGGTTGCGGGAGCAGGATTTGAACCTGCGACCTTTGGGTTATGAGCCCAACGAGCTTCCGGACTGCTCTATCCCGCGACGTGATTATATTGTATGCTTATTTATGCAATTTGTCAACAATTTTTTAAAAATTTTATAAAACATTGCCATAAATAAAAAAAACGAAGAAATAATCTTCGTTTTATTCACTAACAAGTTGTGATGGATGTTTTTTAAAAAAGTCTTGCTTTTCAGCCAAAAATTTTATCTCAGGTTTTGTTTTTATTGTTTTGAATGCCTCAAAGGCGTAATCCCAACTAAAAGCCTTTTCTTTGTCAAAATTTAAAAAGTCTGCCACATTTTCAGTTCCACTTGGGGCCATTGGATGCAAGAGTAGGTTTGCGGTTTTGATCAGTTGCAAAGTGTTTGCTGTCAAAGCTTTAAGTCCTTCTTTGTCGTTTTCATTCACTTCTTTAACCCACATTTTGTTTATATCTCTAACAAAAACATCGACAACATTTATAACTTGATGCAATTTTTTGTCATACATAAATCTTTCGTAGTCCAAACATGCTTTTTTGCATTTTTCCATAATTTCTTGGCTTGGTTCTGCACCAGGAACTTTTCCATCAAAATATTTTTGTGTGCTGTAGAAAAATGTTCGAAGAATTCTGTTGTAGACATTTGTCAAAAGATTGCCTTCTTTTAAAACAGGGTCAACTTCTTCGGGTTTAGCATCAGGATTTAATGGCTTTGGCATGAAATTTACATTATTATTCGAAAGGTTCATTCCCAAAAAGTGCATTCTTAATTGTTCTGGCGTGTAGTAATTTAAAAAGTCGCGTCCCATTGGAGGTTTGACTGCGCCAGATGAACTTGCTTTTTTGTTTAAGAACAACAAATGTTTTATTGGAACAATTCTTGAAAGTTTAAAGTCACCATCTTTTGGCGGATAACAAACTTTGCCTTTTTGCATATGAAGCCACATTGCTTGTTGCGCAGGGCCATAGAAAGAAAGATTGTCTTCACCAATTATTTGATAGATTTCAGCCTCATTGCTTTTCCAAAATTTTTCCCATTCATTGTCAGACTTTCCAATTGATTTTAAATAAGCTTTTGTCAATGAAATAGGTGCCCACAAACTTTCTGGCCAAACATAGAATGTTTGTCCATCTAGTCCGTCAATAACTGGGCATGGCACACCCCAAGGATCGTTTCCAGTCAATCTAAAAGGGACCAATGTTTTGCCAGTTCTATAATGAATTTGATTTTCTGCCAAAATTTCGCAAGCTTTTTCTCTGTCAGAAAGTTTTTCAAAAACCATTGTGGCACTTGACCCATTTTTTTCAATCAGTTCGTATTTTGGCAAGGTTAAAGTTTTAAGTTTTGGCAAATATTCTTTTTTCACATAAATTTCTGGTTCTTTTAAAAACTCTTTTATTTCACGAGTCATGAAAATAGGTGTGTCAGAGCGTTTTTCAATATCTTCAAGCCAAATTCTCATTTCATTAGTGCATTTATCGAGATCAAAATACCAGTTTTCAACTCTTTTTAATTCAGGCGTTTCGCCAGTGAGAGCGCTGACAGGGTCAATAAGATCCATGGGAAGATATTGATGACCTAAATCACATTCGTCTGCATAACCTTTTTCACTTTGACAACCTTCAATAGGGCAACGACCGACAACTTGTCTGCCATTTAAAAGGACTTTTAGTTTCGGGTCATAAAATTGAAAAGAAGCGTGTTTTGAAATCATTCCATTTGAATGCAAAGTGCTAATAAACATTTTGCTCATTTCTTCGTGAATAGATTTCATAGGTTCAAATGCAGAAGCACCAAAAAGGTTGTGCTCTATTTCAAGCATTTTAAAGGTTTCTTTTTGATGCAAGTGGTTTGAATAAATAAACTCTTGCAAAGTCATCTCTTTTGGGAGCTGACCAGCTTCTTTGGCTTTTCGGAAACCTTCTGTCGCAGTTGAACCAAAACAATCTGTTCCTGAAATAAAGACAACATTGTCTTTTCCTATTCTGTCGCGCAAAAAACGTGCAATGGTGTCAGCACGAAGCATCATGGCAACGTGTCCAAAATGCAAATGTTTGTTTCCGTATGGCATTCCACCTGTCACAACCGCTCTTTTTGGGAAAGTTGGACGAGGTCGCTCAAAATCACTCATAATCTTCTCCATTTGTTATGAATTTTAGCTGTATTTTCATTTTAAGTCAAATAATTAAATATTTTAGTCAAAAACTTTTTTTCGTATTTGTGAAATTTTTTTCTTTATCCTTGACAAAGCATTGTCGATGCTTTTTTTTGTCTGCCCAGTTTTGTCCGCTATTTGCTGATAACTTAAACCTTGCAAATATAGTTTTAAAACTTTGTTTTCTAAAAGAGAAAGTTCTTTTGCAAATTCTTGTTTTAATTCAAAATATAGTTGCTTATTTGCGAGGACTTGTTCTGGTGACAAGCCGTCAGAAATAAGAAATATTCCAAGTTCATCATTGTCTTCATCTGTTATTGGCAGAGCAGAAGACAAAACCAAATTTTTTTGAGTTGATGCATTTCTAACAGCGGATTGAATTTGTCGTTTAATGCAAATGTGTGCGAAAGTTGAAAACGCAGCTTCTTTTTTGTGGTTGTAACCTTTTATTGCTTTATATAATCCAATCATTCCTTCTTGAATTAAATCTTCAACATCACCACCGATAAGATAAAATCCACGACTATATTTTGTAATCGTGTTGCGATATCTATTAAACAATTCAATTTCTGCGTTGGTGTCGCCTTTTTGAGCTAAACCCGCCAATTCTTCGTCAGTCATTATACTTCCTTTGTCTTAAAATTTCAAAAATTGTCAAGCCACACGCAACGCTTGCATTTAAAGAGTTGACTTGACCTTCAAGCGGAAGGGTCAAAACGCCGTCACATTTTTCAACAATGCTTGGCTTGACGCCTTTGCCTTCTGAACCTATTACAACAGCAATAGGTTTTTTCAAATTTTGTTTGTAAATGCTTTCTCCGCCGGTTTCAGCGGCATAAATCCATAATCCTTCATTTTTAAAATAATCTATCGCGTCTTTTAAATTGGTCACTTGCGCTATTTTTACATTTGCAATAGCACCGGTGCTTGTCCTTATCACTGTGTCGTTGACTTGGCAGGCTCTGTTTTTTGGAATAACAATGCCGTCAACACCTGCGCATTCACAAGAACGAATGATAGCGCCGAAATTATGCGGGTCTTCAATGCCGTCCAACATGACAATTAAGGGCAGGTTGTTATCTTTGTCTATTAAAGATGAAAGGGGAGAATACTGAAAATCTACACAATCAGCGATGTAACCTTGATGATGCGATGTTGTAGATTTGCGATCGAGTCCAGCTTTTGGGACAAATTCAACCCTGATTTTATTTTGTCTTGCAAGGGAAATTAAGTCATCTTTTCTGTTTGCAAAATTCTGATCAACCATGATTTTGTTGATTGTGAGCTTTGATTTTATTGCTTCTCTAATTGCATTTTTTCCTTCTATTTGCATTTCGACCTCATTATAAAGATTTTGTTAGAATTTCATTCAAACGCTCGATTTGTTGTGTCACATACAGATGCCCAATTAATGCTTCAAAAGATGTTGCTTTTTTGTATTCAAGCATATCGGCGTTTTTTGCTTGATGTTTTGGTTTGACATTTCTTGCAAGCCTTACAATGTTTTTTTCTTCTTCCGTAAGTTCAAGTTTGTCCAAAACTTCGCTTTGATGCTTTGCACTGCAAAGTTTTGAACATGCCAAATGAATGGCGTTGATAGGTTTGTCCAAGTTTTCCAAAGCCCATTTTCGAACAAAGTTTGTGTGAATGCTGTCGCCTAAAAAGGCGAGTTCAAGAGGGTTTAGTTTTCTCATACGTTAAACCTAAAAAGCACAACATCGCCATCTTGCATGACATATTCTTTGCCTTCAATACGCACTTTTCCCTTTTCTTTTGCTTTTAAAAATGAACCAGCTTCAACTAAATCCTGATAAGAAACAATTTCTGCTTTAATAAAACCTTTTTCAAAATCTGTGTGAATTTTTCCAGCAGCTTGTGGCGCTTTTGTTCCTTTTTTTATAGTCCACGCGCGAACCTCTTTTTCACCAGCAGTCAAATAACTCATTAGTCCCAAAAGGTCATAACTTGCTTTGACAAGTTTTTCCAGTCCGCTTTCTTTTATTCCAAGTTCTTCTTTGTAAATAGGACGCTCTTCTTTTGGAAGGGAGACAAGCTCCTCTTCAATTCGAGCACAAAGGACAATGCACCCAGAATTTTCTTTTTGTGCAAATTCTTGAACTTTTTTGGAGTGTTCATTTTCGCCAATCATGATGTCCTTTTCTGCAATATTTGCAACATATATGACTGGCTTTGCAGTCAAAAGTGAAAAACTTTGCAAAATTTCTTTTTCTTTGTCAGTTAAACTTAGCGTGCGAACACACTTGCCGTTTTCCAAATGTTCTTTAACTTTTTTCAAAACATCGACACTTTCGATCAGGCTTTTGTCGCCAGTCTTGATTAGTTTTGCGTCTTTTTCATACTTTTTTGTTACCTGTTCCAAATCTGATAGAACTAGCTCAAGATTAATAATTTCAATGTCACGAATAGGGTCAACGCTTCCGCTCACATGAATTATTTTGTCATTGTCGAAACATCTTACAACATGAACGATGGCGTCTGCCTCACGAATATGACTCAAAAATTTGTTTCCAAGCCCTTCGCCATGGCTTGCACCAGCCACCAAGCCCGCAATGTCCATAAATTCAATGCTTGCAGGCGTTATTTTTTGAGTGTTGTAAATTTTGCCCAGAACTTCAAGCCTTTCATCTGGCACATCAACGACACCAATGTTTGGTTCAATTGTGCAAAAAGGATAGTTGGCACTTTCTGCGCCAGCTTCTGTTATCGCATTAAACAGTGTGCTTTTGCCAACATTAGGCAAACCAACGACACCCATTTTCATAATTAAATTCCTTTTAGATGCAAAAGCAAATGCTTTTCACATTTGCTTTTTATAATTTTAATTCAAAACTTGCTTTTACTTTTTGTTTTGCAGTCTTCTTTTTCACTTGTTCTGCTGCATCGTTTGCTGATGTATAGTCATTTATAACATCTTGTCGTGTCCCAGTGTAAGATGCAACGCTAGTTTTTGTTGCGGCAACTTTTGTTGCAGATTTGGTTCTTGATTTAGATGTAAGCATGCTTTCAGCATAATCAAGAAGCTTTTCAGCATCTGGCTTTGTCTCGTCTATTGCAACAAGTTGAGCGTCTAATTCAGAAATTGTGTCAATAAAGGAATCTTGCCAATTTGCTAAATTTCTTGCACCAGAACTTGGAGCCGATGTGGTTAATAAAATATCTGATGGTGAATAAAGTTTAACAGCTTTTTTGACTTTTGATTTCCCTAAATCGCTGAGATATTTTGCTGTTTTATAACCCAAAATATCCGGATTAGGAATGCGAGCACCACTTTTTACTGCAGTCAAATGCGCTTCAAATTCTTCGTTGTGTTCTTTCACAACATATCTTTCAGCTATTGACATTTGTTTAACAGCATTTCTAGCAGATGATTTGCCCGCATTTAATCTTAAATTTCTTGCAATTGCATAGCCATAATCATCCATGAAATCGAAAGCTGCGCTGTCTATTTCTTCTTTGTCAGGATCTTTTTTTGATGTTTCCTTATATTTTTCAGTAAATAATTCAACGTGCTTTTGTTTTAATAAATCAATTATTGAAGGATCGCCCTTTGCAATAGTTTCTTCATTTTGTCTGCGCAACTTTTGTTGTTGTTCAAGCATTTTTCTTCGTTCTTTTGAAGTGTAAGCTCCAGTAGCGAGCTTTCGTGACAAATTTTCTGATTCTTTAATTCGTTCAAAAAATTTGTCAACGGAAGATTGGTTTGAATTATAATTCGCCATAGCATTAGCAAGAGCTTGAGAGGCACTGTTTATTGTCGTTTCTTCTGGAATGGCACTGCCAACAACGTTCGCTATTATTCCACCTCCAGCCAATATTCCTCCAACTGCAATTAATGGCACGCCTACAGCAGGAAGAGCGACAGCCAAAATTAAAGATGCAACGCCTGCTAATATTGCCAGAGGCCCCAAGGCCTTCAAAATTTTTGGAACCATACTTTTTTTAGTTTTTGGAGGAGGTGGTGGAGGTGGTGGAGGTGGTGGAGGTGGTGGTGGAGGAGGAGGTGGCGGAGGTGGCGGTGTAACTATCCCCTCATCCAAACTATAACTTTCCTTCTTTACACCTTCCGTGTTGATGGTTTCAATTTTTTGTCTATCTGCTGGAACAGAAACAAGATCACCAACTTGAATTTCAGTTGAACCTGTTGCGGTTTTTTTGGTGCCTATAAATTTTGCAATTTCGGAAACTTGTTTGTAAGGTGTGCTTGTTCGATCAACGGTAGAGGCGCCCGAACTTGTTGTAGGAACAGCTATTGGCACTTCAATAGATTTTCCTGTTTTGCCACTAAGAGGGAAAATTATGCCAGCATCCAATTCTGCGCTAGCAGGATCTATGTCGTTGTGAGCCAGCGATAAAGTATGATCAAATTTTACAAAAGAGCCATTGTTTAAAACATAACAATTGCTTCCTTGTTTAACCAAAATCAAATCATTTGTGACTGTTGATGCACGAGAAAGTCCTGGATAACCTTCGACTGTGGCACGCAAAATTTCCAATCCACCTAATTTTTTTGTTCCGATTTGAGTTGTTGGATCTAAATCCACGCTTGAAGCAAGAGCCATTATGAAAGAAGGTGAAAAATCTTTGATCGAAGATTTAATGTCAGTAGCCGAAGATTTTCCTAATGATTTTATTGAAGCGGCAGTTAGTGTTCCATCCAAAACACCTTTTACAAAATTTTGTGTAATAGTTGGGGAATATGTTATGTCTCCTACTGGCTTGTCTCTAAATAAAATTTCGTCAGAAGCGTTTGTGATTTCAAGCCCTCTGGCACCAGCTTTAATTTTTATATTTCCAACCAGTGTTATTTGAAAGCCTTTTGATGCCCCAAATTTTGCACTGGTGCAATCATTCATTGTGACGCTTGCAATTGGCAAATCTATTGTTGACATAGAAGCAAGTGCAGATCTGTCTAAACCAAGAGCGTCTATTATACCATCATTGAGCCTTGCAACAGGCAATTTCACTTGATAAGGATTCGCTAAGGTAGCATCATAGAAAACTTCAAAAACACTTGAAGAACCCTCGTCTAATTTAATAAGTGTTTTTGTTGAGGTGTCTAAATCTAAACGTATGTCTTGAGAATATGTTTTTGTTGCCCCAGAAACAGGATCTTTTGTTTGATAATCTGCAGAAAACGTAATGATGTCTCCTGTTCGAGTAGGTTTATACAATGGTGTTGCCATTTATCCCTCCTAATTTATTAAAATTATTATACATAATTTGTTAAAAGCTGTCAAGGTTTAGAAAACATTAAATCAATTTATTGACAATATCCGCACCAATTCTGCTTGACTATTTTGTCAAAATAATTAAAATACAAGTTAGGAGTAAGTATGGGACTTTTTGGAAATGAAAACAAAGCGCAAGTTCGAAAATTAAAAAAGATTGCTTTAAAAGTTGTTGACCTTGAAGAAAAATATCAAAAACTGACTGATGAAGAACTTAGAAATCAAACTTTGATTTTAAAAGAAAGATTAAAAAATGGCGAAACCTTAGACGCAATTTTGCCTGATGCTTTTGCAGTTTGTCGTGAAGCGGCATGGCGTGTTTTAAACATGAAACACTTTTTTGTTCAAATCATGGGTGGAATTGCATTACATCAAGGAAGAATCGCAGAAATGGCGACAGGTGAAGGGAAAACCTTGGTTGCAACTTTGCCGGCATATTTAAATGCATTGACAGGCAAAGGCGTTCATGTTGTCACGGTTAACGAATACTTGGCAAAAAGAGATGCCGAGTGGATGGGAAAAGTTTACAGATTTTTAGGCCTAAATGTTGGTGTGATTGTTTCAAATATGCAAGGCGATGCAAAAAAACTTGCGTATGATGCAGACATAACATATTGCACAAACAATGAACTTGGGTTTGACTATTTGAGAGATAACATGGCCACCAATACTAAAATGCGTGTTCAAAGAGGGCAAAACTTTGCAATTGTCGACGAAGTGGATTCGATTTTGATTGACGAGGCAAGAACGCCACTTATCATAAGTGGCAGAGGTGGCAAATCTGGCGAAGATTATATTCAAGCACAAAAATTTGTTAAAACTTTGAAAAAAGATGACGACATTGAAATTGACATAAAAACAAAGCAAATCAATTTGACCGAATCAGGACTGACAAAAGCTGAAAGATTTTTTAGAGTTGAATCGCTTTCCGATATTGACAATTTGGAACTTAACCACTATATCAACAATGCTTTAAAAGCCAATTTTATCATGTTTAAAGATGAAAATTATATTGTCAAAGACGGGGAAGTTGTCATTGTTGATGAATTCACGGGAAGACTTATGCCGGGCAGGCGTTTTTCCGATGGATTACATCAAGCGATTGAAGCAAAAGAAAAAGTTGAAATAAAAGATGAAAATAAAACCCTTGCAACAATCACTTTCCAAAATTATTTCAGGCTTTATAAAAAACTTTCAGGAATGACAGGAACTGCGAAAACCGAAGAAGGTGAATTTAGGACAATTTATAGTTTGGACGTTGTCACAATTCCTCCAAACTTGCCTAATAAAAGAAGAGATGAATCTGACATCGTTTACACAACATATAAAGGCAAAATCAAAGCAATAGTTGAAGAAATTAAACAATGCCACGAGCAAGGCATTCCTGTTTTGGTGGGAACTGTCACAATTGAAAAATCAGAAGACTTGTCCAAAGCATTAAAAGCCGAAAAAATCAAACATATTGTTTTGAATGCAAAAAACCATGAACAAGAAAGTGCGATCGTTGCTCAAGCAGGAAGACGCGGAGCGGTTACAATTGCAACGAACATGGCTGGTCGTGGAACTGACATTTTGCTTGGCGGAAATCCAGAATTCATGGCCAAGAAAAAAATGGAAGAAGAGAAGTTCACAGAAGAACAAATTTCTTACGCAACAGCTTTCAACAATTCTGACGATGAAGAATTGATAAAAGCGAGACATCGTTATCAGCAACTTTACAAAGAATTCAAACAAGAAACGGACAAAGAAAAGCAAGAAGTTGTTGCTTTAGGTGGTTTGCACATTGTTGGAACTGAAAGGCACGAATCTAGAAGAATTGACAATCAGCTTCGCGGTCGTGCTGCGCGTCAAGGCGACCCAGGTTCAAGTGTTTTCTTTTTGTCGCTTGAAGACGATTTGTTAAAGCGTTTTGGCGGAGAAAAGTTGCAAAGAGTGGCACAATTATTTAGGATTGATGAGTCAACGCCTATTCAATTAAAACTTCTTACAAGACAAATTGCCAACGCTCAAAAGAAAATCGAAGCACAAAATTTTGGCATGAGAAAAACTGTTTTGCAATTTGACGATGTCATGAACGCGCAAAGAAAAATAATATATGAAGAACGCAACAAAGTTTTAGAAGGACTTCCTTTAAGAGAACAAATCATGGCGATGTATCCAGAAGTTGTTTCAAAGATTGTTCGCAAACATTTGGACGAAGACAAGCCTTATTATGAATGGGATCTATCAAAAATCAATGCTGATCTTGAAAGAGGACTAATTGAAAAAGACACTAATCTTATCACAGAAAAATTTGTTGAAGATTGTGATGTTGAAGAAGTTGAAGAGAAGATTTTAAAAGAAGTTCAAAAGCGCTATCAAAAACAAATTGATTATGCAAAAAGTTTTGGCGTTGATTTTGCAAATGTTGAAAGGTTTGTCATGCTTAAAGTTGTTGATGCCAATTGGATGAATCACATTGATGACATGCAAATCATGAAAAGCGAAATCATTTCGCGTGGCTTTGGAAATCAAGACCCAGTGCTTGCTTACAAAAAAGACGGTTATGAATTGTTTGAAAAAATGATTGCACAAATCAGAGAAACAGTTTGTTTGATTTTGCTTTCAATCAAAATTCAAGTTCAACCAAAACCTGAAAAAGTGCAAAGACCGACTTTCACACCTATTGCAAGAAAAGAAGAATTACCAAAAGAAAAACCTGAGCAGAAAAAGCCGTTTATTCAAAAAACGGTTGTAAATTCATCTCCAAAAGTTGGAAGAAACGAACCTTGTCCATGTGGAAGCGGGAAAAAATATAAAAATTGTTGTGGTAAAGATGTGTTGTAAAAATGGCAAATTATTGCCATTTTTTTATTAAAACCAAAATTTCACTTGCAAAGAAAAGTTTTATATGTTATAATCACAAAGTCGATAAAATCCTTGCTTTTCAAAAGAGTTGAAAAGCCAAATTAGTCCAAAAGGAGGAAGAGAATATGTCAAGATATGAACTTCTTTACATCATTTCTTGCGATGCCACAGAAGAAAAGCGTGAAGAATTGATTGAAAAATTCCGCGCATATGTTGAAAACAAAGGTGGCAAAGTGGAAGGTGTTGAAAAGTGGGGCATGAGAAAACTTGCATATCCAATCAACTTCAAAAATGAAGGCTTCTATGTTTTAATGAAAATGGAAATGCCTAATGGTGAAATTGATGCGATGGGCAAACTCATGAACATCACCGACGGAATTATTCGTCATCAATTTGCAAAATTAAGCTAAAAGATAAAAGAAAGAGATTTAGGAGAAAATTATGAACAAAGTTATATTAATCGGCAATCTTTCAAAAGACCCAGAACTTGCCACAACAAATGGTGGAGTTTCAGTGTGCAGATTCACTATTGCCGTGCAAAGAAGATTTCAAAACGCTGAAGGCGAAAGAGAAGCTGATTTTATCAATGTTGTAGTTTGGAGAGGGCAAGCAGAGAATTGCCATAGATTTCTTAAAAAAGGGTCAAAATGTGCAGTAGTTGGAAGAATTCAAACATCATCTTATGAAGCACAAGATGGCACAAAAAGATATGTTACTGAAGTAATAGCAGACGAAGTTGAGTTTGTTGGTGCAAGACCAAAAGATGAAGAAGGGGCTTCTTTTAATAAAGAAACATCAAGCGCTTCATCACAAAAACAAGTTGCAGAACTTGAACCAATTGACGACGACTCACTTCCATTTTAATAGGAGGAAAATATGAGCGAAATTAAAGTTGAAGAAAAAGCAAAAAAATTCCGCAAGCCATCAAAGAAAAAAGTTTGTGCTTTTTGCGTTGCTGGCGAAAAAGAAATTGACTATAAAGACGTTGCGAAACTTAAAAAGTTTATCACTGAAAAAGGAAAAATTTTACCAAGAAGACAAACAGGGGTTTGTTCACATCATCAAAGAAAACTTGCAACAGCCATCAAGCGTGCAAGAAATGTGGCATTGCTCCCATATGTTGGTGATTAAGGAGGAGTGAAATGAAAGAAAATTTGCATCCAGATTATCATGAAGTTACTGTAACATGTGCGTGTGGAAACACATTTAAAACTCGCTCCACAGTTAAAGGTGATAAATTAAGCGTTGATATTTGCAACAAATGCCATCCTTTCTTTACAGGAAAGAAGAAAATGGTCGATGTCAGCGGAAATGTTGACAAGTTCAAGAAAAAATATAATCTTGACTAAAATAAAACTTCCTATTTTGGAAGTTTTTTTATTTACAAAGAAAAAACGAAATGATTAAAAAGAAAAGATGTGTCAAAAATTGATTTGTGAAATATTTTTTCTTTCCTTGTGCAACAGGCGTTCGATGTCAAAATCGCGAAAGATTTGCGGTTGTCGCAATTGATGAGCGTGGCGCAAAACGCTTAAAAACAGGCAAGGTCAAAAACAAAATTATTCTGTGGAATGTGCCGTTTTTTAGAGGCATAAGTTTTTTCTTTTTAGGGATTATAGCGCTGTTTTATAATTACTGGGAAAGTTTAAATTTGAGTGGTTTTGTTTCAGCCAACGGAGTTAGCGAAAAAGTTGCTGGAAAATTAAATGTCAAAAAAGAAAGTGTTGTGATCACTTTGCTTATGATTTTAAGCTTGATTATTAGTTTGTTTTTGCTTGGATTTGTGCCGTCAAAACTATCGTTTTTATTTATTGGTTTAAGCATGAATTTTGTGCTTCGCAATTTTTTAATAGCTGTCACAAAAGTTGCAATTTTGTTTTTAATATTACTAATTTTTAGATTTATTCCGTTAATGCAAGATCTTTACAAATTTAATGGTGCTGCAAATCAAGTTCGAGTTCGACAGGGTGAAGTGCAAAAAGTTGGTAAAAAAGATTATTATTCGCCATTAAATATATTAAATGTCATCGTTTTCACTTTAATTTTAAGCGTTTTTGTGATAACATTTGTAGGTATAAGTCTGGCAGTTTACTGGAATATTTTGATCAATCTTGCAATTTTTTTGGTTTGTTGTGGGCTTGGTTATGAAATTTGTTGGCTCTGTGAAAAAAGTTATTTCACAAAAATGTTGGCTTTGGTGACAAATTTTTTTGTCTGTGCAAAACCGACAATAACTCATGATGAAGTTGCCAGAATTGCTTATACGGAAGTGAAATCATTGTATTCAAAGGATGGAGAAGTGCAAGAAAAAGAAATTGCAAGGTCAACTTTGCTTGCAGAAATGCAAACAGAATTGCAAAAAAAAGAAAAGTTTGACAAAGCTGATATCGATTGGATTATTGCAACGGTTTTGAATTGTTCAAGGGCAGAAGCAAAACTTGTGCGAAGTTTTGATCAAAAAACTTACAGAGAAATCATGAAAGCGACATCTGCCAGAGCGTCAGGGAAGCCACTTTCTGCAATTTTTGGATTTGTTGAGTTTTATGGTTTGAAATTCAATGTTAACAAAAAGGTGCTTTCTCCAAGAATGGAAACGGAAATCTTGGTTGAACAGGTGCTTAAAGACATTGGCGACAAAAAGAATTTGGAAGTTTTGGATTTGGGAACAGGAAGTGGCGCAATTGCAGTGACAATTGCAAAAATGACAAAATCAAAAGTCGTTGCGGTGGATATAAGCAAAAGTGCTTTAACTGTTGCACAAGAAAATGCAAAAATGCATAATGTGAAAGTCGATTTTGTTGAAAGTGATCTTTTTGATAAGTTGAAAAAGCATGCAAAGTTTGATATAATAGTTTCAAATCCACCATATATTCGCACTCTTGACATTGCTGGGCTTGATGAAGAAGTCAAAAATTTTGATCCAGTCACGGCGCTAGATGGCGGAGAAGACGGCTTGGAATTTTATAGGCGTATTTCACAAGAAGCGACGCAACATCTTAAAAATGGCGGACGAATATATTTGGAGATTGGTGCAGGACAATTTAAGGCAGTTGAAAAGCTTTTGCAAGAAGCAGGCTTTACAAACATAACTTTTAAAAGAGATTACGCAAAAATTATTAGAGTGATAAGGGCAGAATATGATAAACGCAAATGAAATGCTGAACAAAACTAAAAAGATTAGAGAGAGAAGCGATTTTTTGACACAGCAAATCGCTGATCCTTCTGTCATTGCAGATAACAAGCAGTGGAGAAAATTGGTCAAAGAGCATTCATCAATTCAGGACATTGTCGAAGCGTCAAAAGAACTTGAAAAAGCGGTTGAAGAAAAAAAGAATTGTCAACAAGAAATAGCGAGAGAAAAAGACCATGAAATGAAAATGCTTTTTGAAGAAGAAGAAAAAAGTTTGGATGAAAAGATTGAAAAACTTTGTGAAGATATAAAATTCTTGTTGCTTCCAAAAGACGAAAATGACGACAAAAACATTATTATGGAAATTCGTGCCGCGGCAGGTGGAGAAGAGTCCGCCTTGTTTGCAACCGAACTTTTCAGAATGTACACTCATTATGCAGAAAACCATCGTTGGAAGATTGAAGTGATGGATCTTAACGAAACAGAACTTGGTGGAATAAAAGAAATAACATTTATTGTTCAAGGCAAAGGCGCTTATAGTAGGCTTAAATATGAGGCAGGCGTTCACAGAGTTCAACGAGTTCCAGAAACAGAATCGCAAGGCAGAATTCACACTTCAACAGCAACAGTTGCAGTGCTTCCTGAAGTTGAGGAAGTTGATTTTGAAATTCTTGACAGTGATTTGAGAATAGATACATACAGAGCCAGTGGTGCTGGTGGACAGCACATCAACAAAACTGACTCTGCAATAAGAATGACGCATTTGCCAACAGGCATTGTGGTGACTTGTCAAGACGAAAGAAGCCAAATCAAAAACAGAGAAAAAGCCATGAGAATCATGCAAAGCAAAATTTACGAACTCTATCAAACCGAAAAAGAAAACGAATTTAAAGCGAACCGAAAATCACAGGTCGGAACGGGCGACAGAAGTGAAAGGGTGAGGACTTACAACTATCCACAAGGCAGAGTCACTGATCATAGAGTCAATGTTTCGTCTTATGATTTAAATGGGGTCTTAAACGGCGACATAGATCAATTTATTGACGCATTAATTTTAAAAGACCGAACAGAAAAACTTGAACAAGCAGGGGAATAAAAAATCGAGCTTATTGCTCGATTTTATTAATTAAAAATTCTACTATTTTTTGCGCGGAATATGGTTTTCTCATTTTTTCAATATTTTTTTTCATTTTTTCATAAATTTTTGGATTATTTTTTAAATATTCTACTTTGTCTCCGGCGTCGGTGATTTTTTTCATTCCTAACGCGCAACCATTCTCTATAAAAAACTTCTTGTTAATTTTTTCATTTAAAATCATTTTTTCTCTAATTATAAATGGTTTCCCAACAGAGATTCCTTCGGTCAAACATGAGCTGCCACATCTTGAAACCAGCACATCACTGGACATCATGTATTCATGGACATTATTTACGAAGCCTAAATTTATAACATTTTTAATCTTGTTCTTTGTGATAAATTTTTCAATCTTATTATAATTTTTAATATTTTTACCATTAATAACAATTAACATTATGTCTAAATTTTTTGATAAAATTGATTTTACAAGTTTTAATGTATTACCAAGTCCGTTTCCTCCGCCGATATTTAAAATTGTAAATTTTTCTGGCAAATTTAAATTTTTTCGTATTTCATTTTGATTATAATTTGCATAAAATTCTTCTCTTATTGGCAACCCTGTTGTAATAATTTGTTTATTATTAAAACCTTTTACGATGAGATCATTTGTTGTGTTTGTGTAAGGTTGAAAAACATAATCAATTTTATTAGAGTGTTCCCAATAAGGTGCCAAGCAAAAATCAACTAGAATTGTGCCGGTTATAATTTTTTTATCGATTAAGTTTTGTTTTTTCATATATGTTAAAACACTGCTTGCATAAAAGTGAGTGCACATAATTATATCAGGCTTATAATTGTTAATTTGCTCGTCAAAATAATTTAAGCAGTCTTTGACATAATAGGGCAATTTGTCTGTGGCGTGATTTTTCTTTCGAAGTTTGTTCCAAACAAAATCATAAATGTGGGGGATATGTTTACAAGCCCACAAAAACAATTTGTTTTCACGCGCTACGCGTTTTTCATTATAACCAAAAGTTTGAACAATTTTTGTTTCTATATTTTTATTTTTAAAAGCTTGCTCTAATGAACGAGCCATCATGTTGTGTCCTTCTCCCACGGTCATTGTAAAAATTAAAGCTTTCATTTTGCCTCCACGATAATATTAATTTTGATGACAACTTGTGGATGCAATTTTACATTAATTTTGTAATTACCAACTTCTTTTAATTGCGAACAATCAATTTTTTTCTTGTCTATTTGATAGCCAAGTTCGGCAAGTTTTTCAGCAATTTCTTTGCTTGTCACAGAGCCAAAAGTCTTCCCGTTTTCACCGGTTTTTAAATATAAGGTGATTTGAAGATTTGAAAGTTTGTCGCCTAAAAGTTGCGCTTCTTTTAATTCTTCTGCTTTGTGAAAAGCGTTTGCGACATCCTTTTGTTTTTGATTTAAAATAGCGTCGGCGTTTGCTGGTTTTGCGAGACCATTTTTAAACAAGTAGTTTTGTGCGTAACCATTTGCAACTTCTTTTATTTCGCCTTTTTTTCCACAGGCTTTGACATCTGCTGTTAGTAAAACTTTCATATCAACCTCACATTTTGATTTTAACAATTTGACAGATTAAAAGTCAATCATTTGGACAATAATTTAAGAAAATGGAGGCTAAAATTGGATATTAGATGCAGAAAATTAAGTTGCAAGTTTAACGACCACTTTACTTGCAAAGCAAAAGCCATCGAAGTTTCAAAAACTTCAATTTGCAAAAATTATGTTTTAGATTTAACTAAGCCAAAAGAAGATACAACAAAAAATTTGTTTGAGCGAACCCCAAAATATTCGCCTATGCGAGATTCAAAAACCATTACAATAAAATGCAATGCCAAATGCTTGTTGAATCATGAGGGGTTTTGTGTCGCGAACGGCATAACTTTAAATGATTATCGCGCTAAACCTTATTGCTTAACTTTTCTAGAAAAGTGATAAAATTTACTAAATTAAATCTTAAAAATATCTCTTGCAATATTCAAGTATTTAATGATATAATTAAACGAGGGGAATATGGAAGATACAAGAGCTGTTCAACAATCTTGGAAGTCTTTTGAAAGTGATGAGGTTTTCACTGACAAAACTTTGATTGCTTATTATAAACTTCGACTTTTAGAGATTAAACAAAAGCAAAAACTTCTCGGGCAATTTACCGAAGATGGTAAATATGTTTTGTCTGCCTCTATTAAAAAAGCTCTTGTAAGTTTAAAAAAACAAATTCGATTTAAAGGTGATGACACATTAGAGTGCTTGGTCACTTTAAAAAATATTGAACTTTCTTTTACTGTTCAATTTTGGAAAACTGCCGACAAAGCTGTTGCGAACTTATATTTTAACGAAAGTTTTTCTAGTGATAAACCATTAAAAAGTTTTATTGCTCAATATGTCGCTTCTTATGACGACACATTTTTTACACGCGTCAAAAAAGTGTTTAATCTTTTTGAAGACATTTCAGAACTTTCTTATGAGCAAAACGATGAAATTGAAAAAGAATATGAAAATATGGAGCAAGAAAGAAAGGAGAGAGAGCTTCTTTTGGAAATTCAATCGCAATATTTTATTCTTGCAATGTTTGAATCTTTGCAATCAAGCGGTGAAAGAGGACAAAAGATTTTGCATAGGTTAAAAACGCTTTATGATCAAGAAAAAGAAAAACCTGGCAATGATTTGCTTTACTCAAAATTGCGCGAAGCATTTGACAAAATGGTCATGGAGACAGGCGGATTCAATTCCTTAAGAGATGAGATAAAGGAGTTTGACAATAACATTAAATTTTACTCTAAACAAATAATAGGCTTTGATGAAGCCAATGCGAAATTAAAAAAATACGCAGAAACTGTCAATCAAGAACAAAAAAAGAGTGCAGGTGCAACAAGTTCAAAACCAAAAAGTTCTGGTGCAAAATATAAACCACCCAAAACAGTTGGGCCATATAAATACACAACAGCAAAAGCCAAAAAACCTGACAAACCAAAAGCAAAACCAAAAGATTTCATGTTGGGCTTTAAAAAAAATGAGACAAAAATTCCTGATTTGAAGCCATCTATTTCAAGTGCAACAACTAGCACGCCAATCATTGAACCTGCTTTCTCAAAAAATGAAGAACCTAAAAAACCAGAGAATAAGGCTAAAATTGAAACAAAGCCAGCGGGAAAACCTAAAGATATTTTTTTAGGGCTTGACGCACTTGTGGAAGAAAGAGCCGATGACAAAGTGCGAAAGCATGGTTTAGAAGATGTAAAAAACACATCAGGGGCCATAATGGAAAGCAGTGAGATTTCAAAGACAGCATCAAGGGAGCCAGTAAGAATGTTATAAAAAAAACTGAACAACTGTTCAGTTTTTTATTTTGCAGCCGAAGCACTTTCGTGAGCTTTTTTTGTTGCTTCGGGATCGCCATATTGATCCAAAATTGAGCTATAACATAATAATGAATTTGCCAAATTTTTGTTTGTGCTGGAAGGTATGCTTTCTAATTCTTCTGGGCTTTTTAATTTTCCTTCTTGGTTCGATACTAAATCCAAGAATTTCGTCATATTAAACACTCTGCCTTCTTTTGTTGCTTCTTTATATCCTTTATATGCTCCAACATAAGAAACACTAAAACCTAGCATAGCTTTAAAGCAATCAAAATTTTTATATGCGTCAAAATTATCATAAAAATCTTTTAAAAATGTTTTTATTCTAGTTTCACTGGTGAGCGGTAAAGTATATTGCAAAACAGAAGGATCATTTATCCAAGTTTCAAAGCTATAATTTTGAGGTTTGTGATATTGTTTGGTTTCGTAAATGTATTTTATAGCATCAATAAAAACCAATGCCATTCTTTTATCTTGTCTTGACAATTCATCTATTTCGAGATCTTTTTGTTTTGGGTCTTGTAAGTTTTTTATAAATTCGTATTCTTCTGGCATGTAATTTTCTCCTAAGATTTATTCTTTGTTATTATAACACAATGTTTTTTATTTGTAAATACCCTTTGTATAACTTTTTGCTTTCTAAACAAAATATAACTATGAAAAAAAGTATTGGGAAAGGTTCGATTATTTTAATTGTCAGTGGAATGCTTTGTAAAATGTTGGGAGCATTTTTTCGTTTGCCACTTACAAACATCTTGGGCATCGAGGGAATCGGTGTTTTTCAAATGGTTATGGCGGTCTATTCTTTTGCTTTGGTGCTCACAAGTGGTGGGGTCAGCACGGCTCTTTCCAAATTTGTTTCACAGGCCAGAGCCAGAGGTGATTTTGGAAAAGTTAAGTCTTTGATGAAAACGGCGCTTACATATTCGATCGTTTTGGGATTTGTTGCGGGTGCTATTTTATTTGCTTTTGCTTTCCCACTTGCAAAAGCGCAGGGCGCAGAAAGTGGCAAGCTTGCTTATCGTCTTATGGTGCTGTTAATTCCTTTTGGCGGGATTATTGCCACAATGCGAGGTATTTTTCAAGGTTACGAAAACATGACGCCAACGGCGGTTAGCCAAATTATTGAGCAGGCAATAAAGTTTGTTCTTGGTCTTTTGTTTGCTTACTTGCTTGGAAGCAAATCCATTGAGTCTGGCGTGTTTGGCGCGTTTCTAGGAGTGTGTGCTGGCGAAATTGTTGCAATCATTTATTTAAGAATTTATATGAAAGTGAAAACTCAATTTGTTCCGCAAAACAATCATTTGGCAACAGCAAGTTTTATTAAAGCAGTCGTTCCTTTGTCACTGGGAGTTGCGGTTCTGCCTCTTGTCGGAGCGATAGACTCTTTTATTGTCGTTTCAAGATTAAAACTTGCAGGCATTGACGGACAAATGGCGACATCTCTTTTTGGTTTGCAGACCGGTGTTGTTGGAGCAATTTTAAACTTTCCACTCATTCTTTCTTCTTCTATCGCAATGGCTATTTTGCCATCAATTTCATTTTTAGATGCTAAACTTTCGCCAGAAAGTGAAAAAGCGATTTCAGATGCTTTAAAAATCATGTGGATCGTTTTATTGCCTATAGTTTTTGGAATAGCGTGTGTTTGCAGGCCTCTTTATCAAATTATTTATCCATCTCTTGACGAAACCATGCTGTCTTTTGCCGTGCAACTAACTTATCTAGGTGCGGTTTCAACAATTATTTCGGCGCTTATGCAGTTTTTTATTGCTCTTTTACAAGCGAAAGGCAAATGGAATTATATCATGCTTTCTTATATGATTGGAGGCGCGTTAAAAGTGATTGCAGTTGTGATTTTATGTGCTTTACCAGCGGTAAATATTTTTGGAGTAGTAGTGGGAAACATTTTGTTGTCATCAACGGTTTGCATTATGGCGCTTGTGAAAAATAAAAAGAAAATTTCAATCGGCCTTTTTGATTTGTCGCTACCATTATTGTCTGCTATTGCGATGACCCTTACTGTTTCACTTTTGCTTAATCGTTTTGATTTAAGTCCGATTATGCAAATCATTTTTTCTGTTTTTTGTGGTGGCGGGGTGTATATTTTTTTCAGTCTACCACTTCTTGCAGGAATATTTAAAGAGTTTTTTGCCAAAAAATTAAGTGGAGAACAAAATGAACAAAACACAATTAATTGAAAAGTTAAGTCAAAGTTGTAATTTAAGTTGCAACAAATGTCAACTTGTTTTAAATTCACTTAAAAACATTCTTTATGACGCATTAAAAAAGGGTGAAGAAATTAAAATCGCTGATGTTGGAAAATTTTATGTTAAACAAGCACTCGAACGCAAAATTATAAATCCAAAAACAAAGAGAGTTTATCTTTTGCCTGCGCGTAATTTAATTGCTTTTAAAATCTGTGACAAATTAAAAAAAAGCATAGATTAAAATTTGTAAACATCAAAAAAATTTGCTAAAATATTCTCATGAATATTGCAGGACTCAAACTTGAAAATAATTTAATTTTAGCGCCACTTGCCGGTGTAAGTGATGTAGGGTTTCGTGCAGTTTGTTCGCAATGTGGGGCGGCAATGACATATTCTGAAATGTTGTCAGCCCAGGCTATGGCTTACAATTCTCAAAAGACCAAAGAAATGGCGATTGTTCACCCCAGCGAAAAAATTAAAATTGCTCAAATTTTTGGACACGACCCAGAAATTATGGCACAAGCGGTGCAAAATCCTGTGTTGAAAGATTTTAATGGTTTTGATATAAATATGGGTTGTCCAGCGCCTAAAGTTGTAAAAAATGGTGATGGCTCAGCGCTTCTGAAGAACTTGTCTCTTGCTGGAAAAATTGTTTCGGCTGTAAAAAAAGCAACGAATTTGCCTGTTTCAGTTAAGGTTAGAACAGGGTTTGATAAAGTTAATATAGCAGAAATTATAAAAATGTGCGAAGAAAACGGGGCGGATTTTGTCACAGTTCATGGCAGAACTTACAATCAAGGTTTTTCTGGAGAAGTGGACTTGGAAGCCATTGCACTTGCAAAAAGTCTTGCTAAAATTCCTGTGATTGGCAATGGTGATGTTGTAGATGAAAAATCTTTTAATAACATGATATCAACAAAAGTTAATGCAGTGATGATAGGCCGAGGGGCTATTGGTAGACCTTGGTTTTTTGCAGAACTTTTGAATAAGCCGGTGCAAGACAAATTTAAAGTAATATGTGAACATGTTGAAATTTTAAAAAAATATTATCCTGAAAAATGGCTGACGCTTTATTTAAGAAAACATTTTTTAGCCTATGCAGGACAAATTCATGTTAAAGGAGAAAAGAAAAGAAAACTTGCAACAAGCACAAGCATTCAAGAAAGTTTGGAAATATTAAAAGGTGAGTTTAATCATTTTGATATATCTTAAAAAAGTTGTAAAATAACAATAAAGAACCATAAGGAGGCGTGATGAAAAGAAGCATAAGAGACCTTGTTAATCTTGAAGGCAAAAGAGTTTTTTTAAGAGCGGATTTCAATTTGCCTATGGATAAAGTTGGGAGAATAACAGACACAACAAGGGTGATAAACGAATTGCCGACGATAAGATATTTGCTTCAAAGAGGTGCGAAACTTATCATTTGCTCTCATTTGGGCAGACCAAAAGGCTTTGATTTTAGGCTTTCTATGTGGCCTATTTCATTGATTTTAATGAAATATTTTCCAGGCAAAGTTCAATTTTCTGAAAAAATTATCGGACCACAGGTTAAAGAACAAATTGAAAACATGTCAAATGGTTCTATTTTGCTTTTAGAAAATGTTAGATTTTACAAAGAAGAAGAAGAAAACGAGCCAAATTTTGCTAAAGAACTGGCTTCTCTTGCTGACATCTATGTCAATGATGCATTTGGCGTTGCACACAGAAAGCATGCTTCGACATTTGGCGTTGCAAGATTGCTTCCAAATGCGATTGGCTTTTTAATGGAAAATGAAATAAAAACCATAAGTGAAGCAATTGAAAACCCTAAACGACCATTTGTGGCAATATTTGGTGGCGCGAAAGTTCAAGACAAAATTAAAGCAATTTTAAATATCGCTAAAAGTGCAGATGTAATTATGGTTGGTGGCGCTATGGCCTATTCATTTTTGATGGCGAAAGGATTTACCGTGGGAAGAAGCATGGCAAACACAGAAAGTGTTCAAACTGCTGAAAAAATTATTAAAGAATTAGATGAAATGGGCAAAAGATTATTGATTCCAATTGACCATGTGGCATATATGTTCGGTGACAAAAAGGAAAAAACCTTTGTTGTTGAAACGTTATCTGGTGAAATGGTTGGGGCTGACATTGGACCACAAACCATAAAACTTTTTGAAGATGAAATAAAAGAGGCAAGGCAGGTTATATGGAACGGGCCTCTTGGCAAATATGAAGATCCTAAATTTCAAGAAGGGACTTTTCAAATTGCCAAACGCATTGCACACTCACAAGCTTATTCAATAGTTGGTGGTGGAGACAGTGTGAGTGCAGTAAAACAAGCTAGATGCATGAGAATGATAAATCACATTTCTACTGGCGGAGGCGCAACACTAAAACTGCTTGGTGGCGAAAGTTTGCCAGGAATTGAAGTTATTCAGGAGAAATATATATGAAAAAATTAATTGTCGGAAATTTTAAAATGAACCAAACGCCAGAGGAAAGCAAAGCATATTTCATGAGATTTGTTTCGGGATTCACTGGAAACAGGGCTGATGTTGTTTTATGCCCATCATTTTTGTCGCTTCCAGTTGCCTCTTTTTTGGCAAAAGGAAGTCTTGTAAAAATCGGGGCACAGAACGTCAGTGATGAAGAAGAAGGTGCATTTACTGGTGAAGTTAGTGCAAAAATGCTTAAAAATGCTGGTGTGGAGTATGTGATAGTTGGACATAGTGAAAGAAGAAATAAATATAAAGAAACAGACAAACTCATCAACAAAAAAATTAAAACTGCGTTAAAAAATGGTTTAAAATGCATATTCTGCATTGGAGAATCATTGACTGATCGAAACACAGGAAAAACTTTCGAAGTTATTAGGCATCAAATTGAAGAAGGCGTGAGAGGACTTTATGAAAATGAACTGGAAAGTGTTGTTATAGCATATGAACCAGTTTGGGCTATTGGAACAGGTCAAAATGCAAGCGTTAAAGATGTTGAAAATGCGGCAAAAGTAATTCGAAAAGTTATTTTTGAAAGCTATTCAGAAAAAGCAAGCAGAGACATTCAAGTTCTTTATGGCGGAAGCTTAAATGAAAAAAACGTTGCGGCACTTTTGAATTGCCCGGGTATTGATGGCGGTTTGTTTGGAAAGATTTCATTAAACGTCAACGCATTTTTAGATATTGCAAATAATTTAAAGTAATTAAAATTGACTTTACAACAGTTTTTAAATCTGTATAATAAGATTAGTAGGATTTAATATGGAAGGAAAAGAAACACATCTCGCTCTTTACAGAAAGTATAGACCTCGCACTTTTGAGGAAGTGGTTGGGCAGGAGCATATTACGAAAACGCTTGCCAATCAAATTTTGGCAGGAAAGCTTTCTCATGCATATTTATTTACAGGATCAAGAGGAACTGGGAAAACAAGCGTTGCAAAAATTTTTGCTAAAGCTGTCAATTGTGAAAACAACATGACAGGTTCGCCTTGTGGAAAATGTGAAACTTGCAAAAGACTTGCTGAAGAAAACGACATCAACATAATAGAAATCGACGCGGCATCAAACAATCGTGTTGACGACATTAGGGAGTTGCGAGAAAAAGTCAAATTTGCACCAATTGGGGCAAAGTACAAAGTTTACATCATTGACGAAGTGCACATGCTTTCAGACAGTGCATTCAACGCTCTTTTAAAAACTCTTGAAGAACCACCAAAATATGTTATTTTTATATTGGCGACAACAGAAGTGCAAAAACTTCCTGCAACGATCCTTTCAAGATGTTCAAGGTTTGATTTTAGACTTCTTTCAATTGAAAATCTTTCGAAAGTTTTGACAAATGTTTTCAAAAGCGAAAATATTGATGCTGAACCAGAAGCAATTAAACTTATCGCTGCGAGTGGTGAAGGCAGTGTGCGCGACACGCTTTCTATTGCAGACTCGATCAATGCTTACTCAAATGGTCATATTACAAAAGAAGACGTTTTGAAAGTGCTGGGAACAACTGACCATGATTTACTTATAGAGTTTTTTGATAAAATTATTGAAAAAGACATTGGTGGCATTTTGAATTTGATTAATGATATTGACGCCAGTGGGAAAAATCTTGCGGTGTTTGCGAAAGATGCCGCAAAGCACGCAAGAGATCTGCTTGTTTGCAAAACATGCAAAGAGCCAAACGTTATATTAAATTTACCGGAAGACTTGCTTGAAAAATTCTTAAATCAATCCGAAAAAGTTTCTGACAAACAATTGATTGTCTATATGCAAAATTTTGCAGAAAGTGAAACTGAATTAAGATATGCTTTATCAACGAGATTGCTTCTAGAAAGCATTGCAGTGAATTGTGTGAATGGAGAAATCGAAAAAAAAAATTAATTAAGCCACTTGTGACAAAAGGTGCAAACAATGAAAGAGAAGTTTGGGGAAAAGTTGTGCTTTTCTTAAAAGAACACAAACATGTCGCATTACACGTTGCTTGTGGCGATATAACTGATGTAAAAATTGAAGACGGGAAATTGATTATATCAACTTTTGACAACACCATTTCAGCTTTGCTTGAAGATGGGAAAAGAGAAATTGAAAGGGCGTTAAGTTGGCAAGGGCTTGATCTAACTGTTATGATAAACAAAAAAGAAGAGTTGCCGAAAGCGACTGAACTAGACGAAGAAAAATTGAGAAAAATGTTTGGCAACAAACTTAAAGTTATAAAATAAAATGGAGGTTTAATTATGGGATACGGTTTTGGCGGAGGCTTTGGCGGAGGAAACATGCAACAACTTATGAGGCAAGCGCAAAAACTTCAACAACAAATGCAAGAAGCGAGGGCCGCTCTTGACGCAGAAGAATTTGTTGGAAGTTCGGGTGGCGGAATGGTTGAAGCAAAAATGCTTGGCAACAAAACCTTGAAAGCGGTAAGCATTAAAAAAGAAGTTGTTGACCCAGATGATGTTGAAATGCTGGAAGATTTGATTGTTTCGGCGTTCAATGACGCAATGACTAAAATAGAAATAGCAGAAAAAGAACGAATTCCACAAATCCCAGGAATGTAAGATGGCAAATTTTGACGATCCAATTGAAAGACTGATTGAATATTTTAGATCTCTTCCCGGCGTTGGTTACAAGACGGCACAGCGCTATGCTTTTTCTATTATTGATGGATCACAAGAAAGGGCGAAAAATTTTGCAGATGCAATCATAAATGTGAAAGAAAAGGTCATGTTTTGTTCAAAATGTGGCAACTACACGGACAAGCCTTTATGTGACATTTGTTCAAGTCGCGATTGCAAAACTGTTTGTGTTGTCAAAGATCCAAAAGATGTTATAGCAATGGAAAAGGTCAAAAATTATAATGGGACTTATCATGTGCTTTTTGGCACAATTAGTCCATTAGAAAACCGTGGCCCGAATGACATAAGAATAAAAGAACTGCTTGAAAGAGTTAAAAATGATAAGGTCACAGAAGTCATTATGGCGACAGATCCTGATGTTGAAGGTGACGCAACGGCAATGTATATTGCTAAAATTTTAAAACCACTTGGCGTCAAAGTTACAAGACTTGCACAAGGGATTTCGATGGGAAGCAATCTTGAATACGCAGATGAAATGACTCTGTCAAAAGCGATGGAAGCAAGAAGGGAAATAGATGATTAAAGAAAATGCACAAAAACTTTTAAATGATGCTGCAAAAAAGGCTAAAATTGACGGAACTTTTTCTGTCGGGTTTTCTGCGCTTCCAAAGTTATGCGACTTTCAATGCAATTCATGTTTTGCACTTGCAAAAAAATTGGGGAAAGCTCCCTTTGAAATTGCAGAAGAGATTGTTAAAAATATCGGTAAAAATGAAGATTTTGTTTTTTCTGTTGCAAAACCAGCTTTTATAAACATAAGTTTAACACAAAATGGGCAAAAGAAACTTGCCCTTGAAGTTGAAAAACAAGGTAAAGAAAAACAAGAGAAAAAACAGACTATTTTTATAGATTATGGTGGGCCAAACATTGGCAAAGCGATGCATATTGGGCATATGCGATCTTTTAACATCGGCGAAGCATTTAAAAGGCTTTATAAAAAGCTTGGCTATAAGGTTATAAGTGACATTTTCTTGGGCGATTGGGGAATGCCAATGGGTTTAATCATGGCACTTCTTGAAAAAGAAAACAGGCTTGATGACTTTTTGTCAGGCAAAGAAAAAGTGACTATTGAAGTCATGAATTATGCTTATCCAAAAGCGAGCAGAATCAAGGAAGAAGACGAAACTTTTAAAAAGCGTGCAGAAGAACTGACATTGGCTTTTCAAAGAAAACAGCAACCTTATTTTGATTTTTGGAAAGAATTAAGGCGGGTTTCTGTTGAAGAAATTAAAAAAGTGTGCAAAGGCATTAATGTTGATTTCGATCTTTGGAATGGCGAGAGCAATGCGAGTGAATATATTGAAACAGTGATCAATATTTTTAAAGACAAAGGACTTGCTTACATAAGCGAAGGTGCGCTTGTTGTTGATGTTGCAGAAGAAGGCGAGCAAATTCCAATTCCTAAAAAGAGTGAAAATGAACCACAAAGATATGAAAATCCAATGCCACCACTCATGATTCAAAAATCAAATGGTGGAGAGCTTTATGCGACATCTGATATTGCGACAATTTATTATAGAAACAAGTTTTATCATCCAGACATTATTCATTATTTTACAGATGCAAGACAGTCGCAAAGATTTACGCAAATTTTTCGTGCGTGCAAAAAAGCAGGTATTTCGCCAATAGATCAGCTTTTGTGGCATACAGGTTTTGGCACTTTAAATGGTAAAGATGGCAAAGCGCTCAAAACCAGAAATGGTGGAAATGTTGCTCTTTCAGACTTGCTTGAAATGCTGTATGAAAAAGCGGGACAAAAACTTGAACAAAACGGAACGCAATATGACGACGACTTAAAAAGAATGATTGGAAATGCTGCACTAAAATTTGCCGATCTTTCAAACACCGTTGAAAAAGACTATATTTTTGACCTTGACAGATTTACATCTTTTGAAGGCAAGACGGGTCCGTATATTCAATACACGGCTTGTAGGATAAAATCTATCTTAGCAAAAGCTGGCAAATTTGAAAATAGGTTTGATTTTTACACTGATGAACAAAAAGACGTTTTGATTTCTTTGTCAAAATTGGAAGAGAGTTATGACCAAGCATTTATTGAAAAAAGTTTGAGCGGAATTTGCTCCACACTTTATGATTTAGCAAAAAACTTTTCATCTTTCTATAACTCCGAACACATTTTGTCAGAAGAAGATGAAAAGAAAAAGCAAACAAAACTTTCTCTTTCAAAACTGACTTTGGATGCGATTTCTCGGGCTTGTGAAGTGCTTGCGATTGAGCTTCCAGACAAGATGTAAAGAAAGAAAAAAACTTTAAAAACAGAAAAAAATTTTAAAAAAAAGTATTTACAAATTCAGGTTTTTGTGTTATATTAGAATCGTTGATAGGAGGATTGGACATGCCAAATGTAGAACTTACAATTTTAAAAGATAAAGTGACCGTTGTTTCATACAATTCAGTTGCACAAAAATCTCGCAACGCCTTCATATGTGAAGGAAAGGCAAAATATGACGAAGGTTTAACAAGATAAAATAATTAATTAGAGAAATGGGCTTTTGCCCATTTTTTTTGTCATTTTGTTTGTTTATTATAATTTTTTTTGATAAAATATAAAAGTAAGGGAGAATCAAAATGCGCCAATTTATTTATCCTGCTATATTTTACTTTGATGAAGATGAAACCAAAGTGTATTTTCCTGACCTAGATATTTCTACCTCAGGCGACAATTATGATGAAGCGTTTTTGTTTGCAAAAGAACTTTTGAAAGTTTATTTTATGTATGTCATCACAAATGAATTTGATTTCAATTTTCCTTCCAATTATGCTGATGTCGAAAAAAAATGTGGCGAAAAAGAGAAGGCAATGCTTATTGACACCTTTGTTTCAGATGCAGATTTGAAAGAATTTAAAAAGAAAGGCAAAAAGTAAAAAGTTCGCGCGCAAAATTTTAGTAAAATAAAAATTATTTAATAGTTTTTTTCTTGACAAAACAAATGGGTTATGTTAAAATACACTAACACTTCCAAATCACGGGGTGTTAGTTTTTTTGTTAGGAGATTAATTATGGCAGCACCAAAACGTAAATATGTGACTCTTGCTTGCACAGAATGTCAAGAAAGAAACTATGCCACATCAAAAAACAGTTCTGCAAATCCTGAAAGGATTGAAATAAAGAAATTCTGTCCAAAATGTGGAAAGAGAACCGTTCATAAAGAAACAAAATAAACAGCAGGAGGCATTATGTCAAAAAAGAAAAAGAACTTGGTTAAAACTGAAAATAGTTCTGAACCTCAAATGACAGAAGAAGAAAGCATTGTCACAAGTGAAGAAACTAGTGACAAGAGTTTGCCTGCGAAAGAAGAAACAAAAGCCAAAAAAGTTAAAGCAGAAAAAGAAGTTAAATCTGACAAGAATGCTAAAAAGAAAGAAAAGAAGCCAAAGGAAAGAAAACTTGCAAAAAAAGCAAGAGAAACAGTCAGTGAATTAAAAAAAGTGACTTGGCCAACATTTGGTGAAGTTTGCAAAAAAACAGGAATTGTTTTAGCTGTTGTTCTTTTGTTTGCATTGGTGCTTTTTGGACTTGACACTTTATTTGGTTATTTATTTGGGCTTTTGAGATGATGGAGGGAAAATGAGCGAAGAAAACAAAGACTTGGAAACTGTTGAAACAGAAAAAACTATTGAACAAGAAGAAAAGATTGAAAAACAAGCAGATCCAAGAAGTGAAGCAAAATGGTATGCGTTGCACACATTTTCAGGATATGAAAATGTTGCAAAAGATAATTTAACAACAGTTGTGACCAAATTTGGTCTTCAAGATAGAATATTTGACATTATCATTCCAATGGAAACTGTTGTCGAAGAAAAAAATGGAAAGAAAAAACTTGTTGAAAGAAAAAGCATGCCATGCTATATTTTCGTTAAAATGATTTATGGTGACGATTTATGGCATTGGGTTGTAAATACTCGTGGAATTACAGGCTTTGTTGGACCAAATGGAAGAGCACTTGCTTTGACAGAAGAAGAAGTGAGAAAAAACAAACTTGAAAAAATTAAAGTTGAAGCAAACTTGCAAGTTGGCGACAAAGTTGAAGTTATCGACGGTCCACTTGAAGGAACTATTGGAACAGTTCAAAGTGTCAATGCTGAAACAAGCGTTGCAACAGTCATCGTTGAAATGTTTGGAAGAGAGGCACCTGTTGATCTTGATTTCACTCAAATGCGAAAAATAGACGCTTAAAAATTGGTATTTTGCAAGAAATTGCTTTAAATACAAAAAAAGGTGCGAAAAGCACCAGTGGGAGAGCGGGAACTGCATCTGCTCAACGCACCACAAAATTATAAGGAGGAAAAAATGGCAGTAGTAAAAAAGATTGGGGCAGTTGTTAAACTTCAACTCCCAGCTGGTAAAGCCACACCTGGACCACCAGTTGGTTCTTCTCTCGGACCACATGGTATCAACATTGCGGCATTTACCAAAGAATTTAATGATAAAACAGCAGCACAAGCTGGTCTTATCATTCCTGTTGTGATAACAATTTATCAAGACAGATCATTCTCATTCGTGCTGAAAACACCACCAGCAGCCGTTTTAATTAAAAAGGCTATTGGAATTGAAAAAGGATCAGCAAAACCAAACAAAACAAAAGTCGGATCAATCACAAAAGCTCAAATTAGAGAGATTGCTGAACTTAAAATGCCAGACTTGAACGCTGGAAGCATTGAAGCAGCTATGAGCATGATTGAAGGTGCTGCACGCAGTATGGGCGTGACGGTTGTTGAATAAGAGGAGAGAGCAGAATTATGAAACAAGGGAAAAGAATGAAAGCTGCGCTTGAATCTTACAATAAGCTTAAAGCGTATTCAGCAAGCGAAGCAATGGACAATGTTTTAAACAATGCGAAAGCAAAATTTGACGAAACAATCGAACTTCACGTTAAACTTGGCGTTGACGGAAGAAATGCAGATCAACAAGTTCGTGGCGTGGTTGTTTTACCACATGGAACTGGGAAAAGCGTTAAAGTTCTTGTTATTGCAAAAGGCGACAAAGCGGATGAAGCCGTAAAAGCTGGTGCTGATTTCGTTGGAGCTGAAGAATTAGTTGCAAAAATTCAAGGTGGCTGGTTAGATTTTGATGTCTGCATCACCACACCAGACATGATGGGCGTTATTGGACGTGTCGCAAGAGTTTTGGGACCTAAAGGTTTGATGCCAAACCCAAAAAGCGGAACTGTTACAATGGATGTTAAAAAAGCCATTGCAGATGTTAAAGCTGGTAAGGTTGAATACAGACTTGACAAGACAAACAATGTTCACGTTATTTTAGGGAAAGCAAGCTTTGGTAAAGAAAAACTTATGGACAACTACAACACAGTTATCGATGCACTCACCAGAGCGAAACCAGCAGCAGCCAAAGGGCAATATTTTAAGAACATTTCATTATGTTCAAGCATGGGGCCTGGCGTTAAAGTTGTGACAGCTGGTTAATAAGATTTAAAAAAAACCATCTAGTTTCTAGATGGTTTTTTGTTTAATTTTAATTTTTTGTGCAAAAAGAAAACCATGTTTTTTACTGCACTAAAAAATTTTTAAAGATATTGACTTTTAAAAAAATTGTTGATATAATAAAAATTAAAAGGGGGAGAAGATGAAAATAACACAAGAAGATTTGGAAAAATATGTGGAGAATGGTGGAAGCTTGTTAGATTTAACAAAAGAACAGAGAGCCGCTATCCCACAAGAAGTTATTAATAAACGTGTAGCTAATGGTGGAAGCTTGTTAGATTTAACAAAAGAACAGAGAGCCGCTATCCCACAAGAAGTTATTAATAAACGTGCAGCTAATGGTGGCAGATTGGTTTATTTAACAGAAGAACAGATAGCCGCTATCCCACAAGAAGTTATTAATAAACGTGCAGCTAATGGTGGCAGATTGGGTTATTTCACAGAAGAACAGATAGCCGCTATTCCACAAGAAGCTATTAATCAATATGTGGCTAAGGGTGGAGATTTGAGGGATTTAACAGAAGAACAGAAAGCCGCTATCCCAGAACAAATTTTGGAAATTTCAGAAAATGCGAGAGAAGCATTAATTTTATATGGTGCAGGAAAAATAAAGTCAAGCGAACTTCCTTCCGATGTTTTTGTAAACAACGAGGCGAGACGATATTTATTAGATCTTATAAAGGGAAGAACAACAATGCGTTTTGCCGAGCTTTGTAAAGAAAGTGGATATGATAAATCAGGAGTGCCAGAAGAAGTGCAAATGGCGTTTGATGAAAAACTAGAGCAAATTGGCCAAGAAGTTGATGAAAGAATGCGAAGTGGCGTGAAAGAACTAATTAGACAAAGCGAGGAGAAACAAGCAAAAAGTATAAAAGAGATTGGAGAATGGGGGTGGTAAAATGAAGTTTGATGAATTTAAAAAATATATGGATGACAAATTTGACGAATTAATTAAAAAATTATGCCCCGAGCAAAAAAAAGAAGATAAAAACAACAATAAAAAATAGCACTTTTTAAAGTGCTATTTTTTTTTGTGATAAGTTATTTAACTTTAATCTTTTTGCGAAGTCTGATTATGATTATCACTGCAACAATCGCTGCAACACAACCAATTACAATTGCTGCAATTGCCCAACCATTAAGAGGTTCGGTTTTTGTCACTTTATAGCTGTAGAGCAAATTTCCACTCATAGAACGAGCAGTTATGAAATAAGTTCCAGTTCCAGAGATTGCAACTTGCACTGTTCCCAAACTTGCCATGTTGTTTTCATTAATTTGGTATGTTAAGTTTGCTATTGTTAAAGTGCAATCACCAACTGCTTGGTAGACACGTTCTGCGTTGAAAGACACGATTATGTCAGAGCTTGATGATCCGCCTTCTTCAATTGAAACTTCAATAGGAACATTTGCCATATTAATCCAATAAGAGAAGGTCAGTTCTGTTGGTTTAGTATAATCTGTTCGATCATAGTTTCCGTTTGTTGCAATTGTGACTGTGTATCTTCCACTTCCTGTTCCTATATATGAAGTAAGAAGTTCTTTCAAATATGTTTGACCATTTATCACAGTGGTTTGCAATTTTAATCCCATAGTTGGGTTTTCGCTGTTCATATCATCAATGATTGTTTGAGTAATGTCTCCAAGATTATCTTTGACAACTGATTTGATATAGTAGTTTTGATAAGGTGAAAATTCATAAGAATATCTTGATTCATTAGGATTAACAATTGTAAAGTTGTAAGTTTGTTGTCTTACTTCAACACCTGTTGTGCTTGTTGCAACAAAGTAAACGCTGTAATAACCAGGATCTGAGAAAGTGAATGTTTGCGTGTTTGCATCATAATTAAATGAAGTGATGTCTACGCCATTTTTCTTGGCTCTTATCATACCTTGACCGCTTCCGCTTGATTGAGCAGTGTAGTATTCGCTTATATTCAAAATTGTAAGTTTAACATCTCCATTAAACACGCCTTTGTTTATTGGGTCGGAAACAATTGTTTCTCCTGTTGCGCCATCAGTGTATGTCATAGAGAAGGCAACATCTTTTAAGAACACGAACTTTTGTGTTGTTGAAGCAGATGATGTGTTGTAAGCAAATGTTTGAACATTGCCTGCCGTGTCTCTAAATGTCAATGTGTAGGTTCCGCTTACGGAAAGTGTCGTGTAATTGTAGCCACCTTCGGTTCTATAAGAAATAGGATAGGAAACGCCATCTTTAAGAACTTCAAGATTTACAAGGTTGGTGTTTATTCCGTAAGTGCTTGACCATTTGATTGTTACTGAGTCTATGTTGTAGTTTGTTTTTTCTACAATAGCGTTTATGCTGTTTGACCCCAACATATCAAATGTTTCACTGCTGTTGAAGTAGTAAACTGCTTCTGCGACAGGTCTTTGTGTAGCAGGAATATATGTTATAAAGACCATGCGACGGAAAGGTGAAATTCCTGTTTCTGTTGGAACAATGGTGTAATCTCCTGCAAAATCTTTTGTGTAGTTTGTCACTAAATAACCGACTGTTATCACATCATTTCCTTCGTCAATAGGATCAGTTCCCTTATAAACATTGATGTTTTGATAGTCATTAGGGACAATTTTCACAAGTTCTTGGTCAGAATCATATTTGACATTTACAATATAGTAATCGGAATATTCGCGACCTTCATAAGTGTAGTAGAGAGAAGATTTTTCAACGACGACACCATTGTTTGTGACTCTATAAAATTCGCTTGAAGAATCCAACAATTCAATTTTATATAGATCATATTCATTGTTTAAAAGAGTTGGATTATCGTTGTTTGTTGCATAACGAACTAAGAAGTAATAAACGCCACTTTCATCCAGTCTCGTTCCTGATTTAATGGTTTCGAAATCAGTCATTGTCGAGCCTTGTTTGTAATAGAGGACTTCATAAGGGTAATCAAATAAAGTAGCTTCCGGCTCATACGACAATGTAATGTTTAATGCAAAAGTTTGACCTGCAACACTAACTTTATAACGCGAACCATTTATGGTCACATATTGAGCACTTGTGTCAGTTAAAGTTTCTTCTGTTATGTTTACGCCATAGTTATCGCTAAATTTGATTGTTGAAAGCAGGTTTGCAGTGTCGCCAATTGCAAGTTCTGGTTTTATTTCGTAAAGATGTAAATAAAGTTTTTTGACAAACATGTTTTCATTTACGACGGTTGGGTTTGCTTCGTCAACTTCGTAAACAGTTATGCGGTAACGTTGATTTATTTGTGGGGCAGTGGAGTTACGAGGAAAAGTAAGCGTTACAATTTCCGATCCACTAAAAGAATAATCTTGATCTTGGGAAGCTGTTTCCCACTTGCCATTCAAGTATTTTTCAACAACCGGGATATAAACGTTACTATTGTAAGAATATTTTAAATCTGTTGGGCTAATATAGCTTGTTACATATTCTCCTGTTGTAATTGCTGGATCTGAAATAATGTCTTGATACATGTTCCCAGAGCTTGAAATTTCTTCAAAACTGCCTTGTCCAAAGATGTGAATCAATGGTGTGACATTTCCAAAATTATCTGTTATCTTATATCTAACTTTGTCTCCTAAAACAGGCAAATTAATATAATTAAATTTAAGGATTTGGTTTATGGCGTCATAGGTATAATTAATGTCATCATTTGAAATCCAAGATTGATTGTAGTTATAGTTTGCGTTAAGAAGATTTTCTAATGAATTAGGATCATTTGTAAAATCATATTTAACAGTGTTATCACCAGAAGTTATTACAATTTGAACAGGATAAGCAATGCTGGTTTTGCCAACGCGCAAATATTCTTCTGTGTTTGAGTTCGAATATTCTGCGTTCAAGCTTACGCCATCAACAAGATGTAATGCAAGCTTTAAAGATGTTCCGTCTGCCCTGTTTGAAATTGACAGAGAAATTTCATTTGTGCTTGATGCGTAACCACTAAACAATGATGAAACTTGTTCGATTTGTCCAGTTGTCATGTTGTAAACTGCTCCATCTAGCCAAGGGGAGAACATGTAGTAACGTGTTGAGTTGTTTCGTGTGATTGTAAGTTTTAACCACGGATCATTGCGGAAGTTTAAGTTTGTTAATGAGAAATTGGTTGATGAGAATAATTCCACCACTCTTCCGCTTGTCGTTTGCGCTAAAATTTGTGCATCACTTGCTCGTTTTGTTTTATCTCCATCAGTAAATTCAAATCCTTGATATTCTGTTCCAATTGCACTTTGGAAACCTTCTCCTTGGTCATCTTGATATAAATAAACCAAATAAATAGTTAGATTTCCAGCAAGGTCTTGTTCGATTATTTCATAGTAAGCTCTGTCATAAACATAGTCATCAGCATTTGTGCTCAATTGTGAGTAAGATGATTCAACGAAATTGTCATAAGATGTTTCATTGTATTCATCTGAATAAGGGTCACTTACAACTCTGTAATAAACATTGATTGTTGTTCCGTCATAATTTGCGCCTTTATTTTTATTTTCTTGAGCTTTTGAAGCTAAAGAAGTCAAGAAAGATTTGTCAACCATGTAAGAATAATATTTAAAGGTTTCAATATTTTTTGAAACATTGTAACTTGCTTCACTTGCGGTTGCAACGCTTTGACCTTCAACATTGTAATAATTTCTTAATGAAGATTCTGTGAAATTAATAGTGCCTGTTGAGAAAGAAGAAAGTTTGCTGATTAGAGATGAAATCTCATCATTGCTTGCGGTTTTATCTACAACAATGCTTTTTGTTGTTTTTTGATAATATTCATTATGTCCGACAAATTGCATTGTAAGACCGACATTTGTCCCATTTGTATATAATCCTGCTGTTTCAAAATTAAACGTAAGAGTGTTTACATTTCCTGACAAATTATAAGACAAGGCTTGTTTAATTTTATTTAAAACTTCATCTGCTTGGTCACCGTTTGCATATTTAATTGTCAAGTTTGAAGAATCGCTGACATCAACTATAATGTCTTTTATTGAAGAATTAAATTGTAATAACAAGTTTGTTTTGTCAATGTCTGCTATGTAACGTGAATTGCTGTCTTCCCAAGTTGCTGTAAAAGTCTTTTGATTTGTGTAATATTTTTGTTCGTCCAAAGTTTCCAAACTTTTTCCATTTGTTGTCAAATCAAAGCTAGGGGCGGAAGACTTGATAGTAAATGCAAACATGTATTCTTTTCTAAAATTATTTTCAGTTCCTGCACCGCTTGAATTGTTGCTTTGAACGATTAAAACATAATAAGTGCCAGCTTCAGTAAATTCATTTTTTGTTTGACCTTGGTTTGTGAAAGTCATATAACCATTTTCGTCAATTGTAGAAGAGGTGTATGTAATGCTTGAAGCACCAGAACTTGGAACGAATTTGATTTCTGAAAAGAGTTTGTAGTTTGTGATGCTTGAATAAGCAACATCTTTTTCATAGTAGGAAAGGTCCTCATTTATTATTGAATCATATTCAGTGACATAATTTGTTCCGTCTTTAATGTTTTCACTATTGTATTTTGTGTATTTGTATTCTGGAACATAAACTTTAACAGGAAGTTTATTTGTTTCAAACACAATTGAAGGCAAGTTGTTTTCCCAATCGCTGTCTCTATCTTGTGTGTAGAAAGAGTCGCCAGAATTTATTAAATTTTCAACATGAGGGAAGGTTACTGATAAAATTCCAGAATTTTCATCAATGCCTTCATACATGTTCACGAAAATGTCTCCGCCGACTATACTTTCATAAGAAGGGCCAACAACGTTTTCGCCAGTTGAAGTTGATGTGAATCCCATAATTTCCAAAGAACCAAATTCGAAGTCTTGTGGCATAATAATGTAAAGCATTCCATCAAGAATATAACATTCTTCGAAATCTACAACCTGTTGAGTTTCTTCGTTATTTTTAACAACTATGTCACTTTGATCGAGACCATCAAATCCGCCTTCAACATTTGGAGAAACTATAATTGCATTTTGATAAACAACCGCTGTGCCCAAAGTTTCTTCGCCTTGGGTCAACGAATATTCTTTTGCAGTGTAACTTATTGTACTTGGTCCACTAACGACACCTTCGCGGTCAACATAAACTGTCAAATTTCTTTCAGTGTAGTCATATTTATCAACAGTGAACTCGTCGCCAGTTTCATAAATTCTTGTGATGACATATTTGCCTTCGCGGGTCATGTTGTTTGCAAGGTTTATTTCATAAGTCACAACATTTTCATTTGTTGTTGATCCGTCAAATTCGTAAGCGGTGTCCACAAACGAAGGTTCGCTTGCAAGAGTTCTATAATAAGAAAGCTTGATTTTACCATCAGCGGTTTTGTTTGCGACAATTTGTGTTTCGTAAGGATAAAATTCAAGTGTTATAGATTTAACTTGCGTGGTTTTTGTCCCAGATTTGATTGTTGGAATAAAAGACAAAGTCAAGACTTTTTCCAAAGCAGTTGGTGTGTAGAAACTGTTTTTGATTGTGTAAGCAGACGATTCAGTTGAAGAAGAAGTGCTTGAATAAGCTGCTGTGAACAATGTTGTTTCAACGCCCTCTTCATCTTTTACATTGTCAATATAAGTGACTTTTGTAAGCGACGTGTCGCCAGTTACACTGATGTATTGACTGTTTGATGGATAGCGAGTAAGTTTGTCAAGCAGACTTAAATTTGCTCCTTTTGTGTTGGAAGCGTCCATGATCATAAACCCATATTCACCTTCCATGTCAACAAAAGTTTCTTTTGTTGCGGAATAAGAGATGCCATTAAGTAAAATCGAATATTCTTCTGTGCCAACGGTAGATGAAACAGTTGCCAAAGTCGTTTTGTCTTTTAAAGACTTAACAGTTTGCGAGCCTTGTTCGCCATAGAAAAATTCTTTTGAGCCATCATCGTAAATGATTTTGTATAAGTCGGCTTCTTTTAGATTTGTTATTGTGCCAGCATCAACTTCTTGCCCATTTTCATCCAAATAAACGTTTGTGTTTGTTGTTGAGAAAAGGAAAGAGGTTTGAGTGTTGCCTGAAACATTGCCATAATAAACAGAATAAGAGAATTGGATTTCATAACTATTAATGTCTTGGTCTGCGCTTCCAAGCAATGAGTAGTAGTCAGTGTCATAATTTTTAAATGCAATAGTGTCATTTATTTTGCTTAAATAGTAAGTGCCTGCACGACTGCCAAAAGCTGAACTAGAAAATGATGTAATACCGCCATTGTCAATAAATTGTTCAAAAACTGCTTTTAACGTGTCATCGACTTGACCATTTTTATTGGTATAGAAAGTTTCACTAATTTCGTAAGCAGATCCAGTTTTTGAAAGCGTGTTTGAACCAAGATTAATGTTGATTCCTTTGTAATCACTCCAATAAAGTGTTGCATCTGAAATCAAAGTATGATTTGAACTAATGAGAGAATAGCCAGAACTTGTTTGCAAAACGAAATATGGTGAAGAGTCGTCAAGGAGCATATAGTATGCGCTGGTGTTTCCGGCTTCATCAAAAACTTGGAAAATGTAAAGTCCAGCACTGCTTTTTACGCAGTTTGCAGGAATTGACGAAGAAGGATAAACAGATGAGTTTGAATATTCCATCCATTCATTTGATGTTTTTGACAAATCAAGTTGTGCATCAGTGGCAAGCAAATCATTTGCAAGCAATGTATAAATGAGAGTTCCTAAACTTGTTGAACCTAAATCTGTTGTGTCATAATAGTCAAAGTAGTTGAGAGAGTAATATTTAAAATAACCATATGTTAAAGCTCCACTTTGTTTGGTGTTTTTCCAATTAAATGTGAAAGCTTCATTTGTGACATTGCCTTCAAGCTTGTTTGCTATTGCGTTTTTGTTGGAGGATGTCGTAATTGAATAAGCGGAAAGATTTTCAATTTCAGTCGTGTCAATGGTGAATGTGCTTGTCATAGGAGTTTCGCCCATAGCATTTTTGCCATAATAAATTTTTATGGTGTAAGAGCCGTCTTCCTTTTCAACAATCACCGAATTTCCATCTTCTTGATATGTGATTGTGTAGTTTCCATTGTCGACGGTCATCTGCCCGGACTCATTGATCAAGCCTTCATTTTTTGATTTAGGGAAGAGATAAATTTCACTTCCTGTTTGACCTGTGACGAAGTCTTTTCTTGTCAAAGTGACATAAACTGATGAATCAAACGCAGACTCGTTTTCACCATTGTAAGTGATTTTTACTTGCCGGTTTGTGTATTGTTTTGAATAAAGTGTTTCCCAACCACCTTCAGAATTTTCTTTTTTAACATCCACTTGTGGTGTTTCTTTTTGAATTTGGAAGTAGAAATATTGATAAAATTTAGTTGCTGTGTCAAGAGCGCCAGAAGCATTGGTGTAATTTGCAAAGTTATAGGTCAAGACGAGAACATAAATTCCATCTTCACTTATGTTTTTTGTTGCGCTTATGCCTTCGCCTTTGCTCCAACCATCATCTGTTTTTGTGTATAAAGTAGCTTGAATATTGCTTCCATAAGTTGAAAGCTTCACAGGGGTTTGGTTTGTGCGCACTGGTGAATTCTCTTTTAAATTTAAATATTCTTTTAATGGGCTGTCATCTGGTGACAAGGCGTTTTTTGTTCCATCAGAGTCCACAGAGGTCAAACTTGAAAGTTTTCTTGTTATGTCTGCTGATGCAGTTATTTGGTTTGAATCAATAGTTTTAAATTCAACGAAATCATTTTTGTCGTAATCGGTGTAATACATTTGTGCGCCGTAAACATAAAATTTTTGATCCAAAACTGTTTTTGACAAATTGTAAACATTTGTGTTTTGACCATTTGTGAATGTGTAAATCACATCAAAATGCAAATTGTAAAGTCCTAAATCATTAAAGTAAACTTTAATTAGTCCCGTTTCTTCATCATAAGTTAAGTCATAAACAAAACTTGGTTCATTGTAGGCTTTTGTTTCAGGATTAAATGAAATTGTTTCAGAAGATGACGAGTTGTTGATTGTTTTAGAAATAGTGAGTTTGTAATATAAAGGATTGTATGTTATGTAAGGAAGATCGTTTGAAGTTGCGTTTGATGATTTAAAATTGTAAAAGTAGTTATATCTATGATTTGAAGATTCACTTGGCGTCCTTGATGTGTTTGTTGTGTTGTATTCAACATTTGGAACGCTTTCGTCATTTCCTAAGAAATAGGTGCTTTTGTCAAGCATAAAAATGCTGTAATCAAAAGTTATATTGTTGTAAAGAGTGTAAGACTCTTTTGCGTTTTGCGACCCGCTTCCTGCAGGGGTGAAAGTGACATCATAAAGATTGTATTGCGCTGAAATGTTTAAAAGCCCCTGTTTATTTATCGTCACAGTTTTCTTTTCAGAGTCTTCGGAAGATGTAATAGTGTTGTTTTCGTTGGAAGTATTTAACACGACTTCAAAATCCAAAGTTTTAGAAAAAAAGTTTGGGTCAAACAGGGCAGGAGTAGAAGAATTTAAAATTATATCGTTTGCAGATGCGTCGTTAGCAAAAACGATAGGTTGTCCGTCCAAAGTCAAAGAGATTTGAGTTATGTCAATGTAATAGTAGTGATTCTCATTTTCTTTGCCTTCAGGGTAATATTTATAAATTCCATCTATTTCTTCAAAGTCAAATTTTACAACGGCGTTTTCGTTGTTGTAATAATATTCTTTTGTGTAATCATTGTTATTAAAAAAGACCGGCAATTGATTTTCTATCACCGAATCTACAACATCAGCATTCACCACGCTGGATTTTGGAATTGAAAACAGCCAACCGCCGATTGTTAGGCAAACGGCGATGAAAGATAAAAACGATAGTTTAAAGATTTGTTTGACTTTGCTCATTTAAACACCTCTTCTGTCAATTTTTGACAAAATCATTTTATCATAGTTTTTCCCAAAAACAAAATAAATATATATAAATATAAAATATTATAAATAAATTTTTAAATATTAAATAAAATAGAAAAATAAATATCATTAATAATTTTTGCAAATAGCTATATCAAATATAATTTATCAGCTTTATTTTAAAAGCAAATAATTATCTTAAAATTTAATAAAAAAGTGTTTTTTTTGAAAAAAATATTAAAAAATTAATAAAAATTAAATAATTATTAAAAAAATATTAAAAAATTAAAATATTGGTTATTCACATTTATTTTAAATATTGAATAGCATTATTGTAGTTTTAAGGAGCAATAATGACTATTTCTTTATGTATGATTGTGAAAGATGAAGAAGCGGTGATTGGAAGACTTTTAAAGCAAGCTGTTAAATTTGCAGATGAAATCATTGTCGTTGACACAGGGTCAAAAGACAAAACAATTGAGATAGCGAAATCTTACACAGACAAAGTTTATCTGTTTAAGTGGGTGGGCGATTTTAGCAAAGCAAGAAATTATGCTTTTTCTTTTGCAAAAAGTGACTACATTATGTGGCTTGATGCTGATGATTATGTAATGGACGAAGATGTTGAAAAAATCTTGTCTTTAAAGAAATCAAACATGCAGGCAGACATTTATATGTTTGAATATGTGTTGACTTATGAAAAAGATTATACGCCAATTTTTAAATATTTAAGAGAAAGGCTTTTTAAGAGAAGCAAAAATTTTAAGTGGGTTGATCCAGTGCATGAAGTTGTTGTGTTGAGTGGTGACATTGAAAACAGAGACATTAAAATTTATCACATGAAGGAAAAACCCAATCTTCCGGGCAGAAATTTAAAAATTTACAGAAAGTTAAAAAGAGAAAAAGTGAAGTTTTCGCCAAGGCAAAAGTTTTATTATGCAAGGGAGTTGATGTTTAATGGTTATTATACAGAAGCGTTAAGAGAATTTAATAGTTTTTTAAAAGAGCCAGAAGGTTGGGTGGAAAATAAAATTCAAGCGTGTATAGATAAAAGTTTTTGTTATAAAAATTTGAATCAACCTGACAAAGAATTAACAAGTTTGTTGTTAGCATTACAATATAGTGAGCCAAGAAGCGAAGTCAGTTATAGATTAGGAAATTGGTTTTTGAAAAACAAAAAGCTTGACGAGGCGGAATTTTGGTTTTTGTGCGCTCTGGAACATTCGCAAATTGTTGAAAATGGCGCTTTTATTGAAAGGGATATGCATGACTTTTTGCCTGCATTGCAACTTTGTTATTTATATTTTTTAAAAAACGACATTCAAAAATCTTTTCATTTTCATGAAATTTCAAAAGCATTGCGACCAAATGATTCGTCTGTTCAAAACAATGAAAAATATTTTATAAATCATTTTGAAAAAATGCTTAAATAATCTAAAATCGTATTAGAGATTCAAAACATCTCTTTGAAAAAGGAGAAAGTTGTTTTATGTCAAAATATGTGTGCGCAGTTTGTGGATATGTTTTTGAAGGCGATTTTGAAGCTTTAGATGATGATTATGTTTGCCCGGTCTGTGGCGTAAAAAAAGAATTTTTTCAAAAAGTTGAAGAAACAAAAAGAGAAGAAACAGTTTTTATTGAAGTTGATGACGACAACCCAAGCATTAAAAGAGACCCATCAAAATGCGTTTATTGTGGAAATTGCAAGTCTGTTTGCAGGTTTAAACAGGGCGTTTATGGCTATTATGATTTGCAAAAAATTAAATGTAAGTCTGTGTGCATAGATTGTGGCCAGTGCACTTTAAATTGCCCTAAAAGCGCTTTGCACATAAAAGAAGATTATAAAAAACTTGACCAAATGATTAAACAAGGGCAAAAGATTTTTGTTTTTCAAACAGCTCCGTCGGTTAGAGTTTCGCTTGCAGAAGAATTTGGAGGAGAAGCTGGTGACGCCTGCACAGGCAAATTAGTGGCGATGTTAAGAGCGCTTGGCGCAAATTATGTTTTAGACACGACATTTGGTGCAGATATGACGGTCATGGAAGAAGCACACGAACTTCTTGAAAGACTTAAAACAGGCAAAAATTTGCCAATCATGACCAGTTGTTGCCCTGCATGGGTGAAGTTTGTGGAAATTTTTTATCCAAAATATAAAGAAAATTTATCGTCTACTAAAAGCCCTATTTCAATTGAAGGCAGTTTGATCAAATCTTATTTTGCGAAAAAAATGAACATAAAACCAGAAGATATTGTGAGTGTGGCAATCACTCCTTGCACAGCAAAAAAAGCGGAGATAAAAAAGTTTAACGATGTTGACTTTGTTATTCCTATAAGAGAACTTACAAAATGGTTTAAAGAGAAAAGTTTAAACTATTTTGAATTAAAAGACAGCGATTATGATTCAATTATGGGAACGGGCAGTGGCGCAGGGGTCATTTTTGGTTCATCTGGCGGAGTGATGGAAGCAGTGATAAGAACGGCGCATTACTTTTTGACAGGGAACGACTTAAAAGACCTTGAAATAAAAAAAGTGCGCAATCTTGATGGTTATGTTGAAAGCCAAGTCAAACTTGGAGATAAAAAACTTTCAGTAGTTTCTGTTTCAGGCACAATAAACGCAAGAAAACTTTTTGAAGAAATGGAAAAAGGGAAAAGGTTTGATATAGTTGAAGTAATGGCGTGTTTAGGTGGTTGCTTGGGTGGCGGAGGTCAACCAATTAACGTCAAATTATCGCACGAACAAGCGAGAAAGCAAAGAAGTGAAGCGCTTTACAAGTTAGATAAAGACTCAAAAATCAGATATTCTTATAAAAATCCAGAAGTTGAAATGGTTTATGATGAATTTTTAAAAGAATTTGGCAATTCGCTTCTTCACACATCTTATCAAGACAGAAGTGATATATTAGGATAAAAAAGAGTGCGCTGTGGCACTCTTTTATCTTTTTAGTTCTGTTGCAAAAGTTGAAGATTGCTGAACCATTAAACTTATAATGCTTTCTTTAATTTTTTCAAGCCGTAACAAATCTAAAAACTTGCCGTTGATTAGCCCGCCTAAATGAATTTGATATTTTGCGGAAGTGTCATACTGATCAGTGACGGTAAAGGAATTGTTTAATTTTGAACTTGAAGCTTTCAACATGGTTTGATGATAGTTGTCAGGTAATTTCATGCTGAAAACATTTTTAAAAGGTTCTAGAAGGTTATAAATTTTGTCAAAACCAATGACATCTCTTCTTTTAAAGTATTCTGCATATTTGTCAGGATTTTGCTGTTCAAATTCTTCTAGAAATGGGTCTATATATTTATCTAAACTTACACCCATGCTTCCGCCCATATCGATGATCATTGGCTGGTCTAAATTGTCAAAAAAGGAGTAAAGCAAAATGGTTTCGAATTGCTTTTGATAGCTATGCCAACCAACAGTTCCATGATAATTTATCATGTATTGACTAAATTTTAAACTATAGCCCATGTCTTCATAACTTAAAACATTTGGGAACCTTCTTCTTAATTGTAATTGTGCGTTTAGTTCTTCAATTTTTTCAGGGTCGGTTTCTTGATTTAAAAACTCTAAAATCATTTTTTCACTTGGCAAGTGTCGAAGTTTATCTAATTCAACTTTTGGCATGTCTAGTTCTTCTGCTAATGCGGAAGAAATCAAACTTTTGCAACTTCCAACTGGTCCTGTTAAAATTATGGACTTTTCATAAATTTGCTTATTCATTTTGGTCTCCATGCTTTTTATAATAACTAAAATTTTGTTTAAATTCAATAGAAAAACAAAAAAATTAATAAAAATTTTTATTTTTTAAGAAAAAGCAACGACTTGATTTAATATTGTGCTATAATAATTAAGCGAGGAATAAAAATGCGAACGATTTACAAATTTTATAAAGAACGATTAATAGAAATAAGTGGAAGAAACAGAAGTTTATATTCAAAGAAAATTAGTAAAAAATATTCTTTCGATATTGGGTCTGTAATTTTAGATAACAAAGAGCAACTTCAAGAGTTATTGGATTTTATTTGGAAAGGAAAGCGTCGTGGTTTCACTCTTATTGATAAAGACATGAAAGAGCAACTTTTCAAAAATTTTGGTCTAGATAAAAAAATTGAAAGTGGTTTTGCTGATCAAACTAATTTGACTGCAGAAGAAAAAAGAGATGCGAATTTAAAGAAAGAAAGACAAAAAAGAGAAGAGTCGAAAAAATTGTTGCTAGGGCAAGTTTCTGCATTAAAAACATTGAAAAGAGAAATTGAAGAATTTGCGAAAGAAACTGGACGATATGAGATGTTTGTCGGCTATCCTTTTGTGACAGGTTACATAAATCCAGAGTTACAAATTAAAGCTCCTTTAATTTTGTTTCCTGTGACAATTAATGTTGAAAATGATTCAACAGTTTCTTTGGAAGTGAAAGCAGGAGAGTCAGTTCAGCTGAACAAAGTTTTACTGCTGGCATATGCAAAAGCAAGAAAACTTAATATTGATAATCTTATTATGGAATTTGATAATTTGCTTGATTATCGATTAAAAACTATAAGCGACGTAATAAAATATTTAGCAACATTTGATATAAAAATTCGTTATCAAGAAAATGATAAGGGGCTTGTTAGATTTGACAATGTAAAAGACCCAACAAGGGGCGAAAGTTTAAAAATTGTTCAGGCGTGTGTGATTGGAAGGTTTCCACTTGCAAACTCAATTTACAATGATTATACATTGCTTGACAAAAGACGCCTTTCAAGTGATGCGATTGATGAACTTTTGGAAAGTAAGCCGAGCAAAAAAGTTAAAAAACCAAACACTCAACTTTACACAATCAACGATTTGGATTTTGCGCAAGAAAATGCTATTGAAAAATTAAATAAATTTGGCAATATGGTGATTTATGGACCACCGGGTACGGGTAAGAGTCAAACGATTGTAAACATAATTTCTGACGCGCTTTGTAAAGACAAAAGAGTGCTTGTTGTGTCGCAAAAAAAGGCTGCGCTTGATGTTGTTTTCAACCGTTTAAAAGAATTAAATTCAAAATGTATGTTCATTATAGATGCAGAAAAAAACAAAGTTGCTTTTTATGAGCGTTGCAAACAAATGCATCAACAGATTATGGATGGTTATAAATCGCAAGAAAATTATCAAGAAAACTTTGAAGACATACAAGCAAATATTGAAAATGAAACATCGCAACTTCAAGCGATAAGTGATGTTCTGTTTTCAAAAACTCCATTTGGATTAACATTACAGGAACTATATTCTAATTCTGCAAAAATAGGTAAAAACAGTTCTGATTACGAAATTTACAAAAAACTGATTAAAAACAAAGAGCTGATGAAACTTGACTTCAACGATTTTTATCAAGCGGTCAGAGTCATTGAAGAAAAGAACAAATGCGATCTGTTTTACAAATACATTCATTTGAAGAAGGCGAATCCACTTGTTGACCACATAAAAGAAAATTTGGAGATCCACACTGTAAATCAAATTAAAACCTTTTTAAACAATTTGTTAAATAAAAACATTGTGCCATTTGATAGCACAAAGTATGCTCACACGCGTCAACTTATGGCATATTTAGTTGAAAACAATTTGCCAGACAACACAGACATAAAACCACTTGTTCAAATGTTAAGTAAAGTTTGTTATCCAAGCTTGCATAAAAAACTCAATTTTTCAAAAATCTTTTTACCTTTGTATCCAATATATAAGGCAAAAGTTGTCAAAGAAGAGCAAAAGTTGGAACAAGATTTTCAAAAAGCTATGGTGGACATTAAACAATATGTTGGCAATTACAAACTTTTGGAAAAAGTTTTAGATCGCAAAGGTTATGTCATGACAGTAGACAACATTTTAAACGGAAACCATGCCTTTTTGCGACTCTTGTTGAATGCATTAAATGATTACATTGAAGTTCGTGATGTTGTGGTTTCATTGAAATCATGTTCGGTTCATGAAAGAGCAATACTGGATTTTGCTTATGAAAACAGCAAAACTCTTAAAAATTTTAAGGAAATTGTCAGCAAACTACTTGAAATTAGAATTTATCATGAAGCGATCACTTATGAAGATAAATATAAGAGTGACTTGTCAAAAATAATTGATTTTGAAAATATTCGAAACAGAATATTGTCTTTAAAAAACGAAGAAAAAACTATTGCGACATCAATTTGTCTTGATAAGTTTAAGGAAGAATATCAGACATATTATGAATCCAACCCTGAAAATAAAAATTTCTTATATCAAATTTCAAAACAACAAATGTTGATGCCAATACGAAAGATGATGGACACTTATGGCGATTTTCTTTTAAGACTGTTTCCATGTTGGCTTTTGTCACCAGAAAGCGTTTCAAACATTTTCCCACTTGAAAAAAATCTTTTTGACATCGTTCTTTTTGATGAAGCATCGCAGGTTTTCATTGAAAACACATTGCCATCAATTTATAGAGGTAAATTCATTGTTGTTGCAGGGGACAACAAACAATTAAGGCCGACTTCAACCTTTATGAAAAGATATATGGGTAATGATAGTGATGAAGAACTTGACTTGTCTACACAGGCTGCGCTGGAAGTTGAAAGCTTGCTTGACCTTGCAACATCAAGATATCACAGCACAAACCTTACTTATCACTATCGCAGTCGAAACGAAGAACTCATCAATTTTTCAAATTATGCTTTTTATGATGGGAAATTGCAAATAGCACCGAACACCAGCAAAAACATAGGCAAAAAGCCGATTGAAAGAATAAAAGTGAATGGCAGTTGGATTGGGAGAAAAAACCAAGAAGAAGCAAATGCGGTTGTGTCGCTTCTTAAAAAACTCATTAAAAATAAAAGAAATAAATTTTCAATAGGAATTATTTCTTTTAACACTGAACAAGAAGGCGCGATTGAAGATGCAATTGACAAAGAATGTCAAAAAGATCAAGCTTTTCGTGATGCTTATATCAGAGAACAAAACCGATTTAAAAATGGCGAAGATGAAAGCATATTTATCAAAAACCTTGAAAACGTTCAAGGTGATGAGCGAGATATAATTATTTTCAGCACAGGATATGCGCGAAATGAATTTGGAAGAGTTGTTGCTCATTTTGGTCCGCTTTCTGTTGAGGGCGGTGAAAACAGGTTGAATGTTGCAATTACTCGTGCAAAAGAAAAGATTTATGTTGTGACAAGTATAGAGCCCGAAGAATTGCAAGTGGAAGGCACAAAAAATGCTGGACCAAAAATATTTAAAAAATATTTGCAATATGTTCGTGCAGTTTCTGCTGGAAAGAAAAAAGAAATCAGTTATATTTTAGATTCTTTTAAACCTATCGTTGAAAAGAAAAGCGAAATAAAACTTAATCAATTTGAAGGCGAGATAAAAGAAGAACTTGAAAAACTAGGGTACGAAATTGAAACAAATTTAGGCAACACAAATTATAAATTGTCGCTTGCAGTTTATGATAAAAAACTTGACAGATATTTGCTTGGGATAGAGTGTGACTATGCGGCATATCAAAGCAGTGATTCTGTTTTGGAAAGAGATGTCTATCGCAACAAATTTTTGCAGTCAAGAGGTTGGAAAATTGTCCGAGTTTGGAGCCGAGATTGGTGGTTAAACAAAAACAAAGTTATTTCAAATCTTGTTAAACAAATTGAAACAAATAAGAAAAAAATAAAAGAAAATAAAAAATAAATAAAAAAATGCACAAAATTGTGCATTTTTTTGCGTTTTAAATGCTTATTATTAAATATTTTATTTATTTAATATTTTTATAATTTAAAAAACTTGCAGTTTTGTTTTTCATGTGCTAAAATATTTATGCTCATTTGGAGACGTATCGAAGTGGTCGCAACGAGCTTGACTCGAAATCAAGTTGTCGGGCAACCGGCACGTGGGTTCGAATCCCACCGTCTCCGCCAATGAAATAAACGTTGCAGGAGGGGTTGATAATCGCGCCCATATTGCAATCAAAAAACTTTGTCAGGAGCAAGATTGAAAAGTGTAAAGGCGAAAATTGCCATCATCATCGCTTGTTGTTTGTTGATTGCAGGCTGCGTGCTTGCAATCGTTTTTGCAACGAAAAATGATGACGCAAATTCACAAACTCTGCCGGCAAAAGGTGTGTGGTGGTGGAGCGTGACTCAACCAGACGAGGAGTATTTAAATTTTGCCAAAGAAAATGGAGTCAATGAAATTTACTATTCAAACTCTGCTTTCGACGAGCAAGTGAACGAGTTTATCAGCAAGGCCAACCAGTTTGGCATAAAGGTTTTCTTTCTTTGTGGTGAATATCAATGGATTCAAAATCCAGCGGATTTTGAAGAGGTTGTGGAGCAATATCAAACATATCAAAACAATTTCGAAAACAAGTTTAGTGGGATTCATCTTGATGTCGAACCACATCAATCGCCGGAATGGAGCGGAGCAGATCAATCCACTCGTGAGCAAATCGTGACCGATTATTTGGGTTTTGTGCGATCTGCAACTCAAAACCAAAAATTTTCGGACATAAGTTTCGATTTTGACATTCCGTTTTGGTTTGATGACTATGTGGTGGACTTTCAGGGAGAGCGCAAAGAGGCATTCAAATTTGTCATTGATTTTGCAGACCGCGTTTTTGTCATGAGCTATCGAGACGAGGCGACAAGAATCTTTGACAGCGTCAAAAATGAATTGTTGTATGCCAAGGATCAAAATGCAACTCTGTTTTTTTGTGTTGAAACTGCACAATCAAGTGAAGGTGATGATATAACCTTTTTTGAAGAGGGAAAAGCAGTGATGAATGCTGAGCTTGAAACGTTGGCTCAACTCATCACAAATGAATGCGGTCAGGATTTTGTGAACTATGGCATAAGTATTCACCACATGAGAACGTGGTTTGATTTAAAAGATTAGCAAATTTTTACTGCTTTCAAAAGAAATTTGTATTGGCCTTTGGGTTTGTTGATTTTCAAAATCTATGCTTATTTCAGTTCCAGCTTTTCGAAGACCTTCGTCGCAAACTACTTTTCGGAGTTCTGCGTCTGGATAATTTTCTTCAATGTATTTTTTTGCTTCTAAAAAAGCTACAAAAAAAGCTTTTTGTTTGTTTGAATTTTTGATTTGTAAATTTTGAAAGCCATGTTTAAACGCAGAATTTAATTCATTGTTTTCGTCAAATTGTGCTGTCAGCGTTAAAGCCAGTGTCATCCATTACTAAAACAAGTGGTGGCTTAATCATATAAAATCTCCTTGTTAAAATTAAACATCTTTTTTGTTTTGTTTGCAATACGTAAAATGTTTTTAAAAAGCTTATAAAATAGGGGGAGGTCAAATTTTGTGCTTACTAAAATTACAATAAAAAAAGCGACAAGATTTTGTCGCTTTAAATCAAATCAATAAATATTTATGCGTCTGCTGGTGGAATAACTGTTCCAGGGGCGTCTGGTGTTCCAATGAAAGCTTCAATAATCATAGGAAGCAATTCGTTGAAGAAAACAACAAGCAAGATGGTTACTGCAACTGCGATGATTGTTGTGATCAATCTTTTCTTCGCTTCATCACGTTTTGATTGATCTTCTGCACGTGCAAGATTGATGCCGAGCACAATTGCATAAATTGCACCAGCTGCACCTACAACTGCCATTATTGCGTATAACAATGGATACAAAACATTAAACAATGATGGGAGCCAATTATACTCATCGGGCCAAGAAATATCTTGCCATCCGCCTAATAATGATAAGAAATTTAACATAAAAACCTCCATTTAAGCACATTACTTTTTGCAGTGTGCAGTGCAAGTGCTGTTGACTTTCGTGCTTTTTTTTAATATTTGTAAAAAACTCGTTTCTATTCGAAATCTTTTTTACAAGTAAATCTTATCACAAATAAAAATTAATACCAAATGATTTTACATAATTTTTTTAAAATAAAAAAAAATTTTTTTATTAAAAAAAAATAAAAAACTCGCATATTTAAACAAGCGAGTTTTATTAAGATTAAAATTGATATAAGAAAAGATATTAAAATATTTTAATTGAATAAATTATATTAAACAAACAATCATTTTTTAGTAATTAAAACAATCTGCCAAAACACTGGCCAGGGCAGGTGTTGGCGCAACCATAGTAGTTTGATCCGTTTGACAATGCCAGCAACAACAGAAGCAAAAAGTTGGTGTTGGTGTTTAAATTTGTGTCAGTTGCATTAGCAAAAATTGATAAAAGCAAAACGAGCAATATATCTTGTGAGTTCATAAGACCCCCTTTCAACAAATTTTAATTTTAAAATGCAAAATATGTCAAAATTTTAATTTGCGTTTTTTCTTTTGTGAAAGATAATATCATTGCTATGCAAAGTATATATGCATTGACTTGCATATTTGACACAGAATTAAAAGGGGCGTTATGGAAAAATATTTGATGCTTTCTGAAAGAAGAAAAAATGAAATTCTTTCTTTTTTACCAACAGATTCAGAAGTTTCAAGACTTGCTGATTATTTTCAAAATTTTTCTGATTCAACAAGATTAAAAATTATTTCTTGTTTGTCTTTGTGTGATATGTGTGTGGGTGACATTTCAAACCTTTTAAACATAAATCAAACGACAATTTCTCATCAATTAAAAATTTTAAAAGATCAAGGCCTTGTCAATTACAGAAGAGATGGCAAAATTTTGCTTTATAGTTTGATTGAAAAAACTATAAGCGATGTTATGATGTATGCTGTTGAATATTTGTAAAGTTGACTTTTTTTTCTTAATTTGTTAAAATTAGTGCTATGAAAACGAGATCAGAAAATTTATGTTTTAAATTGCCTTCAAATTTTAAAGTATTAGAAGAAAAATATGAACTTGCAAATGATCAAAATTTGCAATTTTATGTTAATCTTGTCAGCGATAAAGGCACAGTTATAACTGTTTTAAAAGCGAAAGAAGATTTAGAAACTTATGATAAGATGATTCGCGATTACGAAAAAATTACGGACAATTTACAAATGAAGAAAAAATTTAAGATCAACATGGGCGAAAGTCAAATTGCTTTATATATAATAGGAAAGGAAAACTGTTTAGCACAAGCTTTTGTTCAAATAAAAGGAGAACTTTTTAGTTTTTTAACTTCACTTGAATTTGTTGGCAAAAATTATGCGGAAACAAAAAATCATGACAAAGCTTTTCAAGATTTAATTGAGTTGTTGCGAGGATTGAAGTGAAAAAACTTTTGTTACATAGTTGTTGTGGGCCATGTTCTACCCATGTCATAAAGGTGCTTGAAGAAAATTATGATTTGACAATTTTCTACTTTAATCCTAATATTTATCCGCTTGAAGAATATAAAAAAAGATTGGAAGAGCAATTAAAATATGCTAAAATAAAAAAGATTCCGGTTATTGAAGGCTTTTATGATGAAGAAAAGTTCTTGTCGTCATGTCGTGGAAATGAAGATGATAAGGAAGGCGGACAAAGGTGCAGAAAATGCTTTCAAATGAGATTAAAAGAAACGGCAAAAAAAGCAAAGGAACTAGGGTTTGATTTGTTTGCGACTACGCTTTCAGTCAGTCCACATAAAAATACAGTTGTCATCAACGAAGTTGGAAATGATATTGCAAAACAAGAGAGCATTGAATTTTTGCCAGAAAATTTTAAAAAGAAAGATGGCTATCTTGACAGCATAAAATTGTCAAAAGAATTTGATCTTTATAGACAAGACTACTGCGGATGCAGATTTTCAAAAAAGGAAAGAGATGTTAGGGTTCAAATCAAGAAAAGCTAAAAGAAAAGAAGAATTTATCGAAAGAAGCGTTAAAAAGTATCCCAAGATACTTTTCTGGGTTTTTCTTGTTTATTTTTTGTTGTTTGCATCTTATATGATTTGGTACTTTTATTTTATTAACACATATACTCTTTGTAAGGTTGAAGGAACAAGCATGCAAAACACTTTAAATCCGGACATTACTTCAACCACTGATTGCGAAGATTGGTTTTATTTGAATAACGGTCAGACGCCTGAACTTTATGATATTATTGTGATTGTGGACACCCAAATAAATAGCGATGGTGAACAAGAGCCAATTTCGTTAGTTAAAAGGGTGATTGCGCTTGAAGGTGATTTAATAACCATAAAAAAAGATACAAGTGATAGCGGAGATGGTTATTTTCATGTTTATGTTCAACGAGCAGGCGAAACAGATGTCGAAATGCTTGTGGAAGATTATGTTAAAAGTTATGAGGAGTGGACTCGCTATCGAACATCTCCGTTAGAGCCCAACACACATGTAGATTATTCTGATGGGCATATTGTTGAATATGAAAAAAGATTTTATGACAACTTTATTGATGGCAATGAAGAAAATATCATAAAGATTGGCGACACTTGGTTTTATCGTGTCCCAGAAGATGGTGTGTTTTACATGGGAGACAACAGAGCGTATTCTTCTGATTCAAGAATTAGAGGAATAGGATATTTGAGTGATGTGCAAGGTGTGGCGGAGATTATTTTAAAAAATGCCGAAAATGCAAATGATTCACAAAGACTTGGCATAAAATTTGTTTCAATCTGTGGATTCTATTGGGATAAAGTTGAAGAAGCTTTTGCCAGATAGCTTAAAAATGCCTGTTTACAGGCATTTTTTTAGTATTTAAAGGTTTAAAATTGCTTGCAAATGGCGAAAATCGTTTTGTTTAAAGGCAAAAATATGCTAAACTTGTTTTAGCATAAGATGTGCTAAAAAAAATAAAGGGAGAAAAAACTATGAACAAATCTGAATTTATTAAAGCTTTCGCAGAAAAAGCAAACTTCACTCAAAAAGATGCTGGAATTGCTTTCGAAGCTATGGTGGCAACTGTTGTTGACGCACTTAAAAAAGGAGAAAAAATCGCAATCGCTGGTTTTGGAACTTATGAAATTAAAAAGAAACCTGCTAGAACAGGCATCAACCCTATGACAAAACAAAAAGTAAAAATTGCTGCTTCAAATGCTCCTGCTTTCAAATTCGGAAACAGTTTTAAAGCTATTTTCAACTAATATAATTTAGAAAAAAAACCGCGTGATGCGGTTTTTTTTATTCTAAATTAATAATTACATAACCTTGTGGATAATTACATAGAGGGCAATTCTTCCACGCTGTTTTTTTCTTTTCTTTATGTCCACAATTTGAACATTCATATTCTTTTGGCGTTGAACTTGAATAAAGCTTTTTTGTTTTATACATTTCTGCAAGCATTGACAACTTACTTGCGTGCGTTTTTTCTACTTCTGCCACCATTAAAAAAGTTTTTGAAATTTCATTATACCCCTCATCTTTTGCAATTTTTGCAAAAGCAGGATAGATGTTTTCTCCTTCTGATTCTTCAATTACTGTGGCAGAAGCTAAAGATGTTTTTAATTCAGATTGTTTAAATGGGTAGCCTGCTTCAATGTTGACATTACCATTGGCGGTTTGCAAATTGTCTATTAAATGTTGATAAAACATTTTTGCATGCGCCATTTCATTTTTCGCAAACATTTTTAAAATTGTTGCCACATAGTTCATTTGATTTTGTTTTGCGTCTTTAGCAATAAATTGATATCTTGCGCCATCTTGACATTCCGCCGCAAATGCTCTTGCAAGATTGTGACATGTTTTGCTATCTTTAAATTCCATTTTTTTTCTCCTTTTTTTATTTTATAGACAAATTTTAATTGTTTCAAACATTTGCATTTTTAACGGAAAACTGCTACACTCTATTTACGGAGAGTTTGTTATGGAAAATAAAGATTATCCTATGGTCAAATATCATTACGATATGCTAAGAGATGATGTTTCTCATGTCATAAAAAAACTTGACAGAGAACTTGCGTTTTATCGTCTTTATTATAAAGAAAAAGCAAAAGGAATTGAAATAATTTATGACACACTAAATAATCTTTTAACAGGCGCAGGCATAGTTTTAAGCAAACAATACGAAAATTCAAAAGCTTTTTTTAAAGTTAGAAAATTTTCATATTTGCCAACTGAACTTAGGAAACCAAGTGCCAAATACTATTTAGCAGAATGCAACAACAGAGAAACGCCTAAAGATTATCCACTTCAAATTGCCACTGCAATAAATAATGCTTTTTCAAATATTTTTACTATCGACCTTGTTGAAGTCGTTAAACAAACTATTCCAAAATATGAAATAAAAGTTAAGGGAGATGTTTACACTCTCACAAGTGGTTCAGGCATGAAAGGTTCTGTGATGTTTGAAACTGCCACATATAAAGATCTTTTGACAGGAAGAAAAGTTAAAAAGAAAGGGGCTACGATTGCATTGCCGAGCGACCCAGCATTTAAAAAAGAAACAGAGGAAGTTTTGGACGCGGTAGATAGAAAATGCAAAGAGTTGTTCCCATATAAAGAGAGTCGTTTTGAAATTGCACAAAGAGTGCTTAGGCCAAAAGTTGCAACCGGAAAATCACTTTCAAGAAAGCAAATTAAAGAACAGCTTAAAAAAGCGGAAAACCCACAAACTGAAAAAACAGACGAGGCATAAGTCTCGTTTTTTTATGGTTGTCCTTTTTTTTAATTTTCTTACATATATTGAAATGTGAAAAAAATTAAAAGCAAAAAAAACGCTTTGCCTTTTAGAAACAAATTATTTTACGGCATAGGAGGATTAGGGTATAATGCTCTATCGCAAACGATAGGTTCTTTTTTAATGTTTTTTTGTACATCAATTATGGGACTTTCTGGCACTCTTGTAGGCTTGGCAATAGGCATTGCATCTTTATGGGATGGAATCAGCGACCCTTTAGTTGGACATTTATCAGATAGAGCCAAGGTTGGATATTTTGGCAAAAGACTTAAATTTATGATTTTTGCAATTTTTTGCATCGCATTTTGTAATTTGGCTCTTTGGAGTATGCCAAAAACATCCCAATTTGGAATGTTTGCTTGGCTTTTAATTTTTTTACTTCTTTTAGAAACAGCAAACACTTTTTGGTCAACTCCATTTTCGGCATTAGCACTTGATATCGCGCCAGATTATAACGAACAATCAAAAATTCAATCTTATAAAACACTTTTTAATGTTATAGGAATGATTGTTCCAAGTCTTTTAGTCTTTTGGATTATGCCTTCTGTAACATTGGGCAATGATGCTGCAGATGCAAGTCAAGGTGGTTTTATTAAAATAGCTTTGTTAAATGGACTGATGATGATAGTTTTTGGCCTTATCGCAATTTTTGGGAGTTTAAAACGAGTTAGAAAGTTTGTGCATTACGGACAACCTCCAGTAAAAGAAAAGCATGCTTTTAAAAATTTGATGTTGGGTTATTTCGATGTTTTTAAAAAGTCTTCATTTGCATGCTTGATTTTAGGATACTCTATAGCGCAGATTGCATCCTCTTTCTTAACTTCCGTTGGGATGCATCTGTTCACATATTGTTATCATTTTTCAACGGCAAGCATTTCTGTTTTGTTGATTATATTGTTTGTTGGTGCCATTTTATCTCAACCTGTCTGGGTGGCTCTTTCTAAAAGGATTGATAAAAAAGGTGCTTTAATTTCTGCGTTATCTCTTTTGCTATTAGGGATTGGCTTAACATTGATTTCATTTTTATTTAGACAATATGTTCCAACGCAAACTTTGTTTATTTTTGTTGCGGTTTGCATATTTATTTGCGGTTTTGGACTTGGCGCAATGTACTCATTACCAATTTCTATGTATGCTGATGTCGTGACTTTGGAACAATTTGCTTCCGGTGAGAATCGTTCAGGTGCGTATTTAGGATATTATTCTTTCACATACAATCTGTCAAATTCCTTGTCTATGTTGTTTATTGGCATTTTATTAGATGTCATAAAATTTGACTCTTCAAAACCCATCCAAGCCATGAGCGTTCAAACAGGGCTAGGAACAATTGTTTTTTGTGGGTGTTCAATCGCTCTGGCTCTTGCTATTGCAATTTTTTCAAGATATAAAATAAAAAGGTCAGATGTTTTAAAAGCTCAACTTAAAATCAATGAAAAAGAAAAATCTGAAAAAAATAAAATAAAAGATAGTTAATAACTTTTTATATTGAATTTTTTTCTTTTTCCAACGCAAAATAAAGTTGGAGGAAAAAATGAAAGTTTATCGCGTTTTTCTAGTAAGTTTTTTGGCTTTTATTATGATGTTCACTTTTGGGTGCGGGACCAATTTGTCTTATGGAATAATTGAAAGAGACTCAGCTTTGACTGGTGGTAATTTAAGTTTTGTTTATGATTCATCGACTCATACAGCCACCTTTGGGAAAGAAGGCGAAGTTGTCGCTTATTACCCTGAAGATATTGAACTTGGGCGAACAGGTGGAAATAGAATCGGGGTTAAAATTTATGCTCCAAGTGAAGTGACTGATTACTCCAAAGCAAAATTAAATTTTGAAGGCACTGAATATGTTTCAGGATCTTTTATGATGACAGTTTACGACCAAATTCAAAATTACTTTGTTTTGACACCGCTAGTAAGCGAGAAAAACAAAGAATTAAAAGTTTATGTTACATGGACACCTGATTCTGCGGAACAAATTTATACAATTAAGATTGCAGAAGGTGTTAAATTTGCCGAAAAAGCATAAAATTATTTTTTTTAAAGTTAAAAATGTGATATATTTTTTCACATGGAACAAGATAATTTGGTAGTAGAAACAACTAAAGAAAATCATTCTATCAAAGAAGAAAAGAAAGAAAAAAAGAAGTTTGACAAAAACGAATTTTTTAGATTGCTAAAATTCGTTGGCTTTTCTATATCTGCAGGAGTCATTCAAATTGCATCATTTGAAATTTTGTATCATGCAATAAATTGGTATTGGTGGCCAAGCTATTTAATCTCTATCATTTTATCAGTAATTTGGAATTTTACTTTTAACAGAAAATTTACTTTTCAGTCTGCCAACAATATTTATATTGCGATGGGTTGGGTGCTACTTTATTATGCTGTTTTTATTCCAATTTCTGTGTTTGGCGGAAACGCTCTTGAAGAAATTGGTTGGCACGGAACATTAGTCACAGTTTTAATGATGCTTTTAAATTTTGTGACCGAATTTTTATGGCAAAGATATTTCGTTTTTAGAAAATCCATCAATTCAAAGCCTCTTGCAAAAACCGTTCAAATGAAATTACAGGAAACGCCATTTGAAAAAATAGAAAGTGGACAAAAAACAGTTGAAATGCGACTTTACGATGAAAAACGAAGAATGCTTAATGTGGGAGACAAAATTGTCTTTTCAAAGCAGGGAGAAGAAGATAAAAAAATTAAAGTTAAAATAACAAAAATAAACACATTTAAATCTTTTAAAGAACTTTATAAATTTTATACCGACAAAAAAGTTCTTGGTTATGCCGAGAAAGAAAAAGCAAGTTTTAAAGATATGGAAAAATACTATCCAAAAGAAAAACAAAAAAGTGACGGTGTTGTAGCACTTGAATTTAAAGTAATAAAAAAAGATTGTAAATTGTAAAAAGCTAATAAAGTTTGTTTTTTAATTGCATTCGAGCACGACTAAATTTGTTACTATTTATTTTACTCACCAAAACTTTGATAATTTGTATATTGACAATGGCGTAAAGCTATGATATAGTGTGACTATCAAAGGAGTGAGATATGGAAAACTTTGTTGATAAAACTAAAAAGTTAATTGACGGAGACGACGAAAAAGCAGAGAAATACTTAATCAACTATTTTTCAGAGTTGGATGCAAAAGGTAGTAAAGATGAAGAATTGCTAAAAATGAAATCTTGTGATGGGGAAACATTGATTGATCTGGCGATTTCAAACGGCATGACAGCCTTTTTGTGTTTGGTAGTAGAAAAATATAAAAATCTTGCAAGAGAGAAAAATATCCGGGGAGAAACCTTCTTGCATGATGTTGCATGGGAAGGTTTTTCTGATGTGTTAATAAAAGCATTAGAAGTTGATCCAGAACTTGCAAGAGAGAAAGATGAAGATGGCAAAACCTTCTTGCACATAGCTGCACGGCAAGGCCTGTTCGAAGTGTTAATTGAAGCATTAGAAGTTGATCCAGAACTTGCGAAAGAGAAAAATTGGAACGGCGAAACCATCTTGCATACAGCAGCAGAAGAAGACCTTTCTGAAGTTCTAATCAAAGCGTTAGAGATAAATCCAGACCTTTTAACAATTAAAACGAATGAAGAACAAACAGTTTTAGATATTGCAAGGACAAGAGCGTCTAAAAAAGATTGCATAGCAGATTTTTCACAATTTTTTAAACTTGCTGAAGAAAAATTGTTTAGTGAAAATGTTAATGATACTTCAAATGAAACAAAAGACCCAAATTTGTGTCGTGGTATAAAGTAACTCAAAACTTGGGCAGTGATAGAATATAAATAAAAACACCTTAAAATTAAGGTGTTTTTTAGATAAAAATCTAATTAACAAAATTAAAAATTATAATTTGGAGGATGGCAAAACATAAATCAAAATAATTTAAACTTTGTTGTGCTCTTTAATTTTAGTGAAGTTTTTTTACTTTTGAATTTTGCTAATTAATAATATACTAGGAAGTCAATAGAAGGTCAGTCGCATTCGAGCACAACTTTTATTGTATCTCTTGGATTTTCAATTAAAAGTTTGAAAGCCTTTTTGTAATCGTCGAGAGGGAAGCGGTGGGTTATGAAGCCATCGGTAATTATTTCTTTTTTCAACATCATGTCTTTTATTAGATCAAATGTTTGCATTGGCTTGCCGTTGACTATTTCAAGACCATGAGAATCAGCCCCAATTATTTGAAGCCCTTGCCACCAAATTGGAGTTTCATCAAATTTAGTTTTTGTCATCTGATAACCGACTTTAACAAGCGTTCCTTGAGCTTTGAGCCAGCGCAAAGTGTCGTTAAATAGCGTTCCTTTTCCAACACAATCGAAAATAACATCAAACCCACCCATAAGCATTTTGTTTTTTCCAGATTGATAAAGTTTTGCATTCGTTGCGTTTGCAACAGCTTTGTAAGGGTCTCCAATTAAAATTTGATCAGCGCCCAATTTTTTTGCAAAAGCATGTTTGTTTGGATTGTTTTCCATAACATAAATTTGGCATTTTGGTTGTAAAAGTTTTACAAATTGAATGACATTTAAGCCAATCATTCCAGCGCCAATTACTAAAACTTTGTCATTTGGTTTTGGCACATGTTTTAAAACAGCGTGCAACGAAACTGCAAAAGGTTCAATTAAAAGTGCTTCATCGTCGGTTAATCCATCAACAGACATAACTTGACCTTCAGGCGCGATGTAAGTGTCGCCCATTCCTGCACCTGTTGGCACATTAATTTTACTAGGCTCGCCATAATTTTCGCAATCAGAGTAGTTTCCAATTTTGCACATATCACAAAATTCTTCTTCTTTGTAACCTTTAAGTTCACAACTAGACAAATATTTTCTCATGCAAACCCTGTCGCCAACTTTAAATTTTTTTACTTCTTTGCCTACTTCGATGATTTCACCAACGGTTTCATGGCCTAAATAAGTAACATCTGAACAAGGCATAGGCAAAAAAGCGGTGCTAGGGCCTTGTGCACAACGATAAAAAGTCATGTCAGAACCGCAAATTCCTGTTTGAATATTTTTGACTCTAACCCAGTTTTCCGCTGGAAGTTTTGGGTCAGGATATTCTTTATAAACGACGGGGGAAAGTTTGCTGTGATAAGCTTTTTTTGAAAAAAATGATAAAATTTTTATTATTGCAACTTTTGAAATTTTTCCTTCAAATAGAATTGTTTTCATTTGCACCTCACTTGATTTCAGTATATCACTTTTATTTGAAAATAAAAATCAAATTGTAAAAAAATCAAAACAATGACATTGAGAATAATTTTGTTTGATTTGCAAAAAATATGGAATAGGGAGGGAAAAAACATGGTTATAGCAAACTATATCGCCTACATTTTGACTTTAATAGGTGGATTAAACTGGGGACTTGTTGGTATTTTCAATTTTGACCTTGTAAGTTGGATGTGTGGCGGAAGAAATGCTGGGTCAATCATAATTTATATTGTAATCTTGCTTGCTACAATTTGGCTTATCATTTCACCAATCATTTCTCGCGGAATTCTTGATCTTGGTGGACAATACAAAGTAAACGAAAAAAATGACAAATAAAATTATTAAAAAAGTGAAGATTAAATTCTTCACTTTTTTTATATGTTTAAATAAAAAAAAACGAAGAAACATTTTCTTCGCTTTATTTTTATGGTAGCCTCAAGGGGAGCCATACCCTAAAAATGACAAGTCATTTTCAGGAGACCCACGAACCCAAGGGTTCGACTCTCCCGCTTAGTTTTAATAAAAAAGAGTTGAATTCTATCAACTCCTTCTCTTTCTGGTAGCCTCAAGGGGAGTCGAACCCCTCATTCCGCCGTGAAAGGGCGGCGTCTTAACCGATTGACCATGAGGCCATATGTCTTGCAGACGATTACGATTATACTCGAAAAGTAAAGATAAAGTCAAGTGTTTTGTTAAAAAAAGTCTGCAATTTTATTATTTACTTAACTTGTTCCTAGCAAAAGTGAGAATATAAACTTTGCTAGCGTACTTTTTAAGTGTTTTTGCACATTCATTTGCTGTTGCGCCAGTCGTCATCACATCATCAACAAGCAAAATGTTTTTGTTTATGATTGCATTTTTGTCGACAACTTTAAAAGCATTATGTAAATTATTTTGACGATCTAAAAATCCAAGTTCTTTTTGATGTTTTGTTTCTTTTTCTTTAATTAGTACACAATTGTTAAAAGAAGAATTTGTAAGTTTTGCAATTTCTTCTGCTAATAGACTTGCTTGATTATATTTTCTTTTATTTAAAGATTTTTCAGAAAGTGGAACAGGGAGAATCAAATCGAAAGAAACTGTTTCTTGTTTCAATCTGTCAAACATAAATTTTGCCATGTGTGGCGCTAAATATTTTGCATTGTCATTTTTAAATTTTAAAACAATTTTCTTTACATCGCCTTCATAAATAAATGAAGCAATGGCTTTGTCAAACTTTTTGTGATGTGATTTACAGTTGTCGCAAATGTTGCCATCTCCACAAATTTCGTCATCACAAATTTTGCATCTCTGTCCATTATTAAAGGGTAGAGTATGAAGACAATCTTCGCAACAACAAAAATCTTTGGACGGCACATCTCGCCCACAAAACACGCATTTTAAATTAGAAGGGAACAAAAATTCTAAAATTTTGTCCCAACAATTTTTAAGTTTGTTTTTCATGTGTTGCATATTCTTTTTTTATCGCAAAATTTAGTTGTTTACAAGCTTTTTCTAAAGGTTCTTGAATTCTCATTTTTGGGCTTTGATGCTGTGGGAAATCAACAAAATCTTTGTCCATAGAAATAATCGTATAGCCTCTAAAAACATTTTTAATTAATTCAAATGGCAAAGAGGTTTTTAAACTTGTGCCCATTACAATCAATGTGTCTGCATTCGAAAAAGATCTCAATGCATCATTTAACGCATTCTTTTTAATTTCTTCTCCATACAACACCACGTCCGGACGAAAAAAGCCGTGGCAACCAAAATTTTCGCAATCAAATAAGTTTAAATCTTTAATTTCTTCAAAAGTGCGAGATTGTCCGCAATCAGTGCAATACCATTCATTAAGGCTTCCATGCAATTCAACAACCTTTTTACTGCCTGCCTTTTGATGTAAGCCGTCAATGTTTTGAGTAACGACAGTAACATTTTTTCCGGTTTGTTCAAGAATTTTGACAAACTGATGGCAAACATTAGGTTCGCAAGGTTTAGAAAAATAGTGCATGACAAAATCATAGAAAATTTTTGGGTTTCTAACTAAAAAATAATTAGACAATATTTCAATGGGTTTGTAACCTTGAAATAAAGATTTGCTGTTATATAAACTTTTAAAGTCGGATAATCCACTTGGAGTTGAAACCCCTGCGCCGGTCAAGACAACAATGTCTTGTGCCATGCGCAAGAGTTTCAAAAATTTAGAGATTTGTTCTTGTTGCATAAAATCCTTCAAGTAAAAAATTTTTAAAAATTAATAAGACGGCAGATTCTTCCTTTAACAATCATTACGATTAAGTCAACAATCCAAAGAATATTGAAACCAAAAAAGATTCGTATGATCCCTGCCACAATTTTGCCTTCTTTAAACCTTGTGATACAACCTAAAAGCCAAGCGGTAATTGGGAAAATGGCGAGAATGATGCTGACGATTCTGCCCATTCCAAAATAGTCTTTTCTTGCTTTTGTTTTAGCCATGGCACTTTTCCTCCTTGTTTTAATTATAGCACCTTTTTAAAAAACGACCAAGCAAATGGAGTTTTGTTTTTTAATTGCTTGTTTTTTTATCAAATAAGTTTTAAAATGATAATCTAAGAATGTATAGGAGGAGGGAAATATGCAACAAAAGAAGATTTTGATCGCAACATCTAATGCCGGCAAAATTGCCATATACTCGCAAGTGCTGGACGAATTGGGCCTTGAATATGTCACTTTGCGAGATATGCATTTAGATGTCCAGGTGGAGGAGACCGGCGCAACTGAACTTGAAAATGCGCTTTTAAAGGCCAAAGCCTATCACGAAGCCACTGGTTTGCCGGTGATCGCAAACGACAGCGGGCTGTTGATCGAAAGATTAAAGCCAGAAGATCAACCGGGAGTGTTCGTGCATAGATATGGCGGAAACGAGCTTTCCGACGAAGAAACCATCAAGATTTTTTCTAAAAAGCTCGAAGAGGTTGGTGGCGAAAGTGATTCTTATTTCAAAATTGCGCTTGTCACTTGCGATTTTGATGGCAAGTATCACACAGCTGAATTCAGAAGCTATCGTTATATGGTCGCCAAGCCAAGCAAGACGGTTATAAAAGGCTTGCCATTGCGATCGCTCGATTACAGCAAGGAAAAGCAAAAATATTGGAGCGAGATGACAATAGAAGAGGCTAACAAGCTTGAAGGAAAGTGTATTCAAGATCAAAAAGAGTTTATAAAAAAGTGCTTTAAAAAGTAAAAGGAGAGGCCTATGAAAAAGTTAGAATTTTTCAGATGCAATGTATGCGGAAACATCTGTGTCAAACTTCACGACTCGGGTGTTCCTGTTTTTTGCTGCGGGGCTCCAATGCAAAAGATCGAGCCAAACACTGTTGATGCCGCCAGTGAGAAACATAAACCGGTTGTCAAAATTGAAGGCGAAAGGGTTGATGTCCAAGTGGGAAGTGTGCTTCACCCTATGAGCAAAGAACATTACATAACAATGATCGTTTTGGAGACAAACAATGGCTTTTCAGGCAAGTATTTAGCTCCAACTGACGCTCCACAGGCAAGCTTCATGCTTTTAGGGGGCGAAAGCGTGAAAAGCGTGTATGCTTACTGCAACTTGCATGGATTGTGGAAATGAAAATCAACCGCTTTAAAAATGTTGATGACATAAAAATCAATTTTGAAAAATTTCCTAGTGAAAGCAAAATACTTTTTGTCACGGGATTGTCTGGCAGCGGAAAGAGTTGGACGGCGAAAGAACTTGCCGGAAGTTGCGGCGCCAGCATTTTTCAACCGGAATGGCTGATTCACTCCAAACATGTTTCGCAAGAGTTTAAGCCGTTGTTGGACGAGTTTTTGAGGGCGAATCCAGAAATAGTGCCATATGTTGAAAACAAATGGAATGATGTCAAAAATGAAGATGAGCACGAACTTTTACAAAAATACATCAACATGTTTTTGCAATCATTTTTAGATTCATGTGACAAAAGCCGAACCTATATTGTTGAAGGGTTGCAAATTTTCACGCTCATCGATTTTGAAGTAGTAAAAAATTTACCAATCATAGTGAAAGGCACATCAAGCTTTCAATCGTTAAGAAATCGACTTAAAAGAGATTTGCCAAAGCATAAAAACAAAGCCAGTTACCTTTTCAAGGTTTTGAAACAAAGTCATCTTTATCAATTTAAACATCGAAAAAAGTTAAATAATTTCTTAAAAAAGCTTCAAAAATAAGAAAAAACTGTGTAAAAAATCATATATTTAAAAAAACATGCTGTGTAAGCATGTTTTTTGTTCAAGCGCCTTTCTCTGTTTTAGCCAATAATTTTCGTTACAATATTTGGTGCTCCCGTCAGGACTCGAACCCGAACTAATGGTTCCGAAGACCATTGTGCTATCCATTACACCACGAGAGCAGAAGTTATAAAGTTTTAAATTAATGTTTGTGCCAATTTCTGAGGAACCATTAGTTCCTTAGGGGTCCTTAAAATCTAAAAGATTTTGGGGAGCGGAGCATGGCAACGAGAGCGTAGCCAGCGAGTTTAGAGAGTTGGCGAGCGTGAAAGTTGCCAAATGCGAGCAGGTTCCGAAGACCATTGTGCTATCCATTACACCACGAGAGCTTACTTGTTTATTATAGTGTAAATTTTTTATTTTTTCAACTTTTTTGCAGATTTATATTTTTTTTGCTTTGTTTTTTTAAATATGTTTGTTAACAGAAGATATTATTTGAAACAAATTGTAATTTTTATTTTTAATATTGTCTTTTTTGTGCTAAACTATATTCATACAGTTAGGAGAAATTTATGAAAAAATTTTTAGTTAACTTACTTATTTATGTAGTCGTTTTTTTACTAATTGGTTACGGAATTGGAATAGGTGCAGGTTATGCTTTAAATGACACAACTTGGTCAACGGATTTACTAAAAGGCGATGCCGCGCTCATTGGTTTGGGAATTGGTGCAATTTCAGGCGTGTTGCTTGCTTTTTATTTTAGACCTAAAAAAGAGAAAGGTTTACAAAAAAAAGGGAAAACGGCACAAGGGCAAGAATTCGATTTGCATTTCGACGCAGGGTTTTTAACTAGAGAAAAAATATTACAAGACAAATTTTTGATTAACACAACTTGGAGCAGTTTGCCTTCTTTAAAAAACACAGGCATGGTTTTTCGTAACGAAAATGTTGGTTCAAGATATGAAATATCCATGAAAGATGAAACACACTCACTGATCATCGGAACAACAGGAACTGGTAAAACCACCATGATTTTGGAGCCAACTATTAGAATTTTTGCCCATTCTGCTGAAAAACCATCAATGGTTATTGCAGACCCAAAAGGCGAGCTTTACAACAACCACGCAAAAGCGCTTCAAGAAGAAGGTTATGATGTTCGCGTTTATGACCTTGACAATCCATATTCATCATCAAGATGGAACCCTATGGAGAAACCTTTCAAGACATATCACAGGGCATTAAATTTGTATAAAGAAGCTAAAAAATATCAAAACTGCACTCCTGAACAAGCGGGCAAAGAACGCATGGCAAATGCTGAATATGGTGATGTTTGGTTTGAGTTCGATGGGGTTGCTTTCCCAGATGAAGAATCTTTGAAAAGACAATTAGAAACAAAAAAACAACAGCTTATTAATGATGCGACATTTGATTTAAAAGGGGTGGCTTCATCGTTATGTCCAGTTTCACAAGGCACGCAAGACACCATGTGGGAGCAAGGGGCACAAGACTTTTTGTATGGAATTATGATCGCTATGCTTGAAGATAGTGTCGATGCGAGATTAGGCGAAAATAAATTAAGAGAAGATCAATACAATTTTTACAATCTTTATAAAATTGCAAACAAAAAGGATCCAAACGATCCAGAAAATCCTTTTGGGCCTCTAAAAAGATTTTGTATGGGAAGAGCCAAAACTTCTGACGTTTCCATTATGACTTTGCCTATTGTCAATTCAGCACCTTCTACAACAAAATCATATCTTTCAGTTTTGTCTGGAAAGATTAACAGTTTGATGAGCGATATGGGTATTTGTTATGCAACTTCTGGTTCAGACATAAAATTTAATGAATTCATTGACAGACCAACAGCTTTCTTTATTAAAATCCCTGATCATAAAAAAGAACGTCATCCACTTGCAACCATTTGCATCGCACAGCTTTATAGATCGCTTGTTGACATTGCCAATAAATACCCAAAACAAAAATTGCCAAGGCACGTTTATTTCTTGCTTGATGAGTTTGGCAACTTGCCGGTTATTCAAGATTTTGGAACCATGGTGACTGTTGCTCGTTCAAGAAACATCATATTTGAAATTGTTATTCAATCTTTCACACAGCTTGACACTAAATATGGCAAAGAAGTTGCTGAAACTTTAAAAAGCAATTTCAACATTCAAGTTTTCTTGGGAACGGAAGATCCAAACACAAGAGAAGCTTTTTCAAAGAGTTGTGGTGAAATTCAATTGGTGACAAAAGAAGAATCAAAAACTGAAAATAAAGGAAAGGAAAGTTCAACATCTCTTTCAACTTCTCAACAAAGAGTTACAAGACCACTGGTTGACCCTTATGAACTTTCACTTTTACCATTTGGAACAGGAATTGTAAAGATTTTTAGATACAACCCATTAAAAATAAAACCAATGCCATGGTACAAAACAAGCCAAATGACAAAATATCCACCAATCACTGCGCCAAGATTTGGCAATTCTTTGGATGAAAACAGAGTTTTCTATGATATTGATAGAAGAAATTCTATGGTTACTGGCAGAGTTAATTGGTAAAAGAAGAGAAGAAACTCTCTTCTTTTTTTGTTTTTAAAAGTAACAGAAATTTCAATTTCGTCATATTTAAAGCAGAGGTGTGAGCTATGGAATATGACGATTTTGTTTGTCCTACTCCAGATGAATATGAGGTTTTAGCAAAAGCCTATTCAGATTCGTTAAAAGAAAAAGGATTCATTTTTGTTCGTTTAGATAATGAAGGTGTCAACATTCTTATTGATGAAGTTTTCGATTTGATGTTTAAACTTCGTGCTTCTTATAGGGCGATAGGGAACTTTATGGGTTGCGATAAATTTTATAGCTTAAATGAAGAGCAAATTGATTTGTTGCGCAGTAAGTTTTCATATAAACAAAACAGGGGTTTTAAAGTAAATTGGAATAAAACGAAATGTTTTTTAAATGCAATTAGTCTTGAAAATAGGCTTTTGATTAAACTCTTTTTATTAGCACAAAAAAGCGACGAGTATGAATTTCTCGTCGGCTTAATTTTTCAAAGAATGAGACTTTCAGCTGATTTATTTGAGATAGGTGACGTTATGACGGTTAGTTTAAATAATTTAAACTAACAGGTAATCTAAAACCTTTGGCAAGGCTTTGTCGAGAGCTCTTCTATATGATCGCAATTTTTCTGGAGTGTATAAGGACTCTTTATTTTGAGTTTCAACAAGTTTTTTTGCTGTTATTTGGAGTTCGTCAACAATTCCTTCGCATAAAAGATTTCCAAGAACGAAAACATAATTTTTTTCATCTATATCGTTTTTTTCTAAAATTTGTTGTAATTTATCGTTATCAACAATTTCTTCAAAAGCATAATTTAAAAAGAATTGTAGTTTTTCGATAGTAAATTCATTGCCATTTGCAGCAGCTAAAATTGCCCATTGCATATACAAATCGTAATTTTGTGGCACAAAACCTTTAACGCCATCTTTATAGTAGTAACTCATAACATCTTGTGCTATTGCGTTGCCTTCCATAGCAAGTGAACCCACTTCTGCAAACATGTCAAGAAAAGACTTGGCATAATTTTCCGGATTTTCAATGCAATCGTTCATTATGCTTCGAAGTTGTGTGAAACCTTGAAAAGCATCAGCTTTTGTTACAAAATCTTCTTTATCCAAAGTTTTTCTCCTTTTTTATAAGAAGATTATATCACATCTTTTTTTGATTTTGAAACGTTTTTAGATTTTTTTTGAATTAAGCTTTTATTTTGAGATTGATCATAAGTTGCAACCAAATAAAATTGAAAAAGTGGAGCTGACGCTGTAATAAAGGCTATTATAATTGGTAAAATTATCAAAACAGCCGTCAAAGCTGTCGGAACAGTAAATGCCAAATTAAAAAGAAAATTTATGCCAACACCGATGGAAGCGGCCGCACAAATTATAATCAAGCCTATTAAAGCTACAAGTAAAATCATAATTCTTTTTCCAACAACCAACTCTTTTGATTTTGCGAAAATTTGTTTTATTGTAAGTTTTGGATCATCAATAAATATTAATCCTGCGTAAGCACAATTAAGACCATAAATGACGCCTGGCACAATTAATAATAAACCCCATAAAAACATGCCCGAAAGAGCGATTATTTTAATGCACAAAATTTTAAGCACACTCTTAAAAGGCGGGGAAATGTTAGAAAAATCAACTTCTATTTCTCTGTATGAATTTAAAACATAGTAATAAACTGCTATTTGCATATAAGACATCACAACAAATGCAAGAGCTAAGCTTAATAAAGGCGTAAAAAATCCAAGTGCTGTGAATGCCAAAGCAAGCATGTTTGCAAGGACGAGATCAAACCATTTTCCTTTTGTTTTTGTTTTCAGATTGTATTCATCAAAAATAAAAGTTTTATTGTTTTTATTTGGCATAAAAGTTTTCTCCTTGAGTCTATTGTGAGTAAAACCAAAGCTTTTATGCGTTTAAAAAAACCTTTACAAAAGCAAAGGTTAAAATCTTTTTTCAAACAAAATTTTATAGTTGAGATTTTTAAATTTTTTCTTTAAAGGTGTCAAGTCTTTTTCATCAAAGTTAAAAGGAACAAGGTATTTTGTTTTTATTGTTTTGCCAACACTTTTTTCAATTAAAATGTAATCATCATTGACAGCATTTGTAACGTCTTCAAGTGTGTAGGGAGCACCAACTTCTAAATATAAGTACGGCTTAAATTTGTTTTTCTTTATAAAATTTAACGAGGTTTGGGTGCTGTTCATTTTAATTCTAAAATACCCTTGTTTAGAAGCTTGCTCTTCAAGATGTTCTAAAAGTTTTGATGCAATTCCTCCACCGCGATAATCTTGACTGATTGCGAGTATTGGCATAAACAAAGCGCCTTTTTCACCTTTTATTGGTTGCGCAATAACGCAACCAATAACTTGATTTTCATATGTTGCATAAAATTGTAGTTTTCGTTTGTTTTTCAAATTTTCAACCATTGCATCATAAATATCGCTTAATGGCAAAAATGCAATAGTTTCTGTTTGAATGGTGTTAAAAAAAGATGCTTTAAAAAAGTTAAAAGCTTCATGCAATTTTTTTAAATCATTAAGAGCTTCAATTTTTAATATTTTCATAAAGCACTCTCCCTAATTAAAGTATAATAAAATTTATTAAAAAAAACAAATAATTTTACAAATTAATATAGAGCAAAACTTTATTAAATTTTTTTGAAAAAATTCACGAAATAAAATTTTTAAACATACAAATGGAACTAGAAAGGAGTCTAAATTTATGTGTGGCATTGTTGGGGTAATTGATTCAAAGGATTGTCAAAAAATCGTTTTTGAGGGTTTAAAAAAGTTGCAATACAGAGGCTATGATTCAGCTGGTATATGCTTAAAAAATGACAAAGGTCTACATACTTACAAAACAAAAGGAACAATTGACTCTCTAATAAAAAAAAGTCCGGAAATAAAAGATGCTTATGTTGCGATTGGCCATACTAGGTGGGCGACGCATGGAGAAGTTTCAGAAAAAAACGCACATCCAATTACTAGTTTAAATGGTGAATGGGCAATAGTTCACAATGGTATTATAGAAAATTTCGAAGAACTTAAAGATAATTTGGTGAAAGAAGGGCATGTATTTAAAACGGAAACTGATTCAGAAGTTATTGCATCGCTTTTGTCGTTAAAAAATTTTAAAAACGATGTTGAAAATCTAATTTGGGCAACAAAAAAACTTAAAGGAAGTTATGCGTTTTGCGCGATGAAAAATGACAAAGAAAGAAGCATATTTATTGCAAAAAACAAAAGCCCACTTTATATTTATTGCAAAGATAATACATCGATTGTAGCAAGTGATCCGATATGTTTTCCTGAGGGTGAATATTACAAAATGGAAGATTTAGAATTTGCACAAGTGTCGCAATCAGAAGTAATTTTTTACAATATAAAAGGAGAAAAAATAATAAAACAGCCTATAACAAACATGGCAGTTATGCAAGATGTTTCAAAAAATGGTTATGAGCACTTTATGCTTAAAGAAATTTATGAAACGCCAGAAGCGCTGCAAAATCTTTATACGAATTTAAAAGATTACGATTTTTCAAAGATTAAAAAATGGTGGATAAACAAAGTCAAATTGATTGGCTGTGGAACCGCGTTTCATTCATGTTTAATGGGCGCTAGATTTTTTAAAAAATTTTTAAAAATTGATGCCGAAGCCATTACTGCAAGCGAATTTAGATATGATTATGAAATACTTGACAGCACAACGCTTTGCATTTTTGTTAGCCAAAGTGGAGAAACTGCAGATACAATTGCTGCCGCAGAAAAAGCCAAAAAGTTTACAAAAAAAATAATTTCTCTCACAAATGTTGCACATTCGACTTTGGCGTCTATTTCATCTATTACATTGCCAATAAGTGCAGGGCCTGAAATCGCAGTGGCGTCGACGAAAGCTTATTGTTGTCAAGTTGCAGCGCTATATTTACTAGCAAATGCATTCACAGAAAAAAGATTTGATAAAGCTTTAAAAAAAATTAAAAGACTTTCGAATATTTTAGAAAGATTTTATGTCAATTTAGGAAAATTTGCATTTGATATTGCTGGCGAAAACAGCATCTTTTTTATAGGTAGAGGAGCAGATTATGTTACAGCTCTTGAAGGCGCGTTAAAATTAAAAGAAATAAGTTATATTAACTGTAACGCGTTTGCTGCGGGTGAGTTAAAACATGGGGTTTTAACCTTAATAGAAAAAGAAACTCCAGTTATTGTTATCGCGACGGACAAAAAAATTATTGAAAAAACCATGAACAGCGCTTTTGAAGCAAAAGCTAGGGGAGCAAAGCTATATTTAATCACAGCTTTACCGCCACATCTTGTTAATATAGAAAAGTTTGAAATGTGTTTAAGCTTACCTAACGTCGACAAGGATTTGATTTGTGTGCTCACAACCATTCCTTTACAGCTTTTAGCTTATAATGTTGCAGTTATGAAAGGAAACAATCCCGATATGCCTCGAAATCTTGCGAAGGCAGTGACAGTTGAATAACTAATTTCATAAATAAGTTTTATGAGAAAATTTTTTGTTAGAGAAGATGATTTTGTAAAAATAATCAACAAGTCGGTTAAACATATAAAAAAAATTGAACCTATAAAAACTGGATGGACTAATTTTGTTTTTTTGGTTAAGACTGCCCACAAAAAATTAATTTATAGATTTCCTAGAAATGATTTTTTTAGGCAAGCTTTGATAAAAGAAAAAAATTTTTGTGATTTTTTGAAAACACAAAACTTAAAAATAAAAACGCCGAATATGAAATTATTGTATGAAAACGGCAAGCCTTTTTCTGTGCATGATCAAATCAAAGGCAGACCGCTAAACGAATGCAAGTTAAGCGAAAGAAAAAAGAAAAAGCTTGCAGAAGACATTTGTGATTTTGTAAAACATTTAAGTGTTCTGAATTATCCAACGAAACTTTTAAAATCTTCCAAATTTTTGAAAGGCTTGTCAAAAGTTAGCGGAGTTAATTATGATTTAAGCAAACATAAATGTTTAAACGAAATCGAAAAAAAAGAAAAAGTGGTTTTAACACATGGTGACTTAAACCCAGGCAACATTTTAATTAGAAAAGGGAAACTTTATGCTATTTTAGATTTTGCCTTTGCAAGTTATTCTTCTCCGACGAATGACATCGCAAGACTTGTAGGGAGATTGGACAAAAGCTATAAAAATTATTTATTAAATTCTTATGAAAAAAAATTCAATAAAAAAATAAATAAAAAAGAATTAAATAATTTAATTTTCATGTGGAAATACATAGAGAAAAAATATATTTGTTATATTAAAAAAAATCATCCTGATATAATTCTTCCAAAACAATAATTTTAGATTTTAATAAGGTTTTTTCATCAAAAATTAAATTTTTTAATATTTTTCTTTGATTTTTAAATGTTTTTTTAGCAAATTTTATTTTTCCAATAAAAATCGGGGATTTGTTATATGCAGACCAAATGCAACAATTCACATCATAGTGTCGGCAGATGTAGTTTAATCCTGAACCCATATGTTTGTAAAAATAGTTAAAAGATGAAAGATTGGTTTTTCGGGGAATCCGTAAACTTCGTTTATATACAAAATATTTTGAAAGTGTTTTGTTGACTGCCATAATCTGCAAGCTTAATTTGTAATTTTGTCTTAGTAAATTATCCAAAACAAACTTTTGAAAAACATTGTCAAGGAAGCATATTTCCAAAACAATGTCATATCCTTCAGAGATTGCTAAATTCAATACGCAAATTAAAAGCTTTAATGCGAAGCCATTTGTAATTTCTCGAAAATTTGTGTTTTTTTCAAAAGCTTTTGCTTTTGGATGATAGATTGCAAAATTTCTAACAGCGAAATGAATAGGTTTAATATTATGATTTTGGCAAAAGTGTTTAGTCGCTTCATATAATTGAGAAGTTTTACCAGATCCGCTTTGTCCTGTCAGCCAAAAAAACTTTTTGGTTTTTGTGCAATTTTTTTTCATGTTTTTAAAAACAGTTTTTGATAAATTTAAAATGACTTCATCTAAAGTATCATCTTTCCAAATGCTTTTTTTTGCAAATTTGTAGGCTTTTTGAAATTTTGTCATAATGATTTTTATTCAAAACTAATAAATAATGTGAAACGTTTTGCACAAAATAAAGTTGAGAGGTAAAAAACATGCAAACATCATTTGTGCCTGGAGAACAAGCTCCAGAAACTGCAACTTATTCTTGTTATGATGAGCAAGGTAAATGCGGGGGAGAAGTTCGCTTAAACAAAGGCGAAAGATTCCCAGCAACACAACACTCTGGTTCATATTATGTTCGCAAAGGCGAATAACAAAAAACGCTCCATTAGGAGCGTTTTTTATCTTTGATCGCTGACTGTTGCTGAAGAATTATTATTTTCTAAATCAGTTACAGAATCATATGGAATTCCCGATGTGGTCCCAGAAAGCAGGGCTGTATCAACTTGCTCCAGTTGGTCCTTCACTAGGACAAGTTGGACCTATTACATTGATTATCTCTTTGTTGCACCATGGTTTTTCTTTTAAAATTAAATCTTTAGGAAAACTTTGACAATGATTGCTATAAAAAAATTTTTTCATAAAAAATCCTAAAACATGATATGTTCAGACCTTTAAATTTGCGAATTTAAAATAATATAAAAAAACATTCTCAAGCAAAAGGAGAATGTTTTTTGGTGCGGCTAAGAGGATTTGAACCTCCACGGTTTCCCACTGGAACATATCTGCGAAAACACTTTTTTGAATTCTTCAAAATCAAATGCATGGCATTTTGGCCTTTTCGGTCCAGTGTTTTCTTGATGCTGCTTCACTTATTTTGCATAAATGCCACTTTCGTGTCGCTTTGCAAAATTTCGCTTGCAGTAAATCCAGCTTTTAAATTTTTTTTTGTTTTGGTGCGGCTAAGAGGATTTGAACCTCCACGGTTTCCCACTGGAACCTAAATCCAGCGCGTCTGCCAGTTCCGCCATAGCCGCATAAAACACGTTTTGAGCTTGCTCAAAACAAAGCTCCGCTTTCAAAGCCTTTGGCTTTGTGTTTTATGCGCTGTTGTTTCGTTTATTTTTAATCAAATGTCGCTGACGCGTCGCTTGTTAAAAATAAACTTACAATATGCCACATAAAACAAAGTTGATTTTGCGAAGATGAACTTACAACAAAGCTCCGCTTTCAAAGCCTTTGGCTTTGTGTTTTATGCGCTGTTGCTTCGTTTATTTTTAATCAAATGTCGCTGACGCGCCGCTTGTTAAAAACAAACTTGCAATATGCCACATAAAACTAATTTGATTTTGCGAAGATGAACTTACAACAAAGCTCCGCTTTCAAAGCCTTTGGCTTTGTGTTTTATGCGCTGTTGTTTCGTTTATTTTTAATCAAATGTCGCTGACGCGCCGCTTGTTAAAAATAAACTTACAATATGCCACATAAAAGGAGTTTGCTTTGCGAAGTTGTTTTGACTAAAATCTTGCTTATAGCCTTCGGATTTAATGCGCAATTTGTTTAATCAAAAACTAGTAAATTATATCATGTTGCGTTTTTATTTGCAAGTTAATTTATCATCAATGAAAGGGATAAAGAAAAAAATCGCATTTAGCGATTTTTTACTGAATATAATTGGTTTTAATTTTTGTTGGCAAACTAGGAGGGTGAATGCCTTGTTTTTTTCCATTTTCAATGCATTTTAAGATCCAAGCCATGTTTTTTCCAAGCACTTGCATTGTTTGAACGCCTTCTTCATCTTTTATAACTTCTTCTGGAGTGTTGCCATGAATCATGTTCCAGTAATTTGATGAAATAAGTGGCATTGAATAAAATTGTGGATATTTTTCTAAAACTTCCAAACTGCTTGACGCACCACCTCTTCTGCAAGAAACGATGCATGCGGCTGGTTTTTGTGCAAAGTCATTGCAACAGGCAAACAAACGATCTAAAAAACTGATGAAAGTGCCGTTTGGTGAAGCATAATAAACAGGAGAGCCAAAAACAAAGCCATCATAGTTTTTAATTTCTTTTGCAATTGAGGTTACAAATTCACTTGAATCAGCATCATCTGTGCCTATGCTAGAAATCGATTTTGAACCGACATTTATAATTTCAGTTTTTATTGATTCTTTTTCAAGTTCGTCAGCAATGATTTTTAATGCGGTATAAGTGCAACCTTTTTCACGAGGACTGCCATTTAAAAGCAAGACTTTCATTTTTTTCCTCTTTTAAATTTATTTTTTCAAGATTTCGTAATCGTTGGCGCTGTCTTTGATTTCATAGCCTTTTTTTAATATTTCTGCGCGCAAGTCATCCGCTTTTGCAAAATCGCGTGCCTGTTTTGCTTCCCAGCGTTGTTTTGCAAGTTCTTGAATGTGCGTTGGAATGATTTCCTCTGTAAAATCAAAGCCTAAAACGGCATTAAATTTCATAAGTAAATCATAAATTCTTCTGTCTCTTGGAAGTTTCAACATAGTCCAAATAACGCCCAAAGCTTTTGGCATGTTGATGTCGTCATTTATGGCTTCCAAAAAAGCGTCCTCTGCTTTTTGAACTTTTATTTTTGTTGTTTCACTAGCGATTTTGTGTTCATTTGCAATAGCTTTTAAAGACTTTAATGCATTTTTAGCACTTTCCAAACCTTCCCATGTGAAGTTTTGTTGTTTTGCATAATGTGTGGTGAAGAAAAAGTAACGATAATCTTCTGCTTTAAAGCCTTTCTTTTCTAGATCGGCTAGTTTATAAACATTGCCAAGAGATTTGCTCATTTTTTTTGAATCCACCAAAAGATGTTCAAGATGCATCCAAGTTTTGACCACTTGATGACCTGCATAGCAGTCATCTTGCGCAATTTCATTTTCATGGTGAACAGGGCGATGTTCAACACCGCCTGTGTGGATGTCTATGTGAGATCCTAAAAATTTCATTCCAATTGTGCTGCATTCGATATGCCAACCTGGATATCCTTTCCCCCAAGGGCTATCCCATTTCATAATGTGGTTTTTTGGAGCTTTAATCCAAAGAGCAAAATCGGCTGGGTGGCGTTTTTCATCATCAATTTCAATTCTTGCACCAGCAAGTTTTTCATCAAGACCTGTTCCACCAAGTTTGCCATATTCAGGGAAGGTGGCGATGTCAAAATATATGCCTTTTGATGTTTCATAAGCGAAACCTTTTTCAAGCAAAGTTTTTACAAACACAATGATTTCAGGCACAACACTTGTTGCAGGGCAAATGTGTTCTGGAAGGTCAATGTTTAATTTTTTCATTTCGCCCATAAAAATGTCAGTGTAGTATTTTGCAATTTCTTCAGGTGTTTTGTGTTCTTTTTCGCTTGCGACGATCATTTTGTCTTCGCCTTCATCTTCGTCACTTGTCAAATGCCCGACGTCAGTAATGTTCATGACGCCGTCTATTTCGTACCCATTATATTTTAAAATTCTTCTTAAAGCGTCCATAAAAAGATAAGCACGCATGTTTCCAATGTGAGGATAAGAGTAAACTGTTGGTCCGCAAGAATACATCTTTACAATATTGTCTTTGTATGGTGTGAAATCCTCTTTTGTCCTTGTTAAAGAATTGTATAATTTTATCATAGTTAAATCCTTTTATTTAGATAATTAATTAATATGTCGATTTGAAGTTCAGTGTCAATATCATGACCAGTAAGGTCATTTTCAACTTTATCATAAAAAGCGGAAAGTTCTTTTTCGCCTTTTTCTGTCAATTTCAACACGCGACATCGTCTATCAATTTCAGCTTGTTCAATAGTCAACAAACCTTCATGTTCAAGTTCGGCAGTCAAAAGTGCAAAGTTTGATTTTTTTATTCCAAGTTTTTCAATAATCATGCTTACGGAAAGGTTTGCATAAAGTTTTGCAAAAGCGAGTACTTTAAATTTCAGCAATCCGCCGTCAGTGTGTCTTTTGAGAAGGTTTTCGCATAACGCTTCTATTTCTAAAATTTTTTGTGCTATTTTCATAACTATATTTTATTATAAACATTTTTTTGAATATCGCAACTATTTTTGCTTGTTTTTCTTACGCTTGGGTGTTAAAATTTAAATATGCAAATTGAAGGGACAATAGAAGAAGTAATTTTTAGAAACGATGAAAATGGTTACACAGTGGCCGTGCTTTCACATAACAACACTCCGGTGACAATTGTTGGTAAAATGATTGCTGCAAATGTGGGCGAAAACCTAGTGCTTGAGGGCGAATTTGTTCATAACAAAAAGTTTGGATATCAATTTGCTTTTTCAAATTATGAAATAACCTTGCCACAAACTTTGCTTGGGATAGAAAGATATTTGTCATCTGGACTTATAAAAGGCGTAGGGCCAGTGACAGCGAAAAACATTGTTAAAACATTTAAAGCTGACACTTTTTCAATTATTGAAATGGCACCAGAAAGACTAACACAAGTCAAAGGAATCAGCAAAAACAAAGCTTTTGACATTGCTGCAAAGTTTGGCGAATTGAAAGCTATTCAAAATGCAGTGATGTTTTTGCAAGAATATAATTTGACGGTTAATATGGCGTTAAAGATTTTTGATGTTTATGGTTCTAATACAGTTGAAATTGTTAAAAAAAATCCTTACAAATTAGTTGAAGATATTGAAGGAATAGGGTTTTTGACTGCTGATAAAATTGCGCAAAACATCGGAATCCCAACGGATAGCGAATTCAGAGTTCGAGCTGGAATGGTTTATTCTTTGACAAATTCAACTGAAAAAAATGGCAACACTTTTATGCCCAAACATTTGCTTTTTTCAAGCACAGCTGAAATTTTAGGCCTTAATCAAAGCGATTATCAAGAAGTTTTTGATTTAGTTTTAGACCAGCTTGTTTCAGATAGGACTTGCATGGATTTTTGGCATGAAAATATTGAGATCGTCATGCTTTCTAAATATTATCGTTATGAATATTCTGTCGCACAAAAACTTTGTTTGCTAATGAATGCTAGCGAAAATGAAAAAATTGATGTTCAAAATGAAATTCAAGATTTTGAATTTCGAAACAAAGTTGAATTTCACATTGATCAAAAAAAGGCTATTGAAAGCGCAGTTAACAATGGAGTTTCAATCATAACAGGCGGGCCAGGAACAGGTAAAACTACAATAGTGAAATGCATTATCGACATTTTAACGAATCAAAAAGAAAAAGTCATGTTGCTTGCTCCAACAGGGAGAGCTGCAAAAAGACTTTCTGACAGCACAGGCATGGAAGCCAAAACAATCCATCGTGCACTTGAAGTAAATGGTGATTTTGACAGAGGAAGCCGTTTTGTTCACAATGAAAACAACCCGCTTGATGTTGATGCGGTGATTGTTGATGAAGTCAGCATGGTTGATGTTATGCTTATGAGTTCTCTTTTAAAAGCTTTGCCGAGAGATGCTCGCCTTGTTTTAGTTGGTGACAAGGATCAATTGCCAAGCGTGGGGCCAGGGAATGTGCTTGGTGACATCTTAAAAAGCGAAATTTTCCCTGTGACGATGCTCACTAAAATTTATAGACAAACAGATGACAGCCTTATTATTTCTAATGCACATTTGATTAATAACGGAGTTATGCCAGTAATTGACAATAAATCAAAAGATTTCTTCTTTGAGCAAAAAGAAGATTTAAATGATATTCATTCATCTATTATAGAAATGGTGACAAAAAGAATTCCTCAATATTTTCATATAGATTCGTCACAAATTCAAGTTTTAGCACCTCTTAAAGCAGGAGTGTGTGGAATTGATAATTTAAACAGAACTTTACAAGATATTTTAAATCCACAACAGAAAGGCAAAACAGAACTTAATGTGGGAACGACTATTTTCCGTGAAGGCGACAAAATCATGCAGACATCAAACGATTATAATTTAACTTGGCAAAAGCGAAATGGGTTTGTCATGGAAGAAGGGGAAGGTGTTTTTAATGGTGATATTGGTGAAATTATTAGGATTGACTATCAAACAGGAGAAACGACAGTGAAATTTGAAGACGGGAGAGTTTGTAATTATGCTCGAACAGATTTAAGCGAAATTTCACTTGCTTATGCCATCACAATCCACAAGTCGCAAGGTTCAGAGTTTGATGTGGTGGTGATTCCGATCATCGCTGGCACCAGCATGATTTTGACCAGAAACTTGATCTACACGGCCGTCACTCGTGCCAAAAAAATGGTGGTGCTTGTTGGAGAGAAGAAAAATTTGCGTCGCATGGTGGCAAACGCCTACACGGTCAAACGCTTTACAATGCTCACAAGTTTGATTAAGGAGCAAGAAAAGAAAATTAAAGAACTTTTCAATTAAAACCGGTATTGACATCTCAAATCAACCATGTTAAAATAGCTCAAAGGAGATTGATATGGTAAATTTTTTAACTAACGAAGAGGTGATAGCATTTTTGGAAGACGAAGGATTAAAAGCTCATTTTGCAGACAAGTTGGATCCAAAAGGCTGCGCATTTGATTGCACAGGATTCAGATATTCAAAGGGAGAGCTTCTGGTTATAGTAAGCTATGCGAGGTGCGGTTTGAGCAGAACCACACAAGTGCGTTTGAGCGATGATAATATAACTTTTGACAGCGAGCTTTTCAAGCGGGATTATTTTGAAAAGCTTCAAAAAACTCAGCAAGATCTTTATTACGATTGGATGAATTATCTCGATCAACTCGAACCTTTTGTTGAAGAGAGAAGTGGTGCGATGTTGGAGGAATATCACAAAGCTGTAAATGGCGAAGACGACAGGACGTTGTAAGGAGAGAGCGAGATGATAAACTTTTTAAAAAATAAGGAAATTATAGACTTTTTACACGGCGAAAAATTGCGAGTTGTTTCATTTTCAACTTGGGCAGAAGATGGCCGTGTGCAGGATTTTGACTTAAATGGTTGTGCTTATGAAGAAAACGGATTTGATTATGCCGACGGCATGCTGACCATTCCAGTTGAGCTTGTGCAGGACAAGATCAGAAGATATTTCACATATGTCAAACTCAGCGATTCTGACATCGCATTTGAAAATCCAGCTTTTGAAAAAGCCTTCATCAAAATAACAGGTAAAACCCCGATTGATTTGTATGTGGATTGGACAGATTTTTTGGATAGGAAATCGGAGGTTTTGCAACAACGCCAAGACGAGGCAATTTCAACAATATCAAAATAAAAAACAGCGATCACTTAGCTGTTTTTTCTTCACTTTTTTCAGTGCTTTCCACCTTGGTTTCATTTTGCTTTTTGAGTTCTGTCAAAATCTGCGCTAAAAGCTCCTCACTTGTTGGCTTCGGCGGAACTGGCGCAGGTTTTTTGGATTCTCTTAAAGCTCTTGTGGCTTCAATCGTCTCTCTGCGATTTTTCAAATTCACGCCCTGAGCTTTAAGCTCTTTGCGTTCAGCTCGGGTTGGCAAGGCCTTAAAAGTTTTTTCAGTGAAACCTTTTGCACTCATCACAGCCTTCATGATGAGGAAAAGGATAAATGCGATAAGCAAGAAATCAATCACGGCTTGTAAAAAAACGCCATATTGAATAGCTGTCCCATTAACATAAAATGCAAGGCCTTCGACAGTTTCTGCGCCAAAAATCGAACAAATAAGTGGCATTAATATGCTGTTTACAAGCGCTGTGACTATTGCACTAAAAGATGTGCCCATAATGACTGCTATTGCCAAATCTAAAACATTTCCTTTTGATATAAAGGCTTTAAAATCTTTAAAAAACTTCTTCATCATAAGCTCCTAATTAATATTAGCAAAATCATAAAAAAAAACAAACTTATTTTTAAAGTTTGTTTAAAGTTGCGGAAAAGTGAAAAACGTTGTCGATTTTGGGGGAGTGAAGATTGGTAAAGTTGACTTTAACAGGTTTCTGTTTTTTGCTCTTTCTTCTTTTATCATCTTGTTATATAAAATTATGTTTCTTTCAGTTAAAACCGAAATAAAATTTGTTAAACTAGGTTTTTCATAGGGAGAAATGTAATTGAACCCCAATAGTTCGTTAATTTTTTTTAATGTGTTTTTGAAATATGCTGCGTCCAAGCAATGTCGCATTGATCTTTCAACATTTTCGATTTTAATGTTAAAATAGTTTGCAACTTTTGGGAAAAGATTTGATTTTATAGACTTTAATGAAATTGGGTTTTGGACGGCAAATAAAATTGTCATACACAGATAAGTAAAACCCTTTTGTGAACATGACAAACCAATAAATCTCAAATCTGAAAAGACATTATTATAACACTGTTCATCTGCTGACAAATTTGACATTTTCTCTCCTTTTAATGCGACGAATTTATTTTATATGATTAATCAATTTTTTCAAAACACATTGATAAGAACTTTTTGTCGAATTTTTGTTCCTAAAAAAACTTGCACAAATTTAGTTTAAAATGCTATGATTAAAATATGAAAATAACTTCTGCAAAATACTTGATTAGTGTGGTGGACAAAAACAAACTTTTAAACGATGGAGTTTGCGAGTTTGCTTTTGTTGGAAGAAGCAATGTTGGCAAATCAAGTTTGATTAACAATTTGTGTGGAATAAAGGGGCTCGCAAAAACATCTTCCACGCCCGGCGTAACAAAGATGATAAATTATTTTGACATTAATGATGGGTCACTTCGTTTTGTTGATTTGCCGGGATATGGTTTTCACAAAGCAGGCAAAACAAATCAAAAGATGTGGGCAGGTTTGATTGAAGATTATTTGTTAAATTCTGAAAATTTAAAACTTGTGTTGTTTTTGCTGGATTTACGACATGAGCCAAGTGAACTTGACAAAGTTATGTTTAATTTTTTGATTCAAACACAAAGAAATTTTGTTATCGTCGCGACCAAAGCTGACAAACTTTCAAAAGCGCAACAATTTTTAGCTAAACAAAAAATTGCAAAAAGTTTAAAAGTAAGGGAAGAACTTGTTTTTTTGCACAGCAGTTTGACAAACCAAGGAAAAGAAGAATTATTAAATTTTATTGGAAATTCTGTGTTTTAATTTTTCAAAATTTACTTATATTAATTTTGTGGCAGAAAATAGTTTAAGTTTTTGGAAAAAAGTATTTCGCACAAGTGTGGTTATTTTAATAATAACTGCTTTTTTGGTTTTGACTTATTTTATTTTGGTTTGGACAGATTTGTGGGACAAGTTCAATTCAGTCGAAAAATTAAGGTTGTTTATTCTAGACTTAGGTTTTTGGGGAAGAATCACTTTTGTTTTTTTGCAATTTTTGCAGGTAACTTTTGTGCCTATTCCTTCAACTATATTGACCATTGCGGGCTCCATAATTTATGGGCCATTTCAAGGGGGACTATTAAGTCTTTCAGGAATTTTGCTTGGAAGCGTGGTTGCTTTTATGCTTGGAAGAGCATTTGGAAGAAAGCTTGTCTCATTTATGGTTGGCAAAGACACTTGTGAAAAGTGGGTTAAATTTTTGTCAAAAGCTAAATATGCTTTCTTTTTTATGATGCTTTTGCCGATGTTTCCTGACGACATTTTATGTTTAGTTGCTGGCGTCACAGACATGAGTTGGCAGTTTTTTGTTGTGACAAATTTATTGACTCGGCCTGTTGGTGTTTTTGTGACAAGTTATTTAGGAAGTGGCGAAGTGATTCCATATCAAGGTTGGGGACTTGTGGTTTGGGCGATTATTTTGACAATGGCGATTGTCGTGATGTGGCTTGCTACAAAATATGAAAAACAAATTGAACAGTTTTTTGTCAAAATGTTTAAGAAAAAAACAAAATAAATCTTGTCACGATTTGGTTATAGAAAGAATAACGCCTTCTTTTATTCCAGCAGGCGTGATGTAATTTTCCACCAAAATTTGCGTGGGGTTGACATTGAACTTTTTGGCGATAGAATTTAAAGTGTCGCCTTTTTTTACAACATATAAAGGAACAAAATTTTTCTGCATTTTTCACCTCTTTTTTTCTTATTGTATTATTTGGAAAAGCTTTTTAATACATTAAAGTGGAGGGAAAATGAAATCATTGGTTAAAACGGTTGTGCTTATAACCGGATTTTCAGTGCTTACAAGAATTGTTGGATTTTTGTTTAGAATTTATCTTTCTAGAGCAATTGGGGCGGAGGCTCTTGGACTTTATCAAGTTGCGTTTTCCGTTTTCATGGTTCTGTTAACAATAATAAGCAGTGGATTGCCTTTTATTATTTCGAGAATGACTGCAGGTTATAGAATCAGTAATGACAAACATAAGCAAGGCAAGCTCGTTAGTTCAGCACTCATTTTAGGGGTGTTAATCAGTTTGGCTTTATGCGGAGTGGTTTTGTTATTAAAAAGTGTGTTTGCCAACATTTTTGCAGATGAAAGTTGCTTGTTAATTTTGATTTCACTTTTGCCAGCACTTGTGTTCTCTGCTGTATACAGCGTTTTTCGTGGTGCCATGTGGGGGCAAGACAATTATTTTGCTCTTTGCGTAAGTGAGTTTTTTGAACAGATTGTAAGAATTTTTATTTGCGTGTTAATTCTAGCCCCTGCAACAAGTGTTTTAAGTAAAGCTGTGGGTGTGGCTTGGTCGCTGACAATAGCGTGCGGTGTGTCAGCTTTGTTTGTTGTGCTTTTATATTTCATCTATGGCGGGAAAATGTCAAAACCTGGCAAAGAATACAAACAATTAATAAAAAGGTCGGCGCCAATCACAGGTGTGCGCGTGGCGGGTAGTTTAGCGCAACCTTTAATTGCATTTATAATTCCTTTGAGATTGATGAGCGTGGGTTATTCATCTTCTCAAACCATGAGTTTGTTTGGAGTTGCAGTTGGCATGACGATGCCATTGTTGTTTATTCCAACTACATTAATTGGTTCGCTTTCAACAGCATTAGTTCCGGATATTTCAATGGCGGTTGTAAAAGAAGACAATGCTCACATTGAATCTAGAATACGCTCATCAGTGGTGTTTTCGTTGTTTGTTTCAGCGATGGCAGTTCCACTTTTTATTGGCGCAGGAGAAATGATTGGAGAATTTTTGTTTGACAACAGTTTAAGTGGAGTGATTTTGGCGTCATCTGCGTGGCTCATGATTCCAATGGGTTTAACTAATATAACTTCCTCTCTATTAAATTCTCTTGGATATGAAATCAAGTCTTGTGTAAATTACTTTATAGGGGCAATAGTTATGTTTATTGCTATTTGGTTTTTGCCAATAATTTGCGGAATCAATGCGCTGTTTTGGGGAATGGGAATATGTATGTGCATAACCAGTGTTTTAAACTTTTTTATGTTGAAAAGAAAAACTAAAGTCAAATTGAAAATTTTAAAACCACTTGTTTTGTTGATTATAACAACCATTCCATCAGCGGCTATAACATCTTTTGTAGGAGTTTTATGCTCGTTTGTAATGCCACAATTTTTGTCTATAATCATATCATGTGGAATAGGAATGGCTTTTTATCTGTTGCTATGTATGATTTTGAATGTTGTTGATGTAAAAGGATATTTTGTGCAAGTATCATCTAAATTTAAAAAGAAAAATAAGCAAAAGCCTTTAAAAATATGATAATTTTTTAAAATTATTTCATAATAACGATATGTTAACAATCGTTATTAGAGCAATTTTGATATATTTGGTAGTGCTTTTTGTGTTCAGGGTCATGGGCAAGCGTCAGCTTGGTCAAATGCAACCTTTTGAACTCGTTTTAACTTTAATTATTGCTGATCTAGCAACAATACCAATGGCGGAAATAGGAGTTCCTGTTTTGCATGGAATCATTCCATTGTTTACTTTGGTTTTGTTGCATTTTGTTTTCACGCTCTTTTCTCGATGGAGCACAAAATTTTCTATGATAATAAGTGGCAAGCCTGTCATAGTCATAAATCCCCAAGGCATTGATTACAAAGCATTAAAAAAACTTAATGTGACCATTGACGATATTTTTGAAGCTATGCGGGGTCTTGGTTATTTTTCGTTGGAGCAGGTTGAATATGCAATTATGGAAACAAACGGGAAAATTAGTGTTTTGCCCAAAGCAGAAGAATCGCCAGTAACAAACAAAACAATGAAATTTAAAGTTGAAGCTTCAGTAATTCCTGTCAACATTGTCAGCGAAGGGAAGGTGATGAAAGACAATTTAAACATAGCGAAAATTGATGAAGAATTTATAAAATCTTTTTTAAGAAAAAATATTGGCGAAAGTGCAAAGATCAAAAATGTTTTGGTGATGACAATAGACAAAAACGGCATGGTTTATTTGCAAATGATGAATGGAAGCAAAAAGATTTTTGAAAATGTCAGGAGGAGCGCATGAAAATATTTTCAAAAATTATGCTTGTTTTCATGTTTTTGTTTTTAATTGTTATTTGTGTTGTTGAGGAAGAAATATCTTCAAAATCATTGTTTATTGTGCAAAACGATTGTTTAAGAATTGAAAATTTAACAGACGGAAAAGAAAACTTGCAAGCAATGCCTATAACTCTTGCTGTTGACACTTTGGAATATAATTGGATGAATAATGAAAGCAAACTTTGCTACTTGACAAATCATAAAAGTATTCAAGAAATTGGTGTTGAAATAGCGAAATTAAAAGTATATCAGCAAAAAAATGAAATTAAAGAATTTAATGCTTCACTTGAAGCGATAAAATTTTATTCAAAAAGTTATTTGCATTTTATGGGTGCAAGTTTACACAATGTGCTTTGATAAAAAAAAGCGGGTCAGTTGCCCGCATTTTTATTTTAGTAAACTCTTTCTCGTTTGATTGAAACTACGATGGTTACTGCAACAATTATTGATGCAATTATTGCTGCGCCGACTACAATCCAAATGATTGCTTGTGTTGACATTCCTTTTTCTGTTGAAACTTCTGCACTTGAAACTTCATATTTTGGTGAAATCCCTTCTTCAGGGGTTTGCGTGTAAATTTTGCAAGTCGCCGTCCAAGTTCCTTCAATGCTGGTGTCAAAATCAAAACTATATCCATTTCTATAATAAGATGAAGTGTCATAAATTGGCTTGTCAGAAATTTCTTCGATGTCGCTTGGTGTTAAAACATATTTTAATCCATCGCGACCTATTCCTTCAATATACCAAACCATCAAACTTCTGTCGACATATTTGAACGAGTCTGACAAAGTGAATAAATAAGAACTTTTCATTCCAAGGTTTGAAGATTTTTCAGTTATTTTAACGGTTGGTTCTTCAAGAGTGTTCACATCTGTTGGTTTAACTTCCAACACAGCACTGGTTAAAGCCCCTGTTTGAGAATAATTGAATGAGAATACATACAAACCCCAGCCACCATGTGTTTGATAGAGATTGTTGTTTGCATCTTGCAAAATTTCTGTAGCTCTATAAACATTTTCTCCTTCCATTGACAAATCGTCGATTATGAAATTAAACTCTGTGATAACATCTGATTTTGTCGCAGCAGTCTTTTTGAAAATGTCTTTTGTTACAGTGTGAGCTGTTGAAAAATCAGCTTTCCCATCAGTGATGACAGCTGGCGTCCAAGAAACAGAGTAGGAATATTCAAAATTAGTTGCGTCTGGAATTGAAGATATATCAAAACTTACCACGAAGTTTCGTAAATCTGACCAGTTTAATGATGAGTAAGCATAATCTGCTGTTGTTGCACCTTCATAAACAAGAGTTGTTGTCCCTGGAACAGATGAAATGGTTTCTCCTTCGTGGTTTTGAGTTGTTATGTTTAGATTTGAAGAATAAGAAGCCAAAAGACTTGAGTCGGCTTTTGTTTGCAAAGCAGGTGTTGAAATAAAACATGCCATTAAGCTAAGTAAAAAACAACTTGCAATTAAAAAAAGATATGAGATTTTTAACGATTTAACTTTTTTCATTTTCACCTCTCTTTGTTTTTGACAACTTTGAGTTAATTAATAATACCATAAATTTGAAAAAGGCAAAAATATTTTCGACATATTGCAAAAATTTTGTCGACAAAAATTTGTTTGACATTTGCGGTAATTAGGCTTTATAATTAAATCATGATGGAAGAAACATTGGTTTTAGAAGAAAAAATTGAAGAAGAAGAAAGCTCTGTGCTTTCCTCATCTATTATGACAGCCAAAAGTTATGATTGGGTTGAAAAGGAAACAATCGCAATCGTGATGAAGAGGCCTTTGTCAAGTTTGCAGTTGTGTGGTAAAAGCATGCTTGACTGGGTTTTGATTGCTTGTGGGAAAATGGAAAAGGTGGTTGTTGAGGAAATAAAAGAAGAAAATTTTTTGTCAGAACTTAAACCTTATGCTGAAAGTAAAAAATATATTGTGGTTTTGTATAGTGATTCGCCACTTTTGGAAAAGAAAACTTTGGCGCAGGCGCTTGATTTTTTTGCAACGAAAAATCTTAATGCGATGATTTTGCCAAGAGGGTTTGTTTTTTCTGCGAATTTTATTTTAACTGCTGACGAAATTTTTTCTCCTGTGAGAAAAAATATCGCACCCGAGCAATTTATTGTTGCAAATAGTGCAAACGTTATTAGCCAATGTTTTGAAGTGTTAGAACAAAGGATTCGTGATTTTCACAAAACAAATGGCGTGTTGTTGCTTGGTGAGCAAAGCATATTCATTGACGCAGATGTTGAAATTGGAGCTGGTGTTATTGTTGAGCCTTTTAATGTTTTAAAAGGAACAACTGTGATTGAAGAAGAGTGCCACTTGAAAAGCGGAAACGTCATCATTGACACTGTGGTTAAAAAAGGTTCTGTGGTTGCTGGGAAAAGACTTGTTGGGGGAGAAGAAAAATGAAAATTGTTGTGGGCTTAGGAAACCCTGGCAAAGAATATGAAAACACTTATCACAATGTGGGATTCAAGGTTGTTGACGAACTTTCAAATCGTTTGGGAATCAAGCTTTCAAAAAAAGGATGTAAATCAAATTTTGGAGAAGGCAAAATTGATGGACAAAAAATCATGCTTGTCAAACCTCAAACATACATGAATCTTTCTGGCGAAGCTGTTGTTATGTTAAAGCAAAAATTTAAAGATGCTGACATTATTGTTATATCAGATGATATTGATTTACCAAAAGGCACATTAAGGTTTCGCGAACATGGAAGTGCAGGAACTCATAACGGATTGAGAAATATAGTTAATTTTATTGGCGAAGATTTTAAAAGACTTAGAGTCGGTATTGGGAAGCCAGAGGGTGATCTTAAAGATTTTGTTTTATCAAAAATGGGCAAAGATTATGATGAGCTTATCTCAAAAGCCGCTGATGAGATTGAAAAAAGGATTTAATGAAAAAAATTTTTTCAGTTTTAAAATCTTCACAATTAAAAGATGAAAAAGAATTTTGTGGAGCAAAGATAGGCGAAAAAGCGCTTCTTATTGCATTAAAAGAAAGGGGCGTTGTTCTTGTTGCGGATTTTGTTGAAGCGGTCAAATTAAAAAAAGCGCTTTCTGCGTTAAACAAAAGCGTTGAAATTGTTTCATGTGGGAAAGAGGTTGGAGTTGAAAAAGATTTAAACCTTGTTGGTTTTGCATCTGCTGTTTCGGGCTTTTTAAGTGGGAAGCTAGATTTTGTGATATTTTTGCCTAATGCTGCTATAACGAATTTTGATAAAAACTTCTTCATGTCGCCAATCAAGCTTGAAAAAGGAAAAAATCACGAAATTGCTGAATTGGTTTCAAAATTAACAGATTTTGGTTATGAAAGAGTTGATCTTGTGGAAAATGAAGGAGAATTTGCTTTGCGCGGAGACATTTTGGATGTGTTCGCTGTCACAGAAAAGCAACCTGTTAGATTTGATTTTTTTGATGAAGAAGTTGAAGAAATCGCATATTTTAATCCGAATGATATGAAAATTATTAAAAAAATTGAAAAATTTTCGATTTTTCCTGCAATTTTATCTTCTGGAAATGACAATGTAACAGATTTATGCCAAACCGTAGTCATTGACCAAAAAGAACTTTTAATGCAAACTACTTCAATGCTTATTGAAAGTTTTAAAACTATGGAAAATTTTAATGAAAAAGAATTTTCTAGTTTCGAGATGTTTAATGGAAGTTTATATTTTTCTTTATCAGATGGCAAAGATTTGTTAAGTGGAGCAGAGATAAGTTATATTCATTCATTTAATGAGCTTGCAGATGATATAAAAAGTTATAATCCAGATAAAAACAGAGTGGTTCTTTTTGCGGGCGATGATGTAGCAAAAAAAAGATTGCAAAATTTCTTTTTAGGCAAGGACATAGCTTTTTTCGATTTTGAAAAAGATCGAACATTTTCAAATGGCATTTACATTTCGAATCAATATTTTCCAAATTCTTTTAAGTTTTCAGAATTAAACATTGTGGCAATAGGGTCAGACAATCTCTCAAAGCAAAACAAAAGTTTTGTGTCAAATGCCAAAAAAGAAACTTTTTATCAGCCAAGAATTGGTGAATATGTTGTTCATGAATTTCATGGAATTGGCAAATGCAAAAGCATTGAAAAATTGAGACTGACTGACTGTGAAAAAGATTATTTTGTAATTGAATATAAAAATGGGGGCACGCTCTATCTCCCAAGCGAACAAGCAAGTTCTCTATCTGCATTCGTGGGCGGAGGAGAAAAAGACCCACAAATGAATGTGCTTGGCGGTCGTGAATTTGAACAATTAAAAAAGAAAGTAAAAGAAAAACTCGAAGGTTTTGCAATTGAGCTTATCAATCTTTACAAAGAAAGAGAAAATTCAAAAGGTTTTGTTTTTAAACAGGAAAAATTTTTAGAAGATGAATTTGCAAACGCTTTTGAATTTGAAGAAACGGCAGATCAACTTCAAGCAACAAAAGAAGTTTTAACTGATATGAGTTCAACAAAAATTATGGACAGACTATTATGCGGAGATGTCGGATTTGGTAAAACAGAAGTGGCATACAGGGCTGCTTTTCGAGCAGTTATAAACAACAAACAAGTTGCATTTTTGTGTCCTACAACGATTTTAAGTGAACAACATTATTTAAATGCTAAAAAAAGATTTGAAAAATTTGGCGTCAATATTGAAGTTTTAAACAGATTTAAAACCACGGCGCAGACAAAAGACATCTTAAACAGAACAAAAAATGGAGATGTCGACATTTTGATCGGTACGCACAGAATTTTGTCTAGCGATTTAGAATTTAAAAATCTTGGACTTTTAATCATTGACGAAGAACAAAGATTTGGTGTCGCTGCAAAAGAAAAAATTAAAAACTTGAGAAAAAATATTGATGTTCTTGCTCTTTCTGCGACGCCTATTCCAAGAACTTTGCATATGTCACTGACAGGCATACGTGATATTTCAATCATTGCAACGCCACCAAGAGACAGACTTCCTATACAAACTTATGTGACAGCAGAAGATGAAGAAGTCATCAAAAATGTCATTCGAAGGGAGCTTGCGAGGGGCGGAAAAGTGTTTGTCATTTACAATCGTGTTCAAACAATTTTTAGTATTGCAAATTATTTGTCAAAATTGGTTCCAGAGGCGAAAATTGGAATAGCGCATGGACAAATGAAAGAAAAAGAATTGCAAAAAACCATTGACAAGCTTTTTAATGGAGAATTCAACGTTTTCGTTTCTACGACATTGATTGAAAATGGAATCGATCTTCCTTCTGCCAACACCATGATTATTTTTGATGCAGATTTGTTAGGGTTAAGTCAACTTTATCAATTGCGTGGCAGAATCGGAAGAAGCGATAAATTAAGTTACGCATACTTGTTATACAAAGAAGGAAAAGTTTTGACTCAAGATTCTTACAATAGGCTTGAAGCAATAAAAGAATTTAGAGAACTTGGAAGCGGATTTAAAATTTCTATGCGTGATTTAGAAATCAGAGGTGCTGGCAACATTTTTGGGAAAGAACAGCATGGTCATATCGAAAAAGTTGGTTATGACATGTTTATTAAGCTTTTAAATGAAACGGTGAGTGAACTTTCTGGAAAAAAAGTGAACGAAGAAAAGCCTGTTCGAATCGATTTGCCAGTTGATGCGTTCATTCCTGAAAATTATCTTCCAACAAGTGAACAGCGAATTTCTTATTACATGAAAATCAGTGAAATTGGTTCAAGCGAAGATATGCAAAGCGTTTTTGAAAGTTTGGTTGATGGTTATGGAGATGTGCCACAAGAAACCAAAAATTTGGCAAAAATTGCTTATATAAAGAATTTGGCAGTCAATTTTAATGTTAAGGAAGTTAAATCTTTTGGTGATGAAATAAAAATCGTATTGTACAAGGACAGTCAAGTTGTTGATAAAAGGTTGGTGAGTGTGCTTTCAAAATTTGGTGCTAGTTTAAGATTTGAAAATTTGCCAATAATCAAATTGCCAAAAAACAAACCAATGATTAAAATGCTTGATGTTTTGATTAACTTTTTTGAAGAAGCCAAAAAAACAGAAAGTTAAAAAAAAGAAGTCAAATCACTTGAAAAACAAACTAAAATTTTGTATACTAACTAGGAACTAATTTGGGAGAGCTATGAAAAGATCTAAATTTACCAGTTTAATTTTATGCTTAACGCTGTGCTTATTCATGTGCGTTTCTGTTTTTGCGGGTTGTGATCTTGTTTCAAAAGACATGGCTAAATATTACGCTGAACCGGTTGCTGTTTTAGAGTATGAAGATGGCGAAAAAATTGAAATAACCAAGAAAGATTTGGTTTATGCAGTCAACAACTATGGTTCACTCTATATGCAAAATTATGGTTTGTCTGGCGAAGAAACTGTTAAACAACTTTTGGAAATGGTCATGAATGAAAAATTGACAATAAGGGCTGCTGAAAATATTTTGAAAGAACAAAATGGCGGTGAGGTTTTAACTACCAAAGAGAAAACATATCTGTGGGAAATGACTTATGATGCCATCAAGGAAAATATTATTAGTTATTATAATGACCTAAATGGCATTAAAGACGACGAAGAAGATTCGACTTCTGATGAAACAGCAATTAGTCAAACAATTTATGAAAAATCATTTACACTTGAAAAAAACGAAGACGGAACTTATGAAATAGTTTTGTTAAAAACGACAACTGATGAAGTCAATGAGCATGTTTATTGGAGTGGTGAAGACAGAGATGTTGCAAATCAAAATGATTTAAATGTGCTTTATGACTGCATTAAACAATTTTTGAAAGACCAGCCAATTTACAATCAAGGTTTTAACAAATATTTGTCTGATGCAAAAAAATCTGAAGAAGGAATGAATCTTTCAACAGATCAAGATTCCGTGTTCAAAAGAGAAATTCAAAGAGTTTATGAAGTTTTGTATGATTCGTTTTTGATAGAAAAATATGCAGAACTGAATCAAACAAACAATTCTGCTGTCACAATAGATAACTTGTTGGAGCTTTACACAAGCAAAGTTGTTAATTCTTATAATAAATATGTTGTTGAAGGTGCATCTTCTTACGATACAGACATTTTAAGTGATGTAAGCTCAATCTATTATTACAAAACAACCGGAACAGAGTACTTTTATGTTTCTCACATTTTGGCAAAGTTTTCTGATGAAGAGCAAGCGATATATGATGAATGCCAAAAAGTGTTGGATGGGACAAGCACAAAATACACTATAAAAGAGGCCGAAGAAAAAATTGAACAGCTTTATGCAAATTTAACATTTCCTATTCGAGAAAAAAATGATGATGGAGTTTGGGTTGAGACTGGTGAAACAAAATCTGTTGAACAAGTTATGACAGAACTTAAAAACAAACTTGCTTCAGCCGCAGGAAACGAACAACTAAAAGCAGAATATTTTGATGAGTTTATTTACAAATATAATGAAGATGAAGGCATCATGAATGCTGAAAGAAATTATGTAATAGGCGTTGATTACACAACACCAGACACAGAAAATGGAACGTCTTACACAGCGCATTCAGAAATGGTTGAATCTTTCACGACTGCAGCTATTGAACTTTACAACTATGGCACGGCAAAAGTTGGAGATTTATGCACAGAATTTATCAGATCTGATTATGGAATTCACATCATGGTTTATGAAGGCAAAGTTGAAAACTTGTTCAGCGGAATAGATTCAAACTTTAAACTTACTTTATCTGATATTGAAGTTTTAAATGAAACGAGAGTTAAAGCAGGTGAAGAAAAAACTATTTTAGATGAAATTTTTGATGAGTTAAACTCCGACAGATACACTCTCTTCGAGAACATGAATATTGAATTTTTAAGAGATGAAGTTAAAATAACATATTATCCAGATGCTTACAAAGATTTGTATGAATAAACAAAATAACTCTTGTTATAATTGACAAGAGTTATTTTATTTGATAAACTGAATAAGTATGAGCGAAAATCAGTTGAAAAAGGAAGAGTCATTGGAAGAAGTGAAGGCTGAACAGCCTTCTAATTTTTCACAATTTGAAATGGAAGTTAAACCCATGACAAGTGAAGAAAAGGCGAAACTTGACGAGGCTCAACAGGCTGTTGCAAAGCGTAGCGGAAAAAACAAGCGTGCATGGAACATTTCAATGTTTTTTCTCAACGTTGGAATCATCGCCGGCATTTTGTTATATACGCTGTTTACGAATGAGTTCACTCCGCTCAGTGAGATAGATGTCAACGTTGAATGGTTTTTTGTTGCTTGTTTGTTGTATGGTGTTGCGTTTTTGTTTGATTCTGCCTCAGTGTCTTACTTGTTAAAGAAAAATTGTGGCAAGCCACGGTTTGCTCTTTCTATGAAGGCGACGATGTGTGGAAGATATTATGACGCCGTCACGCCACTGGCAACTGGTGGGCAGCCATTTCAAATGACATACTTATCTTCTCGCGATGTGCCTTCTGCTGCAGCACTATCTGTGCCTATGGCGAGAATGTTTTTTCAGCAGCTGACATGGCTGTTGTTGTCAGGAGTGTGTCTGGTCATTTCAGCCATTACAAATATGTATAATATGGTGGTGTTTGTTGCAGCTATTATTGGTTTCGTGTTTGCATTTTTAATGATGTCAACAACCTTATTTCTTTCCGTAAGCAAAAAAACTGGGAAAATTTTGGTTGTCAAAACTTTGAAATTGCTTCACAAAATGAAGATAGTCAAAAACTATGAAAAGCAGTATCAACGCGTGGCAAAATATGTTGAAGATTATCAAAACATCATGACAAATTATGTAAAGTCTCCAAAAGATTTTATATTTATGACAATTTCCTGTTTGGCAAGAGATATTGTCATTTACATGATACCTTTCTTTGTTTTTTGTATGTTCAGTGATTTTGATCCGTCGTTGTTTGGATACATGATGGTGATGGGCGTCATAATAGACCTGGCTTCAAGCTACACGCCTCTTCCTGGTGGATCTGGAGCCATGGAACTTTCATTCAGCATGATGTTTGGTGTATATTTCCAGGGCGGGCAGTTGTTCTGGGCTTTGATTATTTGGAGATTTTTCTCTTATTACAGCTATTTAATCTTTGGATTTGGAATGGTGACCTACGACTTTTTGTATGGCAACAGAAAATATCGCTGGCAAAAAGTGGAACGCAGCTTGCAACTTGAAAGCAAACAATTCAAGGAAAATCAGATCGCCCAGTTTAGAACCCAAAGGGCTTACAGACGCAAAAGACAATTAAAGAAAAATTAGAATAATATAAAAAGAAAAGTTAAAACTAAAACCATGAGAAAGCTTCAAAAAAGCACTTATGGTTTTATTTTTGCAATTGTGGTTTTGGTGATTGCTTTGGCGGTTAGTCTATATTTGGGTTTATCAGGTTGGTTTTATTCAAATACAAGTAAAATGTCTTCAGATATGCAACTTGGCACAACGGCAAATTTGACTTTAAATGGAAATGAATCACAGGTGGTTTCTTTCACAATTTCAGGAGCATATTTGCCTGGACATGATTTAAAGCAGTATATAAATGTGACCAATGAATCAAACAAACCTTTGTTTGTTAGAGCGAAAGCTACAATATTTTGCTATGATGCTGGCGAATGCAAAGTTGAACTTGGCATAAGCGAACATTGGACTGAAAACGGAGATTATTATTATTTTGATGAAGCGGTTCCTGTTTCAAACAAAATTTCTGTCGCTTCTTATGTTAAACTTATGGATGATCAATATTTTGATTCTCAAAAGAATTATGTTTTGACAGTTGTTGTCGAAGGTTTGGATTCAGAATTAGATAGAGCTCAAATTTGGGGGTTTTGATTTAAAAAAATGGCAATAATGTTTTTGTGAAAAAAATTATTGCCTTAATTTTTGTTGTCGGTTTAGTCGTTGGTGTTTCTTTGTTGCCAACAAATTTTAACTTTTCTTCATTTAACATAAAAAAAGCCACCGCTGTTGCTGATTTAGAAGTTGCGAAACAAAGTGGGGAAGATTTTATTATAAATGGCAATGATGCAATTATTTCATTAAACCCTGATTATATCGATGATTTTTATAAAAAATATGATGTAAAAGCTTTAATTTTTGTTTTTGATAAAGATGAATTTGATGAATTGGCAAAAGAAATGAAACTACAAAAAATTTTCAATGTGGTTGTTGAAGAGATGAATGTTAGTTATTTTTATACTCCGCTTTTTGAAAAATGCTTTATTGCAGATGGCAGAAAAATAAATGCTGAAATGGTGGAAATTGGAGAAGAAGTTGTAATTGGATTTCCTAATATTATGACTGGATATTAAAAAAAATGTATACAAAAATTTTTTGTGTCAATAATCGTGAGCGAGGAGGGAAAAATGGAAATAAGAAGCGATAATAAATTTATCACATTCATCAAAAGGTTTGGACTTTACATTTTGGGAGGATTTGTGATTTTGGCAATCATTATCTCCGCTATTGTTGCAGGGGTTATGGCAAACAAAAACAATCCTTCAACGGAGGTTACAACAGAGCCAATTAGTTTCAGCTTGCCAATGAATGATGCATCCATCATTAAAGATTTTTCTGACACTAATTTGCAATTTAACGAAACGCTTAATAAATATGAAGCGCATCTTTCTGTTGACTTGACTAGTGAAGACCCAACTGTTATGGCGATTGCTGATGGAACGGTTACAGATGTTAGTTATAAATATTTGACTGGTTATACTGTGACAATCACTCATAGCGATGGTTTTGTCAGTGTTTATTCGTCGTTAGATGAAAATGTTGATGTGAAAGAAGGGGACAGTGTTAAGAAAGGAGCGAAAATAGGTTCAATTTCAACATCAGCTGCTGGCGAAGCTAGTTATGGCGATCACCTTGATTTAACTATTTATTTAAACAACGAAGAAGTAGATCCAAACAATTATCTTTCTTTGCAAGAAAAGTAATCATTAATTTTGCTTGTGTTTCTTAATTAAATATGGTATACTTTCTACCGTATTTGGAGGAAACATGAAAGAGAAAGTTAAGAATTTGATTGCTGACCAACTTTGTATATCTGCAGATGATATCGCCGATGACGCAGACATCGTCAATGATTTGGGTGCAGATTCTTTGGATGTCGTTGAAATGCTTATGACGCTTGAAGATGAATTTTCAATCAAAATTCCAGACGACAAAGTTGATAAAATTAGAACAGTTAATGCTATATGTGAAATAATTGAAAACAAATAAAAAAGAGCGAAGGTAAAAACTTCGCTCTTTTATTATAAAATTTAACATATCTCGACAATTTGCGGAATACAAATATGGCAAGGAGGTTTCTTGCCGTGAAAGATGAGATTGGTAAAAGAGTGCTTCTTGAAGCAGAGTTTATTTTAAGCACTAAAAGCACACTTCGACAAACGGCCGCATTATTTGGCGTGAGCAAAAGCACAGTGCATGTAGACATGTCAAAAAGATTAATAAAGTTGAGTGAAAAGAAATACAAAAAGATTGAAAAAATTTTAAATTTGAATTTTGCTGAAAAACATTTGAGAGGTGGTCAAGCAACAAAAAATAAATATTTATTAAATCATTAAAAAATAATTTTTTAAATATTTTTTTAAATATTTTTTTATTTCAAAAAAAATATAAATTAAAAAATTAATTTAAAATTAAAAAAAATAATAAAAAAATACAAAAAAAATGTGTTTTTTTATTATTTTTTTATTTATTTTTCATTTTTCCATAAATTATAACGCTCAACAGAAGTTAATGCATTTAACAAATTTTGTTTGATTTTTGGGTTGTTTTTTTCAAGTGCGGTCAAAAACCTTTTAGCATCTTGGCGTGTGGTTGTGTGATCAGCAGGACAGATGTTTTTTACAATAGGCAAAACGCTGGACGCTTGAATGATTTCGTTTTCGAAACATAAAAGCATTGGCCTTATCACAGTTAAATCTGTTCGGCTTAAATAACTTTTTGGTGGCAAAAGATAAAGGCGTTGTTCTTGATTTATGCTCATTAAAAAAGTTTCAAGCAAATCATCCGCATGATGACCTAGTGCCACTTTGGTGCAACCTAATTTTTTAGCGGTGCTGTTTAAGATTCCGCGTCTTAAGTTGGCACAAAGTGAACAAGGATTTTTTTCTTTTCTTATTTCAAAAACGACTTCGAAAACATTTGACGGGACCAGTTCAAATTCAACGTTTAATTTGTTGCAAAAGTCTTTAATTTTTGAAAAGTCCATTTTACCATTTGACAAATCGACGCAAATCGCAACGATTGAAAAAGGCATGGGATAAGTTTTGCGAAGAGTTGACAAAGCGTTGAGCAAAACGATGCTGTCTTTTCCTCCGGAAACGCCGACTGCTATTTTATCTCCGCTATTTATTAAGCAATGTGAAAGTGATAATTTTTTTATTTTTGAAATAATGCTTCTCATATAAATTTCCTAAATTTTTTATCAATTTATTTTAGTTATTTTTTATTGATTTTGCAAGCTTTTTATTTGACATTTTATGAGAAATTGTTTTACAATTATATATAACTAGAATTTATTAACTTTTTTGCGACAAAAATTGATAAAAATCATTAAAATAAAAATAATAAAAACGGAGGCAAATTTGAAGAAATTTTTAATAGCACTTTTTGGAATTTTTCTTCTCGCTGGCGGGATGCTTTTTTCTGCTTGCTCGAAGGAAGCTCCACAAGCCATAATCAATGTTTCTTCAACTGATTTTGCCGCAGAAGATTATGTTGAAATAGATTTGAATTCAAACAGACCTTTTGCAGAAATTTCTGCCACTGTTGAAAATGTATCATCAGGCATGGTCACTGCAAACAATAATACAGAAGGCGTTATTTCAACGTCAACAGTTTATGATGCAACTCAAAACACAACAAAAATAACAATCACCGGTGTCAGCGAAGGAAATGGATTGGTTGAACTAAAAAGTTATGAAGGCGATGGAACAAAGCTTATTAAAGTTTATGTTTACAGCGATATTTTAGGAATGAGCCAAAAAACAAATGCAGAAGGTGAAGTTAGTGATCAATATGTGATAAGAAGTGAAGTGGATGAAAATTTGGTCAATGTGCTTGATCCAGAAAGATACATAAATTTTGTTTCTAGAGAAGGTGGAGAAAGCAACAGAAAAGATGTGACTTGGTCGTTCACTCCGGAACAACAAAACAATTTGACAGGATTAGTTTTGGACGGAAACAATTTGATTGTTCAAAATGGATATGTGGGAGACCAAGTTTCCCTAATTGCAAATTCCGTATACACAGATTTCAGTGCAGTTGTTACTGTTGATGTTTTAAAGCAATTGCCTAGCCCAGTTTTGACTTTTAGCAGAAGTGAAAATGCAAATTTTATTGACTATGACGAATCTGTTCACAGCAACTTGGTGAAAAATGACCAATCAAAAGATGAATCAAAACTTTATGTTAAAATTACCGTTGATGCTGAAAAAGATTTAACAATAAATCCAATAGTAAAAAATTCAAATGGAGAAGTTGTCACAAATAAATTGACAATAACTCAATTTTCGAAAAACACAACTTCAAATGGTATGACAGAAATTATATATCTTGTTGAAGCCGAAAACAGCAACGCTGATGTTGAGACTTTAAACATTCACTTTGAAGTTTCTTACAAGGATTATAATTATTCTAAATCGACGAATGAATTTTCAGTTAAATTGGTCGATGTCATTGACAGCATAAGCGTTGTTTCTGCTGGGCAAAATGTCACCAATGGTGACGTTTTAGACGTTTATAATAATTATAATGGAGACGGAAATGACAATTATGGCCGTCCTTTTGTCGTTTCGTTAGGGCCATCAACTGTTGCAAATGACAAAGCCACTTTCGTGATAAGAATGGACGAAAATCCTAGTGGAAATTTTGTCATATACATGTCAAGACCAAATGAGAGTGCTTACATACAAAACAATTTTTCACAAGTTGTTATTGATGGGAAAGTGTATTATCAAAGTCAGCCAATTGAGAACGGATCAAATCTTTATTTTAAAGCGACAGGAACTTTTGTCAATGGACAAATTTGCAACGTAGGATTTTATTCAACTCAATCAGAAAACATTTGCCTAAATTTCAATCTTCGAAAATACTTTGCGCCAAACGACAATTTTAATTTTGCACCAGGAGTAAACACAACTTACTTTATTTCTACAAATGAATTAAACCAAATTGAAATAAGTTTCATGCTCGAAGATTTAAATTTATCTGACATCTCAAATGGTTTATATCTTGAAGCGACCAATTCATCAGGGGGAGTTAATGATAATTTTAGTGTTGGGGAATTATCGTTTGAAGGGCAAACAGCAAAATTTGTGGTTTCAAACACAAAAACTAACATAAACTCTGATAATTTGGTGATTAGAGTCAAACACAAAAATGGCTTTCAATCGACTGCTTCAATTTCAGTGCAAGCTTTTGTTCCACTGACAAATGCAGAATTAAGTTATCAAGGAAATAGTACAAACGCTGTTTCACAATCAAGTAATGGTTATCAAACATCGGGGCAAATCACTTCTTTTACTTTACAAGAATTGATTTTAAAATCTGGCAATTCCGTTTTAATGAACATCATTACAAACAATAATGTCACGCTCAAAAACAACACATATACATTCGAATTTTTTAAAACAAATGAAAAAATTGTGTCGCAAAATGATGTTACATCACTAGTCAATTATTTGAGAGCAAATTTTGAAGTCGATCAAGGTGAAAGTGGAGTTTCATTTGTAAAGACAACCAATCGTTTGACTGTGTCCAATGATGTGAAAGGTTACGCTGTTTTCACTTTTGTTGGTTATGACGCCAATCATCAAGAAATAAAAGTTGAAAGGATTTTTTATTTAGAAGGTTACACAGCACCGACAAGTTTAAGAGCAAATCCTACAAGCGTTTCATTGATTGCTAAAGATTCTATTTCAACAGAAGATGCCTCTCTGGCTCAAAATTCTGTTAGTGTTTTATTTAGGCTTGATGGGCAAGCTATAACATATTTTGACAAAACTAATTTTAGTTTTTCTTCTTCAACAGACAATGATGTTAATTTGGAAGAAGAAGGCTTCAATTATCAAATAGCAAATGTTTTCATCACAGGGCAAACTATAAATTTTGATATATTTGCGAAAACAACCGGGGGGTATAAGACTTTTATTGATAGTTTGGTTGTCAAATATTCAGCGTTTAACTTTACTTATTCAACTACTATTCAAATTCTCATAACCAACGCAACAAGAGTTGAAAACGTGGTTTGGGAAAACAAAACTAGTGATGGAGAAATTTATTTAGATCTTTATTCAACTGAACAGACTGACAAACAATTCAACATCATCACATCAATTTCACCACTAGACGCTTACAATGATGAATTAACATATATTTTTGTTGCAAACAGTGGAACAGAAAAAGACATTATTTCAATAAATGATTTAGGAATTGTAAGCTTAAAAAATAATTTAAGCAAAGGCGGAACGGGGTATATTTATGTTTTGCCTAGTGACGCCATTAGGTTGGTTCAAGGGCGAGAACAGATTGTTTATTTAACAACTTCGTCAGGAGAAGAAGAGCTTAAAAGTGTTCCAATATCTGATATTTCAACAAAATATGATGAAATTATAAATGGCTATTTTATAGCAGACAAAACTGATGAAGATGCAAGAACAGTTTATTATTCAAGCATTATTTTGAAAATAAAAGTAACAGTTGCTGATGGAAGAAGTGAAGAAACGGCAATAAGGATTTATAATGCTGGACAGTTTGCAGAAATTGATCCAAACCTTCATTATGTTCTTATGAATTCAATCACACTTGAAGATTGGGTTTCTTTTGATAAAGACTTGACTGGCTCGTTGAAAGGATATGATGAAAACACTTCAATTTTCTTGAAAGGAGAGCCACTCTTTAATCAAATCGGTGAAGGTGGAAAAGTTGAAAACTTGATTCTTTCAGGAGAGGTTCAAGGCGGAGGCTTTGTTGCAAACATTAACAACGGCAGCATCCAAAACATCACTATAACAATGTTTAACACTGCTAATTCTGATGGCGGTCAAACCATAAATATGAGTAAAGTAACAGGTGGCGTTGAGCAAACAGACGGCGAGCAAACAGACGTTTTTGCTGGCGCTATTGTTGGTGTAAATAATGGGCAAATTGGCAAACTTGATGATGAAGAATCAACAAGCGAAATAAGAGTTGAAGGCGTTAATATAGACCTTAGTGACGTTTCGAGTGACAAAACAACTTATGCTGGTATGTTTGTCGGCAAAAATAATGGAAAAGTTTACAACACTTATGGTGAATTTTACACATTTGAAGGTAATCAAATTAATACAATAACAGCAGATTATGTTGGCGGTTTTGCAGGACATATTACAACAAATGGCTATTTTGAGCATTGCTATGTTTATAATTACACAAGCGGGGCGGTTTTGAATGCGACTACAAAAGGCGCTTTTGTTGGGCAAGTTGAAAGTTATGTTGTTGGAATTTCGAATAGTTTTGCAATTACTGGAGAAACGCTTAATGTTGCCGGAGAAGGAACTTTAGGCTTAAAAGATTATTATACTGATGGTACTGATGAAAGTATAAGTGATCAAACGTTATGGGTTTCTTCTGGTGATGCGAACCATCAAAGTTATGTTCGTGGAGAAGGTGAGCCACATTTGAAGTTTTATCAATCTCAAGCCCTTCAAAATTTTGGCAACATTAAAGTTCAAACAACTGAAAAGTCACTACCGGTTGCGAATGGCAAAAGTGGGATATTATTTTTACATAAACTTGAAAACACGATAGGTTTGTCAAGTGCTGGAAGTGCTGCTTTAACTAATTTAAACACGATTTCATTTACAGAATTGTTTGGCGAAGACGCAGGCAATATTCTCGTTTCTTCATCAAACAAGAATGTTGCAGAAGTTGTTGGGAAAAGCATCATCATAAAAGAAGTTGGAGATGTTACATTTACTGTCACATCAAAACAAAACATGACTTTGTCAACACCTTTTGAATTTAAAGTTTTGTATGTTTTGTCAAATTTTGATGTCAAGTATAACGGCGTTTCAACTTCTGGATTTGATTTGCAAGAAGGCAAAACTGCAAACATCACCTTTGAGATCAAATCTAGCGTTTATCTTGCAAATGAAGTTTCACCTAGATCAATCAAACTCCAAAGCTTCAAATTGACTAATAAAATTGTTGATTCTAATGAAACAATACAATCTTTAGTTACTTATTCAACAAATGGCATGATAGGGACAATTGCGTTTAGCAAAGGTTTGACAGAAGCACTTGAAAAGGCTGGCAAATCTTATGTCACAATCAAATCTGCGATAAATGTTGATTCACTTGAAGGATTGACTGATTATCAAAATGCAATTCAAAGCGCTTTTTCAAAATCTTTGAATATCACGCCATTCAAAGGTTCAAATGAAATTTTAAGTAATGTTGAATCTATTAAAATTGAACCATCAATAGTGGCTAAAATTAATGTCACACTGTTTACAGACTCTGAAAGTGATGGACTTGTTTTAGGCCTAAATAAAAATGGGGTTCCTTTAACATTTGGGGCACAAAACAACGGCGTTACAAAATTGACGATAAACGAAGAAACAGTGTCGACGAAAGTTTACTTTACCGAATCTGTTTTTGATTTGACTGTGGCTAGGGGAACTTTTAACACAGACAATTCATCATATAGTTATGTTTTAACATTTTCAATTAGCGAAGATTATAAATCAAAGATTTCTGAAAACGAAATATATAATCTTGTTTTATCATCAGTTTCTGGGACTTCAAAAGATGAAGGCAAGGCAATCGAACTTATTGCCACAAGTCAAAAAATAAATTATGTTGACATTGCAAACTATGAAGCAGGAAGAGTAAGTAATGTTGGAGGAACTATTGTTTATCAAAAAGAAGATACGGCTGTTTCTGTTTTGTCGCCGGGCAAAGCTTCTTTCATGGAAATTGTTGTCGATCCAGAATACGCTTATTATGAATACATGACTTTAACATATCAGGCAAGTGACAATTCTTCACTTTTGACAATCACAAAAATGACAGAATTTGATAGCGCTGATGTTATTGGTTACAAAGTTGACTATTCATCTGGTGTTTCAAATGTGATAAACGGAATTAAAGTAAGCAGAAGTGCAAGTCAAAATGGGCAATATGTGTTCAGACTTTATGTTTCTGCAAACATTACTAGTGATGTTATTTTCACAATAACAGCAAGTTTTTATGATGCTAATGGTATTTTAATTAATAGTTCGAAAAATTATCAATTATTTGTTTCTTACTTGCCACAAGCTGAAATTTTGGTTGATGGCACTAGCGAAGCTATTATTGCAAAAGGTGGAAGTGCTGAACTTACAATTTTGTTGCAACAAGACCAAGAGCTTGATTCACTTGTCGCTGTTGGTGCTGTTGGGGTTACTATATCTCCAAAAGAAACTTGGAAAGTTGAAGAATTTGACAATGGTACGAAACTTTACACAGCGATCATGCGTGCTAGCTTAAATGCAAGCCTTACAGGAGGTGAGAATGGCACATTTGAAGTTGAAGCAAAAGTTTCTAGATACTTAAATGGCGAGTATGAAGAAAAGAACTCTGTCGCTTATGTTACAATTGTTGACTTTAAACCAGTTTCTGCATCTTTAAGTGGTGCACAGTATAACGATCAAAATGACACTTATATGTTTACTAATTATATTGGAATTACTAACGCGTTGACCTTTAATTACAGTTTCAGCCCAGATACTTACGCTTATGATGCTTCTAGCACTGAAGAAATTGGGCTTGTTGAAGATTTGCTTGAAGCAAGAGAATTATTCCAAAATCAAGGATATTACATAGACGAAACTTCTGGATTTTCTATCAACTATAAAAATGGAGAAGCAATTCCTGTTTATGAAAGACTGGAAATTAATGGTTCACCAATCACTTTTACTAAGTCATCAGATCATGTTTACACTTATTCAAACGCAAGATTCAGATTGACATACACTGAAACAACTGATTCTGAAGGTGCAGTGACTGGTGGACACTTGACAGTGACGGGGCTTATGACCACAACTTCGCCAGTTTACATCACTTTGGTTGACCAAATTAGAATTAATTCTTCGGGCGAAAATGTTTTGTATGAGATTGAAACAAACTTTGCATTATCTGTTACAATTTTTTCAGATCGAGACAAACCGTTGATTATTCAAACGGCGGAAGATTTCTTAAATGTTGCCAGCGAAGGACAAGCGGAAGATTACATTTTGCTTAATGACATAACTCTTCAAAATTACACGCCAATTGATTCAACTAATTTCCGTTCGCTTGATGGAAATGGTTATTCGATTAACATAGAAAGCTTTAATGTGACAGGTTCAGGAACATTAAATCTTGCTTTATTTAACAATATTTCTTCAAATTCAATAATAAAGAATTTGCGCGTCAACATTTATCAAAGACAAGCAATCAATGTTGATGTCACCTCATCTGGTTATTCATCAATCAATATTGCAGGCTTAGCAATCAATAACGCGGGAACAGTTACAAACTGTCAAGTTGTTTCTTATAAAAATTCGGATTCTTCGTTTACAAACAGTGGTGATTTGGGCTTGACTGTCAACTACATGAGAGGAAGCGACCTTTATTATATCGATTCAAATTCAACTATATCAAGCCAAGTAGCAGGTTTTGTTATAAACAACACTGGTTCAATCACAAATTCAAAAGTTGGTGGCGAAGAAATAATTATTATCGGCGAACAAATTGCCGGAAGCGACATTTTTGATTATTCAACTGAAAAACTTTCAACTTTTAACATTATTGCGCAAGGAACTGTGGCGGGATTTGTTATCACAAACTCTGGAGATATCGCTTCCAGCGCGGTTTCACAAGTGCAAATTTCAAATCTTGCTTCTGCCGACACTTCACAAACATCAGGGTTTGTAATAACAAACTCAGGCGATATAAGAATTTCTGCTGTTCAAGGTGTTGCAAAAGAAGATTCAGACACTTATCATAGGACAGGTTCAAACATATCTGCTGTTGGAACAGTGGCAGGGTTTGTTGTTCGCAATACTGAAACTGCAACAATTAGCGATGGTTATTCTAACATCTTAATTTCCGATGCATCTACATTAAATAGTTTAACAAGTGCCGGTTTCGTTTATCAAAATGAAGGCAAAATTGAAACATCTTATGCAGCTTCTTATGTTGAAAAAGCAAATGCTCGTCAGCTCAGTTTCTCTGGTGTCGACGCGAATGGCAATTCTTTAAACACTGGAAGCATCGAACTTTCGTATTATTACATCGCAGACTATGATGACGACGAAGCTAGTGACGTTCAAGGCGCTTTGGATTCGGCTAATTTAATTAGTAGAGATGAAGTTGAAAATCAAAATGCTTATTATGGCTTTATTTTCAATTCAAGTGATGAATCCACTGATGGAGTTTGGAAACTTGTTTCAGGAAAAGGCGTTGAGCCTGTTAGCTTGTCTTCAAAGACAATTTCTCATAGATATTATGTTGCTAGAGCAGATGGAGATTATTCACTTCCTTACTCTATATTAAAAGATCAGGATGACAGTTTAGCTGAGGTCTATAACACTGCTTACGGTGAAGACATAAACCCAATTTTAATTACTTCTGCAAAAGATTTTAAAGAAGCCATGGGCGATTCAACATCCACTTATTTGAGCATGCAATTCAACGAAACAGAAATATTCGGGGCTTATAGGTTAGTTTCAGATATTGATTTGTCAGAACTAAACAACGCGATTGGGAATGCCGAAGTTAAGTCAGTAGACAAAATCTTTGAAGGTGTTATTGACGGAAACGGATTTACAATAAACAACATTTCTCTTTCGAGCAATAATAATTCCGTTGGTTTGTTTGGTGAAGCACGAAACGCTTTAATTCAAAATTTGAACATTGAAATTGAGTCGGTAACAGCCGGTTCTTCTGTTGCGGTTGGTGGGCTTGTTGGGCTAGTTAAAGATTCAAGAATAATAAATATATCTATGACACAGAAAAATCAATCGTCAACCACTTCTGACGAACAAGGCATTTTAGGTAGAAATGTTACAGGCGGAATTTTAGGCGCAGTCTTTGGAGACAGCCAAATAGTTGGGCTCTCTGTTTCAGGCGCTATGGTTCAAAGCAACTATTATGACAGTGCAACAACAATCACAGACTACAAAGTTTACACAAGAGGTGATTCTTGGTCGTTTGATAAAAATGCGGTTCGAAAATATGCAGATGAAAATTCAAATGAGCTTTTCGGTGACAAAGGATTAGGCAAAGTTTCATTTGCGGGTGGCGTTGTTGGCTATATTGATATTTATTCTGATTCACAATATTCTCAAAAGACTTACAATTATGTTACAAACTTAACAAACAGCGATTATCAAGTAAATAATATTAGAGTTACTGATTCCATCGATGTGCGTGCAGAAATTGTTGGTGGCGCAATTGGATTCACAGGAAATCAAACGAGAACACAAGATGTTGGAATTTATGTAACAAACATTGAAAACAGCTTTACAAACATTCTTTCTTATAATTTCTTATCTGGTGGTTTAATTGGTCTTGGCAATGGTGATTTCTACCAAATTTTCGCTCAATATGAAGAAGATTTACAAAATGAGATTGAAAGCTCAACTTATTTGTATTATCAAACAGGTTCAGACAGTGCTGAAAGAGGATTGACAAACATCTTTGAAAAGAAGAGCAATGACACCGGTGAACAAGAATACAAACCTATGTATGTTGGTGGACTTTTTGGTGCTTTGGAAAGCGGACATGTTTATGTCGCTTACAATAAACTAAACGTTATTAATCCAAATATAGGCGGTTTTGCTGGTGGAATCGCAGGTGTGGTTTTTGCTAGTTCACAATTTTTAATTGACAATCCAATTTCAACTGATTCTATGCAAGCAACTTCGCACCTTTTCAATGAAGTTTACACTTCCGGCGATGTTTATGCTTTTGGTGTTGCTGATGGGAAAGCGACAAATTTTGGTGGACTTTTCGGTGAAATTTTAGCAAACACAAAAATTTCAATGGCCGCTGTCAATGTTGTCAGTGAGTTTGGAATTTTAGGAGAAGGTTATGTCTCAGACGAAAATCCAATGGGCATAAGCGTTATCAATGCTCTTGCAGGTGAAATAAGCGACAGCGCAACAGTGTTCGTTTATCCAGTTTCTGCAAGTGGCGAAAATCTTTCCGAAGAAATTGGAGAAGTCAAATCTTTTGGTTACATGGCAACTTATACGGCCAGAGGGAAAACGATAAATGTTGAAAGTGGAATTACTAAATCTGAAGCAGATGACAGCGACGCAGATTCTGAAGCAGATGACAGCGACGCAGATTATGTGTTCAAAATTCCTTCTGTCAGTGAATTTAGTTCACCAGAAAATGGTTATACAGAAACAAACGGGGCATTTATCAACTCAAATGCTTGGAGCAGTGACAACTGGATTCACGAGACAAACAAACTTTATCCTACAATAAATTTGGTAAACGCAGTGACTTACATTTATCTTGATCAAGACAACAAAGACACCGTTGTAAGCAAAATGCAAAATTCATCAATTGAAGTTCGTGTTCGTGGCAGACATATTGATGAAAACACAGGCGCAATTACTTATGGTTATGTTGATTTAAGCGGATATGAAATTTCAAACTTTACCGGTCGTTTGATCGGCGCAACAGATAATTCTTGGTTTGATAATAAGGGAACATTTGTTGCAACAACAGTGAACGATATTTCAAGTTCAGATGTAATGGGCAACAATTATCCAGGAATTATCGTTTCAAACACCTTGTTTGTTGATTGCGGAACAGGTGCAAACTTCCAGAATTTAAACTTAATCTTTAAAACTAGCGATGAAACCAACTCGGTCTTCACATCAGGGACTCTGCAAGATGTAAAATTCTCAAACATCAATGCTTGGTTTACAAATAGGGTCACAATTAATGTTGAAAAAGCAAACGACGGCAATTTGTATGGTGGACTTTTTGCTTCAAACGCACGAAGCACAAGCTTTGAAAACATGATGTTATATTTTTCGTCTCAAAAAGATGCTGGCGATGCGATAATTAATTTCAGTGTCAATGAGGACGTTCAGCTCGATCAAAACAGCAATGCAAGTTTTGGCTTGCTTGCAGGAAATTTAGTTCAAGACTCGGCATTTGATTCTTTGAAAATTAATAATATCACCATAAAACATAATAATTTAGAATCAACTCCTTTAATGCAAGTGTCTTTGAAGGACAAATCTCCAGAAAATATTTATGCAGGCTTGTATGTGGGCAATTTGTCAAACGATCAAAATGTTGAATCATCAGCAGGCGTGATGATCAGGGCAACAGCTCCACAATCGATAGAAGAGATAAATGATCCATCAGATTTTAATACAAATGTAATTTTAACTACTACTGCAAATATTAAAATCAACTCCAACATAAACTTTGGTGGATTATTTGGAAAAATCAGCACCACAAACACAAATTTCACATTCTCGGAAAGCGACACTTACAACAAGTTGTTGAAACTGACAATTTCAGCTAATCAAGAGTCAGGCAAAGCATTAACTCTTGGTGGACTTGTTGGTGATGCAACGCTTTCAAAATTCAGTTATGTCGGCGAAGAACAAAGCAAACTAAATTTTGAACTTTCAACAGGCTCTTATGGTGATGGTTCAATTGGTCTTTTGTTTGGAAAAATTAAAACGTCGACTAACTTAACTTTAAGTGGCGGAACTTTATCAGGAACTATATCGCAGACGTCAAATCCTACTAATACAAATGGAGAAACCACAACCACAATTTCTGCTACTTCAGCTAAAATTGGTGGAATAGTGGGAGCAAATGAAGGTGGAACAATTCAAATTGATTCCATGGGTGTTTCATTGAAAGTTTACAAAGGTTCAAAAGAAGAGTTCACAACTGCGAACTTTACAAGCGTAGATAATGACGCACAATTATATTCCGCATCGGAATTGAATTTAGGTGGAATTGTTGGTTTAAACAACGGAACAATAGCAGTCGGCGAAAATGGGAATGTAACATTCAACAAGTCTGGCGAAGGCGAAAATATTTTAGTTTCTTCTCCAACATTAAATGTTGGAAGCGTTGTTGGACAAAATCAATATTCATCAAGCGTGACTATAAAAGAATTTTCAAGCAGTTCAATTTACTCGTTATGGGGAGACCCTGGAAACGCTGAAAGCGAATCTGGTGTGAATGCAGGTGGCGCTATTGGTTTTGACCTGTCATCAACCAGCATTTCAGGAGGTACAAGTGCTAGCGCTAAAGAAATTAATTTTGCTGACACATTCTTCATCAGTTCAAAAACAATCAATGCTGGTGGTGTCATTGGTAAATTAGGCAACAGTTCAACAGCAACAGCAACGGCGGAAATTAAAAACACAAGCTTTTCAGGTGCATTTAAAATTTATGGTGCAAAAGCCAACAGCGGAGATCACACAATTGGTGGAATCGTTGGAATTGTTTACGGAACAGCGACAATTACTTCCAACAAAACTTATGGTGATGTTATTTACACTTATGTTTATAATAATGACGAGGACAATGACTTTGTTTGCTTGAATAGGTATACGTTTGGTGGAGTCATCGGGTATGTTCAAAGCGGAAGTGCAACCGTGACTAAAAACATTGTTGCGCTTACAAACAACAATCAAGGGCGAGGAACAGAGACACATCAAGTTGATGCTATGGTTGGCAATTCAAATATACAAGTAACCTATAAAACAACTGACGACGCAACTCCAAACTATTATTCTTCACAACTTGTTTTGGCGACAAGTGACAATGCTGTTGATCTGAACTACTTTGCAACTGGGACTTCTGGTTATTCTCCAAATGGTGCAAGCTATCAAGCTGATGGAAGCATAACAATAATTGAAAAATTGTTCGGACCTAATTATGGAGGAGAAGGAACAAAAGGAACAAAATTTAACCCTATAACTGAGGGCGATGTTGCAAAAACCGAAGGTGACAATCCAGTTCCAATCACGACAAATGGAATTCAATATTATACCGGTAAGTATCCTTCTTACATTTCTTCAACAGAAACTGACACAGACCCAGAGGCTTATGCGTTTATTGGCGATTGGCAAAAACAAACAAGTGCCATAGACTCGCTTTCTCAACACTGTTTCGTTTCAGGCGTTTACACAGAATTGTCTGTTTTAGACACAAATTCTTCGCGTGATGGGAAGGATAGTGGCGGAATTGTCAATACAATGACAGGTGGCATTGTTTATGCATGCATTTCTTCTGGCACGCTTTCTGTGGGTGGAGAGAAACAAATAAACCTTGGTGGCATCGTTGGCCTCATGACAGGCGGCTACATCAACGAATGCTCTTCCTCACTTGAAATCTTCTATCGTGCAGCAGAGGGTGGCACAGCTTCTGGCCTTGCAACGTCGTTAAAAACAGACAACACAACAGACACACCGCTCAACAGAATTTACATCAACAACACTTATTCAACTGGCACAATCACTTCTTACATTGATGCCAACCTCTTTTCCTTCACAAATGGCGCAGCAGAAAGCTACACTAGTGGCACAGACACATCATATCATTTCTACATTACAAACAGCTACACAATCTCTCGCGTAAATTGGAATGATTATACAAGTGATAAAACATCACATGCTAATACTATATATTTGGGCGTTACTGGTTCTGCACAAACGCCAGCAAATTTTGCCTATGATCCTAACGCTTTGGGAGATGCTTATAATAAAGAAAATAAAAGCACAGAAGCAATAGATAATTCCGACGACTCACAAGATACAAATAAATGGATTTACCCAGCACCATTTAACACTTCTGACACAGGCTCTGTTCCAGCGGGTGGCATTCTGATAGGGACAGACAAAGGTTGGTCGAAAGACGAAACGATCAACTATGGCTATCCAGTGCGCAACTTTGCACAATTCAAAGCTTTTACAACTCAAACAAGCATCGACGGCACAACTTATCAACAAATTCCAAATGTCACCAAGCTTGTTCAGGCAGGTGGCACAGTCCTTAATTACAAATTGATTGATGACATTGATTTCAATAACACAAGTTTTAACAAAGAAAACTCAGAAGCAAATCCAACAATTGAGAACCCATGGACGAGCCTTAATTTTACATATGTGCAAAACTTCAATGGCGATGGACATACAATAAGCAATCTTAGAAATCAGACATTATTTAGCACAGTTAAAAACATATCAAATCTTAGAGTAACGGATGCTGAATTGTTAAATCAGAAGGCAGTGGTTGCTGTGACTTTGACAGGGACAGCTGACAATGTCATCGCTTCAGGGACTCTTACTGGTTCTGGAACTGAAATAGGTGGGCTTTTTGCTAGTGCTAGCGGAGCTATTTCAAATTGTAAAAATTATGTGAGGATATCTGGCGTTACAACAAGTTCAGCTAACGTAGGTGGAATTGTTGGAAAATCGACAGACGCAAGCATTTCAAATTGTTACAATTATTCTCCAATTGATGTTAATTCTCAAAGTGGTTATGTTGGTGGAATAGTTGGATATTTTACAACCGAGGCAACAACACAATCAACTACATCAACCACAGGTATAAGCAATTGTGGAAATGAAAACACCGTGTTTAATGGATATACTACATCATCAAGGACAAATGCGGATTATTATGCTGGTGGTATAGCAGGTTACAGCAAGCAATCCATTTCAAACTGCTATAACACATCAATGATCAAGGCAGGGAACAAAAACATAAACGCAGATGGAACAAAAAAAGCATATGCAGCGGGAATAGTTGCAAGCGTTTCTAATGCAACAGTTTCTGGTTGTGTTAACATTGGGTTTATTGAAGCTTTAGGAGAATCTCCCCAAACATTGGCTAATTCTACTGCAGAAAAAGTTGGAAATAATTGGAGATTAACATTAAGCTATAACACCGATAACAAGATAAATGTAGTTGTTGATGAAATTTATATTAGTTCTGACACAACAAATAATGAAGCTAATCAGATGGGCGGACAAACATTTAAAAATGGTTTATATGGAAGTTGGACTAAATCACGTACTTATCAAAACAGCACAACAGGCTTATATAATCACGCGTTTGGATATAGTGGAACAACATTTATAGACACTTCAAAAACCGATAAGGGTAATATAAATGGCATTACAATTTCAACTTCTGGATTAACTTCGTACATTTCATCAGTAGATCAATTAGGAGCACCTAATGGAGGGTTTATTAGTGCTACAAGGTCAATAAATTATGGTGCTGAAAATAAAGTATCTAGATCACAAATTATATATGTGCCAACAAGTTATATTAATGAGAGAGAAACATATTATGCATATGCAGTTTCAGGAGGAAATACTTCAAATAGAGATAGCGCAGTAAACGCAATAAAGAACTTATTAGCGACAAATGGAGATAATGAAAGTGATAACTCAAATTACACAAATGTGGCAATTGCTGGTCAGTTATATGCTTTTGTAAATAATGGTTCACAATTTATTTCAGCTATAAGTAGCGACATTTATAGTGCCACTTTTAAGTACGAAGACAAATTTAATTCAGATTTAACAATAGATCAACTTGTTGAAGAAGGTTATGTTTTTAGTGTTTGTGAAGTAAAAGCATATGAAGATCAGAATTGTACTCAAGAGGCTAGTACGGTATCAATTCTATATACATCAGCTACTTATGGAAATGGAAAAGTTGATGTTTTAATTAAATATTCTAATGAAAATTCAAATAACTCAATTTATTTTAAATATGATTTGGTCGCAACTAAAAACAAAACAATAGAAACTATAACTTTGCAAGCAAGTAATTTATTAAAAAATGATGCAGATAAAAGTGTTTCTATTGTTAATATATCAAGATTAGAAAATGGAATGAATTTTGTTAATGGTCAAAAATATACAGTGGGTAACTATAAATTCACATATTCAAGTAGTTATGATAATTTGATTTATACTGGAGACGATTACATTTCGGTATTCAACTCTTTAAATAATCAAACGATCAATATTAATGTAAACGAAAATGTCACAACAACAGTTACTATAGTTTCTTCGATTAGTGATAGTTCGGAAATTGTAAAAGAAAATATAAGCATTAATCAATCCGAAATAATCAAAACATCTGGCAGCTTAATTGTCGGTGTCGAAGAAAGGACATTGGTTTCACCAGTTTTTGTTGATTTCGATTCAAGAGCAACAAAAAATCCTGCAAATGAATCTTATGTTGAATCAGCTAATATTAACAAGAGTGAGTCGTTAGGAAATGATTATCGAACATTAGTAGAAACAATAGTTTTAAAGGGTCATGTAAATAGTTTTACATTAAAAGATAATGGAGATAATTTAGACTTTAATGATATTACTTTAAGTGAGGGGCAAACTATTAACGTAGGCTTGACCTTTGGAGGTTTAGGCACAACGCCTGGGATAATAGAAATTACGCAATTTTCTTACGATAGTGTTAATGATAAAACAACTATAGTAGTAAGAGCGCATGCAAATAGCCCTTATTATTTTGGCAGTGCTGCTCAAAATGATTTTGCAAAATTGAATTTTACATTTAATTTTTATAAGACATACACATTTAGCAACGAGGCAAATTTTAATGATTTGTTTAATCAAGTTTCAGGAGAAAAAGATGAAATTGAAATGGTAAGTGCGGTTATGGGGAAATCGACAAATAGATCAGTTTTAGTTACAAATTCTAATGGATCTTATTATTATGAACAAACTTATGATAAAATTAATTCTATAGAATTTACTATCAAAGATAATATGTTTGCAGAGTATTCTTATAATGGGGAAATCAAAACGCCGGACGCAGGGAAAATAAGCTTTGCTAATATTAACAGTACGACAAGTTTGAGTATTTCAAAAACTATGAATCCAGCAGAAGATGAATTTGCAATTTATACTTATACTTATGACACAACTTCTAATACTTTTGGAATAGACATAGATGTTAAAGATAATAAAACAGTTGCATATTCAATAGGGGATGTTACAAAAGCGGTTAATGCTTCGGCAGATAATAAAAAACTATCTTTTTCAGGATTTGATTCTTTAGAAAGTTTAATGAGGCTTAATATTGTAAATTCATCTGATGATAGTGAAATTTCTTATCTTGTAGATGTAAATAATAATTTAACGGGATTAAGTATAGCAGTAAAAAATAATTTTAGTGGAATTTATTCAATAAATCAAAATAATGTAACGACAAGAAAAGCCGTAACTTCTAATTCAAAAGAAAGAAATATAGAATTTAATATTACAACTTTGCAAGGATTAACAATTGCAAAAGAGATAATTGATAATTCAACAAAAACATCGATTGATTTAACTAGGCCAGATCAAGCCCACAGGGATGGAGATGTGGTTAATGTGATTGTTAATGAAATGGTGCCTTATTTAATAGATGAGGAGATTACGGAAGTTATTCTTACAAGTGATGGTAAATTTGAATATGCTGGAGCAACACATAATGTAGTGGTTGAGGGTGAAGAAATTAAAACAATAGATGGCCAAACTTGTTTACAAGATAATGTTTTCATTATTAATGGGCAAACATTTATGATTGACTTAAACATAAATGAAGATGCGAACAATACATTAGAATTGCTTAAAGTTTATGTCGGCGATGGGGGCCTCATAAAAATTGATGATTCAAATTTTATTACTTATTATGTAAACAATCAAAGCACAGGAGAATATAAAGTCGATTATTACTTAAATAGCGTGCCAATAAGTGTAAGTAATAATTATTTAACAATAGGGGATAAGTCTCTGTTAGTAAGAGAAAATTTAATAACAAAAAGCGGAAATTATTCAATTGTTTCAACAGAAGGATCAAATAATTATACAATTAATGGTGATTTTGGGAATTATGATATAGTAACATTAGAAATTGAAACTTTGGCAACGCCAATTAATCAATCCTTAGAATTAAATAGTTATATATATTCAATTAATGCTCCGACTGAAAATAATTTTATAGAATCTAAAAAAGTAATTATTGACAATGAAGAAACGATTATTAATGAAGATAGCGCTTTTGGCCCTTATGAAAATGAAACTTTGATTAATATTGAAACTAGTTACAAAGAATTTACTGTTAAATTGACACCTAATGGGTCAACAACAGAAGAAGGTAACAAAGAAAAATATGGTTGTATCGTTTTAACAGCTGATATAAATGTTGGATATTTAGAATCTTCAATTGTTGGCTTTAATAATATTGCAGCTAACGGGAAAATAATAAATTTTGGTTCAACTTTTGGCGCATTTTTAAATAGTGTAGGCACAAACGCATCTTTTATAAAGGATTTGGCGATTGCAGGATCTGTTGTTGATGTTAACGAAAATGGAACGCAAGCAGGTATTTTAGCATTGTCATTAAACTCTGGAGTGATTAATGTCACAACTTATGGCACTATAAATGTTGGACAAATTGGTGCAGTTAGTGCAGGTGGTATAGCACAAGAATTAACTGGCAAAATTTCAAATGTTAAAAATTTTGCATCTTTATCAAATTTTGTTAAAGACGGTTACGCTGAAAATTCTACTATTGAAATGGCTGGTATTGCATGGGATATAACAACATCATCACAAATTGAAGCTTACAATTATGGTACAATAATAGGTCTTCGTGGTGCCGATGGTGAAAATAAAATGCCGAGAAGATTTACTTTAACTTCTGCAGCAGAAAATGGTGGGGATGCGTATGACGGACAAAATGTTTATGCAATTAGTTCTAGCACGATCACTAACCCTAAGAATGTTACTAATCATGGTATAGTTATTGCTGGCAATGGTGGTAATGGTGGTCGTGGTGCAGATGGATCGGGAGGAAGAGACAACCAAGATGAATCGGCGCCGTTAAGCGGTACTTATGGGGGAGATGGAGGATGCGCAGGCGAAGCAGGAACAGCATATTTATATGGGCCACCAGCAGCTACAACCGATGAAGACACTTCTTCATCCAATATTTTATCAACTGGCAATAATGGGACAGCTGGCGTAGCAGGCAATAATGGCTGGGGCGGGTTGAATTTGCATAAGTATAGTGATACAGATGCGCCTGATGATGATTATGCTCATAATTGGAAAACTACATGGAATTCTGTATATGAAAATGCGACTTGCTCAAATAATAACGCATCAAGAGCTAATAGATTAAAAATTTATTGTGATCTGTATTTTGACAGAGATTATAACAATGAGATAATTTATGCTAATAGTGATGATGTGAACTCTGATGGTTTGTTAGTAGGGAATGCTGGTTCAATTTGGTTTAAAATTTATAACTATAGGGGGCCTGCTGGTGGTTATGTGAATATTGTGAATCCAGAAGATACAATTATTTCGGCTGAAAAAATTTATTGGTATAAAATCGGTTATCATAAAATTTGGACTGGTGGCAAGCATTCTGTTGGTTTAAATGGTGATGGAGAGAAATCTTTCTATTATGTGGGGAGCCCAACTTCATCAATAATTTCACCATATACAATAAGCTAACAAAATCAAACCACTGGCTAACCGCCAGTGGTTTTCCTTTTGTTTGTGAGTTTAAATTGGTTTTGGAAAGTTTTTATTCCAATTAATAATTGTTAAATTTTAAAACAATTTTTGAGAAAAATTTTAAATCGGTTTGTTATTTGACCTTTGTGTGTTAAACTTAAATTAAGTCAAAAGGAATTATGCAAAACAAAATAAAAACAAAGCGCGTTGGCGATTTGCTTGAAAGACTTTATCTTAACGAAGACGATTTGTCAAATAGGGAAGTCATGGAACTTGCTTTGTCTTATGTTTTGCCTAGAAACGACAATAAAGATTTGGCAGAAAAATTGCTCGATAGGTTTGGCTCATTTTCTGATGTTTTGACTACTGACTGGTTTCTATTAAAAGAAGTTGAAGGCATGAGTGAACGCTCGGCTAAGGCGCTTTCACTTCTTTTCTCGGTTTTCGAATATTATGTTGAATCCGGCCTTGACAAGAAATACGATTTCAACTCCACTGAAAATATTTGCGATTTCTTTGAAGAGCTTTTGAGATTTAAACAAATTGAAAACACTTACATAATTGGTCTTGATTCAAAAAAGAAAGTCAAGTTTAAACACAAGTTGGCAACGGGTGGAATGAAAAGTGTGGGTGTCAGCACACATGATATTGCAAGAATAATCACCACTCAAAAACCACATTCTTGCTTTTTGTGTCACAATCATCCAAATGGTTGTGCAAAACCTTCCGAAAATGATTGCAAAGGTAATGAAATTCTAAAATCTTTATGCAAAAAATTGCACGTTGATCTTGTCGATCACATCATTGTCGGAGTTGACGGCGTGTTTAGTTTGGAAGGCAACAAGTTTTTAAGAAAATTTAATGTTAATTAATTTTACAAGAGGAAAAATGTCGGAAACAACAAAGAATGTTCATGATGGGCATAGAAAAAGACTTATGGACACAGTGCTAAAAGTTGGGCTTGATAAAGTCAGCGAAGTGCAAGCCATAGAGTTTATTTTGACTTACATTTTTCCGCGTGGAGATGTCAACGAAATCGCGCATGCTCTAATCAAAAAGTTTGGCAATGTTACGGAAATTATCAATGCTGACTGGAAAGAACTTATGGCAGTTTCTGGAATGGGCGAGCGTTCCGCTAAAAAGTTGCACTCTATGTCAACCTTGTTTAATTATTTCGCAGAAGCAAGTTTGGATGAAAAATATACTTTCGAATTTAAATCTGATATTGGTGATTATTTTGAAGAACTTTTAAAATTTAAAGCAACTGAAATGCTTTACATTATTGGCATCGACCCAGCAAGCAGAGTGAAAACAAAATTGCGTTTGCATATTGGGAATCTTGATGGTGACAAGTTTGATGCGAGAGAAGTGGCTAAATTTATTACTGCTTTTAAGCCCGCCTATTTATTTCTTGCTCACAATCATCCCACCACATCTGCAGAACCTACGATAGATGATTTGAAAGTTTTTCACAAAGCTTACGAAATTTCTGCTGATTTAGGCACATCGTTAATTGATTATGTGATTGTTGGAGCGGATGGAGTTTACGGCACTAAAAACAAAGAGTTTTATCGTAAATTTAAAAATTAATAAATTTTGCAAGCAAACTTCCTAAAAACGAACCAATCAAAAGCAGGAAAAAGAAAAGGACATATTTAATTATTGAAAACTTATGTTCTTTTTTTTCTTTTAATTCATTTTCTGCCAGCTGATTTCCTATCGGCAAAATGCATAAACAATAGACTTTTTCGTCATCATATTTTATATGTATGCATTCACTTCTTTCTAAAAAAGTTATGATGTGATCTAGCGCTTCGTCTTCCATGCGATACTTTGTTGGCAAGGAAGAAATTATGTCAGCTTTTTCTACTATTTTATAACCACCTGACTTGCATTCTTTTTGCAAAATTTTTAAAACGAGCTTGGATTTTAAATCTAACATACTTTATTGTTTGCAAAACAATAATCTAAAATGCAACAAAAAATCGACAAAATACGCAAATTTATTATTTGATATTGACAAAGCTTTTTGTTTTAGTTAAAATTTTAGTAATGGAGAGAGATTATGAAAAGTTCTGAAAACCCTTATGGCACAACTATTGAAGAGCTAATCGAAAAGATAGAACAGAAAGAGCGCGAGTTAGAACAGATAGAACAGAAAGAGCGCGAGTTAAAAAGGCGTGAAGAGGAAATGCGGGAGGCTAGACAAAAAGCATACTACGAGGAACGCCTGCAAAGAGAAAGAGAGAAAGAAGACCTGGATCGCGCAGTCGAGGACTATGTTTTAATGTTGCGTGCAGAATACGAGCAGCACAACAAAAAGATGCCAAATTACATAAGAGAGTCCAGCTTGCTTGTTGTCAAGAAAAGAACATATGAACAACAAATAGATGAATTAATAGGGCAAATACAGCAATTAGAAGAGCAAAAACAGAAACTTGAAGCAGAAGCGAAAAAATATTGCGAAGCACCCGAATATGTTTCTTCCCTCAGTATACAAAAAGAAGCACAAAAAAAATATGAAGATTGGAGAGAAAAAAGCAATAGTTATAGAGAATCCGAAGAAGGGAAGAAGGAAGGGGAAGAGTTATATGACGATTGGGGTAGCAAATTAACAATTTTTTTGGATATTTCGAGACCTTACGATGAGAAACGAAAAGAGATAGAAAAGTTAGAAGAGCAAATCGAAAATATCAAAAAGCGCATTTTACACTGTCGCATAGGCCCGTTGGAGAAGATTAAAGAAGAATACTTTAAAAACTATTACGATAAATGTCGAAAATTGTATGAAGAAACGCTTGAAAACAATGGTTTTAACAACGAGGAAGCAGAAATACCGCTTGTGGTTTTTCTGCGAACTATGATCAAAGGCCTTCGCAGAGAAAACGTTGATATATGCTGCATCAAAAATGCGGGAATTGGCGAATATAGCATAGAAACAAAATGGAAATATCAACGTTCTGAATTTAAGCAGATCATAGCAGGTGCTCTTTGTGTTAAAAAGAGTCAACTTGATGAATGCGTTCAGCCATTTAGTTTTGATACAGCTGTTGAATTGGCTTTGAAGATGTCCAGCGATCCAATTATTGGTTTTCTAAAACATTTTGTCAAAGATTTATCAATTCAAGATTTAGATTTTGAATTTATTCAACAAAACGGGATAACTGACCAACAACAGTTGTTTAGCACAATTTTATTCAATAGGGAAAAATTTGAAGAGTTTTTTGCAAGGTCAATCAGGGCAGAAACCAAACAAATTCATGAATATTTAATTAGGATCGATCCAACCAACACTCTGAGAAAAATAGCAGAGCTTGAGAACGAACAGATAGATCTTGATAAAGAATATGACCGTTATAATAATGATCAAGGACATAATACAGCAAAAACAAACGAGATTGCGGATAAAATAAATAGCAAATCTACAATATCTTTAAAGTTAGAAGATGAAATGGCACAAAAAGCCTACACAGTCGATAAGATCAGATCTATCTCAGCCGAATATGGATTTGGCCTGGAGTTTTAAACAAAAAACGGTGATACAGCCACTTTTTTTGTGTAAACAGAACATAAAACGGGCATAACAAGTTTAACCTAGTTTCATGCGAGGTGTTTTTTGACGCGGAAAGAAAAACTCGTTATGTCTTTTTTGTGTAAAGTGTGTCCTAAAAAAAGGACATGCCTTGTTTCGCCAAGTGAAATTGCTGGTGCGCTTTCAAAAAAATTTGTTCTTTCTGTTTCAGAGATCGACGAAATCATGGGCGAACTTTCAAATGAAAACTACATTGATTTTGTTGTTTCTGAAAGTAAAATGGGGTATTATTATTGTGTAACATTAAAAAAGAAAGGGCAAACTTTTGAAGTTGACAGCCGTAGGCAAAAAAAGAATTTTGGTTTGCTTGTTTTAAGGAGCTTGTTTTTGGCAACAGTGAGTTTTATTTTTGGACTTGTTTTAAAAATGATTTTCAAAGGATAAAAATGAAAAATTTTAAACTTCATGCGCCTTTTTCTGCATCTGGCGATCAGCCACAAGCTATTGAAAAACTTGTGGATGGGTTTAATGAGGGGCTAAAAGATCAAGTTTTGCTTGGAGTGACGGGAAGTGGAAAAACTTTTACTATGGCAAATATTATTCAAAAACTCAACAGACCAACTCTCGTTATTGCGCATAATAAAATTTTGGCTGCTCAACTTTGTAATGAATTTCGAGAATTTTTCCCAGAAAACAGAGTTGAATTTTTTGTTTCATATTATGACTACTATCAACCAGAAGCTTACATTGTCAGCACGGATACTTATATTGAAAAGGATATGTCAATCAATGATGAAATTGACAAGCTTCGTTCTTCTGCAACATCTTCACTTTTAGAAAGAAGGGACACGATTGTTGTCGCTTCGGTTTCTTGCATTTATGGGTTGGGTAGCCCTGAAGAATACTATAATTTGCACATATCTTTAAGAAAAGGTGACCAGGTCAGTCGCGAAGATATTATGCGAAGATTGATTGATATTCAATATGTGCGAAGTGAAATGGATTTTAAAAGATCGACTTTTAGGGCAAAAGGTGACACACTTGACATTTTCCCTGCGAACCAATCTGAAATGGCAATAAGAGTTTTGTTTTTTGGCGATGAAATCGAAAAAATATTTGAGTTTGAACCCGTTTCGGGAACGCTTATCAATGAAGTTTCTTATGCTGCAATTTATCCTGCGACTCATTATGCTGTGGGAAATCAAAGGCTTGTTCAAGCAATCAAGCAAATCAGTGAAGATAGAGAAAAAGCCATAAAGAAATTTAATGATGAAGGCAAACCATTGGAAGCAGAGAGAATTGGTCAACGTGTTGCCTATGATATTGAAATGATGAGTGAACTTGGCTATTGCAGTGGCATTGAAAACTATTCTAGATATTTTGATGGCAGAAAACCTGGGGAGCCACCTTTTACACTTATCGATTATTTCCCAAAGGATTTTTTAACAATCATTGATGAAAGCCATATGACTTTGCCACAAATTAGGGCAATGTATAATGGAGATAAAGCTAGAAAAGCAAGTTTGGTTGACTATGGTTTTCGTTTGGAAGCAGCGAAAGACAACAGACCTTTAAAATTTGATGAGTTTAATGAAAGGCTTGGGCAAACTTTGTATGTTTCAGCAACTCCTGCTAAATATGAATTAGAAAAAGCAGGACAAGTTGTTGAACAACTTTTGCGTCCTACTGGTCTTCTTGATCCAACAATTGAAGTAAGATCTTCAAAAAATCAAATTCCAGACTTAATGAATGAAATTAAACAGACGATTGAAAGAAATTGTAGAGTGCTTGTGACGACTTTAACAAAAAAAATGGCGGAGAGTTTGACAACTTATTTATCTGACCATAAATTTAAAGTGAAGTATTTGCATTCAGAAATTGACACAATGGAAAGAGTTGAAATTATCAACGGATTGCGAAGTGGGGAGTTTGATGTGCTGGTTGGAATCAACCTTTTAAGAGAGGGGCTTGATATGCCAGAAGTTGAACTTGTTGCAATTCTTGATGCCGACAAAGAAGGCTTTTTGCGATCAGAAGGTGCGTTAATTCAAACTGTTGGTCGGGTTGCTAGAAATGCAAATGGCAGGGCAATAATGTATGCAGATGAAATTACTGACTCAATGAAAAGAGCGATCAACGAAACCGCCAGAAGAAGAAAAATTCAAATGGATTATAATCAAAAACACAATATTGTTCCAAAAACCATTGTAAAACAAATTAAAAATACGCTTGAAATCACTAAAAAGGTTGATGATGGCAAAATTGCTAAAAAAGACATACCTGCAGAAATTGAAAGGTTGACTTCAATGATGAAACTTGCGTCTAATGCTCTTGATTTTGAAAGAGCGATTGAACTTCGTAATAAAATTTCTACTTTAAAGAAAAGATTGGGAAAATAAAAAAAAACTTCAACATGTTTAAAAATATAAAAAAAATTCATTTTTAATATTTTTTTTAAGAAACTATTGACATAGCAAGCCTTTTTAGTTATACTACAATCATGTAGAATTTGGTGATTTAAAAAATTTTTAATTTTTTTATATTACTAAAAATTAATTTTACAAATGGAGGGGAAAAATGAGTTTATCAGAAAAAATTGCTAGCGCATTTCATGACAATTGGAGAAAAACAAGGTTAAAAGAAGACGGGACATATGAGCCAAGATGGAAAAAGGTTAAAGATGTCGAATTTATTAAAGCTTTGGATCTCGGCAACTTGCCAGATACAATAAGAATCACACCAGAAAATGATGTTGAAATTGACATCGCAAATACTTGTTACAGTCAATTAAGTGAAGATTGGAAAAGCGAAAATAAGCAAGCAGCGGAAGTTGTTACTGAAATCTTAACAAGTGGAAAAACATATACAAGAGAAGAAATAGGTGATATTATTCATACAGCATGGTTAGAAAGAAATTCATGGGCAAGCTCAGATCCTGTTTTAGGTTTGCCGTTCGCAGAATTGCCTGAAAATGAACAAGCAAAAGATTTAGAACAATATGATATTGCTTCACAGGTTATGAGATCTACAGAAATAAAAAGATAATGGCTTAATTGCCATTATTTTTTTATTGTTTTATTTTTTTTAATTGTGATATAATTAAATCATGGATCAAAATATTACTATTATCGGGGCGAAAGAAAATAATTTAAAAAATGTGAGTTTGACTATTCCAAGAGACAAGCTCATCGTTTTTACTGGCGTTAGTGGATCTGGAAAAACTTCGCTTGCATTTGGAACTATTTTTGCCGAAGGGCAGAGAAGATATATTGAAAGTTTGTCATCTTATGCAAGAATGTTTTTAGGTCAAGCACAAAAGCCTGATGTTGAAGCAATTGAAGGTTTGTCACCTTCTATTTCTATTGATCAAAAAACCACAAATCACAATCCTCGTTCAACAGTAGGCACTGTGACTGAAATTTATGACTATTTGCGCTTGCTTTTTGCTAGGGTGGGAACGACATATTGCCCACATTGTAAAAAAGCGATTTCTCGCCAAACCATTGATCAAATTGTTGATGCAGTTTTAGAAAAACCACAAGGCACAAAAATTGTTGTGTTAGCGCCTGTTGTTAGAACTCAAAAAGGTGCGTTTGCGAAACTTTTTGAATCTTTGAAAAAAAGCGGTTTTGTAAGGGTTGTTGTTGACGGCAATATGTGGACGCTTGATGAACAAATCGAACTTGACAAAAATATTAAACACGACATTAAAGTAGTTGTTGACAGGCTTGTTATTCGAGAGAATATTGAAGGCCGTCTGGCCGAAAGTTTGGAAACGGCGTTGAAACTTGCGGAAGGACTGGTTCTTGTTGATTTCGATGGGCAGGAGGAACTTTTTTCAACCAATTATTCTTGTCCAACTTGTGGGTGGACTTTGGAAGAACTTTCTCCAAGATTATTTTCTTTTAATGCACCTTTTGGTGCGTGCGACAATTGCTCAGGGCTTGGAGAAATTGCAGACATCGATGAAAGTTTGATTTTGAAAAATTCGCACTTGTCTATTAGCCAAGGAGCATTTAACTTGACTGGTTGGAGATATGAACCTGACAGCATGGCAAAAAGATATTTTGATGCCTTGTCTAAAAAGTATGGAATTGATTTGACTGTGCCTGTTAAGGAATTGCCTAAGAAAGACATTCAAATTTTGTTGTATGGAAATGGTGGCGAAAAACTTGATTTGTTTGAAGATGAAGCGCGCAATAAATCCGCGGAGCATTTTAGGGGCGCGAAAGTTTTAACTTTTGAAGGGCTCATTCCAAATTTAAAACGCAGGCTTGCTGAAAGTAAGAGCGATTTTGTAAGATTTGAAATAGGGAAGTTTTTAACAAATCAAACATGTAAAGTTTGCCATGGTAAAAGATTGAACGAGGCAGCTTTGTCTGTCAAAATTGATGGAAGAGATATTATTGATGTTTGCGATATGCCTGTGAGTGAACTTTTGCCTTATTTTGAAAATCTTAAACTTTCAAAAGCAAAGATGAATATTGCTGAAAGTATTTTAAAAGAAATCAAGGCAAGATTAAAATTTTTGTCTGATGTTGGGCTTGGATATTTGACACTGTCAAGGTCAGCAGAAACCCTTTCTGGTGGTGAAGCGCAAAGAATAAGGCTTGCCACTCAAATTGGTTCGGGGCTGGTTGGCGTTTTATATATTTTAGACGAGCCATCAATTGGGCTTCATCAAAGAGACAATGAAAAACTTCTCGCTACTCTTAAAAATTTAAGAGATCTTGGCAACACCTTAATTGTTGTTGAGCATGACGAAGACACAATGCGAGAAGCAGATTGGATTGTTGATGTTGGCCCTTATGCCGGAGTGCATGGTGGTGAAATTGTCGCAAATGGTCCGCTTGATGAAGTTTTAAAAAATCAAGATTCTGTAACTGCAAAATTTTTGCGTGGTGACGAAAAAATAGAAATTCCACTGTCGCGAAGAAAGCCTTCTGGCTTTTTGAAAGTTAAAGGCGCTGCCGAAAACAATTTAAAAAAGATGAATGTTGACATCCCGCTTGGTGTTATGTGCGCTGTGACTGGTGTTTCAGGCAGTGGTAAGTCAAGTCTTGTCAATGAAGTTTTGTATCCTTATTTAGCCAACAAGTTAAATGGAAGTCGACTTGAACTTGGCAAAGTTGACAAGATTGAGGGAATTGAGCAAATTGATAAGGTGATCTGCATTGATCAAGCACCAATTGGAAGAACGCCAAGAAGTAATCCAGCGACATACACAGGTTTGTTTACGCCAATTAGAGAATTGTTTGCCGCAACAAAGGAGGCAAAAGAAAGGGGATATACTGCCAGCAGATTTTCATTTAATGTGAAAGGTGGAAGATGTGAAGCTTGTGATGGTGCAGGAATTAAAGAAATAGAAATGTATTTTTTGCCAGATATAAATGTGCCATGTGAAGTGTGCAAGGGAAAAAGATACAATCGTGAAACATTGGAAGTTAAATATAAAGGCAAAACGATCACAGATGTGCTTGACATGACCGTTGAAGAGGCGCTTAGCTTTTTTGAAAACATACCAAGCATAAAAAACAAACTGCAAGCTTTGTACGATGTTGGTCTTTCTTACATCAAATTAGGCCAATCTGCGACAACACTTTCTGGTGGTGAAGCACAAAGAGTTAAGCTTGCAACAGAGCTTTCTAAAAGGGAAACGGGAAAAACTTTTTATATACTTGATGAACCAACAACAGGGCTTCATATGTATGATGTAAAAAAACTTATTTCAATTTTAAATAGACTCGTAGGAAATGGTAATAGTGTTGTTGTCATAGAACATAATCTTGATGTTATAAAAAGTGCAGACTATATTGTGGACCTTGGACCTGAAGGCGGTTCTGGTGGAGGAGAAGTCGTTTCGACTGGGACGCCAGAAGAAGTGGCAAAAAATGAAAAATCATTTACAGGGCAATTTTTAAAAAAAATTTTGAAAATTAAATAAGAAAATGAGAAAAAACAATGCTTTAATATGTTAATTTTAGAAGCATTGTTTTTGTTTTGTTACTTGCATTTTTTTGACGAAAATGATAAAATTAAGCATGCGAATTATCAGTTTGTCATCAGGCAGTGAAGGAAACATGACTTATGTTGAAAGTGAAAATGTCAAAGTTTTAGTTGACATAGGTTTGTCATGTAATGAAGCTGTTAAGAGGCTGTCAATTATTGGAGTGAAACCTGACCAAATTGATGTTATTTTGGTTACGCATGAACACAACGACCATATTAAAGGCGTTGACGCATTTTCATATAAATATGATGTTCCTGTTTTTGCACATAGATATGTTTGGGACAATATGAATTTAAAATTATTAAAAACCCCTTCAAAAAATCGAAGATTTTATGAAACAGACGGGTTTAAATTGCGTGATATTGAAGTAAAGGCAATTCCTCTTCAACATGATGTGCCATGCTTTGGATATGTTTTTGAAAATAATGGAAGTAAGGCAAGTATTTTAACCGACATTGGACATACTAATGAGAGAATACTGGATTGTATTCGTGGAAGTCAACTTGTTTATCTTGAAGCTAATTATGATAAAGATATGCTTGCCAATGGGACAAAGTATCCGCCAGCTTTAAAGAGAAGAATTTCTGGTGGGCACGGACATATTTCAAACGACGAAGCCGCTTTGGTTATTCGTGCGCTTGTTCCAACGGGAACGCGTCAAATTGTTTTGTCGCATTTAAGCAAAGAAAACAACACTCCTATGCTTGCTTATACTTACATATCAGACCGTCTTAAAGAATTTGGAATTATAGAAGGTGTGCATGTTAAAATTGATGTGGCGACAACGGAGATTGGCACTATGTTTAAACTTTAAGATTTCTTCATTTTGACTTCTAATTTTTGGGAGGGGGAAATGAAGAAATTTTTTTATTTTGTTTTAAGCATTTTTTTATGTTTGATGGTTATTGGTGGCGCTGGTTGTGTCAGTCAAAACGCTGATGAAACAGTTGACATGAGCGTTCGAAAAATAACAAACATGGCAACGAGCACGCAAGAATTACTTACCCAAGCGCGAAGCGCCGTTGTTGGAATTGCTGTGGATTACGCTGATGGCTATTCAATAGGCAGTGGATTTGCTATATCTGCTGATGGGCTGATTTTGACTAATAATCATGTGGTAGAAGGCGGAGGAGAAATAACTTTATATTTTGCTGATAAAACCACCGGCAGTGCTAGAACTTTATGGACAGATGCTTCGCTTGATCTTGCAGTTTTAAAATCCAGTCGCGAAATTCCTTATCTTGACACTTACACTGGCGAAGTTATGGTTGGCGACGAAGTTTTTGCTTTGGGAACGCCACTTACACTTGAATTTAAACATACCATAACGCATGGAATTGTTAGTGCAGTTAATAGAACACTTGAAAGTCAAAGTTTGGGTGGACAAACGATCTTTATGCAATCTTTGATACAGCACGATGCAGCGATAAATCCGGGAAATTCTGGCGGTCCACTTATTAATTCGCAAGGACAAGTTATCGGCATCAACACATTAAAAGCAAGTGAAGGTGAAGGAATAGGATTTGCCGTTCCTATTGAAGTTGGCAAAGTCGTTGTTGAAAATTTGGGGAAAGATCAAAACTATACTTCTCCAAAAATAGGAATTTTTGGGTTTGATAGTGACATCGCACGAGCTTATGGAGAAACTGTTTCAAATGATGGAATCTATGTTGTGTCCACAGAAGGACCAGCACAAATAGCAGGGATATCAAAAGGTGATTTGATAACTAATGTAGCAGGGAAGAAAATTGTCACTTTGCTTGACTTAAAAACGACGATTTTGAGCCATAAAAAAGGTGATGCTTTGCTTGTGAAGTTTGTTAGAAATAATAAAGAAAAAGAAGTGGTTGTGACATTAAGTTAAAAAATTTTAAATAACTATTGAAATTTCTATCTCCAAGTGTTATAATATAGTAGTTTAAGGAGAGGGAAATGAGTTTTATTGAACCAGTTGCAAATCATTATGCAAACAATTCAAAGTTAAATTTAACAGAATTATTGTCTTCTTGTGAAAAGTTAAAATTGACAAATTCTCAAATTACTGACACAATGATCAGCGTGTTGGCACCATTTTGTGCAACAACTTTTAAAATGAAGCCTGCTGGGGAAAACGGTTATACAGCTGAATATGATTATCGAACTCTCGAGTTAGTGAGAAAAGATTTATATCAGTTTTGTTTAAAAGGCATGTTTGCTTCTGATGTTAAACAAGCTCGCGATAAATTTGAAGAAATTTATGCCGAAAGAGAAAAAGAAGGTTGGGGAATTTACAAAACGCTTTCAGATCCTTCTTATTGGGGTGCTGAAATTAAAGACCAACAAGACATCGAGAAGTATTTTGATGCGATAAGTAAATTGGGCGAAGCTAAAGGAAGTCGTTTGGATTATTCTTTAATTGGAAAAGGTGAAAAAAATTTAGATTTGCGTGTTAATGGTGACTTGATGTTGATGTTAGGTTCAACATTAATTGAACTTAACAATTTGGCAGAAGAATACAACTTGCCAAAAAATATTAAAGAACCAGTTATTTATTTAGCAGCTATTTTGGTTTTGAACGAAACTTTGGCATCAAATCCAGAGGTTTTTGACAAAGTAACAAAACAAATGGCACCATACTTTTGTGCTAGCATAACAAAAGATTTGAATTCTATTCGCAATTGTCGTGTTAGAAATTTAGCAGTTATATTGGCTTCAGAAAGAATTGCTAAATTAAATAGTGCTTTACCTGACGCAGATAAATATCCAAACAACGCTCAAAGGCTTTTTCATGATTTAAAACTTACAGAGAGTTTAAAAACGCAAATAAGAAAACTTAATGATTTAAAAATAAAATGGACAGAAGAAGGTTCAAACTATAGTTGGGCGTTGATTGATGACAATGGCGAGGAGATCCTTTACACGCTTTATTCAGAAGAGGGCGATGAGTTGCCAGCAAAAGATTTTGAAGAGGCTTTTGGAAGGCTTGCAAGTGACGACACAGAAACTATCTTGACAGCTTTGGAATATTTTGATAGAGAAATTGTAGCAAAAAAAGAAGATAAAACAATTGACACTTTTGAAGAAGTTGCAACACTTATTTGTTCAAATTTAATGGTGGCAGAATTTATTAAAGATCCAGCAGAAAAGAAAAAAGTGCAAGAAATTTTGTTATTGCCACTTGTTCAGTGTTTTAAAAACTTGGATTCAAAACAAATTTCCAAAGTTAAAATGCAAGCATATGAAGATGCAAAGAAACTTTTTGAAGAAAACGGAAAATCAAAAGAATTTGATGAAAAATATGGTAAATATGGAAAATCTAAGGTTGATTTTGTTAAAGAAGGCAAAAAAGTTTTAAGAAACACTCAGAAAGCAATTGGGTCAATCGGAAGCAAGAAAAAAGTTGGAATGGATGAAAGAAAAGTTTCAGCTATTATTAAAAACGCATATTACGGTTTACAAAGTTGGAAAGTGGGCTTGGCTGGGAAAATTCAGCGAGCTGTTTCAAGGGGAGGGAATGAAGAAGAGATTGAAAAAATAATTAAACAAGAGGCTTCAAAAATTAAAGCTGATGATGTTAGAGCAGCTATTACAGGCATCATGAGTGACTTTGCTCAAAATTTGATGGAAATAAAAGGTTTGTCAGAAAGTGGCGAGATTTACTCAGAAGAAGAGAAAAAGGAAGTTCGAGAAGACAAAGGATTGACCTTGCCAAAAATTAAAACAAAAATACAAGCAAATATTGATGGTGGCAAAAGTATTGAAAGATAAAAAAAGTGCTTAAATTAAAGCACTTTTTTATTTTTGATTTACGCTGTTTAAAACGTTTTTTATTTTGTAGTCAACCACTTTCTTTACATTTTCTCCGGCATCTTTTATATATTGTTTTGGATCAATTACATCTGGAGAAGTCGCAAATGTTTTTCGCAAAGATTCAGTAAATGCGATGCGAAGGTCAGTGTCCATGTTAATTTTGATGACGTTGTGCTTTTTTATTGCTTTGCGCAATAATTCTTCGTCAACGCCTTTGGCGCCTACAATGTTTCCACCAAACTTGTTTATGCTTTCAACCATTTTTTGATTAACAGAAGATGCACCATGTAAAACAAGAGGGAATGAAGGCAAGGCTTTTTCAATTTCTGAGAGAATATCAAATCTTAATTCGCTTTTGCCTTTGTATTTGTATGCTCCATGACTTGTTCCTATTGCAACTGCTAGTGAATCAACTTTTGTTTTTTCTACAAAAATTTTTGCTTTCAAAGGATCTGTAAAATGATTTTCTTCATTTGACAAACCGTCTTCTATCCCTTTTATTTGTCCTAATTCGCCTTCAACAAAAACTCCTTTTTTGTGTGCATAATCACAAACCTTTTTTGTAAGTTTAATATTTTCTTCAAATGGTAAACTACTTCCGTCAATCATGACAGAATCGAAACCACTGTCGATAGCTTTTTTGCAAATGTCGAATGATTTTCCGTGGTCAAGATGTAAAAATATAGGAGCTCTGTAAACGTGTTTTGCAGTGTTTACTATGCTGACAATAAATTCACACCCCATATTCCAAAATGCAGTTTCAGAAACAGCTAAAATTACAGGACTTTTCAATTCATCGGCTGAGGACGAAATGGCTTTTATTATTTCTAAATTAGAAAAGTTAAAAGCCCCTAGTGCAAAGCCTTTTTTTATTGCTTTTTGATAATAAAACATTAAATCTTTCATGTGACAAATTATATCATATTTTCGCAAAACATCAAACATATTTTAGTGTCAAGGAGGAAATATGAAAAAATTGTTTGTATGTGGAATATTAGGGGTTTCATCTTTAATGTTGTTTGGTTGTGGTTCTCAGGTGGATAGGCTGACTTTGGTTCAAGAAAATATGTCAGAAAAAAGTGAAGTTTATTTTTTTTCTGACAACTTAAACTTGCCGATTTCAATCGCTTCTGGCGTGAGAGAAGATCCGTATGGTTATGACGGAGAAAGCAATGATAAATGCGAGTTTGCGTTGATTATTGCTCGGTTAGACAATAGTGACAATGAGTATGTCACTGTAAACATTGACGGAGAAGAAAAACAAGTGTTACTTGAATTTAATTATCGAACCGGAACTCATATGGCAGATTTAGAACAAACTTTAACTGGCGATGAAGTCATAACCGTCAAATTTTTAGATGAAGAAGCAAATCTTGTTTGTAAATCAAATGATTTTAAAGTTGACGCGAATCAAGCCCTTGAAATAGGCACTGAAAACTTATCGAGTTTTATTGATTCTTTGAGAAGCGGAAATAACTTTAATGGGGAGTGTTATTTAAAATTGCTTGATAATATTTCTGGTGGTTTTAGCGATATTTTTTGGCTTTTTAGTGTTTATTCAGCAGATGGGGAAATGCAAAATGTGATTATTTCAACAGAAAACGGCTCAGTGCTTGCAGGTGCAGAACAAAATGTGATATAATAATTGCATAGGAGATGTGGTTTTGTACTCAACAGAAAAAGAAAAACAAAAAGCGATTGTCATTGTCGTTTTAACAAAAAAAAGCGATAGCAAAGCGCGTAAACTTGATGAAGTAATTCGGCTTGCAGAGACAACTGATTTAGAGGTTGTTGAGTCTTTTTCGCAAAATGTTAAAGATTTCAATAAAGGCACCGTGATTGGCACAGGAAAAATCGAAGAAATTAAAGATTTTTTGAAATCAAATCCAGTTGATGTGGTTGTTGTAGATTTTAAACTTACTGGATCTCAAATTAAAAATCTGTCGTCCGCTTTTGAAACCAGAGTAGTGGACAGGGTTGGGTTGATTTTGGACATATTTGCAAAAAGAGCAACGACCAATGAGGCAAAGTTGCAGGTAAAACTGGCACAAAACATTTATTTGCTTCCAAAGTTAAGAGAAGTTCAAGAGACAAGCAACAAATATGGTGGTGCTGGCGTGGGCATGAGAGGACCGGGTGAAACCAAACTTGAACTTGACAGGCGAAGGCTTGAAAAAGAAATTGATTTTTTGAAAAAAGAAATTTCAAAAATTAAAACTCAAAGGCAGGTAAGTCGTCGAAGCAGAGAAAAATCGGATGTTAAACTTGTTGCTCTTGTTGGTTATACAAATGCAGGAAAAAGCTCTCTGTTAAACGCGTTAACCAAAGAAAAAATTTATGTTGAAGACAAATATTTTGCAACACTAGATACAACAAGCAGGAAATTGTTTTTGGATGGCAAGCAAATAGTTTTAACAGACACAGTTGGTTTTATTTCAGAATTGCCACATGAACTTGTTGACTCTTTTGCTTCGACGTTGGAAGAAGCGAAACAAGCTGATCTAGTTTTGCATGTTGTTGACCCAACTGCGACATCTAAAAATGGGGAAGAACTTTATTATGAAGAATCAATGCGAGTAACGGAATCTGTGCTTGATGAAATAGGAGCGACTAAAAACCGACTTGTCGTTTACAACAAATGTGATCTGGTTGAAAATAGAAAAAATTTGAATTCAAATGAAATTTATGTTTCTGCAAAAACGAAAGAGGGACTAGAACAATTAAAAGAAAGAATAAAAAATATGATTTAAAAAAACGCCAATCATTTGGCGTTTTTTTGTTTCAAATAATCATTTAGTTTTTGAACAAGAAAATCCACATCAATTTCGTGAACTTTTGCCGCTTCTTCCAAAGTTTCCATTAAGCTCATCGGGCAATAGATGCAATGCATTCCAAAACCCATCAGCACTTCGGCTAAGTCTTCGTCTAGTTTTAAAACTTTTTCAATGGTCATGTTTTTAGTAATATTTTTTTTCATAATTTTATTTTATTATTTTTTTATCAATTTGTCAAGAAAAAAATCAATTTAAAAAAATTAAAAAATAAAAATAATTTAATAAAAAATATAATTTTTTTTATATTTTTTTATATTTTTTTGTCTATTTTTTTTAAATTATCATAAAACAGCTTATTTTTTAATAATTTTATACCATGAAAAAAATATCTGATTTAATTTCAAAATCCGTTTATTCTTTGTCGTCTGGCGCAAAGATTGGTTATATTTTAAACGTTGAATTTTCTTCTAATCTAGACAAGCTGTTGGAAGTTATCGTTGTGGACGATGAAACTGAAATGGAAGGTAAGGTTGAAATAGGTCAACTTGTTTTTGGACGAGATGCCATTTTTCTAAAAAACACATCATCATTAAGTTATGGTTATGAAAACAATTATACAAACCCTATTGGTAAGCTTGTTTTTGACAAAAAAGGAAGCAATTTGGGTGTGGTAAAAGATATTGTTATTCAAGGCAAAAAAGTAATTTGTATAGTAACAGAGAAATTAACTTTTGCACCAAAAAACATTTGCGTCAATGGTTTCGATGCTCTTATTGTTTTTGGGAAAAAACAAAAAGAGCCTGTTTTTAATTTTAAAAATAAGTTTTCAAACGAACAATTGGTTAAGATTCCCGAAACTGTTAATGCCACAATTGTGACGCCAGCTAAAATCACGCCCAACGTTCAAAGTTTGATTGGTAAAATGGCGACGAGAGATATTTTAGGGTTAAATAATGAATTAATTATAAAAGAACATGAAATTATCACTCAAAAAAAGATTATTGAAGCAAAAAAACATAATAAATTAAATATTTTGTTTTATAACTGCAAATAAATTGAATTTTTATAATTAATTTTTTAATTTTTTAATAACAAAAAAATTATTAATAAAATATAAATAAAATATTTATTTGTCTTTAAATCGTTTGTATTTTTCGGTCTTTTTGTAGTAATATATTTTTTGTAAGGAGAATGCTTATGCAAAGAATTATTCCTAGAAAGACCAAAGTTAAACTTGAGTTTATTCGTGGAATCACAGGTCTTGATTTGATACTTATGGTTTTGGGCGGGGCTATTGCCATTATTTTGTTTGCTTCAAACTTCCCAGGACATTATTGGATCGCCGGAGTTTTCACGATTTTTTATATCGCCACTTTTATTAAAGTTGCTGATGATGAAAGATTGTATGTCACTTGTGCACACTTGTTTAGGTTTATGGCGCAGAAGAAAAAGTTTTCTAACAATCCTGGCAAAAATAAAAAAGGTGATATAAAAGAAATCATTCCTTTTGAAAGCATTTATCAAGACAGGTTTATAAATTTTGGGAGCTACTATGGACAGGTTATTGAAATAAAACCAGTGCTTTTTGGACTGCTCACTGAATATACGCAAGACAACGTTATTGAAAGTTTTGCAAACGCGTTGCGTAGACTTACACCAGATCAAACTTGCTCTATCATTAAACTTAACCTTGCAATGATTTTAGACAATTACATATATTCTGAAAATAAAAAATATGAGCTGTTGCTTGAAATGCAATATGAAGGACAGTTTTCTGAAAAAGAGGTTGATGTGCGTTCGCCTATTTTTGAAGAAAGAGTTTCCTTTATGGAAAATTTGAATAGAAAAGACAAAGTTTACAAAGATCATTTTTACGTTATCGTTTATGACAAAGATTTGGAACTTTTGGAAAACACTGTCAACGGCATGATCAATTCCTTGGCAAGTTCGCTTGCACCAATGAGTGCAAAGAGATTGTATGGGCAAGAACTGACCATATTTTTAAGAGCTAATTATGGAAGAGAGTTTGACCAAAGAGAGCTCGAAAGTATTCCAATTTCTCAATATGTTGAATGGGCAAGACCAAAAGAAATTAAATTTAAGGCTGCAAAATACACCATTGATGGAAATGCTTTTAGAACTTATGCAATTACTGACTATCCTTTGAATGTTGGCAATGCTTGGGGTTCAGACATATTCTTGCTTGACAGAACAAAAGTTGTCATGAAATTTGCGCAAGTGCCAAAATCAAATGCTGAACGATCAATAGACAAGGCTATTATGGATATGGAGAGCAAACTTTATAGAACAGGGCGTTCGTCCAGCCAAATTGAACTTCAAACTCACGTTGACACTCTTAAAGACTTGCTCGTCAACTTAAAAAATAATAACCAACAACTTTACGATGTAAACACATACATAACTTGTGAAGATGCTGCAAAGCGTGACGTTAAAGCAATGCTTAAACAAAGCGGATTTAAGTTTAGCGAAATGTTTGCTCGTCAGCAAGATGCTTTTATCAGCACAAATATTTCTCAAAGAGATAGCGTGAAAGGTTATAAAAGGGGAATCCCAACATCAACTCTTGCAGCAGTGTTTCCTTTTATTTCAAGCGCGTTGCAAGATGACAATGGGATTTATTTAGGTGACAACGAATATCCAGTTTTCATAGACTTCTTTGCAAGAAATAACGTTAGAGTCAACTCAAATATGATGGTTATTGGTAAGTCCGGTTCTGGAAAATCTTATGCAACAAAAACCTTGCTTGCCAACTTGGCAGCTGACAACTGCAAAATTTTTATTATCGACCCAGAAAAAGAATATGCTTATTTAACCGAATCTTTGGGCGGAAAATATATCGACGTTGGATCTTCTCTTTATGGTATTATTAATCCTTTCCACATCATTGCGTCTCTTGATGAGAGTGAAGAAGAACAAAATGAAGAAGAGGAAGATTCTGACGAATTTGACGAAGTGACATTCAAGGCGAAAAAGAAAAAAAAGGCTGTTCAAAAAGTCAACGATTCTTATTCCCAACACTTGCAATTCTTGGAACAGTTTTTTAGAAACATTTTATTTGGGATAAACTCAGACGCGTTTGAACTTTTAAACTCGCTTATTGTTGACACATATAAACTTAAAAAGATTGATGAAAACACATATTTAGGCGACAAAAAACCTGAAGATTATCCAATTTTTGATGACCTATACAATTTGGTGCTTCAAAGAATTAAAACAGCAAAAGATGATTTTACGCTTAGAAATTTGATGACGATTGAAGCTTATATCAAAAAGTTTGCCACTGGTGGAAGAAACTCAAAGCTTTGGAATGGCCCAACTTCTATTGAAACAAACGAAAACTTTGTTTGCTTCAACTTTCAATCCTTGTTTGCAAACAACAACCCATTGTTGACTAACGCGCAAATGATGTTGGTGTTTAGATACTTAAACAACGAAATCATCAATAATAAAGATTTCAATTTGAAGTATCATAAAGGTGACAAGGCGAACAATAGAAAAATTGTTATTGCCGTCGATGAAGCCCACCTTTTCATTAACCCAAATTTCCCAATCGCTTTGGACTTTATGGCTCAAATGGCAAAACGTATTAGAAAATATTGGGGTATGCAAATTGTCATCACTCAAAACCTTGCGGACTTTGTTGGTTCAGAAGAAATTAAACGTCAATCGACGGCTGTTATCAACGCATGTCAATATTCATTAATTTTCTCTCTTGCACCTAATGACATAAATGACCTTGTTGATCTTTATAAAAAATCAGGTGGTATTAATGAAGAAGAACAAAACGCCATCGTTACTGCTGGGTTAGGTCAAGCATTCTTAATTACGGGGCCTACAAACAGAACGATGATTCAAGTCGTTGCTCATGATTATATTCAATCAATATTCCAGGGCTCGAATGAATAAAGAAAGGAGCAAATGAAAAGATTAAGTTATTGTTTTAAAAAGATGTTTTTAGCGCTTAGCTTGGGGGCAGTTTTCTTGCTCTCAGGCATCTTTTTTGCTGGTTGTGGTGAATCGCCAGCATCAAAAATAACTTTGTCAGCAAACAAAACTTCTGTCACATTATTTGTTGGAGAAACAGACACAGTGGAATTTACCATTGGCAATTATGTTGATTCAATCAATAGCGAAATTAGTTTTTCGCTTATTGACTCGTCTGTTTCCCAAGGAACTAGCGAACATGTTTCATTAAAAGTTTTAAGTCAAGAAGGTGCAAAAACGGTTGTTCAACTTGTTGGTGTGAGTGGAGGAAAAACAACCCTTGTTGCAATGACAACAGAAGGGTCAAAAACATGCAGTGTTGAAATTAATGTAAAGCAATATTCAAGCTCAATTTCATTAAAAGATGATGTGCTTTTGTATGTTTCAGAAAACTCTGTTTTTTATCCAACAGAAGCATTGTTTAATTTTGACAGCAACTCGACAGAAACCTCTTTATCTTTTTACAGAACCGATGTCCCAGAAAACGCAGGGGACAACAATTTGTTTGCATATGCAAAACTTGAAACAGATGAAAGCACTGGCAACAAAGTTGTAAGATATTATTTTGAAAATGGGCAGATTAACAACAATATATTTGATCAGGGCATTGTTGATGGAAACGAAATTTTAGTTTATGCCAAATATGATTTTTACGAATACATAGATGGGGTTAAAGAAGAAAAAACTTTGTTCGTTCCAATGACTTTTTACACTATTTTTGGATTTACAAATGACCAAGCAATACAAGTTTTAAATGACAAAGGCGAAACAATTGTTAATAACGATGAATTAAACATAATTGTAAATAGCAAAACGCAAGAAAACGTTGTTAATTTGAACGTTACAATTCCTTATAGTTTGATTGATAAGTCGCAATCAGGACTTTTAAAACCTGTGCAAGAAAATTCGTTTGTTCAGTTTAGTTATCAAGCAGAAAATTCATCGGTGCTTTCAGTCCAAAAAGGAGAGGTGATTGACAACGGCGATGGCACAATGAGTTTTGATTTGCAAATTGAAAGTTCGACTTTGATTTCTCAAGAAACAACGCTTGTTTTAAAAGTTTTTTATAAAATTGGTGACAACAGTTTTGAGATTAGTGATGATAGTTCAGTTTGCCAGACTTTGACTCTTAATGTTGATATTAATGTCGCGCCAAACAACATTATTATTAATGATGTAGACCAAAATTCAGAAAGCAACAAATTTACATTATACAACAATTATGATTCTTCAAATTTTGGATGGAAAACATTAAATTTAAAAGTTTACGACACCGGTTCTGATTACGAAGGTGTGATGGTTGTTTTTGATGAGAATAAAGTTTCTGTGAGACAAAACGGAACTTATTTAAATTCAGGTGACTTAATTCTTAAAAAAGATATTAACATTCCTGTTGAAATTAGAGGGGTTGCAAGTAATGTTGAATCGCTTGAATATGACGAAATTGTTTTCACCGTTGTAAGCGAATTCATAGGTGAAGATGAAGTTGCTCCAAGTTACACTGTTTATTATCAAATTTGCCAAGGCGCGACTTCGCTTTCATTTAACAATGAAATTTACAGATATGATGAAACGAATATAAATTCAGGCGTTTTTGTTTCTTCAAGTTCAAAAAATAATGTTTTTGAAGGCATTTATGCTAATCAACTTTTCAGTTATGCGACAGTGACATTTGTTGAAGGCGATGAGTCTGTTATTGGTGTTAGCTATGATTCTGTAAATCGAAAAATTGAAGCAGGAGAAAACCGATATTATGTTGTTTTAAATTTAACTCCTCGCAAAACAGGGCAAGCAACTTACAGCGTGGTTTTGGATAATGGCGTCAAAATAAATGTTACTTTTAAAGTTATTGATACTTTTGAAGATCTTTCAGTAACTTTGGCAGGACTTGGTAATGATGGCGTTCAATCAACAGAAAAGTTGACAGGACTAGGCGATGATTTTGCAGACGGGATGAAAATTATCATGCAAAATTTTGCTAGTGGTGAAGAAGTGTCCTTTGGCAAATATGCCACAATTCAACTTTTATCATCCAATGGCATTGAAATATTTAGCAATGTTTCTTATTCTTCAAATTACGAAAATTTGGCAAAAATTGTTTCTGCTGGAAATGGCGCATACACAATCACAACAAACACATATGGGGAGGCAGAAATAATATTTTCCGTTTCTGGCGTTACTGTCGATGAAAATTTTATGAAAAAATCAGACACAGTGAAAAAAATTAAAATTGTTTTGGTTTCATATGTGCCAACAAGTTCTTTCGTTGTTTCAAACACGAGAACCAATAATAATTCATCTAATGTGGAATTGTTTGTTGGCAACACTGTTTCCGATTCAAGTTTACAAACAGTGAGTTTTTCAGCTTCCGTAAAACCTAATGTGGCTTATGGATTTTACAACCCAATCAATGAAACATACGAAAACAAAACTTACAACTTACAATATGTTTATTGGCTAGTTGATGGCGCTCAAATTTTCGAAAACAAAAATGGGAATTGGATAGCCACAACGCAGATGGTTTACGGAAATGTTTATAGAATTGGCATGAATTCTAGCCAATATTATGGAACTTTTGATTCAACATCTATGACTTTTACAATTAACAAAAATCAAGGGCAAACATTTAGCTTTGTTATGTATGCTTCTTTAAGACAATATGGAACGACAAGATATTATCCGATCACCATCAAAGGTTCTCAATATGCAAATGTTCAAACTATTTACAGCAATATGGGCAAAGATGACATCAGTTTCACAGCAGGAGAGAAGTCATTTGAAATTGGAGTTTTTTTAGGGCCCAACGACATTACTGAAACTGGCATAACTGTTTTATACACAAATCAAAATTCTTCAATGGAATTGCCTTCACTCATTTTAAGTCAGGATATTGTCAAAAAAGAAACTTATGCTGGAAGTGGCATTTGGACTGTTTCAGTATCATTAAACGAAGAAGTTTTAACACAAGCGTTTAATGGTAAATTTGCAGGTTTGCTCGAAATTGTCCCAACCTCTTGGATGAGCGATGGTCAAGTTATTTCAACATATGTAAATAATACATTGAAATTTAATGTCACTTATCAAGATGGAACAGAAAGCAATCCTTACGCTCTTTTAGATCCAGAAGATATTTTAAATATTGGAAGCACCCCAGCTTCACTTAAAGCGCATTATAGTTTAAGTTCAACCATAAATATGGCTGGCTATGCGTCTAGTTTGCCAATTCAAGGAAGCTTTTCAGGCTCGATAGTTGGTTTAAACGACAATGCAAAAATTACGGGACTGAACATAAGCAAAGGCAATCAAGGAAATTATGGATTGTTTGAAGAAATAGCAAGCGGAGCTAAAATTTCTAATATTGTTTTTGAGGGAAATTTTAATATTAACAACGATTCTCAAATTAAAGTAGGGTTGCTAGCAAGTGTTAATAAAGGAACAATAGAAAATTGTGAATTTTTAATAGGACAATCAACAATCAGTTGCGCACAAAAGTCTGTTATTGGCGGTGTTGTGGCACAAAATCAAGGCACGATTTCAAGCGTAACAAACACTGAAAGCACATCTACAAGAAAACTTAATGTTCTGTTTGAAGATTATTTGACCATAACAGTAAATGGAGATGTCACTGTTGGTGGAATTTGTGGCGAAAATAGTGGAGATATTTTTGACCTTGACGACAAAGAAGGCTTTTATGGTTATTCAACTTATTCTGTTTATGCCCTCATTAAAGTGTTTAATGGAACTGAAAAAGATTATAATAAAAATTTAGTGGGAACGGCTGGTGCCATTGCGGGACTTTCTTCTTCTGGCAATATTTACAATATTTTGGCAGGCGGAGAAATTTGGGCAAGCAATGTTGGCGGTCTTGTTGGTAATTTGCAAAGTGGTGCGCTTTATGGTTCAACAACACGTGTGTTTGTTCGTGGTAAAGAAATTGGTTTAATTATTTATAATGTGAAAGATGAAGCTAGTTTAGGTTTTGATGACAAAGGGCAACAATCATTAATTAAAATTGAAGCCACTGACGATGGCGTGAGAATGAATGAATTTGCTTCTATGGGGATTCGTTATGCAGACGAAGCATATTACAACTCTGCAACAGTTGGGGAAATGGATGTAAGTGGAGAGATAAACACCATTTTAATTAATGGTGGGGCAAAAGATAATTATTATGAGACCCCAGTTTCTTATATTAACCGCTTATGCGATAGCGAATTTATCGAAAGTCAAGGCACAACTCAACCTATTATAATAAATAGTTACGCAGACGCCAGTGCTTATTATGGAGACTACTTAATTATTTATGAAAACGAAAACAAGATTTTAAATAGAGCATTGTTCAACAAGCAATCAACCAGTTTTTCTATTTCGGCGAATGAAGATTTTGGGTTTAGCCAACTTCATTGCGATGATTGTGGAGGCAAAGAAAGTTGCACATGCACTGAAAAAGTTTTCTTTGCTTACTATTTCCAAGCTGAAAGCTATTTTGATGGGACAGAGTTTACTACAACTAATCTAAATGAAATTCAAAAGCAACTTGATGTTTTAAATAGAGTTAAACCTGGCGACTTGTTGTATCCGCTTTCTATTGTTGGGCAAGATGTTCAAATTAAATCTAACAGTTCAATCCTTGAAATTAGTTCAACGGGAGAAATGTATATTAAGGGAACGGGTGTCGCACAAATTGAAGTTTATAGTTTGCTTAATGAAAACCAAAGAGAAATCATATATTTAAACATAATTAATTACTTTGATTACAAGTCTTATGCTGATGGGATTCAAACAGGGATTTTTAAATTAGACAATTTAATTTTGGGCGATGAAACGAAATTTAATGTTTATTCTAATAAGAGTGTTGAAATTTTGGTTTCACCATCTTATTCATTGTCTTATGTAAATTCAACCGGCAAGTCTTTGGCTTATGGCGTTGATGGTGATTTAAACATTTCAGCAGATGGTGAATTGTTGTTAGATAATCAATATATCATCAAACTTGCGCAAAACAAAAATTTTGATATTGATGTGGTTGGGAAAAACGAAGATGGCTCTTTGAAATATGGTAATTTTGAAACTTCTTCAAACAGCGTGGTTTTCTCAAAGAAAACGAATTTGTCAGAAACAGCTGGCACAGACGAAATATCACTTTCTGCTGGCATATATGCAGGAATTCAAGACAAGAAATATTTGCTTAATGTAACAACACTTAACAATGTTATCGTAAATTTCTATGAAGGGGCACAAGCAATTTACTCTAAACTTGATGTTTATTCAATCACTTCTTCAAATGCAGTTGCAGATCAAGTTAGCATAAGTTCTGATGATTTAAACGATAAGTTGCATGTGAAAATTTATAATTCGAATTATGAAGAGATTGACTCTATGTCAAGTAAAGAGGCTGATTCTACTGACGCAACGGAAAAGCATTTGTTTAACATAACTATCACCAGTGGCAAAAATTTGGTTTTTGATGTGAAGATTGCCGTTGATGTTGCTTCTAATGCGTTTAAAAACAGATTTACAAACAACATTTATGATGAATACACGGTTGTTTATTATGCGGAGTCAAATGGCGAAAGCGTTGCGAAAGAAGTCAAATTGACATTGAAAAGAGAGTCTGTTGATGTCATAGTTGCAACAAACTATCCTTCAATGTCAAACATTGATCAAGAGTCTGATAAAATCGTTCCAGGTCAAACAGGAATTCTTTCAATTTCTGTTTCGCCAGTTGACGCAGATTTTGATTCAATTTACATCAAAAATAATGCAATGAATTATTTGGAAGGATCTTCGGTTGCTTCATTTGCCGTTGGTTATATTGAATTGCAAGAAAAAGACGAAAGTGGATATGAAGTTGTGTTCAAACCGATCAATTATGTTGCAACTGCAGAAGGGGCGAGAGTTTACAGAAGTGAATTAGAAAAAAATGGAGCATTTAATGGACAGATTTATGTTCGATATATTTTCTCAAACAATGCTGTTATTGACGAAACAGATGTTGCGATAGATGTCATTGTTGAACAATCACCACAAAATTTTGCTAAAACATTTACATATTCTTTGTTAAAGTCACAAGGTGTTTCTATTGAAATTGATGGTTATCCAAACAAAACGCAAGTCGCTCGTGGCATGGAATATAAACTTAACATTCAAAATCAAGGCTTCGATGACGAAAGCGTGGTTGTGAATTCATCCAATCCACAGCTTGGAAGAATTGAAAAAAGGGATGATGGTTATTATTTAGTTTTGACTAACAATGAAATAAACTATTCTGATAATGCAAACAAATTTACGCTTTCTGTTAGCGCAAGCAAAGAGGATGCTTTTGGTGAGCTTGTGACAACAAGTGATGAATTAAATTTGACGGTTTTAGAATATGTAATAAATTACTATGCTCAAAATAATGTTAATCAAGATGTCATTTTAGGCATGAACAATGGTGTTATCAGTTCTGCCGTTGGCGATAAAACTTCTTTGGAACTAGCATTTGAAGGAATGATTGAATACAACACTGACAATCAATCGGTTGCAAATAGTGTTGCTGCGTTCTTGCTTACTTTAAGAAATGAAGGGGCTTGGGTTTATTACACAGATTTGAACGCAAACAATGCAAGCGCTATTCAAATTAAACCTATTCCTTTGCAAAAGAAAGATGCTACAACAAGCACTTTGTCATCGGGAATTTCTATAACAACTCCTTACATGAAAATAACTGATTATTCGCTTACAACTTACATCGCTCATAACCCAGAAAACAGACATTATTTCTTCTCGTATTCAGGGCAATATGCAATTCAAAATGGTGTTTATGTTTGGGTGGATAAAATAACTGATGGCGGTGTGGCTGGTGAAGGATACACTGAAATTTACACAGAATTTAGCATTTACTCTTATATGCGTGGCTCAGAGGAAAGCCCAAATCCTATCACCACTTATGAAGAATTCTTAAATATGGACGCTGGCGGAAATTATATTTTGCTTAACGACATCAATGTTCCAGCAGAAAGTTTTGTGCCTTTGAACACAGCTGTTGCAACTTTTGATGGCAATAATCATTATTTCATTTTTGACAGCGCAAAATATGAGTTTGGAAATGTTTCTGCGGGCGGTTTGTTTGGCACAGTAAGTGAAAGCACTGTTTTGAAAAATATTAAAATAAAAATTGGCAGTGCAAACACTCAAAGTGTGACTTTAAATTCATCCGCAACGACTTCTGCATATATTGGTATGGTTGCAGGTCAAAACAACGGAACTATCACTAATGCACAAGTTGAAATGGCAGATGGCGCAAAACTTTATGTAACATTTGATGTCGCACCAGCTGCCGCAGGATTCTATTTCGGTGGGATTGTTGGGCAAAATTCGGGATATTTGACAAACAGCCGTTCAATGATTTCTGTTGAATCCACGATCACAATGGGTGGAGTCGCAGGTGTCAATTCAAAAATTATTTCTTCTTCTGCGTTTAAAGAGGGGAATTTGATCTCTCGTTCGCAATATGCGACGATATTCTCTGTTGGTGGGTTTGTTGCAGAAAACACTGAAAATGCAACAATCATGACAAGTTATACTTCTGGTATTGTCGATATGTCAAAACCATATTCCGACGAAGAAGTTAATGGCAAAACAAGTCAAATTGATTCTCGTGTTTCAGCGGGGGCATTTATCCATACTAACAAAGGCACAGTTTCTGATTGCTATGCAAATCTTCCTGTTCTTTCAGATTCGTCAAGCGCAGGCTTTGTGCTTTACAACGAAGGAAAAATTGTTCGTAGTTTCACAACAAGCAAAATTTTGCGCGGGAACAGTGCTGTTGACTATTATTTCGCTAGTGACTCTTCCGGTTCGTTTGAAGATTGTTATTACATCACAGGAGAAATTAATGCAAGCCTGTTTAACAAAACTTTTGAAGGCGTGACGGGATTGAACTATTATAAGGACGAGCAAAAGGACGAGGAAAAGGACGAGGAAAAGGACGAGGAAAAGGGCGAGCAAAATGACTTTGAAGATCTGACAAAATATTTTGCTAATTACAGTTATTCAAGCAATCCAAGTTATAATTCTGTGTGGTTTTACAGCAAAGGCTCAACAAGTTCAGAATTTAATGGGACGCAATTTGCTGGCGGAAGACTTGAACTTGTTTCAGCAAATCTTGTTGCAACTGGTCAACGTGTGAGTGCAGGGACAAGTGTTAGTCAAGACGGAGTTGTTACATACTTGTATGAAACAGCACCAAATTCACCAGCGAATGGAACAGCTTACAATCCATACATCATTCATTCTCCTGAAACAATGGAAGATTATTTTTCAACACCTAACAATATTGCAGATGGCTACTATCGTATTGTAAAAGACATAGATTATTCATCCCAAGTTTCGAATTTTTCAAATTTATATAAAATAACATTTAAAGGAAATCTTGAAGCCAATGGAATGAAAATAAGCGGAATTAAGATTACTTCAAATGATAGTTTGAATTATGCAGGACTTTTTGGTTCTGTTTCAGGAACAAGCACAAAATATGCGACTATTATGAACTTAAACCTACAACCAAAACTTGTTGATTTTGCAAATGCAAATGTGGTCGGTTCTTTAAGTGGGCTTGTTCAATATGCTAACATTTATAATATAACAGTTTATGCTTCAACAACAACAAGTGAGACAACGGATGTTGATAGCCTTATTACTGCAAGTGGAAAAAATATTGTCGGTGGTGTTATAGGTTTGACGCAAGGCGAATTTGCAATTAAAAATGTTGATGCTTACATTAGCGCCTTTGCCACATTTGTTCCAGCTGTGACCAACGAAAATGATTTTGAAACTTCTGATTTAGATAAGGCTTCTTTCGCAGGAGGTATAGTTGGCTATCTTGGTGGAAGGGGACAAGCAAGCATCATAACCATCAAAAATGGGGCTGTAAATATCACTGGTGCAAAAGCGGGATTAATGTTTGGTGGAATTTCATCGCAAAGCAAAGCAGATCAAATTTCAGTCAACATCAACGCAGAAATGTATATTAAAGCATATTCGTATGGCGGAATGATTGCAGGTGAACTTAAAGGCTCAATTTCAAATGTTTATGTTTACGGCCTTGGAGTTCAACATCAAATTTTTGAACTTAAACCTTATGTCGCAACAGCTGTTGGCGGGCTTGTTGGCCTCGCAAAAGACAGTGCAACGATTTACCTTGCATATATGGGACAAGGTTTTGCAGTTGGGAATCAACCTATTGCAACTGTTGATGTTAACACAATAAACTATGTTGGCGGACTTATCGGACTTGTTGATGGGGGCTCAGTTAAAGTATCTCGAACTGTCGTTGATGCAGATTTAACAGCGAGAAATGTTTTGGGTGGATTGATTGGGCAAGTTAGTGCAAACACAAATTTTGTCACTGTTGATCAAGTTGCAATCAAACCTTCAACTTTGAAAGTTGAAGGACAAAACACAAAACCTGTTGTTGGTGGAATAATTGGAAATGTGGAATCACAAATAGTGACTTCAACTGAAGGACAAAGCTCATATACTGGTGCAGGCATAAGCGTTCAAAACTCCTATGTTCAAGCAGATATAACTATGGAAACATTTGCTTACACAAGCGAAATGGAAGTGAACTTTGGGGGAATTATTGGGAACACAAACAATCTTACCCCTTCGTTAGACACTATTTATTCGACATCAAAATTTAATATAACTGTGGAAGACAAGTCTTCAACAGATGCCACGGCAAATGTTCAAAGAAAATATTATAGCAATAGTGGCACAACTACATTTTTAGATTCATTTAAAATTGGCGATTCTAATTATATAGACGCAGATGTTGCCAATAATGACACAGCAAAAGATGTGGTGTTTGAAAATAAAGTTAAGCAAACAACTAACGTAAACTATGTGTTTAACTCTTCAATTTGGTCATATAAGGGCCAACAAGATGACATATTAAACAAAAACTTCACGACGATTAAAGCTAGGAAATATTTGTCAGATATTTACATTTATCAAAATGAATATGGCACAGATGTTTTTGCAGCAAATGGTGGAAGTAGTTTGGGGGATTTGGCTTTTGCACAAAGGCTTAATTTGGACAGATACAAAGGCTTGTTTATGACATTAGATGGAAAGGATTTGTCAGGTAAGAGCGCAAGCGATATCGCAAAAATCGTTGGTGCAAACATTGTAGAAAATGGCACTTACGAGACAAACATAAGTGAGTTCGCTAGTGAAACTTTGTATAAATATGTTGGTTTGACTGTTAGTGATGATGACACAATAACACTTAATTTTGTTGAAGTAGGTTCACGAATCTGGAACGCTTCGCTTACTGATTTTTCAACTCTTGCTTTTGAGGAGTTATTAAAAATTTAATTTCGGCAACAATTAGTTATAAAATAGCAACTTTTAATCATTTTTTTCAAAAAAACTGTTGACAAAAATGTTGTGATATGATAAAATCTCATTGACGAATGTTGCAAGTGAAAAGAGAAGGGTTCAAAAAAGCTTAAAATTAAGGGGTTAAGTGACACCTTTTTGGTGTTGCTTGCCCTTTTTTTTGTCCTTTAACAAAATGCAATTTTGTCGGAGAATTTAAGGAGAAAGCTGGATATGTCACTTAGTATTAAAAAACAAAAATTTGGTAGAACTGAAAGATATTCTTTCGCAAAGCTTGACGAGATTGCTCCAATCCCTGGGCTTTTAGATATTCAAAAAGATTCTTATAAAAATTTTATCGAACATGGCATCAGAAGTGTGCTTGATGAGTTTTCACCTGTCGTTGATTACAGTGGTAAAGCAAAACTCTATTTCTTGGACATGAATCTTGCCACCGAGCCAAAATACAGCATTCAAGAATGCAAGAGAAGGGGAGCTTCTTATTTTGTTCCACTTAAAGTTAAGGCTAGATTTGTTGTGGAAGAAACTGGTGAAGCTGTCGAACAAGAAGTTTTCTTTGGAGACATTCCTTTGATGACTGAAACTGGATCTTTCATTACAAACGGAATTGAAAGGGCTGTCGTTTCACAAATCGTTCGTTCTCCAAACGTTTATTTGACACGTGAAAAAGAAGACAATGCAACTTTGAAAGCTCAAATTATTCCTGAAAGAGGAATGTGGCTTGAAATTGAACAAGGCGCAAATGAAGCTGTCAAAATGGTTGTCAATCGTGCCGATAAATTCTCTATTGGATTGTTCTTAAAATGTTTTGGTTTTTCTAGTCAAGAAATTGCCAAACTTTTTGGTGACAACAAATATATTAAAGCGGCTCTTGAACGCGAACCACAACAAACTCAAGATGAAGCACTTTTGGAATTTGCAAGAAAATCTCGCCCTTCAGACATTCCATCTGCTGAATCAACAAGAAACTATTTGAATGTTTCATTCTTTACTGACAATTACTATAACCTTGCAAAAGCTGGAAGATTTAAAGTTAACAATAGGCTTTCACTTGCAAACAGAATTGTTGGACTTATCAGTGCTGACAATGTTGTCATCAATGATGATGAAGTGATTGTTAAAGCTGGTGAAATCTTTACTGCTGAAAAAGCAAGAAAAATTCAAGATGCTGGAATTAATGAAATTTGGGTTTCTGTTAATGGCAAACGTCATTTGATGAGAGGAAACAACAGAGTTCGTCTTTCAGCAGTTTTCCCATGTGATGAAAATGCTCTCGGAATCAAAGAAGAAGTTTACTATCCTGCTTTGATGCAAATTTTGAAAGAAAACAAAACCAAAGAAAAACGCATTGAAGCAATCAAGGCAAACGCAAAAAATCTTGTTATCACAACCCTTACTATGGATGACATCCTTGCAACAATAAGCTGTTATCTTGATGTTTTGGAAGGAATTGGAAGCCTTGATAATGTTGACCACCTTTCAAACAAAAGACTTGCAACAGTGGGTGAACTTCTTTTGACAAAAGCGTTCCGTCCTGGTGTGCAAAAATTGACAACAAACATTAAAGAATCTTTGCAAGGGAAAGAACTTGACCAAGTTACTCCATCGCAAATCATCAATCCAAAACCTGTGAACAAAGCTTTGAAAGATTTTATTTCACAATCACAACTTTCACAGCTTCTTGAACAAAAGAACCCTCTTTCAGAACTTTCACAAAAACGCCGTATTTCCGCTGTTGGTCCTGGTGGTGTTAAAAAGGAAAGAGCGGATATTGGAATTCGTGATATTCACTACACACACTATGGAAGAATTTGTGCTATTGAAACGCCAGAAGGTCAAAACATTGGTCTTATTGACACACTTGCAACTTATGTAAAAGTTAATGAATATGGTTTCCTTGAAACCCCTTATCGTCCAGTTGACAAGACGACGGGAATTGTTTCAAAGAACTATGAATATAAAATGGCAGATGTTGAGGACACTGCTTACATTGCACAAGCAATTGAACCGCTTGATGAAGAAGGCAGATTTATAAACAAGCGTGTTATGGCTAGACATGGCGCAGTTATTGCAGAAGTGCCTGCAAGTCAAATTGATTACATGGATGTTTCTCCAAGACAATACATCTCTGTGGCAAGTGCTTTAATTCCATTTTTGAACTCAAACGAAGTTAACCGTGTGCTTATGGGTGCAAACATGCAACGTCAGGCTGTGCCTGTTCTTCGTCCAGAAGCGCCAATTGTTGGAACCGGAATGGAATATAGAGCTGCTCGTGACAGCGGACATTTGGGCTTGGCTAAACGCGCCGGAACAGTTTCCTATGTGAGTGCTGATGAAATTAGAATTCTCACTGAAAAAGGTGACGAAGACATTTACAAATTGACAAAATTTGAAAAGACTAACAACGAAACTTGCAACAACCAAAAACCTTGCGTTAAAAAAGGTGAAAAAGTTAAGGCAGGCGATGTTATTATCGATGGTTTCGCTTGCGATAATGGTGAACTTGCTCTTGGTAAAAACGTGCTTGTTGGTTACATGAACTGGGAAGGATACAACTTCGAAGATGCTATTTTAATCAACGAAAGACTTGTTAAAGAAGATGTTTACACAACAATTATTCTTAAAGACGAAGAAATTTATTGCAGAAACACCAAACTTGGTGATGAAGTGATCACAAGAGATATTCCTAACCTTGGTGAAGAAGCTCTTAAAAACCTTGATGAAGATGGAATTATTAGAATTGGTGCCGAAGTTCGTCCTGGCGACATTTTGGTTGGTAAAGTTACACCAAAAGGCGAGACAGAACTCACGCCAGAAGAAAGATTGCTTCGCGCTATCTTTGGTGACAAAGCCAGAGAAGTGAGAGACACATCTTTGCGTGTTAAACACGGAAGTGAAGGTGTCGTTGTTGATGTTCAAGTTTTCTCAAAGAAAAACAAAGACGAACTTGATGCTGGCGTTAACATGATGGTTAAAGTCATCATCGCTCAAAAACGTAAACTTTCTGTCGGCGATAAAATGGCCGGTCGTTACGGCAACAAAGGTGTCGTTTCAATCATTATGCCAGAAAATGATATGCCGTTTATGGCAAACGGAAAGACAATTGACATTTTGTTGAATCCTCTTGGCGTTGCTTCTCGTATGAACGTTGGACAGACTCTTGAAACTCACCTTGGACTTGTTGCGGGAAGTTTGGGTTGGAAGATTGCAACGCCTGACTTTGATGGTGCAGACATCAACCAAATTAGAGAACTTCTTGTAAGCAACAATTTCCCAGCAGACGGCAAAGTTCAACTTTATGATGGAAGAACTGGTGAACCTTTCAACAATCTCACAACTGTTGGAACAAAATATATGCTTAAACTTGAACACATGGTTGACTCAAAAATCCATGCTCGTTCAATCGGTTCTTACTCTCTCATCACACAACAACCTCTTGGCGGTAAATCATTGTTCGGTGGACAAAGATTTGGTGAAATGGAAGTTTGGGCTCTTGAAGCTTATGGTGCAAGTCATGTCCTTCAAGAAATGCTTACAATCAAGTCCGATGACGTTGTGGGCAGAGTTAAGACTTATGAATCTATCATCAAAGGTCAACCTATTGCTGAACCTGGAATTCCAGAATCATTTAAGGTTTTGGTTAAAGAACTTCAAGCTCTCGGCCTTGATATCAAAATCTTGACAGACAACAACCAAGAAATTTCTATCAATGAACTTTCAATGGACGAACAAGATCAACATATCACTCCGGTTGAAGCAGAACATGATTTTGATGAATTGTCATTAGATTTTGATGAACTTCTTTCTCAAGAAGCAAAAGAAAAAGAAGATGAAGAAATAAAGAAGTCTATGGAAGAAGATACAGAACATCCTGAAATTAGTGAAGTTGATCTCTTCGACGACTTTGGAGATTTTGACGAATAATTTTAGGAAATAAAAGGGAGAAAAGTTATGTTTGAACTTAACAACTTTGATTCAATTAGAATTGGGATCGCCTCTCCGGAAAAAATCCGTGAATGGTCTCATGGCGAAGTGACAAAGCCAGAAACAATCAATTATAGGACTCAAAAACCTGAAAAGGACGGACTTTTTTGCGAAAAGATTTTCGGACCTAGAAAAGACTGGGAATGTCACTGCGGTAAATATAAGAGAATCAGATATCGTGGCGTGGTTTGTGACAAATGTGGAGTTGAAGTTACAAGAGCAAAAGTAAGACGTGAAAGAATGGGACACATCGAACTTGCTGCTCCTGTGACTCATCTTTGGTATTTCCGTTCCGTTCCTTCAAGAATTGGAACTTTGCTTGATCTCACTCCAAAAACTTTGGAACAAGTTGTTTACTATGTCAACTACATTGTCATTGACCCAAAACAAACTGAATTTGTTTACAAACAAGTCATCACTGACAAAGAATATAGAGACGCTATTGAAAAATATGGTTATGGTTCTTTTGAAGCGTCTATGGGTGCGGAAGCTATTAAAAAGCTTCTTTCTCAAGTTGATTTGAAAAAAGAAAGCAAAGCTTTGAAAGAAGCTCTTCCAACAATGAAAGGTCAAAGAAGAATCAAGGCAATTAAAAAACTTGATGTTGTTGAATCATTCATCAAAAGTGGAAATGATCCAACATGGATGGTTTTGGATGTGCTTCCTGTTTTGCCACCAGATTTGAGACCTATGGTGCCTCTTGATGGTGGAAGATATGCTTCTTCTGACTTAAACGACCTTTATAGAAGAGTTATTAACAGAAACAATCGTTTGAAAAAACTTATGGAACTTGGAGCTCCAGAAGTTATTATTAGAAATGAAAAGCGTATGCTTCAAGAAGCTGTTGACAACCTTATTGATAATGGTAAAAGAGGAAAGGCAGTTCAAGGCTCAAAACAAAGAGATTTGAAATCTTTGACTTCAATGTTGGGCGGTAAACAAGGAAGATTTAGACAAAACTTGCTTGGAAAACGTGTTGACTATTCTGGCCGTTCAGTTATCGTCGTTGGCCCTGAACTTAAAATGTATCAATGCGGTTTGCCAAAAGAAATGGCTTTGGAACTTTTCAAACCATTCATTATTAACAGACTTATTGAACTCAATAAATCAAACAACATCAAAAGCGCTAAGCGTATGATTGAAAGAGAAAAACCAATCGTTTGGGATATTCTTGCCGAAGTCATCAAAGAACACCCAGTTCTTTTGAACCGTGCTCCTACTTTGCACAGACTTTCAGTTCAAGCTTTCGAACCAGTGCTTGTTGAAGGAAGAGCGATCAAACTTCACCCATCAGCTTGTACAGCGTTCAACGCCGACTTCGACGGTGACCAAATGCCGGTTCACGTTCCTCTTTCTATTGACGCAAGAACTGAGGCAAGAACACTTATGCTTGCATCAAACAACATTTTGAAATTGGCAGATGGTGAACCTATCGTTACGCCAACGCAAGACGTTATTTTGGGTTGCTATTCAATGACTCAAATTCTTGAAGGGAAGAAAGGAGAAAAAAGTTTCTTTGCTTCACCTGAAGAAGCCATCATCGCTTATCAAACAGGCGCCGTTGACATTCAAGCTGAAATTCAAGTTAGATTTACAAGAGAAGTTAATGGAAAAGTTTATACAAAAAGACTTACAACTTCTGTTGGTAGAATAATCTTCTCACAAGTTTTGCCAGAAGGACTTATGATTGACAGAACAAAAGAAGAAAATATTTGCGAACTTGAATACAATGACATTGTTACAAAAGGAACGCTTAAAAACATCATTGCTCTTGCTTACAACAAGCTTGGAACAACCGAATGTTCTGTTTTAATTGATAAAATTAAAGATCTTGGATATAAATATTCAACTCTAATTGCAAACACAATCAATGCTTTTGACGGACAAGAACCTCCAACAAAGAAACAATACATGGAAGAAGCAGAAGCAAAAGTGCTTGAAAATGAAAAATTGTTTAAGCGTGGACTTATCACAAACGAAGAAAAAATTGACTCAAACGTTGATATTTGGAACGATGTTCAAAACAAAATTGACAAAGACACACTTGCTTATTTAAAAGATGGAAACCCATTGAAAACAATTATTATTTCAGGTGCTCGTGGTAACGCCCACCACCTTGCAACACTTTGTGGTATGGTCGGTTTGAAAGTTGCTGCTTCTGGTCAAAAAATTGATATTCCTGTTAAATCAAACTTTATTAAAGGTTTGATGCCAGTTGAACACTTCCTTTCAGCTCGTGGTGCCAGAAAAGGTTTGATGGACACCGCTCTTAAAACGGCTGACTCTGGTTATTTGACAAGAAGACTTGTTGATATTTCACAAGATGTTGTCGTAACAAGTGAAGATTGCTTTGCTGACAATGGTGAAGCTGTCAAAGGTGTTTGGGTAAGTGACCTTTATCAAGGTGGAAACTTGCAAGAAACTTTGATGGAAAGAATTTATGGTCGTGTTGCTGTTGATGATATTGTTCATCCTCAAACAGGGGAAATTATCGTTAAAGCAAACGAAATGATAAGCAAAGAAAAAGCTGCTGAAATTTCAAAAGCTGGAATTAAAAGAGTTCAAATTCGTTCACTTCTCACTTGCAAATGCAAACATGGCGTTTGTGCAAAATGTTATGGAAGAAATCTTTCAGGCAAAGATCTTGTCACTGTTGGTGAAGCAGTTGGTGTTATCGCTGCTCAATCAATTGGTGAACCTGGAACTCAGCTTACTATGAGAACTTTCCACTCGGGCGGTTCTGCTGCGGCTGCCGACATCACTCAAGGTCTTCCAAGAGTTGAAGAAATTTTTGAAGCTCGTCGTCCAAAAGGTGAATGCGTGCTTAGTGAAGTGGCTGGAAAAGTTAAAGTTAAACAAGATGCAAAATACTATATCATCACTGTAATTTCAAAAGAAGGTGACAAGGAATATGAAATCAAAAAACCTGCTATTTTGAATGTAAAAGATGGAGATATGGTTGAGCCTGGATCACAATTGACGCAAGGACCTATTGATCCTAGTGAATTGTTGAGATTGCGTGGACTTAAAGGATTGCAAGATTATTTGCTTTCAGAAGTTATTGGTGCTTATCGAAGCCAAGATGTTGGTGTTAATGATAAACATATTGAAATTATCATTAGACAGATGCTTAAAAAGGTTAAGATTGAGTCTTCTGGTGACACAAACTTGTTGCCTGGCGAAATAGTTGACCTTTACAGATGCGAAGAAGAGAACAACAGAGTTCTTTCAGAAGGTGGAGTTCCTGCAACAGCAAAACGTATTTTGCTTGGAATCACAAAAGCATCTTTGTCAACAGAATCATTCCTTTCAGCCGCATCTTTCCAAGAAACTTCAAGAGTTTTGACAGATGCTGCGCTTAAAGGCAAAGTTGACAATCTCATTGGTATTAAAGAAAATGTTATCATTGGAAAACTTATTCCAGCGGGAACAGGGCTTAAAAAATATCGCGATGTTATGCCTGTTACCGTCAAAGAAGAAGAATCAGCGATTTAATAAAAATCAAAAAAAACACTCAATTTTGAGTGTTTTTTTATTATTTTTAATATTCGGTTCTTAATTCCGTGATTAAAACCTTTTCTTTTTTTGTTCCGACTTTATGATCAAAAACGACAAATTCAACAATGATGTCCATCAAATTTTTGTCTGCAATATATTTTATTAAATCATTAAATCCTGGAATCGACCAAAGTTGGTCATCATACATATTTGTGTAAAGAGAAATGTCGTCAGCATTTCTGTGGTTTGCATTTTTGTTTGTTGAAGCTGTAAGTTCAACTCGGTCGCCACTGACAAAAATGTCACCAATCAAGACAAAATCTCCGTAAGAAGAAAAAGAAACGGCAAGAGAGAGTGATGATGAATAGGTTTTTATTAGGTCAAGCACTTCTTCACTTTTTGCATAATAAAATTGCCCTAAAGGATTACTCAAGTCTCTTAAAACATAACTTGATGATGGGTTTTTAACCATAAAGGTTGTCGCTTTGCTTGCATCGTTTGGTTCTATTATTATTTCAGGGACAGTGTTTAAACCTAGCTTTTTAATTTGGTTTAAACTATCCATTTTGCTTAAAATTTTCATTTTTTCCTTCCTAAAAAAAGAATAACACAAATTTTGGTTTTTAGTCAAATTGTTTAAATAAAAATTGTGATTATGCTATAATTTTCACATGTACAAAGCTTTGAGTTGTAAAATGGCGCTAAACAAAACAAGTGCCAATTTTACTCCTTACAAATATGATTTAAACATTTACAGAGGGTGTGAGCATAGATGTCAATATTGCTATGCTGTTTATTCGCACAAATTTTTAGAAGACGCAGATTTTTTTCAAAATGTTTATTATAAAGACGGAATTGCCCAAGCACTAGATAGACAGCTTTCTGATAAAAAATTAAAAGGCCAATTGATCGGCGTGGGGACTGTTTGTGACAGTTATCAACCACTGGAAAAACAACTTGAACTTACAAGAGAATGTTTAAAAGTTTTCATCAAACACAAAAATCCCATTTATATTTCAACAAAATCTCCACTCATTGAAAGAGATGTGGATTTGATTGAAGAATTGTCAAAAATAACATCAGTGAGTGTTTCTGTCAGCATCACGACATTAGATGAACAAATCGCAAAAAAGATTGAGTCAAATGTTGTCTCATCTGCGCGAAGATTTGAAATTTTAAGAAAAATTAAAGATTCGACGCATGCTTTGGCAGGTGTGCATTTAATGCCAATAATTCCTTTTTTAACAGATAATGAAAAAAATTTGGAAGAGATTTTTAAAACAGCCAAAAAACTAAAACTCGATTATGTTGTGACAGATATGTTGAACCTTTATGGTGAAACAAGAAAAAACTTTTTTAGTTTTTTTCATGATGTTTTTCCTGAAATTGAAGACAGACTTAAAGCATTATATTCAAATTCTAGAAGCATAAATGCGTATAAAATTGAGCTAGCAGAAAAAATTAGAAAAATTAAGAAAAGAGAGAGGTTTGTTAATCATCGATTAAAAGCAAAACGTGAAAAAAACAGATTAAAACAAGTTTCCATGTTTGAGGAGGAGTGAGATGACAGATATAGAAATTGCAAATTCAAAAAAAATGTTGCCAATAACAAAAGTTGCACAAAAACTTGGACTTAAAGAAAGCGATTTGGAAATGTATGGTAAATTCTCTGCAAAAATTGACAAACCTATTTCAAACAAGTTTGGAAAACTTGTTTTAGTGACATCAATAAATCCAACAAAAGCAGGTGAAGGAAAAACTACGGTTTCTATTGGGCTTGCTGACGCTATGAATGCTTTGGGCAAGAAAACCTGTTTGGCATTAAGAGAACCTTCATTAGGGCCCGTGTTTGGAATAAAAGGTGGAGCGACTGGCGGAGGATACAGTCAAGTTTTGCCTATGGAAGAAATAAATTTGCATTTTAATGGTGATTTTCACGCAATCACTTCTGCCAATAATCTTTTATGCGCCATGATTGACAATCATATTTTTCAAGGGAACAAGTTGGGCATAAATCCAGACAAAGTGTTTTTTCATAGATGTTTAGATATGAACGACCGTGCGTTAAGGGAAGTTGGTTTGCCAAACAGAAAAGAAAAATTCACTATAACCGCAGCAAGCGAAATCATGGCTATATTTTGCATGACAAAAGATTTGGAAGATTTAAAAATAAGATTAGGAAAAATTATTGTTGGTTTAAATTTTGAAGGGCGACCGGTTTTTGCTCGTGATTTAAATGCACAAGAAAGCATGGCAATTTTGCTTTACAAAGCTTTAAAGCCAAATTTGGTGCAAACACTTGAAGGAAATCCTGCAATTATTCATGGCGGACCATTTGCAAACATCGCGCATGGTTGCAACAGCGTGCGTGCGACATTGACGGCTTTAAGTCTTGCTGATTATGTCGTAACAGAAGCGGGCTTTGGTGCGGATTTAGGAGCAGAAAAGTTTTTAGATTTTAAATGCAGAGAAGCTGGGTTAAAACCAAATTGTGTGGTTATTGTGGCAACAATAAAAGCTTTAAAACTGCATGGAGGGGTTGAGTATGCAGATTTGTTAAAAGAAAATCTAGAAGCACTTAAAAAAGGATGTGAAAATTTAAAGCAACATATAAACGCAATTTCAAAAACATTTAAACTTCCGTTTATTATTACTTTAAACACTTTTACGACTGACACAGAAAAAGAGATTTCGGTTTTAAAGAAATTGTTTAAAGAAAATCTCATTCAAAATGAAGTCTGGGCAAAAGGTAGTAAAGGTGGAATTGAGCTTGCTAAAAAAGTTATTGAATTATGCGATAAGAAAAATTCTTTTAAATATGCTTATGATTTAAATTTGCCAGTCGAGAAAAAATTAAATTTAATTGTAAAAAATGTTTATGGTGGCAAAGGTGTGATTTTTTCTAACGAAGCAAAAAATAAATTACAAGAAATTAAAAACATGGGGTTTGACGGATTGCCTGTTATCGTTGCGAAAACGCAATACTCTTTGTCGAGTAATGAAAAATTGTTGGGCGCGCCAAAAAACTTTTATTTAGAAGTCAAAGATTTTGAAATAAGAAATGGCGCAGGTTTTATTGTTGCTGTTTGCGGTAATATATTATTAATGCCGGGGTTACCTAAAAAGCCAGCAGCAGAAGGAATGACAATTGACGCTAATCAAAAAATAAGCGGTTTGTTTTAAAAATTTGTCAAATTTTGACAATTTAAAAATTATTTAATTTAAATTTTTCAAATATACATTATAATTATTTGACATTTTGTTATAATTATGCTACGCTGAAAATGTAATAATTATTTTTTAGTCTTTAATTTAGGGCAAATAAAATAGTTTAAATAGTTATTAAAATTTTATTTAAAGATCAAAAAATGGAAGAAAAAATAGTTCAAGAAAAAAAAGAAGATAAGAAAATTTACAAATCAACATTGACAAAAAATTTGGCGATGATGTATTCTGTGCGGTTAGGTAAAATATTATTTAATTTGTCAATCGTTTGTTTAATTTTATGTGGGGCAACACTAGCGACGGCTTTGGCAACAGGGGTAATTTTTATATTTGGCCTTATTTTTATAATTTTGAGTTTGGGAACAGTTTTTGTTTATTTTCCAAATTATTTTGATGCGCTTCTTTCGAGTGGAGACTTTTTTGCAAAAATTTCATCATTTTTGTTGCAAGCTTTCCCATATCTAATAGCTATCGGCATAATAGGCGCAATTGCGTCAATTGTTTTTTTAGCATTAGATAAGAATGAGAAACATGTCGCCAGAATTACTATTGCTTCAATAATTCTTGTGCTTTCCGTGGTGATTGTCATTGTCAGTTTAGTTCAATCCGGAGGTGCTGCATGAATGAAGTGAACATAAAAGTTACTGGCGGAATAAAATTAAATCCAATTATTTTTGTAGATGGAAAGCAATTGAAAGTCAAAAAAAATCAATTTGGTTCTTTGCAGGCGACTTACACAACAGATAAAGACACAATTGAACTATCAATTTGCAAATATTTGGAACTTAGTGGAAAATTTTGGTTTTTGTTTGCTATACTCTTTTTTATAATTAGCATATTTGGAATTTTAAATCCTTTTTATGATAGAAAATGCATTGTGATTGATAGTCAACACATTATCAAATTAAAAGAAAAAACCGATGTTAATATCATTTTTAAGAATATGGTTGATCAAGGACAAGCAGTTGAAATAAAAACTGAAAATGAAGTTGAAGAAATAAAAAACATTTATTATGTTGACAAAAAAGTTAAAAAAAGATGGATAATTTTGATTGTTACACAAGTGTGTGTGTGGGTGGCTTTGATCATCACAGCTATAACACTTTTGGCAACAAAATAATAAAAAGGAGAAAAAAATGAAAGTTTATATCAAAAACAAAATTATTTCTTGGGGTGGTGGTTCAGCTGTTCTCGATGAAAACAAAAATGAAATTTACAAAGTGAAAGGAAAGGTTTTCAGTCCAACAAGGAAAAAACGCGTTTGTGATATGCAAGGCAATGTTTTATACACAGTTAGAAACAAATGGTTTAACTGGTTTGTTCACAGCGCATATGTTTATGATGCAAATAAAAATAAAATTGCAAGAGTTAAAGATAAATTCTTTAGTTTTAAACCTGAGTTTTTTGTGACAGGCTATCAAGATGAAATTAAAATTGAAGGAAGCTTTTTGTCATTTACATCAAGCATTATCAGAAATGGTGAAGTAATTGGCACAATAAGAAGACAAGCATTTACCATATTAGATAGTTTTGAATTAGAAGCAAAAGAAGAAGACATACCATTTTTGATTGCTCTTGTTATTGCAATAGACAACATTGTTGACAAGAAGAGAAAATAAAAAAACGCAAAAATTTTGCGCTTTTTTATTTTTTCTTTTAAATATTTATGCTATAATAATTTTAAGAAAAAAAACAACTAACAAAAAATGTTTTATTTTCATAATTATAAACAATAACAATTTTCATCAATTATTAAAAATTAAGTTTTAGGGGGGGGACTATGAAAGAAAAGATTTTGAAAAGCCTTGGTTACATATTCTGTGCAGGTTTGGGATTATTAACTTTAATTTTGCTGGCAATACCATACTTATCTTATGTTTATGGTTATATTGATAATGATTCTATTGTTTCATCAGGGCCTAATGATTTTTCTTTAAATTTAAGCGGATATAGAGCTATGGATTTATGGAGTTTAGGTGTTGGTGGAGTTATGACATCACTTCTTCAAATTTTTGTTTTAATTATGGCTTTATTGATGATCGCTTGGGGTGTTTGTGGAATTTTAAAGGAGTTTGGCGTCTTTTACAAATTTCCTAGCAAAATTGGGAAAGTAAGGTCAAAGACCATCAGTGAAATTTTGCTATACATATATCTTGGATTAAATGTTTTGCTTCTTATTTTTATGATCGTTTTTACTGCTACAAATTATTACACTTATGAATACACTTATGAAACTATATATGAAGGATTTAATTTTTCAGCAGGCATATTCTTAACATTGATTTTTGCAATTGGTTCAGTTGTTTCTGTTATTCTTTTGCAAAAGAAATACCCAGTTGATGAAGAGGGTGAAAGTGTGCTTTATCGTTGTGAAGGTTGTGGACGAATTGCAAATGCCACGCACAATTTTTGCTATAAATGTGGTGCAAAGATTGTAAAAGAAGAAAAGCAAGAAGAAAAAAAAGAAGAAAAGCCTAAAAAAGAAAAAACGAAAAAATTAAAGCAAGAACCACAAAAAGTGCAAGATGCTGAAAATCAAACAGAAGAAAGTAATGAACAAATTTAATAAAACAAGGCAATGAGCCTTGTTTTATTGTTTTATGCGAATGCTTTCAAATTTATTTTGAAATTGAAAATTTTTATGTTATATTAAAAATGAGTTATATATATCTTAAAATTTTTACATACTAAACTCATATATATAAAAAGGAGCTTTTATGAAAAAGAAAATTTTATCATTTATATTAGTACTCGGGCTTTTTGTTTCGTCTTTAATGCTTTTTACTGCTTGTGGTGGAAAAGACGAGAAACAAGCTTACGCCATTTCTTATGTAGATGTCAATGGAAATGAACAATATAGTGGGCAAGAATTTGAATACAACACTAATATGAACATTAACCCAGTAAAAGATGTTATGGTTAAAATAAGTTATGATGATGGATCACAAGAAGTTTGCGATTTCTTTGATTCAAAATTTACTATTAAAATCACTTGGCAATCTTTTGATGAATCTGTTTTGCCAGAAACATTACAATCTTTGCCAAATTCAACAGAATATAAAGCTGGGACTTACACAATTGAGCATCAATTTGACAAAGTTGCAAGTTCTTGGTATTTTAATGTAATACAAGCAACTTATGGTGGGCAATATTCTTTGAGCTTACAAACAAGCGGATGGGATTATGTTTCTCAACCAACAACAGAAGAATTAGTTTCACAGGCAATTACTTTGGATGCGCAAGGGAATGAAATTGCAATAGATAATTCTACCAACGTTTACTTATACACAATTACTGAAGAAAACTGGAACGCTTTAAAACAACAGTTAAATATCACTTCCGCTGGTTATACTTTGCCAGACACACAAGAAGTTCAAGAAGGTTTGGAAAAAATCGCAGAGAGTTGGTTTGGCGAAAGCAAACTTTTACCTGGCGAATATATTTTTGTTGCAAAAGTTGTTGACACACAAAATTACAAATCTATGTTTACAACACAAGGGCATAAAATAACAGTTGAAAAAACAGTGTTGTCTATTACGGAAGAAACAAAAGATAATATTTGCCGAAATTATGAATTTGATTATCAAACTCTTGAAGAAGTGCAACAAGGCATTGCTCTTGAATTAAATCGTTTCAATATGATTGATACTGCGCCTATTAAGATTCAAGATAAGCATGGTAATGAATATAAATTTGATGATTTTGGGCCAACTGATACTTGGGAAGAGGGAACACCAGAAAAGATTAATTATTTTGAGCATAATGGGGATGCTTTCAGGGTTTTATTTGCACCGGCAAATTATGTGACTTGGACAACAAATAATGATTCTTTTCCAGCTCAAGGTTTTGATTGGAGTAACATTTTTGTTAAAGTTGGTATTTTTATCACTCCTGTAAAAATAACTGCAAATTTAGGAACAGAAAATTTTGTCTATGGTGAGTATCAAGAAAATAAAGGCGAATTTGACCATTGTTTCTCTTTATCAGTAAGTGGTTTGGGTTATAATGATTCAGTTTCAGTTGTTGATTTGATTGACTTTGAAATAAAAAAAGGTGAAGAGACTTTAACAACAGTTGCTAATGTTGGCATGAATGATGAACATGCTGGTTATTTCTATTTAAATGTTGCAGATGATATCTTAGACATTGGAACTTACACTGTTGACCTTAACAGAAAATATCCAAAAGCAATAATTATTGAATATAACAAAAATGTTCAACAACAATCAGTTGTTATTGAAAAAGCAGATTTAAAACTTACTTCTTCTGAAAGTGAAACAGGGGTTAGTGGTTGCGATGTTACAATCTCTGAAACAGGCGATATAACCGCAAAATATTTAGTTTATTACGAGGGGATAGACCCATCTTATAAAGGCTATTTAAGCGATGCAGATAATTTAAGTGGCTTTGAATATACTGAACTTGGAACTCATGGCAATGTTCATGGTTCAAGTGATACAGTGACGTTAACAAATATTAATATTACAACAGAGCTAATTGGTGATAAAGTTTGGGTTGTGATAAATGCTCATGTTGAGAGTATGACAGGGGGATCTGGGAATTATGATTTCTTTAAAATCACAGCTACAAGTGGAGATGAATTCTTCAATGGTTTAGATTTTGATTGTTATTTATATATCACTCGTTAATAAATTTTTAAAAAACTATAACTTAAAAGTTATAGTTTTTTTTAAAAAAAAGTTTAAAATAAATTTAAAAATATAAAAAATATGGTATCATTAATTATGATAAGCATTAGGAGTTTTTATGTTTGAAAAAGAAGAAAGGTTTTTAAAAAAAATAGTTAAAGACGCTTATTTTAAGGTGATAAGAAAGCATAAGTTTGAAGTTTTTGAAAAAGGTGAAAAAGATGTTGTCACTTCTTTGGACTTGAAAACAGAACAATTTATTATTAATGCTATTAAAAAGCATTTCCCAAATGATTTTATTGTCAGCGAAGAATTTAATAGTGACGCGAAATTAAACCATCGATGTTGGGTTATTGATCCTATTGATGGCACAATAAATTTTTCTCGTGGAGTCGGGGGTTGGTGCATTCAAATGGCTTTTGTCTTTGATGGAGAAGTCAAGTGTGCAGCAATTTTCATTCCTTCACAAAATCATTTCGTTTTTGCTTCCACAAAAGGTGCGTGGTGCAATGGCAAACCTATTCATGTCAATTCAAATGTGAAAGTTGAAAATGCTGTTGTCTGTCATAGCCAAACAAAATTTAAAAATAAAAATTTTAATGATGTTGTTAATAATGTTGTTAAAAAATTTTATTATAAAATTGCAAGATACAGAATATTTGGTTCTTGCGGTGTGGAATTCGCTTTTGTTGCTCGTGGAAAGTTTGATGGAAATATATATTTGCATGATACAATTTGGGATTATGTTCCTGGGATGTTTATTTGTAAACAAGCAGGTGGCTTTTGTTTTGAAGGCGAAATAGAAAATAAAAAAATACATGTTGTCTTTGCAACGAAAGAGCTTTGTGAGTTGTTTGAGAAGTTTTTAAATGAAGAGAAAAAACATAAAACCAATGTTTGAAAAATTTTGCATTTAAGAAAATTATTAATAAGAAATAATTTTTTTGAAGACTACTAAAATAAAATAGGGGGAAAATTATGAGCATTTATGGTTTGGAACATATTTTATATTTGGTAATTTCAATTATAGTCATGATAGGTTTTGTTTTGCTTGTAAAATTTTTAGTGCCAAAAAACAAATTATTTATTGTGATGAAAGTTGTTGCAGGGATTGGACTGATTTTAATTATAATAAACAGAATCGTGGTGGCTAAATCTCGCAATGCAGATTTTATTAGTTTTTTGCCAGATACTTTTTGTAGTATGATGGGATTTATTTTACCAATCGTTGTTTTATTGTTTAAACCAACCACGAAGATTTTTCAATATGCCATTTTTTCAGGTATGATAGGCGGACTTTTAACTTTGTTTTATCCGGACTTTTTGGTTTATTTTGATAACATTTTTAATATTCATCCTTTTACTGCTTTGTTGTATCATACTTTCATGTTGTGGCTGTTTTTAATTGCTCTTTTTACTGGTTATTTTGTGCCAACATTTAAAAATTGGACAGCTTTACCAACAGGGCTTGCTTTTATGGTCGTTTTTGCTGTGTTTGGCAACAGCGTTTTAGGTCAATCCAACAATATGTATTTAAATGTTCCTTTGATTTCTGGCACAATTTTTACATGGTGGTTTGTTGGATTGATGTTTGTTTTACTTTACACAATCATAATTCAAATTTATGAAATGATTAAACTGCTGGTTAAAGAATGGACTGTGGTAAAATTTTTTTCTGCAACAAGAAATAAAATAAATAACAAAAAATATCCGGACACAAAGAATTAGTCCAAGTTGTTAAATCAAAATTTATAAATTCAACTTTTTTTGCGTTTTAGAATATCAACATTAAGAGGCTATTTATGAATTATGTTGATAAAGATTTTAAAAAGCTTATTTGTGATATAAAAAGCTTGAATGAAGAAAAACTTTTTGAAAAAATAAAGCGAAATTATGATTTTTTGCCGGAAAGCTTAAAGAAAAATTACGAAAATTATTTTCATAGGTTTAGTTTTTGGGGTTCTCTTTCTCGTGAAAAAAATGATTATACTGAACTTTGGCTTAAAGCAAAGGTTTTAAAGTGCCATGTTAATGACTTTGTTTGGTTGTATAAGAAATTAGCAGATTACAGTTCAAAGTTTTTGCTTTATGCCATTATTAGAAATTGGATCTATTATGATTTCACATCATTAAAAAAATCTATATCCAAAACCAAATATCATTATTTTGATTTAGATATTATTCCGCAATGTAAAGATGAAGTTTTTGTGGATGTCGGGGCTTATGTAGGAGACACATCTTTAGATTTCATAAATTGTTATGGAGAAAATTCTTATAAAAAAATATATTGCTACGAAATTACTAAACGCATGTTGCCAATTTTAAATAAGAATTTAAATGATTACAACAACATTGTTTTGCGCCACGCAGCTTTAAGAGATAAAAAGTCGTCAATTTATTTAGATGAAAATTTTCAAGATGTTTCTGCAAATAGGACGGCTTTAAAAGGCGCAGAAAAAGTTGAAAGTGTCATTTTAGATGAAGATGTGAAAGAAAGAGTTAGTATGATAAAAATGGACATTGAAGGGGATGAATTAAAAGCCTTAAAAGGTTGCAAAAAGCATATTCAAAAAGACAGACCGAAACTTTTAATTTCAGTTTATCATAAAAATGAACATTATTTTCAAATTGCAAGACTTATTCATTCTTACAACAAAAATTATAAGTTCTATTTGCGAAACTATGGCGGAGAGCTTTATACAACAGAAATTGTCTTGTTTGCTATATGAAATTGAAAAGCCAAAAGAACCTGAACTAACTGATGAAGAAATTGATAGAATGATTAGAGAACTTGAAAGGAAGAAAAAGAGAAAAGAAAAAGATTTTGAGATGTAAATTTTTCATATGGAATGGATGTGCCAATTTATAAGAATAAAAAGATAACATATAATATCTACAATATCATTTAAAAAATGCTTCAATATTGTTTTTATTTGAGTTTTGCATATATTTTGCACGCTTGATAAAAACATTTATAATTACTTAAAAATTTTAATAATTTATGGTAAACTAATATCATGGTATGTTATATAAGGCATTATGAAAAAAATGACAAAGGTGAATGGGAAGAATTTGAACCACCTAAAGTAGATATTGAAACAAAATGTTCAATATGTGGAAGCAAGGCTTTCAAAGATCCCTATGGTAACGGGCACTGTGATAACTGTGGCTGGATTTTTGAGAGAGATGAGGTTGAATTTGAAAAATCTAGAGGGATAAGTTATCCTATGCTAGTAACTCCAACAACTGCAAGAGAACAATACAGACAAGGCAAACCTTTTAAGGCAACTTTTAATGAATTTGTTAATGGATTATTTTTTTATAGTGAAATGTTATTTGAATATAATAATGAAAAATATGAAGTGTTTTTACGAGCTAATAAAAACTCTAAAAGAAATGAAGATTTCGATATTGTATTTTGTTCACAAAAATTTCAGCAAGAATATAAATCTCGTAAAGAGTTTGAAAATAAAGCGAATATAAATGGTATTTTGCTAAAAGATATGTGGGATAAAATAGAGAACCCATCATTTATGTATTGTGATTAATAAATATAAAATTTTATACACCTATATACACCTACCGTGCTAGTTTTAGGTATATTTAGATAGTTTTAGACCGAAAATTCGAAATTGAGTTTTCGGTCTTTATTTTTATAATTTTTTGATTTAATTTATACACCTACGACACTTAAAAAATACACCCATTACATTTTTGAGAAGAATAGTGCTCTCTAAAATTGAAAATAAAAAATCGCTAATTGCCTTTATTTATATGCAAAGCTTGCGTAAACTAAAGGTTTTTAGCGATTTTTAATTGTGGAGCTGATGGCTGGAATCGGACCCGCGACCTCCGCCTTACCAAGGATTGCGACACCTTAGAAAGAATTAGATAGTCAATTTTAGAAAATTTTAGGCGTAATCAGTCAAAATCAGTTTGCAAATTTTATTATCTTCTATAATTTTATAGGAGGTAATGATATGAAAAATATTATAAGAAAGACAAGAAGACCTAATGGAGAAGGTAGTATTTATTATTGTAATGGATATTGGTGTTGCAAAAAGTGGATAACAGAAAATGGAATTAAGAAACGAAAAACAATATATGCAAAAACAAAAATCGAATTGATGAAAAAGTATATTGAGAAATTTGGTGATAGAATAAATAATCAAATATTAGAAGATGATTTTTGTCATAGTATGATGTTTTGGATTTTAAATGTTAAAAAATTATATGTTTCTTCAAGAACTATAGGCAGTAATATATCTATATTCAGGAATCATATAAAACCATTCTTCTCAAATAAACGAATAAGTCAAATTGGAAACGAAAGTATTATATTATATTTTAATTATTTACTAGATAAAGGTATTTCAAAAAATTGTTTTTACAAATGCAAATTTCTCATCAATCAGTTTTTAAGATATATGGAACAACAGAATAATTTAATAAAATATCCCTTTATATTATCCAGCATAAAATATAAAAGGATTATTAATTCTATTAACAACTATAAAGCTATTCCAAATGATATACGTAAAGAATTTTTAAAGTTGTTGGAAAAGAATAAATTTATAAAAGTTGTGTGTTATTTAGGAATGTATGCTGGGTTAAGAATAGGCGAAATATTGTCATTAAAATGGGAGAATGTAGATTTAGATGGTAAAGTAATAAAGGTTAGAAACTCATTATCTACCAATTTGAATTTTAATAGCAGTGGTCAAATAACAAAAACAATAAGTATATTAGGTTCGACAAAAACAGAATGTAGTTTAAGAAATGTCCCAATTCCTAATATTCTATACGAAGTTCTTTTAGAATGGCATAATGAAACTATACTTTTAAGCAAATTAAAAAATAAATCAAAACCAATATATGTTTTAGGTAAGCAAACACCAAGAACTTATACTTCTGTAAATAAATCTTTTCGCAGATTTTTAAAAAGAACTGGATTTGATAAACATAATGTCCATTTTCACTCTATGAGACATACCTATGCTACAATGCTATTAGAGAAAAATGTAAATCCTAAAATTGTTCAATTTTTGTTAGGCCATAGAAGTGTAAAGACTACATTAGATATTTATAATAACGTGAAATGCAATAATGACAAAATTTTAAAATTAGTTAATAAACTGTTTATATAATATTATCATTATCTGTTGAGTTATCATAATATCATATAAGTTAAGCATTTTAAAATAAATAAAAATTAAAAAGGTGCCATTGTATAACATGTGATTACATACAAAAAATATTGATTCTCATATAAATAAAATATCAATATATTGTGAATAATGCGCACATTTGTTCGAATATATAGTGTTTTTTACTTGACTTATCTAATCTCTTATTATATACTCGGATTGAAATAAAAAAGACCTTTAGCGGCAACTAAAAGTCAAAGAGCAATAGAAACAGAACGAGTGTTTATATTGACAATATAACTATACACTTTTTCTGTTCCTATTGTCAACTATTTTTTTGTCAATAGGATTTTTTTATTACCATAGAAAAAGGAGGTTATAGAGAATGGCATGTAATTCGAGTTGTAGAAGAACTTCTAAATCAGTTGCTTCTAAGGCCTCTTCTATCTTAAGAGATGGAAGAACAAGCAGCAAGTCAAAAAGTGTTGCTGCATCTGCGTTAAGTCAAAGAAAAAAATAGGAGGGAAAAATGAAATATATCATTAATGTTGATAAATACATCTACCAATACAAAGATAAAAAAATAGTAATTGCTAAAATTATTCAAGAAGAAGACCTTTCTATTTTAGAAAACATAGGTTTTAGTGTCCCTTTGGTTTTTAATGAAAGAATTACTCCTAAATCAGATTATAATAAATTAACATGCGAAAATGTTAATGGTAAAGAAATTATTCGTAAAGACTTGCCAAGAGATGAAGAATATGTTCAAGTTGTGCATTGGAAAACAATTGATTGGGGTGGATACGAACATGAAGGTGTTAGTCTTGTTACCAAACTTAGATATAGAAGAGAATATAAAAAAGCTTTTAATGAAAATCTTAGTATAACAAAAAATTCTGCTGGACAAACTATTGTTTGCTCAAATCAATTTTTAGTAGAAGACAAAGATCGTATAAAATTTGTAATTAATATGTTTTTATCAATTTTTGGAGAATTTCAAATTGTTGATGAACAGTTAAATGTCTACGCAATAGAGAAGAAAAATTTTACTTTTTTAAGACCTGGAGAACTAACAAAAGAGCAACTAAAAGGGATTATTTGCAATAGTAAACGAAAAAAAGATTCAGCAGAAAATGTATTAATATGGAAACGATTCGAATTTCTAAATAAGTTTAATCTAACTGATAAAATTATGGTGGGAAATCAAGGGTTTTATGGATATTATGCAATAAAAACAAAAAATTTTTGGGTAGTAGAATGCAATTATGTTAACAACGCTACTTATTTGTTTGATGATAAATGGGAAGAATATGTTCAATTAACGAAACAAGAAGTCATTAACGGAAATCTATGTTATAAACGAATTTATCATAATAAAGATTGGGAAGATGAAATGAATGAAGTTCTTAAATAAGTTAAAAGGCGACTATTTATTAGTCGTCTTTTTATAAAAAATATAGTAGGACCAATTGACCCCAATTACACAGAATTAGACCGAAATAGATAGTAAATTTCAGTCTTTTCACTTTTGATAAAAAATGATTAAAAAATCTTTATATTGACGATAGTTCAAAAATAAAAATGGCTCCATAAAATAAAAGGAAATTTTGACAAAAATAAAAACCCTTTAAAGTGGTTAAATGCCTTTATTTTAAAGGGTTTTATGTGCTTGGAGCTAACGAGCAGATTCGAACTGCCGACCTTTACATTACCAATGTAATGCGCTACCTACTGCGCCACGTTAGCATATTAGATTGGCTCCATAATTTTGGGGTATATTTAGTTTTTTATTTAGTCTTTTTTAGGCGCTAAAATTTCCTTACCAATTTGCCCAGCACAAAAATTGGATTTTGCTCTGCCCACTAAAACCCTTTAAAACACTATCAAATAAGCTAGTGTTTTTTCGTTTGCTGTCAAAATATCGATTCCTTGACACTACTTGACAACTATGCTTAATTTATTCAATGACACCATCCACCTAAGTTGATTTTGTACTGTCTAAAACTGATTAAATTTGAATAAATATAATATGGAATAAAAAATGCCTTATAATTAGTAACATAGTGCAAAAATATAAATTTATAATAAAGCATATATTCATTCTTTAATTATCAATATTTTAGTGAAAAAATTTTATTTTATGTTATAATAAAATTGCTAAATAATTAATAAATTATGTCTTAAAAATCAGAATTGGAGAGTTTATGGTTAAAAGATTATATAGAAAACAACAAAAAAACATTAGAAACATTGCTAACAACATTATAAATTTTTTTCACAAAGAGTTAAAGGAAAAATATGTTTTTACTCAAAGAATTGTAGGATCGGGATCTCTTGGAACAATGTTAGTTGATGATAACGGGGATTATGATATTGATTATCAAATTTTACTAACTAATAGAAGCAAAACAAATTTAAGTAATGCAACACAAATAAAAAATGATTTTTTTAATTGTTTACAATCATATAAAGATAAAGAACATAAAAATGCAAAAATAGAAAATTCAACAACATCAATAACTTATCGTTGCTTAGGCAATGGACAAAATTTTCATATTGATTTTGTGCTAATTAAAACATTCCCCGAAAACGATTTGATTATAAGAAGAAATATAAAGAAAGAAACAAAAACGAAAAATGAATATACATGGAATGAGTTGCCAAAATACAATGAAGCTTATAGAATTTTTAAAAATTGGGATAACAATAAAAAAGTAAAATTTATTGATTATTTATTACCGAAGAAAATAAAAGAGAAACAAAAACCTGAAAATGATCCATCTAAAATTTCGTCATCACAATTATTCATAAGTGAGGTATATAATTATGAACATAACAAAAGAAATAATAGATTATGATAAGCACAAAAAAAATATTGATAAATGGATAAATATTAAAGGTGAAATTAAGTATTTAGAATTTGCTAAAATTTTGAAAGACATAAATTGTGAATGTACTTGGAAGAATGTTTCAAATTTATACAGGTATGACAAAAGATTACAAATAAATATCTTTAAGTACATGTCATTTTTTGAAGAATACATAAGAGCAAAGTTATGGAATGAAAATATTTATAAAGATTATAAAGATCTAAATAAAAAAACGATGAATGAATTAATTGATTATATATATGATAATAGTAGTATTATTGAAAGTTATTTTAATGAAATAGATAAAGATAAATTGTTAAACATAAAACAGTTAAGAAATACAGTAAGTCATAATGATATAGTTATAAAGTGTAAAAGGAAAAGGAAAGATTACAAACAATTAATTTTAGACTTTTATTTAGTTATTCCTGCTGAATACAAAGATGGTTTTAAAAAGGATATTTATAACTGTCAAAAAAAATTAAGTATAGATAAGAAGCTTTTAGTTGTTTTTAAAAATAATTTAAATTAGAAGGAAATTCTGGCTTATTTAAAAATTCTTAAACACACTGGCAAAAATGCTAGTGTGTTTTCTTTTGTTTTAAAATATAGACTGACAAGCGCCAATTGATAAATCTTCCTAATATACTAAATTAATGTATTTAACTAAGATGATTTTGGACTGCTTGCAACTAATATATGATAATTAATAAAATAAATATTGATACTTATAAATATTATAGTTCAATTATTTTTATGTTAATATTTTTAGATTTTGCATAATCGATTGTTTGTTTGGTTCCTCCTGAATTTCCATTAAATACTGCTATTATTAGATCTGAATTGTCAACCATATATTTATTTCTTTTTTGCATACAGCCATTATAGTAATTTGAATTACTTACATATGTAATTTTATCAGCCGATTGAAATATTTTATTATATCTTTTAATGCTATCTTTTCCCCATTTTTGAGTCTGATTTTTGCAAGGAATTGCACATTCTAATAATATATGTGGATATTTGTTTTTATATTGCAAAACAATTTCTGCACATAGAATATCAATACCTAAAGCCATACCTGTTATAAAATGATTGTATCCAGACAAAATAACACTTTTAATTATTTTTTTAAGCTTATGTTTTGTAATAAAAAATTTTAATCCTTTTTCATTATATCTCCAAGGAAGATTCTTGGGTCTATGACCAGTAAAACAGCATGTATAGAAGTTTTTATTATCCATAAAATCATTATAGTATAGAATTTTCTATATTTCAAGTAATTGCATAGAATTTTCTATAAAATTAATAAAAAAGGGGTTATTATGGATTTTATAGATATTCTAAAAGATATAATGATAGATTTTAATTTAAATCAAACACAGTTAGCTGAAAAAATTGGATTAAAACAAAGTCAAGTTAGTGAATGGTTAAAGGGAAAAAGCAAACCTGGATACGATAGTATAAAAGCAATTTGTTTAGCCTTAGATATATCAGCAGATAGGTTGCTAGGTCTAAATGAAAGGTAATGAAGATTGACTAAATTTATATATATAATTGTTAATCAGTATAGAAATTGCGAATTTTTATGCTATAATTACTAAAGGAGACGCAAATGAGAAAGACTCTAGCAGATTTGTTTAATAATACTGTAACTTTACGTTATAAGTTGCCTAATAATGTTAATGATTGCGAAAAATCAATTATATCGACTTCTGAAGATTTCGCATTTCAGGCGAAAAGAGACAATGACATTGTTGAATTAATTTATAATGGAATTGTTGATTTGGCATATGACGATTATCAGATTGATATTAATAAGTTAAATGAATTACAAAGACGAGCTCTTGATTTTAGAATTAGATTTAATGTTGAAGGTCAATCTGCAAAAATAAAGTTAGGATTTTATGGAGAAGTATTACTAAACATTTTTCTGCAAGTTTTTTTTGGTACAGATGTTTTTGTTGCTAGAGGAGAGTTTTATGATTTATTATCAAATTCTGAAGTAAAGGGATATGATTGCCATCATATTATTCAAAAAAACAATAATCTTGAGTTTTGGTTCGGTGAAGTAAAATTTTATGGACAATATAAGAATGCTCTAAAGAAAATTTGGGCAAATTTAAATAAAGACATATCATTTGATTATTTAAATAAAAATTTACAAACAATTTTTCAAAAAAAATATGAGATTTACGCAGAAGATTTGTTAATAGATAGGTTTGTCAATGATTGTAAGGCTGATCCATATAGAAATTTATATGAGGATATTAAACGTTATAAAGGAAAGTTAATATATCCTATTTTACTTGTTTCTAATGAAATTAATAATGATTTTGAAGACAGTATAAAAAGTTATATAAAAGAAATAAAAGAATTGAATAAAACAAATCCGATAAATATTCCTAATGATTTAAGTGTTGAATTATTTTTTATTTTTTTACCTGTAAAAGATGCAAGAATAATTAAAGAGGAGGTGTTAGAATGTATTCAAAAAAACAAGCCTCTTATATAAATAAAACAGCTGAAGAAATAATTAAGTTAAAATATGATTGCAATAGTCAAAAACAAGAAGGAGTTTTAATTAAGAAAGTTTGCGATTTTTTTGATGTTCTTAAAAATTTTGAGTTAACACAACCTCAAATTCAGTTTTTATACAAATTCGCAAATATCATAGGTATTCCTCAATATTATGATATGCTTTTGAAACAAAAAAACAACAATTTAAAATTTGAAGATATACACATACATGATTTAACAGGAATGATATATAATGCCTCTCTTACAATGGAAGAAGAAAAATCATTTCACAAATATCAGAAAATAGTTTATGATAAATTTAAAAAAGGTACAAAAAATAGATATTTTTTGACAGCTCCAACTTCGTTTGGAAAAACTTTTATTGTAAACGAAATTATTAAAAAGATGAATTATAGAAATATTGTCTTGATATATCCAACATTGTCATTGTTGGCAGAAAATTATATTAAACTTCTTGATGATAAATTTTTTAGTAAATATAATATTCATACATTAAGTGATGAAGATATTGATGAGGAAGAAAATAATCTTTTTATATATACCCCTGAAAGATTTTTATCTATGGCAGATAAAAAAGAGGATTTTAAATTTGATTTTATATTTATGGATGAAATTTATAAAATAGATAACCAATTTCTCATCGACAATCAAACAATAGGGGAAAATGAACGAGATTTATCATTTAGGGTTGCACTTCAATTAGTTTGTATGAAGGCGAAAGATATATTATTAGCTGGTCCATATATAGAGATAGTGGATAATAATTCCAGTTCAATTCAAAACTTTTTTAAAGATAATGACTTCAAAAAAATATGTTTCAATGAAATTGAAATTGTTAATAAGTCTTTGTTAGAGATAAGAGAGAAAAAAGAGTATAAATTTGAAGGTTTAGACTTTAAAATTAATGCTAAACCAACAAGGAAAAAATTAGAAACCCTATTAAAGATATTATATAAAAGCGGAAATAAATCATCAATTATTTACACATATTCTAGATCTCAAACAGAAAATATAGCGAAATGGATAATACAATTTAAGCAAAATCAAGAGGTATATAATGAAATAGAGGATGTTGAAAAGCAAGAAAAGTTTGCTATATTCATGGACCATATAAAAAATGCTTTTAGTGAAGATTGGATATTGTATAAAGGATTACAAAATGGTATAGGAATACATCATGGTTATATTCCCAAATATATTCAAAAAGAAATTATAGAATTTTTTAATCAAGGTGTTTTGGATACGATTATTTCTACAACAACGATTACAGAAGGTATAAATACATCGGCTAAAAATATGATAGTTATGTCCGACAAAAAAGGAACAAAACCATTGAAAAAGTTTGATGCTCAAAACATAGCTGGAAGAGCAGGACGATTTATGCACCATTTTAAAGGATTTGTTTTTTCAATTGATAATAATTTCAGCGATATTTTAAATTCAGATTCAGAAGAATTAAAAAATTTAGAATACGATCCAAATTCAAAAAAGTTAGAAGTTGATATTATGATGGCTTCAGAAAAATATCTTACAGAAGATCAAAAACTAACAAAAAAACAATTATTGCAAGAAGCTAGTGAGTTAGGATTGGATATGAATATTGTTAACAAGTTTAAAACCATTAAAATATCTGATAAAATTACGTTATATAAAGAGATTTTAAAACTTAATTCATTTGATAAAAAAAGGCTATTAAATGTTTTAAATTATGGGAATAGTCTAAATTGGGAGAACTTTGAATTGCTGTTAAAATGTATTTTCCCTATAATTGAGAACGAAGATTTACAAAGACTTATAATAAATAAAACACCTAAAAACTTTTCTGCATTGACTGTTAAAGTGTCAAAATACATAACTAATGGATTTCCTGAGGTTTTGAATTTTGAGTTGCAAAGAAAAACTCCTGATATGGCAGTTCGTGAAACATCAAAATTAACATATAATATTTTTAAATATCATTTAGTTAAATATCTTGGATTAATTGATATTTTATTAAAATACAATATTTCTAAAGAATTAAATTGTGATATAGATGAAATAAATTCTGGCATAACAATGCTTATATCTTTACTTGAGTATAATTGTGTTAGTTTGGATGCCAGGAAAATTAGTGACTATGGAGTTCCGTTTAAAGTTATTAAATATTTAGATACATCAAATTTAGATGTTTTAAATAGTTTTGATAAATATGAATATTTTGTATATAAACAAATTAAAAACAAATTTAAGATTGAGTAAAAAATAATAGGCTCTAAATGAGCCTTTTATTTTTATAAAAATTATAGGAAAACCTATAAAATTGATACAATTAATTAAAAAGTATGCTATAATATCAACGAGGTACTTTATGGAATTATCTTTATTACTACAAAAAATAATGGAAAAACATTCTTTAAATCAAACTTCTTTTGCGAAAGTTATAAATTCAACACAGGCTCAAGTTAGTGACTGGTTGTCTGGTAAAAGCAAACCAAGTTATGAAAATTTGCGTTCAATTGTTAAAGAATTTAATATAGATGGAAACGACATTTTAAATGTTGAAAGAAAACAAAAAGAAAATAAATTCACAAATGTAGAATTATTTGCAGGTGCTGGTGGATTAGCTTTAGGATTAGAACAAGCAGGTTTTGACAACTTATTATCAAATGATTTTGATAAAGATTCTTGTAACACATTAAAAATTAACAGACCTAATTGGAATATAATGTGTGAACCAATAGAAGATTTATCTAATCGTAATCTTTTAGAAATGTTAAACTTAAAGGAAGGAGACCTAGACTTGCTATCAGGAGGATATCCTTGTCAATCTTTTAGTTATGCTGGGAAAAGATTGGGATTGAACGATATCCGTGGAACAATGTTTTATTATTATGCAAAAGTTCTAGAACAATTAAAACCAAAAATGTTTTTAGCAGAGAATGTTAAAGGATTAGTTAATCATGATGGTGGAAAAACTTTAGCAACAATGATTAATGTTTTTGAAGAAATTGGTTATAGAGTTCAATATAAAGTTCTTAATGCATGGAATTATGGAGTAGCAGAAAAGAGAGAAAGAATTGTAATTATAGGAATTCGCAATGATTTGAATATTAATTTCGAATACCCTAAACCACATGAATATAAACCTGTATTAAGAGATGTATTGAAAAATGTTCCTATTTCAGAAGGTGCGAAATATCCTCAAAGCAAGAAGGAAGTTTTTGATTTAGTTCCTCCAGGTGGATGTTGGAGAGATTTACCAGATGATGTTGCAAGAGCTTATATGAAAGGTTCATATAAATTAGGAGGCGGGAAAACAGGCATTGCTAGAAGGATATCTTGGGATGAACCTAGTTTAACAATATTATGTTCACCTTGTATGAAACAAACAGATAGATGTCATCCAGATGAATCAAGGCCATTTACCGTAAGAGAAAGTGCAAGAATTCAGTCATTTCCTGATGATTGGCAATTTTGCGGTAGTATGTTAAATCAATATAAACAGATTGGAAATGCTGTTCCAGTAAATTTTGCAAAAGAAATAGGATTAGCAATTATAAAAGCATTAAAGGAGGTAAAATAATGGCATATTTAGATTATATAAGTGATGAAAATTTAATAAAACATATTAAAAAAACTTTATCAACATATTCTGAAACAATTAAGAGTATTGATCTAGCAAAATTTAATAGTAATTTGATTGATCCTATAAAATTAACTTTTGATAGTAATGTTTATAATAAAGATATGGAAACTATTATTAAGGAAGAAATTGCCAGACAACGAGATAAAACAAATACTAATGCTATAGGTTATTTCCATCAAAACATTTTTAAATATTTTGCAAATTGTGAAGTTCCTGAACATGGATTTGATGTTATTTTTACTAGAAGTGATGGTAAAAAAGTTTATGTTGAATTAAAAAATAAACATAATACTATGAATTCAAGCTCTTCACAAAAAACATACATGAAACTTTCAGCAAAGGCTGCACAAGATCCAAATTGTGAATGTTATTTGGTGGAAATAATAGCTCGAAAGAGTCAAAATATAACATGGTATGTATCCCTTGATGGTGAAAGAGTTGGTAATGATAGAATAAGAAGAGTGTCTATTGATAAATTTTATGAACTAGTTACAGGAGACAAAGATGCTTTTTGTAAATTATGTAAGATTTTACCCGGTTTATTAAGAGAAATATTATCTCATAATGAACAATTAGTTGTAGAAGAAGACACAGTAATTTCAGAGTTAAGGAAAAAAGATAGTAATATTTTAAAAGCATTATATTTATTAGCATTTGCAACATATGAAGGTTTTGAAAATTTTTAATGAAAGCACTGATTATAAAAAAACCATGGATTGATTTAATCCTTGATGGTAAAAAAATTTGGGAAATACGTGGATCTAATACAAAAATTAGAGGAGAAATAGAGATTATTCAAAGTGGTTCTGGATTAGTAGTGGGTAAATGCGAAATAAGAGATTGTATTAAACTTAGTTTAAATGAGTATAAGGATAATTTAGATAAGCACTGTATAAAAAAAATTACAGAATTGCCATACAATAAAACTTATGCGTGGGTTATAACAAATTGCAAAAGGTATGAAATCCCAAGACCTTATAAACACCCGAGAGGTGCAATTATTTGGGTTAATTTGGGCAATAACACATAGGAGAATTTATGATAATTTATTCAGCATTAAAAAAAGAATTTGTTGATGATGTTAAAGATGATGTATTAGTCAATAAATTATATCAAAAATATCAAGAAAAGATTGGACAGACTTCCATCAATGAAATTCGTGCATGGAATAATTCTTTATTGCAAATGAGAAATGTTATTGATGATAACTGTATCCCTGATGATTCTGGCATAGCAATAGAATTTAATATTCCATATACAAGTAAAAGAGTTGATTTTATTGTTTCGGGTAAAAATGAAGATAATAAAAATACTGCAGTTATCATTGAATTAAAGCAATGGGATAAAATAGAACCTGTAGATAATAAAGATGGTATTGTAAAAACATATCTTGGTGGAGGAGTTCGAGAAACTACACATCCATCATACCAAGCTTATACTTATGCAAAAATGATTGAAGACTATAATCAAGTAGTTCAAGATCAAGAAGTTAAGTTAAATCCTTGTGCTTACCTTCATAATTATATGAAGAGTCAAGACGATCCTATTGAATGTAATATATATAAATTTTATGTAGATAAGTCTCCTATTTTTGCAGCGGGTGAAGGGAAAATGCTAAGAGATTTTATTTCAAAGAAAATAAAATTTGGAGATCATAAAGAGACTTTATATCAAATTGATAATGGTAGACTAAGACCATCAAAATCATTACAAGATTGTTTGGTTAGTATGTTAAATGGTAATCAAGAGTTTTTAATGATTGATGACCAAAAATTAGTTTATGAGAAAGCTCTTGAAATGGGTAGAAAATCTTATAGAGATGGAAGAAAAAGAGTCTTAATTGTAGAAGGTGGATCCGGAACAGGTAAGTCAGTTTTAGCAATTAATTTATTAGTCAAAATGACAGCTAGAGATGCTGTATGTGCATATGTAACAAAGAATGCTGCCCCTAGAAGTGTATATTCTAAAAAATTAAAAGGCAATTTTAAACAAGCTGTTATTAGTGAATTGTTTAAAGGTTCTGGGAATTTTTATGATGCTGTTCCTAACACTTTTGATGTTATTCTTTGTGATGAAGCACATAGATTAAATAGAAAATCAGGGATGTTTAAGAACAAGGGAGAAAATCAAATAAAAGAAATTATTAATGCTTCTAAATTTTCAGTTTTCTTTATTGATGAACATCAAAGAATACATATTGATGATGCTGGTAGCATTGCTGAAATAAATAAATTTGCACATTTGTATGATGCAGAAGTTGTAAAAATGGATTTACAATCACAATTCAGGTGTAACGGATCAGATGGTTTTTTAGCTTGGGTTGATAACACATTGCAAATAAGAGAAACTGCAAACTTTGATGGATTTGATAATTATGATTTTGAAATTATTGATGATCCCAATGAGTTATTTAAAATTATTAAAGAGAAAAATAAAATTAATAACAAGTCTAGAATGCTTGCAGGCTACTGTTGGGATTGGATAGAGGATGGGAAAAATAATCCTGATGTTTACGACATAAATATTGGGAATTATAATGCTTCATGGAATTTAGGTAGCACTGCTACTTGGGCTATAGATCCAAATTCTGTTGATCAAGTGGGATGTATTCATACTTCACAAGGGCTTGAATTTGATTATGTTGGGGTAATTATTGGTAATGATATAGGTGTAACTGATGATGGTAAAGTATACACTAACTGGCATTTTAGGGCAAAAACAGATGCTTCAATTAAAGGATTAAAGTCTATGGAAAAGGTAAATCCTGAAAACGCTGAAAAAATTGCTGATGAAATAATTAAGAATACATATAGAACACTATTGACACGTGGACAAAAGGGGTGTTTTGTTTATTGTGTTGATAAAAAGTTTTCTGATTATTTAAAATCAAGATTAAAGAGGAGTAATCATGGACAATAAAACAACATTAGAAGAATTAAAGAATGAAGTGAAGAAGTTTTGTGAAAAAAGAGATTGGGATCAATTTCACAATCCTAAGGAATTAGCAATAGGAATATCAACAGAAGCAAATGAATTATTGCAAATATTTAGATTTAAATCTAAAGAAGATATGAAAAAAATGATGGAATCCGAGAAAAGAGAAGAAATTGAAGAAGAACTAGCAGATGTTTTATATTTTGTCTTAAGATTTGCCCAAATGAATAACATAGATTTAAGTTCCGCTGTTTTAAACAAAATAGAAAAAAACAATAAAAAATATCCTGCAGATAAAGTTAAAGGATGCAATAAAAAATACAATGAATACAAATAGTATTTAGCCACAAAAGAAAAATAAAGATTGAGAAATATCTAGTAAACACAAAATAACAAATATTTATAATTAATATATTATTTTGTGGGTTTTAGAAAGTGTGTGCACCGTATATATTATATATAAATTATATTATATATTATTACTTTTTGTGTAAGTATTTACTTTCAAAAGAAATTAATAATAAAGAAAAGTTTTCTTTTGTAAAGAAGTGTATAAAAAGATGTATAGTTAATACATCTTTTTTATTTAAAACAAATATTAAAATTTTGTTTTTTGATAAAAATTTATTAATCTGTATATTAAGTATGCTATAATAAATGTATGTATTATGATTATGAATATGGCTATGTTGATAAAAATGATTTAAGAAAAATAAATGAAGTAAGAAAGAAACAACGCATGGAATTGTATAAAGAGAAGGCGGAGTTGAAGAGAAAACGGAATAGAAGTTATCTTAAAGGTAGGCGTGGGGTAAGAAGATATTATGATTATGATAAACTTGATGAACTAGGATTTAACATATATAATGGCAAAGAAAAAGATAGACCAATTAAGTGTGTTTTTACTAAGAATTTACGCAGAGAAAAATTATTTGCTTATCTTAAATATTTAAAAGGTAAAAAGATTGCAGTAAGAGATTTGGCTTGGAAGTTTGCTGTTACTGACAGGACAATACAGAGTGATTTAAAATATTTTATAGAAAATGGTTTTATACAAAGGCAAATAAACAAGACTAGAAAAGGTAAAATAACAAAGAACTCATATATAGTTAACAAAGATAAAGCAAAGGATTTAGAGATTGATGATCAATTCCTTTTCATTGTGTTTATTGCTAAAAAAGATAATAAATATTATGTTTTAACAAAAACAAAATATGATGAAAATAATAAAACATCTCGTTCACGAACTATTGAAAAATATAAATTTAATTTGCCAAAGAAAACAATAAATAATAGTACAAGAATTGATAAAGTTTCTCTTGGAATTTCAAAACATATTTTTAATAAAGATTTAAAAGACAAATATAAGTCAATGGTTTATTGTCATATAACAAATTGTAAGTATCCAAATATTAACACATACGGTAAAACAATAAATGAATGGTGGAAGGAGAAATATTATTTTTCACTATTTATTTTAGACAATATGTATGAATGTAGCAAAGGATATAACTGGGTTACTTTAAATGTTGCACCAAGAAGAATAGGCGAATATATACAAAACAAAGGCTTAAAATACATTAAAGATGACATGTTGGGGTGAAATAAAATATAAAAACATGTATTTTTTCAAAAAAAAATTAAAAATTTTTAAAAATTTTTTATGATAGGAAATATGAGGAGTTTTGTGATTATCTATAATTGAAAATTAACAAAATTTATCAAAAATACTACACTTTTCAAGTGCAAATTTTAAGAAAAACCAATATATAGTGAGGGGATAGAAAATAAAATAATTAGTTAGCAAAGGAAAGAATTTAGTGCCACCGTTCTTTTGATTAAATAATATTTTATTACTATATACCCTATAGAAATAGAAAATTTTATAAAAAAAAGAAGTTTTAATAGATGATAAGTAATTTTTGCTATTGACTTCTTTTTTTGTTGTCTTAAATTTTAGCCTGCAGAGATTTAAGACAAAGAGAGATTTAAAACCAAAAATTAAAATCAAGGAGGAGTAATAATGAAGAAATTAAATAACGAAATTATGTTAAGGATAAGGAATGTTGAAACTTTAGATAAATTGCAAGAGATGTATCAAAAAACCAAATTCAGAAGTATGAATGAGTTTTTAAACTATTTACTAGAAGAGGCAGTGTTTAGACCAATTAATGGAGAGGAAATAAAAAAGTATTTAGAAAGTGTTGATACATTTACACAGGCAATTTGGGATAAGGTGCAACATATTGACAGAACAATTGAAATGCAACATCGTAATTAAGTGCAGATACTATAAACATAGTTCTCAGTATAAGGAAAATGATAAAAATTTAAAGCATAGAGAGTTTGTGAGTTGCCAAAATAGTTATAGTTATCTTAATTATATTCAAACTGGAGCAAGCGAAAAAGTTCCAAAAGATTATGAACAATATATAGGCAATAAAGAGAAATCATATGGTGTTTTTAGTGATAAAGGTTTGCTTTCAGATGATGAAAGAAAAGAATTAAGAAGAGAATTGCAAAATACAAAAAGTGTAATTTGGGATATTGTTATTTCTTTTCGCACAGAATTTGGAGAGCAATATTGTAGAGACTATGAACAGGCTTATAAATTTTTATCTAAAGAGTTGCCAAAATTTTTTAAAAAATGTGGGCTCAGCAGTAATAATATCGTGTGGTATGCAGGACTACACGAAAATACTGAGAACAAGCATATACACCTATCTTTTTTTGAAAAAGAACCCATGTATTTTGCTAATGGTGGAAACTTAAAATATCATACTGGGAAATTGCCTAAAAATGTTTTAATAGATGCAAGATATATTTTCGAGAAAGCTTTAACAAATCCAACAGCTCAGCTTTTAAAAGATAAAAAAGATTTATATGACAAATATGATGCTTATCTTGATAAAGGAATTATTGGGCGCAAAGCAAAAAGGATTTTATTAGAGCTTTATAACCGAATTCCAAGAGATGGAAGAACAGGTTATTCAAGTGAAAATATGGAATATGTTAGAAAAAATGTTGATGATGTTACAGAATATTTTCTAAAAAGAAATAAAAATCTTTCTGATATTTATGTGATGTTTAAAAAGGATTGTATTAAATTTTTAAAATGGAAAGATGAAAGATTTTTTGAAAAAGAAAGTGCGTATTTAAAAGATATGAAAAGACGTCTTGGGAATTTAACAATAAGCACAGCAATTAGTCTTGGGCATATTCATGATGAACTAGAAAAAGTAAAACTAAAAATGGTTAATTATAAAGCACATAAAAAGTTCTTAAGAAAAAGAGAGTGGGAAAAAATCTTATATCTTTGGGAGCAAACAAATTATGAAATTCAAAAAGAAATTGATTTTTTTAAAGCATTTCATGAAAAGTTAGAGTATTTTTCTAGAAAACAAGAATATGAAGTAATTATTAGTAAAAATAATAGAGATTTTGAAATGTAGAAATAAATATTTTATAAAACAGGATAAGCGGAGGAAACAAATTATCAGCTAAATCACTCTTAAATGCTTTAAATATAAGCATTTTTGAGTGATACGCTTGCTGATAATTTTTATTCTTCCTATTTTTACGACAAGTGGGCAAACCCACTTTCGTTTTATCAGTCTAAAAAGATGAATATAAAGATTAGAAATAGAGAGTTTAATAGAAAATTTTAATTAGATATAGAAAGGAATTTTAGTTTTGTGAGGAGGAACAGATGAACAATACAAACATTAATATTAATGACTTAATACAAAATGAAGTGAATAGAATTTCTTTGAAATATGGTAAAGATTTTTTAGACTGTGAGGACTTAATCAAAATAACTGGGCTTGGTAGAGATAATGTAAGAACTCTACTTAGAAGGAAAGACTTTCCAACAACAAAAGTCGGTAAAAGACAAGTTGTAAGTGTGCTTAATTTTGTTGCTTGGCTAACACTTAACAATAACAAAAGCGAGGTGCAAAATGGATAGTAAAAGAAACAAAGCCCCAACTAAAAATGAAGTGAAAACTAAATATAGAAGAAGCAGTGGCGAAGGATCTATTTTTTTGCGTAAAGATGGTAGGTGGTCAGGAGCTATTACTATAGGTCATGATGAAAATGGAAAAATAATTAAAAAGACTGTTTATGGAAGAAATCAAACTGAAGTTGCAAAAAAGTTGAGTGAAATTTCTGGTAGATTAAAAAGCAATTCTTATGAAGCTATGGAAACCAAAACTTTTGGTCAGCTTATGTTAGAGTGGCTTTTAGTGTTTAAAAAGAGTTCTGTAACTCCAAGAACATTTGAAGGAATAATTCGTAATTTTAAGTTGCATATTGAACCAATTATTGGGAATATGAAAGTTTATCAAATAGATACTTTTGTTGTCCAACAAGTTATCAATAAATTGATTGACGCTGAATATAGCTTGAATGTTATAAAAAAGAATAAACATCTTATCGGTCAATTTTTCGAATATGCTATTGATAATAAATGGGTGCAAGAGAATCCAACAAGAAAGGTTGTTGTTAAAGCGAGAGATCGAAAAATTTATAGTGGACAGGATAGATATAAGGCATTAACACCAGAAGCAAGGAAAGAATTTCTTACAGTATTAAATCAAGATGAAGCAAATTTCTTAAAGCCATTATGTTATGTTCTTTTATTTGCAGGACTTCGTATTGGAGAAGCGATTGCTCTTCAATGGAAAAATGTTAACTTTGAGAATAAAACATTAAAAGTTGAGCGTAGTGTAACACAAGTTCCAAAGTTTGATAGTGAAGGTAGAATTCTTTCACGAGCCACTGTTATAGGGGACACAAAAACCACTTGCAGTGTTAGAGAAATCCCGATTACAGACATTGTTGTTAATACGTTACTTGCATGGAGAGATAAACAAATAGAAAGAGAAAGAATCAATAGAGATGTTACGGCTGAACTTACGGCTCCAACATCTTTTATTTTTGCCAATGATGATGGAAGTGTTAGAACATATTCAGGTTGTAGAATGATATTTGATAGATTTATTAAACGACATAATTTGGGTAAATATAATATTCATTTTCACGGGCTTCGTCACACATTTTCAAATATGCTATTTGAAATGAATGAAAATCCTAAGGCAATACAGCAATTACTTGGACATAGAGATGTAAAAACAACAATAACAGTTTATAACTCAGTTGATAATGAATATATACGAAATACAACTGATAAATTAAATGAAAAGATAAAGGAAGTAGAAATGTATCTTGATGATCAAAAAAGACATGAAGATCTTGAAAATCGCAAAAATGATTTGATATCAAGAATGACAGACGAAGAATATGATGACTTGCTTATGCAATTACTCGAAGAGCGAAAAGAAAGAAAACACAAAAAAGAAGAAGATATGGAGATGTGATATTTACTAATTTATAATTTTGTGATATAATATTCATAGGAGTTGATATGTTAAAAAAGAGAGCTTTTAAATCAAGGAAAGATGAGTTAGTTAAAAAATCAAGAGAAGAAATGTTAGCGGCTGTTCAAATTTATAACAATCCAACTATAACATTTAAATCAGAAGCTTATATTACTCTTTGTATAATTTCTTGGACATATTTAATGCATGCGTATTATCGTAGTAAGAATATTGATTATAGGTTCTATAAAGTTAGTGGAAAAAGAAAAAAATATGATAAGACAAAATATGGCGCTTACAAGAATTGGGATTTAGAAACTTGTTTAAACAATAGGGAATGTCCTTTAGATTCTGCTACAAAAGCTAATTTAAAGTTTTTGATTGGTTTACGACATGAAATTGAACATCAAATGACAACTAGAATTGATGAAATTATTAGTGCAAAGACACATGCGGCTGCTATTAACTTTAATTATTATATAAAGGCAATATTCGGAAATAAATATGGAATAGATGATGATTTAGCTCTGTGCATTCAATTTTCAAAAATAGAGCCAACATCTAAAATAAAAGAATTAAATAAGATGAAAGGGCTCAGTGATAATATAAAAAACTATATTTTAGATTATGAAAAAACTTTAACAGATGATTTAATTAAAGATAATAGATATTCTTTTAGGGTTATGTATGTCCAAGTTAATGCAAACAGGATAGGGCAAGCAGATGCTGTTATTGAATTTGTAAAATTAACTCCAGATCAAGAGAAACAATTAAATGAACAAATTTTAATCAAAGAGACAGAAAAGAAAAAATATCGACCTGGTCAAATTGTTGAAAAAATGCAGGAAGAGGGATACATAACCTTTAAAATGCATAATCATACTGAATGCTGGAAAGAGCTGTCTGATAGCAAAAGCACTCTAACTCAATATGGGACTCTTGTTGCAGGTACTTGGTATTGGTATGATAATTGGATAAACTATGTAAGAGAGTATTGTGAAAAAAATTTCACGAAATCTTGACACCTACTGACACCTACGGGAGCAGTTTTAGGCAGTTTTTGAGAGTTTTAGACCGAATGTTGAGATTTTCAATTTTCGGTCTTTTTTATGCAAAAAGTTGACACCTACGATAGTTAAAATTGACACCTATTGCATTTTTTAAAAAGAATAGTGCTCTCTAAAATTGAAAAGAAAAAATCGCTAAATCCCTTTATTTATAAGGCTTTTAGCGACTTTTGTTTTTGGAGCTAATGACGGGACTTGAACCCGTGACCTCCGCCTTACCAAGGCGGTGCACTACCGACTGTGCTACATTAGCATATTCAATTTTTGAGTAAAAATTTGTTGTTTTTTAAGTGGTAAAATTTGGCATTTTTTATCTTACCAAGGCGGTGCACTACCGACTGTGCTACATTAGCATATTCAGTTTTTGAGTTAAATTTTGTTGTTTTTTAAG